>DASUGF010000001.1:0-186601 GCA_036274175.1 Parafilimonas sp.
CGAAGATTGATGAAAATGAATATGAAAAAGGAAGGATAATTACAGATGAAGAATTAAAGAATATAAACATAAAACATCATAAATTTCATGGAGAGTGGAATTATACTATAAGTCCAAAAACGTAAATGTTATTTCCTTACAATCCCTTATCTCACAGATCCGCGCTTAAGCCAAAAATTGAATCACCGTACTGCGCAAGTAATAAGCCAGTCGCCTGGAATTTTTGCCTGTCCCGCCTGTCATTAGATACCAACATGCTTCATATTATTTCGCCTGAAAACAATTTCGGTGCGCTTACTGTACCTGAACCTGGTTAGCAAAAGGCCAGGCTTTATTGCCATTCCTGCAGACTTTCATCCATTTTCTATAAGCTCAATTTACCGTTGTTCTTTTCTGGTTGATCGCGCAAATAGTTTTGTTTAGCTAAAGTTGCCAGCAAAGTTATTCTATAAACGGTAAAATATTGCAGCAAAAAACAATTACGGGTTACCGGAAAGATTAACTGTAAAAGAATAAAGTCATTATTTCAAAAAGACCTTATTCAATGCGTCTGTGCGTGTATGCACCTGTAGCTTTTCATAGATGTGGCGTACATAGGTACGGATGGTTTCTACGCTTAAAAATAGTTTGGATGCAATTTCTTTATATTGAAAGCCCTTGGCAAGATGTAGTAAAATTTCTCTTTCCCGTTCAGTGAGCAATTCAAATGCATCGCTGGTTGCCTGTTTTTGACTAAATGATGTTACAACCAGCCTTGCGATCTGGGGCGACATTGGCGAGCCGCCGTTATAAATATCTTTTATAGCTTCATAGAGCTTTTCCGGAGTACAATTCTTTACCAGATAACCTGTTGCACCGGCACAAAGCGATTTAAAAGTCTTTTCCGGCTCTTCATAAGAAGTGCACATAAGGTACTGCACTTTGGGCTTAAGCGGTTTCAGTTCTTCCACGGCCTTAATACCGTCTTTCCCGGGCAGGTTTATATCCATCAGCACAACGTCGGCGTTGATGTACTTAAAAGTCTCAATAAATTCTTCTGCATTAGGGAAAGCAGCTACGCAATTCATCTCACCTGACGATGAAACAATTTCTTCCAAAGATTGCCGTATATCCGTGTCATCTTCGACTATGGCTACGTTGATCCTCATTTTTTTCGATTAAAGTAATTAACAATGCAAATTACATGCTATTTAAGTACTTTTCCAATCACATAAAAGTAGATATAGGCAATCTATTAATGCAATAGTGTTGCTTCGAGCGTAATTTTGGTTCCTACATTCTTTGTTGACTGTATTTCAAATTTCCCTTTTACCGCCTCCATCCTGTTCTTCATATTCAACAAGCCATTTCCAAACTGCCTGCCTTTCATATCATCTATACCCCTTCCATTGTCCGTAATCTCAAAATAAAATGTGCTGCTATCTAAATGAGAATGAACGGTTACTGCTGTGGCTTCCGCGTGTTTTAAAATATTATTCAGTGACTCTTTTATCACAAGAAACAAGTTGTGTTTCAGGTCGGGTGAAATCGTGTCAGCAGGTATTTCAACCGGAAAATCAATGGAGCAATCAACAGAAGTATGTTCAAAAAAATTCGAAACATAATTCCTTATATAAGCCAGCAGGCTCGGCAGGTTATCGTATTTCGGATTGACTGTCCATATGATTTCGCCGAGGTTGGTTACTACTTCTTTTGATGATTCCGTCAGCTTTTGTAATAGTTCAGGGTCAAATTCTTTTTTGTTTTCAAGATGCATTCTTATCCGCTGGCTCATCAAAGAGATTTTCGTAAGCCCTGAACCGATCTCATCGTGAATATCTTCTGAAATTCTCGCACGGACTGTTTCTATGGCACGCTCTCTTTCAAACTGTTCCTGTTGCAGTTTCAGCTTTTGCCTGAAATAATACCTGATGGCAAAAAATATTAAGGCAAAAAGCGAAATCGCCAGTGCAATTTTGAATAACCAGGTCTGCCACCATGCCGGGAGTATGATTATTTTTAAGGAAGTTCCGTCCTCATTCCATACACCTTCACTATTACTGGCTTTCACCTTAAAAGTGTATTCCCCGGGGTGAAGATTGGTGTACGTGGTGCTTCTTTTTTTATAGTCAGTGAATATCCAGTCTTTATCAAATCCCTGTAACATATAGGCAAACCTGTTTTTGGTTGGGTCGGTAAAACTGGCAGACGTAAATTCTATTGAAAAAACATTTTGCCTTGACTTTAGCGTGATTTCCCTCGCGTATGAAATGGCTTCCTTCATTGCTCCTGTTGAGTCACCGGCAGTTACCTCTTTATTAAACAGGGAAAAATTAGTTAACAGTACCCGGGCCGGTTGAGCATTTAAATAAAATTTTTCGGGATCAATTATTAAAGCCCCGTTGGTTGATCCAAAATAGAGTTTTCCATCTTTTCCTTTATAATAGCTGTATTGGTTAAAAGAATTAAAGGGCACACCGTTCGATTTGTCATAGTCCTGGAAATACTTATCCATTTCTTTGAATTCGGGGGGTACGCTCCTGGTGAAAAAAGAAGAGAAGTTTTTAGGCGGATCAAACGTTACAATTTCCGCGTCGGTGCTTATCCATATTTTGCCGGAGTTATCAATTAATAAGCCTTGAACAGTGCACTTCTTCTTTCCGCCAAACAACTTTATGTTTAAAAATTTTTTCGAGGAAGGTTGAAAGGCATCAAGATCGCCGGATTCGGTTCCCATCCAGATTATTCCATTATCATCAATGTTCATGCAGGTTATGTGGCCATAACTAAGAGAGAAAGGATCTTTGTCATCATGGAGAAAATGCGTAAAACTCCCGTCTTTGTTCATCTTATTCAGGCCATCGCCGGTTGCAAGCCATATGGTTCCGGCTTTATCTTTCTTAATGGCATTTACCCAATTATCAGAAATTGATTCCGGGTTCTGCTCATTATGTTGATGGTGATAGAATTTTTTTGTTTGCATATTGTATTCGTCCAGGCCGGATCTCGCAGTGCCTATCCATAATATACCGGTTGGATCCCATAAAAGGCTTACAACATTATTTTCCGCAATGGAATTACCGCCAGCAGTATGGCTTGTAAAATGTTCCAGGGATTCATTTCCGGGTACGAACCTGCTTACTCCCTCTCCTCCTCCAAAATGGCCAAGCCAAATATCATTACCATTCCCTTTTTCAAGGCTGATAACGAACTGATTTATTAGGTCTGTGTTGCCGCTAAAATAATTTTTCACAAATGCGTATTCATCGTTTTGCTTTTTAAACTGATGAAAGCCCGCATTAAATGTTCCTACCCAAAGATTTGAATCGTTATCTTCCGCAAAGCTGAATATATAATTATCTTTCCCTTCATGCCCTGCAAATTCTTTGGCTTTAAGCACTTTAAAATTTCGCATGCCAAGATTGATCCTGTGAATGCCGGTTGTAAGCATGCCAATCCATATTCCTCCTTCCCGATCTTTATATATTGCCCTTACATAGTTATCGCTTAATCCTTCCTGGTTTTTCTCATCAGCGCGGTAGTTAATGCTTTGCCGGGTTGACGGGTCGTAAATTACGAGTCCTGCGTTTCTTGTGCCCATCCAAAGCAGGTTATTGTCATCTTTAAGTAAACATTGAATTTCTCCCTCGCCGTTCTTTTCAGAGTGTGTAACGAAGGAAACATGATAATTTATAAGATTGATGCCAAGCAGTTCTTTATCTGATGATGCGTATAACAGGGTATCATTAGCCTGAATTATTTTTCTTATATAATCGCTGTTATCCGGCACACCGGATGTTGCAAAACGGCTGATGTGCCTTATTTTCCCGGTAGCCGTATTCAGCATATCTATACCGGCCCCATAAGTACCTATCCATAACCTGTTTTGCTTATCAAGATACAGGGAATAGATATTGTCCCTGGCTATAGAGTTAACATCTCCTTCTTTATGGTGGTATATTTTAAATTCTTCCGTTGCGGGGTTAAAAAAATTGAGGCCGCTGGCCGTAGCGATCCATAGGCTATTGTTACTGTCTGCGCAGATTGCATTAACCGTATTATCAGAAATGGAATTCACAGTGGTATCGCTTCTCACCCATCTACTAAATTTTTCTGTTTTAGGATTAAAGCTGTTCAAACCGCCGCTTGCGGTTCCTATCCATATCAATCCATTTTTATCTTCGTACAAACAGTTTACCTGCGCTGATGAAAGTGAATTTTTGTTAAGTGCATCCGGCTGGTACACTTTGAAATTATACCCGTCATAGCGATTTAACCCGTCGTTCGTGCCGATCCACATAAATCCCTGCCGGTCCTGCAAAAAGCAATTGACATCGTTATCAGACAGGCCATTACCCATAAGGTGTTGAAAACGAAGATTAGAGTAGTCAGTAAGGGATTGGGAAAATAAATTGGCCTGGCAACAGCATAGCAGAATACAAAAAATCCTGTTTATAAATTGTATACGCTTATGGTTTTGCCTCAGTTGAAAATCACCTGTCATTTTGGAGGTAAGAAAGTATAGCCGCAACCTAAGAAAATCGCAGGTTAATAGCAGTATTATTTCCATTTTTTTTTGCAGGCGGGTTTCCATGTGGTTGCTTCAACCTAAAGGTATTAAAAAAAAATACCTGTTAGAAAAAGGCCACCCCCTGCTCTATCTTTGCCAGCTTTATGAAACATCTTTCGGCGTTACATAAATATTTCTGGAAATACAGGGTTAGATTCTTAGCGGGAATCTTTTTTGTTACAGCGTCCAACTATTTTACCGTGCTCGCACCCGAAGTTACCGGCTATGTGGTTGGACAGGTACAACAATTTATTTCTCATAAACCTGCACGGATCACCGAAAATTATTCGAGGTCTGTTTATTTGTTGATCAACTGGTTACAGCATTTTGACTTTAGTAAAATTGTGCTTATAAGCAGTATCATAATTTTATTACTTGCTTTACTGAGAGGCATCTTTATGTTTTTTATGCGCCAAACCCTGATTGTAATGAGCCGCTATATTGAATATGATCTGAAGAACGAGATATACAATCATTACCAGCAGCTCGATATGGGTTTCTTTAAAACGCACAGCACCGGCGATATGATGAACCGGGTAGCCGAAGACGTGAGCCGTGTAAGAATGTACGCCGGCCCTGCTATAATGTATGCAGTAAACCTCATTGCTTTAATTACGTTATGCCTGGTTAATATGCTGCGTAAAGATTTTAATCTTACACTCGTTGTAATCGCGCCCTTGCCGCTACTCGCTATCACTATTTATATTGTGAACACCATCATCCATAAAAAGAGTGAGCGGGTGCAGGCTTTATTGTCAGACCTTACTACAAATGCCCAGGAATCGTATTCAGGTATCCGGGTAATAAAATCTTTTGTACAGGAAAAAGCCATGCTTGGATTTTTCAAAAAGAACAGCGAAGCCTACAGGAAAAACGCTGTAGGTCTTGCCAAAGTGGAAGCTATTTATTTTCCCAGTATGACCTTGCTGGTTGGGTTAAGCACCCTGCTTACTATTTTGATAGGCAGTAAAATGGCACTCACCAACCCCGATAAGGTTGGGATAATTGTTGAATTTGTTATTTATATCAATATGCTCATGTTTCCCGTGAGTGCTATTGGCAGTGTTGCCAGCATGGTACAGCGTGCATCTGCATCACAAAAAAGAATAAATGAATTCCTGGACACAAAACCGGTTGTTGATGATCCTGTAAAAGAAAGCAAAACTGAAATTTTTAGCGGAAGCATCATTTTCAACAATGTAACATTTACCTACCCGCATACAGGTATCAGGGCATTGAATAATTTTTCGCTGGAAGTGAAACCCGGGGAAAAAGTGATGATACTTGGCAAAACAGGAAGCGGCAAATCAACCCTTGCGCAATTGTTGCTTCGTTTTTACGATCCGGACCACGGCAGCATCTCTATCGGCGATAAAAATATACGGTATGCTTCTTTAACTGCTTTGCGTAATTATATAAGCTATATACCCCAGGATATCTTTCTTTTCAGCGATACTGTTGCCAATAATATCCGGTTCGGATTGCGCGATCAGCAAAAAGATATCGACGTTAAAAAATATGCAGGTTATGCCGCTATTGATAACGAAATCCTGTCATTGGAAAAAGGGTATGAAACCATGGTTGGTGAACGGGGCGTTACCTTAAGCGGCGGGCAAAAACAACGCGTTTCCATTGCAAGAGCTTTGGTAAAAGAAAGCCCGG
Source organism: Parafilimonas sp. (assembly GCA_036274175.1). GTDB lineage: Bacteria > Bacteroidota > Bacteroidia > Chitinophagales > Chitinophagaceae > Parafilimonas. The sequence goes on from DASUGF010000001.1 coordinate 6,212, forward strand.
TGATGCTGTTTGATGATTGCCTGAGCGCGGTAGATGCAAAAACAGAGCATAAAATTGTCGATAACCTGAACAACTTTCTTCAAAATAAAACAACCATTATCATTACGCACCGCATTTTTCTTTCAATAAAATTTGATAAGATAATCATTCTTTCAGAAGGTGAAATTGTTGAATCAGGCACGCATGCCACCTTGCTGGCGCAGGAAGGTTATTATGCCGATCTGTATGATCTTCAATTAAGGGAAGAAAAATCTTCCACGTAATTTTAAAAAGTTTGTCAAAATTTTGGTAATTGTAAAACAATATTATATTTGCTGCTTTAAGAAATATTAATATCATCAAACCAAACGAAAGTGGCTTACGAAAACAACGACAAGAAAATGGAAAGCGTTTATAGCAAACGCATTAAAGCAGGGAAAAGAAGAACTTATTTTTTTGATGTGAGGGCAACCCGTGGCAACGACTACTATCTCACTATAACAGAAAGCCGCAAACGTTTTAACGACGGAGGATACGACCGGCATAAATTGTTCTTATATAAAGAAGATTTTAACAAGTTCACCAAGGCATTAAATGAAGCGGTTGATTATGTGAAAACAGAGTTGATGCCCGATTTTGATTTTGATGCTTATAACCATGAATACCCGGAATCGGAGCCTATAGGAGTAACGGATGGCACTGAAGTGGTGGAGGTTGAAATAATAAACATAGAAGAAATATCAGGTAGCAATAATACATCTGAAGAGGTAGATAAGTGGTAATCAAAATATTTTCGCTTAAAAAGGGCTGTTTAAAAAAACAGCCTTTTTTATTTAGGTTTGATGCTGTTTTAATCCTGTTTCAAAAAGTTTTGATTGGCCGTAAAACAAATGTTCGTTCAAATCGTATTTTTATTATCAGCTAAATATTGCGGAATGAAATTAATCAGAAATGTTGCCTGTTGCCTCGTGTTACTGTTAATTGGTTTTTCGCCACTCAATGCCCAGCTATATAAAATTGATCTTAAGCATAAAATAAATAAAGCCACCCTTATTCTTGAAGGCAGGGTAACCGATCATTATTCATTCTGGAACGATGAACATACTATTATTTATACGGCAAACAAGGTGCACATATATAAGATATTCAAAGGCCGGGTTGTATCAAAAGAAATTGAAGTGCTTACCCAGGGCGGTACTGTGGGTACTACATGTCTTAAAGTAAGCGATGTGCTGCAACTGAAAAAGGGCGAAACAGGAATGTTTTTCTTATATGAAAATGCCAGGCGCATCCTCTCGCCTTCCACAAAAAGGGTTCTATATGATGTGTATAGCAGCAAACAGGGTTTTTTGCGCTATGATAAAGATAAAAAGAGGGCGGTTGCTCCATTCGTCAACTACGAAAACCCTGGCAAAACCCTGTACAATGAGATAAAAAAACAATCAGGCATTCAGGAAAAAGTGCTCGATGCCACTTTCAAAGTAGATGCCGGGGATGTAAGTAATGGCACGGCCGATGCCGCCATTGTTTCTTTTTCTCCCGCTACAGTTCATGCCGGCGCTATTAACGATGCCGCCAATAATATTCTGACGATAACGGGTTCAGGTTTTGGGAATACGCCATCTGACGAAGCCGGTATAGAATTTAAAGACGGAAATAGTGATAATACAGACCCGGATTATAAGATCGATTACAATTCTCCTTATATCATTTCATGGAATGATACACAGATAAAGGTGAATGTGCCGGACCAGGCCGGCACCGGCAAATTTGCAGTGGTGCTGAATGATGGAACGGAGATAATATCGGCAACTGACCTGCAGGTGTTTTTTGCAGTGCTTAATGCAGACTTTACCGTGAACGGTAAAGATTTTGTTCGCGAGCCAAGGCTGATGAATACGAATGGATCAGGTGGGTATACCTTTCAATATAGTACAAGTACTGCCGGCGGCGGAATAGATTTTACCGCCTCCCCTGCTAAACAGACCTTTCAGCGGGCAGTAAACACATGGAAGGAAATCGCCGGGGCTAACCTGGTTGAAGGTTCTCCTACTTCACTTCAAAAAGTTGCAGACGACGGCGTTAACCTGGTAGTTTTTGACAATAATAACACCACTGTTGACAGGATGGCTGACGGTGTTTTGGAATCAACCTATAGCTGGTTTTCAGCATGTTCGGTGAACAATGATATTTTAACAGCTCAAAAAACGGGGTTTGATATTTTGATCAGGAACGATAAGGTTTCTACAGGGGATGATATTTCTTTTGAGTTTGGCCCCTGTTTTCCCGCAACAGGTTCCTATGATCTTGAAATGATAATACTGCATGAAATCGGGCATGCCCTTAACCTCGCTCACATCAATGATGATTATGAAAATGACGGTGGAAATTATCAGCGGATCAACCCGTCAAAACTGATGCATTATGCCATATTGGATTATGTTGACCGGAGGTCACCCGATGCCGCTGCATACCAGGGAGCATTATACACGATAACACCGCAGCATAATAATTATGGCGATTGCGGGTTATTTAAAAACGAAATGACGCCGTTACCCGCATCGGCCATTTCTAATGATGATTGTCCTGCCGCTTTCCCTTCCACGGTATTGCAGGATAATACAACAGTGAGTTTTGATCTGGTGCATGCCACCAGCAATAAATTTGTAGACCCCTCCTTCAAACAGGTGAATTGTAAAAACACCGGCACGCCCGTAACCAATAATGCTTATTACGCGTTTCTTACAGGTGCAAAAAAAGATATCGAACTCGACATTACAAATTATACAACGGTGCCGGCTGATCTTGCCTCCTGTAATGCACAGGGTATATTGCTGGCCCTGTATGATGTACAAAGTTGCCCCGGGGCCCAGGATTATCCGAAGCCTGTTATCTGTTCCCAATTCAGCGGGAATAGCCTGATAAAGCTTTCGGGATTAGAGCAAAATCATAAATATCTTTTATACTTCGATGGCATAAGAAACACGAAGGCTTCTTTTGTTGTTACATTCAATAGCGACAGTTCGCATCAAAGCCCGGCATCAGATATTAATGTATTTCCTAATCCTGTTGCAACTGTAGCAAACCTTCAAATCAGCAATGCAACACCGGGATCAACATACGGATATGCTGTGTATGATGCAACAGGCAAACGGGTATTAACGGGAAAAGTTTCAGTTACACAATCACAGCAAACATTTCCTGTTTACCTGATTAATGTTGCTGCAGGTGTTTATTTTATAAGACTCGTGGATGAGAATGGCGATAAAGTGGCTACGAAGAGAATACTTAAAATGAATCAATAATAGCAGGTATGATGAACCTAAATCTTATCTGTAATTTTAAATAGGCTAAGGATTATGTCAGGATATAAACTTCAGCATAACTAATAATTTTCGTTCGGTACCGGGAATGCCTTCTACCAATTTTCCCCGGAAGCTTATTTGTCTTGTTTTGCCCTGCCTGGTTTCCATGGAAAAAATTTTCTTTTCACTTACATTATGCATGGTAAGAAAATTAACTGTTTCCTGTTTCACATCAGCTCTTTGCCAAAAGGCGTTATCTAATTCTGACAACCTGCTTCCCTGCACAACCGGCTTGTCCAGTTCAAACATTTTAATAAAAGCTTTATTGGTCTTTATAAGACGAAGCCTGCTGTCAAGCATCAGCAATGCTGATTCATCTATTGAATCAAAAACTGTATCGATAAATTCATGAGACTCCAGCAGGAATCTTTCCAGTTGCTTCTGCGCATGAATATTATGTACAATTTTTATAACATAGGCTTCATCCTTTGTATTTTCTATGTAAACGGATTCGCCGGTAACCCAAACCTTGTTGCCATCTTTGTGTACAAGATAATTTTCATCATTACCGGAACCTTCAGTTAATACGTTTTGCAATTCTCTTTCCGGCTTATTTGTTTCCCTATCCTCTTCTGTAAAAAGAATGGAAAAATTTTTGCCGGCAAGATCTTTTTCTTCATAACCGAATCGCAAATGAAATGCTTCATTTATGTTGATGATCGTACCGGCGGTATCCATTATTAATATGCCATTATACCTGGCGTTACTGAAGAATGTTTCGAAAAAGCCTGATGTATTCAAGGTTCGTTTTAATTTAAATGAATAAGCAAAAATACTATTGAAGAGTATAAAAAATCCCATGCCAAACACGGGATTTTTAAAATGAATTTGCGTGAATTACTATCTTACTTTTTCAGCTACCTCATTCCTGAACACTACCACATTATCAAATACGTCAACCAAAACCGGGTGTGACTTGTCGATATCGCCTGCCAGTATCTTTTTGCTTAACTGGTTTACGATCTGCTTTTGGATGAGCCTTTTTAAAGGCCTTGCACCAAACTGCGGGTCATAACCTGCTTCAGATAAATAATCAATCAGGTAATCTGTAAATTCAAGTTCTATATGATTTTGCTGAAGGATCTTTTTCAATCCGTTCAACTGGATTTTTACAATGTGCTTTATCTCTTTTCTCATTAAAGGCTGGAACATGATTATTTCATCCACCCTGTTTAAGAATTCAGGACGGATGGTTTGACGCAGCAGGTTCATTACCCCCACTTTTGTTTTGTCAACAACATCTTCAAGATTTGCTTCGCTAACATCCTGGAATGCATCCTGTATCAATGTGCTGCCGATATTACTTGTCATTATAATGATCGTGTTCTTGAAATTCACCACACGGCCCTTATTATCCGTTAATCTTCCGTCATCCAACACCTGTAATAAAACATTCCAAACATCCGGGTGAGCTTTCTCGATCTCATCGAGCAGCACAACGCTGTAGGGTTTACGGCGCACGGCCTCTGTCAACTGTCCCCCTTCATCATATCCAACATAACCCGGAGGCGCGCCGACTAATCTTGAAACGGTATGTTTCTCCTGGTATTCGCTCATATCAATACGGGTCATCATGCTTTCATCATCAAACAAATATTCTGCAAGCGCTTTTCCCAGCTCTGTTTTACCCACACCGGTAGTGCCTAAGAATATAAAGGAGCCAATCGGTTTCTTAGGATCCTGCAAACCGGCCCGGCTTCTGCGGATGGCATCGGCAACGGCATTGATCGCTTCTTCCTGGCCAACAACCCTTTCATGTAAATGCTCTTCCAGGTGCAACAACTTCTCGCGTTCGCTTTGCATCATCCTTGTAACAGGAATACCGGTCGCCTTGGCTACATTTTCTGCGATATCCTCTGCATCCACTTCTTCCTTCATCAGGCGGCGGCCATGACGGCTCAATTCATTCAATTGAATTGTATATTCATTAATGATTTGTTCCTGGTCTTTTACCTTCCCGTAACGGATCTCCGCAACTTTTCCATAATCGCCATTACGTTCCGCCTGTTCTGCTTCCAGTTTTAATTGTTCGATAGAAGCCTTTGCGTTTTGAATTTTTTCAACGATCTCTTTCTCCTGTTTCCATTTTGCTTTCAAAGTGTCACGCTCAACACTAAGGTTACTTATCTCAATGTTCAGCGTTTTTAATTTGTCTTCATCATTTTGCCGGCTGTCATTATTGATTTTATATTGTGCCGGCGAACCTTCGGTTTCCCGCTTGATAGCTTCCCTTTCAATTTCCAATTGGCGTATCTGCCTTTCCAGATTATCCAATTCTTCAGGCATTGAATTCATTTCAAGGCGAAGTTTTGCGGCGCTTTCATCAATCAGGTCAATGGCTTTATCCGGCAAGAACCTGTCGGTGATATAACGGTGCGATAATTCAACTGCTGCTACCACCGCTTCATCTTTTATACGCACATGATGATGCGTTTCATAGCGGTCTTTCAAGCCACGTAAAATAGAGATGGCGTCTTCAACCGTCGGCTCATCAATAAATACTTTCTGAAAACGGCGTTCCAGCGCCTTATCTTTTTCAAAAAATTTCTGGTACTCGTTTAAAGTAGTAGCACCGATAGCCCTTAATTCACCACGGGCCAACGCAGGCTTTAAGATGTTAGCCGCGTCCATGGCGCCTTCGCCACCGCCGGCGCCCACGAGTGTATGGATCTCATCTATAAACAGAATAATCTCTCCGTCGCTGTTGCCTACTTCTTTTACAACACCTTTTAATCTTTCTTCAAATTCACCTTTATATTTAGCACCGGCTATCAACTGGCCCATATCCAGCGCATAAATAATTTTTGTTTTAAGGTTTTCAGGTACATCGCCGTTTACAATGCGGTGTGCGATGCCTTCAGCAATGGCCGTTTTACCAACACCCGGCTCGCCAACAAGAATGGGGTTATTTTTAGTTCTGCGCGAAAGTATATGCAGGGTTCTGCGTATTTCTTCATCACGGCCGATAACAGGATCAAGCTTGCCCTGTCTTGCCATTTCGTTTAAATTCTTTGCATATTTATTTAAAGCGTTGAATTCCTGTGATTGCGTTTGAGATGTTACGGATTCACCCTTGCGCAACTCTTTAATAGCGGCAACGAGACCTTTCTCCGTAAGGCCTGCCCCTTTTAATAATTTAGCAGAAGCGTCATTACCCTGTAAAATTGCAAGCAGTAAATGTTCAGGTGTTACAAACTCATCATTAAACTGTTTTAGTACCGCGCCCGCACGCAACACAACACTATTTGCATCCCGGCTGATGGATTGTGCCGCCGCAGCGCCGCCGCTTATTTTCGGCAGCTTGTTTATAGCCTCATCTAACTTGGTATCAAGCAGGTTAAGCGTAACATTGTTTTTCTTAAGCAGGTATTCAACGGGTGAATCTTCCTGCTCTAACAAAGCTTTTAAAATATGCTCTGTTTCAATATTGGGGTTTGTGTTATTAAAAGCAATTTGCTGTGCCTGTTGAAAGGCTTCAGCAGCTTTTATAGTGAAATTTCCTAAGTTCATATATAGATTATTTCCTGTGAGGGATTTTTTTTAAATGATAAAATTCCCAATAAATCAGCAAAAAATAATCCAGTAAAGAGGAGAGGAAACTTTGTCAGGCAAATTAAATTATAACTGACTGAAATGCAGTTACTTCAAGGCTTTACTGCTAATATTTCATCAAATCAGCTATCTTTTTTCATCAAGACAATCTGGCCGCGATCAGCCTTGTACATATCATTATAGAATTTCGCAAATTCTTTATAATCCGAAGCGGGAAAACGTCCTGCGGATCTGGTGTAATCACGAACAACCTCAATTTTGTCCCCGATAAATCTAAAATGTATGGCATAAATACCAAACTTACTACTTAAAGTTAAGTCCTTAGGCATTGACTCAGCAACATACCCGGCAGGAATTTCTATCTCAATTGAATCAACATCATGAAATGAGTAAGGATATTCTATATCAAATAAGCGGGTGTCTTCCTCATTATATTTCCCACCTACTTTATTAAATAAATTCGGCTTAACGAATAAGCGTTTGCCAGAGATTGTGGCATACGAAGATGCAGTTATTTGTAATTCTTCATTTATTTCCGGTATTAAATTTTTCTTTTCAGAATAACTGGAGCCGGTTACCCGGTAAGTAGGAAGATTAAGTTCGTTATTTAGATATTTATCACGAAAATCTTTATTCGCCTCATGCATAAGCGCGTGAGGTAATTGCTGCTGAATACCGGAATAATTTGTGTTGAGTTTTGCTTCCAGGTTTCCTGTGGCATCAATTGATGCAACCACTTTTCGGATTTGCCTGTTATCCCGGGAAAGATACGAAGGAGTACTTACGACGTAACCGCCATCATCTGTTATCATTAATGCCTTCCTGTTGCCTGTGGATGAACCCATAAAACCTGAAGTTTGTGTTTGACTTGTACATTCAAACCAGATAGTGTCTTTTCCATCCGGAACGCATAAAATAGCATGGTTAAAATAAGGCGACGGGAAATCTTCCCATAATCCATGAAGGTCTTCATCATCTGCATTTACCAAAACATAATAACCCTTTACACCTGCTTCTTTCAACAAGCTTTTCATATAATTGGAAAGCGCTTTACAATCGCCATATTTTTTTGTTGCCACATAATTGGCGTCGAAAGGCTGCCAGCTTCCAATGCCGAGCTGTATGCTTATATACCTTGTATTGTTTTGAAGATAATTGTAAAGAGCAAAAGCTTTTTCGCGTGTAGTAGTTAATTGATCGGTTAGGCTATGTACATCTTTTTTTACATTATCAGGTAATACATCCCTGCCGGCATTAAGTGATGCAATAAATTTTCCAAAATTTTGCCATGTGTCCATTTTGCCGGTATGCCCTTCAATCTCAAAATCAACAGGTGCTACAAAAACAGAAGTTGTCATCTCTTCCCATTGAGGAGAAAAGTTTTCATCATCAAAAGCATGCAAATTTTTTACCTGCCAGGTATAAGTTATTTTTTTACCATCATTTGTAATAACAGGATCTCCGGCATATTTAAACTGCTTATACCTGAGTTTATAATCAATAGGCGTTTCTACAATAAAACGGCTTTGCTCAACGGCGCAACGATTACTTTTTTGCGGGATCCAGCGGGGCAGGAAAAATATTCCGTTCAGTTCCTGTTCATCTTCGTATTCTACAGTGTAAGGATAATCAGCATAAAAAAAATTATGCACTTTAACACGGTTATCTGTAGCCAAAGACATCTGGTCATCATCAACAAAATCTGCTATATCTTTTTTCTTTACATTTTTCAAATGTTTTCCTGCTGCGTCATACAGGTTACCATCTATATCACTTAAACTCTTCAGTTTGTCATAATCGTTGCTGTAAACAGAATAACGCCTGCCCGCTTCATTTAGAATGGTCATTACATACCTGTGTTGCACTACAGCTTTATCAATACCTTTAATTGAAATTTTCAATTCTTCGAATCGTTTTACTGCGTTTGCTTTCTTCTTGATTGAGTCTGGTATTAGCAATGTATTATATGACTGAGCATGTATGATACTAACACTCATACATAAAATAATCAACAGAAATGTATGCTTTCTCATAAAAGTTTATATTTTTTTGAACACGATCTGCTCGCCCTCTTTTTCAACCACGAAAGCAAAAAAATTGCGCAGGGTTTCATAATCTTCCGGCTCAAAGGTGGCCTTATTTAATTTGGTGCGGCAACGTAATTGTATATGATCGCCGCTTTGCTGAATAAGATATTCGAACACGCCTTCATTACCGTTTAAGGTTACACGTGCAGGCTTAGGCAATTCATCTACTTTATACCCAACAGGAATTTCCATATTTAAGATATAAGTTTCATCCATGCAGTACGGCATTTCTACCGGATAAAAACGTTGTGCCGCTTTGAAAGGATTCTCCTTACGCACGTCTGCTGCCATCATGGGATTGAAGTAGATAATATCATCTTCCATATTAAAAGCCACATTGTACTGAACGGACACAGGCATTTCTCTTTTATTCAACGAATCGATAACGGTATTACTCATATCGATATCGAATGCATAAGCCTTCTTTATATTTTTGAAATATTCGTCCGTATTGCTCTTTTTCATTTCATCGCGCATCATTTCCGAACCTGCTTTTCCAAAAGTAGTTTTATAGGCGCCTGTTATTTTCCCATCCTGATCATTAGTCAGGAAAAAAGTGGAAATTTGAGATTCCCATAAAGAATCAGCAGACAGACTTATTAAACTGGGTAAAGCAGCAATTGTTCGGGCGTTACCGTTATAGCAGTTGTAACTCAGGTTTCCAAAGCCTAATACGGGATCAGAAGCATCGAGCAGGTAGAGTCTATCGTTAATGTTTAGACGCACAACGAGGTAATTGAATTTATTCATGATCGGGTACATATCATACGTTTTGCCATGCCCTCTTGTGCTTACTAAAACAGGGTCAGCCGTATAATCTGCAACTCTCAGCATCGCGATCAGCAGCATGTTTATATCAGCCACACTTCCTTTCTTTGACTGCTGGGTTTTTTTGAGCGATTGCGACAGGTATATTGCAGAGTAATCTGTACAGGTATAATTGTCCCTTACATATTCGTAAATTTTCCTCGCCTTATTGATTGCGTCCGTTTCACCACCTGTTACCATTTTTACATCATCTTTTAACCAACCGTTCTCTTTAGACAGGTCTTGCCCGAAATCTTCGTCTTCCATTAATTGTTCAACCGTTTTAAACCAATCATTTAAAAATAATTTCGGCTGCTCATTAGGAAAACGTATGGCCGAAAACTGGAACTCCAGTTTCTGAATATAATTTGAAAGCGTTGTTATAAATTTTTCTTCTTTTAATGCAGGTATATCTTTATAAGCCCAGGTATGTTTAATCGTATTGCTTCTGAAGTTATAGACCTGTGACGCATTTGCCCCGTTTGGTTCAAGTATGTTGAAAGCGCCGGAAGACATGGTTACGGTATCAATTACCGGTCGGAGATAACCTTGCTGTAAAACAACAAAATCAAAAAATTGGGGCAGCTCTATTGTGAACTCACTATAAAATTTGGGATAGTCACCCTGGAACGCCCACGTGGGGATATGCCTGTAGAAAGGACTGCTCGCAGTATAGCTATATTCAATGATAGAACCTTCTTTTATATTGGGAAAAGTAAATTTTACTACCTGGTAATCCCCATCTTTCTCCTGGAAAATAGCGCTTTTTTCTACTTTCGTCTGAACCACTTTTCCATCTTCAAGATTATAGGTTGCAGCCTGCAGATTTTCAACCCTTTCTTTATCAGTGCCATGCGCATATAAATAAATTTTAACGGTAGCGAGATCATCAAAACTCTTCTTGTGAATAAGCCGGATGCGTTCATGAACTTTATTGATCACAGAAAACCACCCCGAATTATTTCCTTCGTGATTGGCCGAGCCTATATCAAATAAGTAAACAGCATCGGCTGCAGAGTCGAGAGCAGCATAATCTTTTGAAAAGTCTTCAGCCTTTACATCTCCAAATTTTATTTTGGATTCTTTAGACTTCTGCGATGCAGCAGTTAAGGCAATAGCAATGCATATTGCCACGCAGGTTATTCGGTTGAAATACATAAATAGTTAGTTTAGATGGCTGCAAAAATATATATTTCGTCTTTATGACAGAATTTGCAAGTTGTTAATATTCATTTTTTTCTTAGGCCGTATAATAAGAGCCATTTTACTTTTGCGCCATGCGAAAGCTAAGCATGGACGAACTGAACCGCAAAACGGTGGAAGAATTTAAGCAGGCAGAAAAAAATAAAATAATTGTTTTGCTGGATAACATCCGAAGCGCCTATAATGTAGGCAGCATTTTCAGAACGGCAGATGCCTTCCTGATCGAATGCCTTTTTATCTGCGGCTATACGCCGCCCCCAACGCATCGCTCCGTTCATAAAACGGCTTTAGGCGCTGTTGATACAGTTGACTGGATGCAATTTGATAACATTGAAGATGCCATCAGCCAGCTCAAAGAAAATGATTATGCCGTGTATGCCATTGAACAGGCGGAAAATAGCATATCGCTTGAGCAATTTAAAGCTCCTTTAAATAAGAAAATCGCCGTTGTTTTCGGTAATGAAGTGGTTGGCGTTCAGGATACGGTTATGCAAAAAGCCCATGGCAGTATTGAAATTCCGCAGCATGGAATGAAACATTCGTTGAATGTAAGTGTTGCGGCAGGCATTGTGTTGTGGAAATTAGTTCATGGTTCATAGTTCATGGTTCATGGCTCATAGTTCATGGTTCATGGCTCATAGTTCATGGCTCATAGTTCATAGTTCATGGTTCATGGTTCATAACATACATTTGCAGTATGAGCATAGTTAAGAATTATTTATCCCTGGTAAAATTCTCTCACACGATATTTGCTTTGCCTTTTGCTTTGATCGGATTTTTTTTGGGAATAACCTATCAACCTGCCAACTTATCAACTACGCAACTAATCACAAAATTCCTGCTCGTTCTTATTTGCATGATCACTGCGAGAAGCGCAGCTATGGCTTTTAACCGTTACCTCGATAGAAGTTTTGATGCAAAAAACCCGAGGACAGCTATTCGTGAAATTCCGAGAGGTATTATTTCTCCTTCAAGCGCTTTACGTTTTGTAGTATTGAATTGTATCGTATTTATTACGGCAACTTTTTTCATCAATCAGATTTGTTTCTTCCTCTCTCCTGTTGCATTGTTCGTGGTTTTATTTTATAGCTATACAAAACGGTTTACCTTTTTATGTCATTTGGTCTTAGGTATCGGATTATCGCTTGCTCCTATCGGCGCCTATCTTGCTGTTACCGGTCGCTTTGATATTCTACCCATATTTTTTTCGTTTGCCGTTATTTTTTGGGTAAGCGGTTTTGATATTATTTACGCTTTGCAGGATGTTGAATTTGATCAGTCGCAACACCTGTATTCCATCCCTGCAACGGCGGGAAAAGCAAAAGCGTTGCGTGTCTCCGAACTGCTGCACATATTAAGTGCCGCGTGTGTTATCGCCGCCGGGTTTTATGGCCATTTTCATTTTATTTACTGGATTGGTATTGCTGTTTTTTGCGGCATGTTATTGTACCAGCACTCTATTGTTAAGCCTGATGATCTTAGAAGAGTGAATCTTGCATTCATGACCGCCAATGGTATTGCCAGTGTTGTATTTGGTGTATTAGTTATCAGTGATATTTTCCTAAAACAGGCTGCTACTATGAACCATTAACCATGAACCAAACCACATGCCTCGAATTCTTTGCATTGATTATGGAAAAAAACGCACCGGGATCGCCGTAACTGATCCTCTTAAAATTATTGCTACTGCACTCACTACAGTGGAGACAAAAGAATTATTTCCTTTCTTAAAAAATTATTTTCAAACCGAAGAGGTGGAATTGGTTTTGATCGGTGAGCCGAAGAACTGGGATGAAAGCGATACCCATGCAACGCCTTTAGTGCATCAGTTCATACAAAAATTCAAAAAAGATTTCCCTTTAATGCAGATCGGGAAAATTGATGAACGTTATACTTCCAAACTTGCGGTACAGGCAATGATAGAAATGGGAATGAAAAAAAAGGATCGCCAAAAAAAAGGTAACATAGATCAAATAGCAGCTACCATTATGTTACAGGAGTATTTGAAAGCGTTGTCTTAATCACTATACCCTGCTTATCAGCGGAGATAAAAGGACTTTTAATCCCGTTTAACAACCTAACAATTATCTTCGCGACAATTATTATCACTTAAAATCCTTCCGTTTCGGCGGAGCGTTAAACGGCATTATGATTTTATCCATTGTTGCATATGGCACCCCGGTTTTGAGAACTGTAGCGAACGAGATTACGCCTGATTATCCCAATCTTGAAAAACTGATTGCGGACATGTGGGAAACGCTTTACGCCAGCAGTGGCGTTGGCCTGGCAGCTCCGCAGGTGAATAAAGACATACGCTTATTTATTGTTGACAGCATTCAGCTTTTTGCAAACCAGGACGACAATGAAAAAGGGAAATATCCCGATGAACCTGGCTTCAAAAAAGTTTTTATTAATGCCAGGATAAAAGAACTTGACGGTGAGCCATGGAATTATAATGAAGGTTGTTTAAGTATTCCTAAAATACGGGAAGATGTAATGCGTCCTGAAATAGTGACCATTGAATATGTGGACGAAAACTTTGTTCCGCATACAGAAACGTTTAATGGCTTAACCGCCCGCATTATTCAACACGAATATGACCATATTGAAGGCAAACTTTTTATTGATTATTTAAAGCCTTTCAAAAGAAAATTATTGCAGGGTAAGCTTTCAGACATTACCAAAGGCAAAATAAAAGTGGATTACAAAATGTCCTTCCCGAAATGAATTTGAAATATGTTATTCTCTTTTTGATCCTGTCTCCCCTTAAAACTTTTGCACAGCAAAAAGACTCATTCGTTGTTGAAGGAAAAGATACCACCATTATTATTGATAAAGGCACTTTTACACTCAAGCCGGTCATTGTACGAAACCATATGGATTATGCCAGTTTATTAAAACGCATTCAGAATGATACGACTTTTTATAAAGCATTCCGCAATCTGCATATCATAGAGTTTTCGTCCTATAATGATATCCGCATGCGCGATAAAAAGGGTAATGTACAGGCCAGCTATTATAGCAAAACGATGCAGCAAAGAGAGAACGGATGCCGTTCAACACAAACACTTGAAGAAAAAACCACAGGTGACTTTTTAGACAACAGGGGTGATTTTAATTATGTGACAGGTGAAATGTATGCTGCTATATTTCTCACAAAAGGAAAAATTTGCGGGGAAGACAATATCGTTGCAGGCCACGCTTTTAGTACAGACAATAAAAAGGGAACAGAAAAGCACAAGGAGCAGTTGAAGATGTTGTTTTTTGATCCCGGGAAAAAAATACCGGGTATTCCTTTTATTGGTGACAAGCTCGATCTTTATGATGAGCATGCCCGCAAACTGTATAATTACACATTAGATTATGACACCTACAAAGGCGAGTATGTATATATATTTTCCATTAAACCAAAAGAAGATCTTGGTTTTTTTCGCAGGAATGATATTGTTGTGGACGAAATGACAACCCGGTTTGATGCAGCCACAATGGAAGTGGTGGGACGAACTTATTCATTAAGTTATAAAGCCGGACTGTATGATTTTGCTGTAAGCATTGAAGTTGAAATGACGCATGCCGGAAAACTGCTTGTCCCGGAAACCATGCGGTATAAAGGGAATTTCAGCGCTATCACAAAAAAAAGAGAACGGGGCGAATTCACAGCTACGCTCTTCGATTTTAAGTAAGAACTTTACCGAACAATATTTTACATGAACAGGTTAGAAGAATTATTTCAACGCAAAAAAAATAATGTTTTAAATGTTTATTGCACTGCAGGCTTTCCCCAGCTCAACAGCACACTGGAAGTAATGAAGGCCTTACAGGATAATGGCGCTGATATTATTGAGCTTGGTATGCCCTACAGCGATCCGCTTGCAGACGGGCCGGTGATACAATCCAGCGGCACCAAAGCTTTGCAAAATGGCATGAACATCGAAAAACTTTTTGCACAATTACAGGATTGCCGTAAAGAAATATATGTGCCCATAATTTTAATGGGATATATGAATCCCGTGTTGCAATATGGGTTTGAAAGATTTTGCAGGCATGCTGCAGCCATTCCGATTGACGGCCTGATCCTGCCCGACCTTCCGGAGCACGAGTTTGAGACCGAGTATGGCGCTATCATTCGCCGGTATGGCCTTGATTTTATTTTTTTGGTAACGCCGGAAACATCAGAGGAAAGAATAAAAAAACTGGATGAATTAAGTACAGGTTTTTTATACGCCGTTTCCTCCTCCTCCACCACCGGTAACAAAAAAGATTTCAGTGAGGTGGAAAAATATTTGCAGCGCCTGAAAAATATGAATTTAAAGAACCCTGTATTGGTGGGCTTTGGTGTTAAAGACAAACAAAGTTTTGAATCGGCCTGCAAATACACCAGCGGGGCCATTATCGGCACCGCTTACATAAAGGCTGTTGAACATGCTGATAATATTGAACAAAACACCAGGGAATTTTTACAATCTGTATTGCAATAAAGGTTTTACATATAAACAAATCATGGGTAATTTGCACGGCCTGTTTAAAAATTTAATTAGAAGTTTATGCGAAAAGTGATTTTGATTTTAATGATCTGGCCTGTGTTATTACAGGCGCAGGAAAAGAAATCATTCCTGATAAACGGAAGCATTAAGTCTATTCCTGAAAACACTGAGGTTATTTTACTGGGTTTTAACGGTACGGATACACTGGCAAAAACAACCGTTCAGCAAGGTGTTTTTAAGTTAACAGGTGTTGTGGATAACATCGACGCCCGTATTATCCTATTCCCATCTTTACAACGCAGGCTTGTTGTATTTATGGGTGGCGATACAGTGAACATAGTTGGCAATAGCGAAAATGATATATCCATTACCGGCTCGCCGAGCAACCTCGATTATGAAACGTTTATTTATGACGTAAAACCTATAAATGATTATGTTGGTTTTTATCGTAACCAGATGATGTCTGCCACCACCCAGGGTGCACATGATACTGCGGCTATTATGCTGAACACGGCGTACAATATTTACCAGAATGCAATTGACCGGTTTATAGAGCGCAAGAAAAAATCGCCGGTGGCAGCACTGTTGCTTGCTTACAGTTATGATACAGATCCCAATAGAGACGTTCTGTTGCTTGAAAAAAGGTATAACCTGCTTGACAGTTCTGCCTTGCAAACCCAGTTCGCCAAAAACCTGGCTTCTGTGATTAAACAAGATAAGGTTGGGGCAGTGGGCACACAATCGGTTGATTTTTCACAGGCCGACACTTCGGGCAAAAATGTTTCCCTTTCTCAATTCAGGGGCAAATATGTGCTGATAGATTTCTGGGCAAGCTGGTGCAGGCCGTGCAGGATGGAAAACCCTAATGTGGTTGCAGCTTTTAATAAATACAAAGAGAAAAACTTTACCGTGCTTGGCGTTTCATTAGATGCAGAAAAACCAAACTGGATACAGGCAATTCATCATGATAATTTAACCTGGACACACGTAAGCGATCTTAAACAATTCCAGAATGCGGTGGCTGAATTATATCACATTAAAGAAATACCGCAAAACATTTTGGTTGATCCAATGGGCAAGATCGTAGCACGTAATCTTCGTGGGGATGCACTGATACAAAAGCTTGACCAGATATTCCAGTAGTTAGTTATTATATCCGGAATAATTTATTGGAAAAATTAGTATCATATTTTTCAGCAAAGGGTATTTCATCCAATGATGTCGGGCAAATAATTGATGCCTTCACATTTAAAAAAATGGCCAAAGGAGATCTCTTTGCAGAGGAAGGAAAAGCCAGCAAATACCTGGCATTTATTACAAAAGGCATCTTTCAATATTTTATTTAAAAGACAGTCAAAAAATAACTACTGATATCACCGGTGAAAATTCTTTTCTTGCTTCTGTAATAAGCTTCTACACACAAAAGCCCTGCAAAGTTTATAACAGCGCTTACCGATGCGGAACTTTTAATATTGCATTATAATGATCCCGCAAAACTTAAAACATCCAAAGAAGGCTTTAGAACATTTTACATTGAAGCTTTGGAAGATCTCATCGTAGGAATGGATGAAACAAGAAGCAATTTCATAACGTTAACCGTTGAAGAAAGGTATGCAGTCTTAATTAAGGAAGAACCGTCGTTATTGCAACAGGGTCCATTGCAATATCTTGCCTCTTTGCTTGACATCACCCCAAGGCACTTAAGCCGCATCCGGAATAATTTGTGACGATTTTTATTTTTGGACATTTGTCCGCTGCAAGCTATTTCCGCCGCGCCATCTTTGTGTCTTCAAAAAACAAAAAATCATGAGAACACAAAAAACAATTGGCTGGTTATTAGTTGCAGGAACCATAGGCGTACTTATTCCCTATACTATTCTTACAATAATATTTGAATACCCGGATATATTGCGCCAGGATACAGGAATAATTCTCACTAAGTTTTATGATGGCGGCAGCAACCTTATTTTTACCTGGTTTGCTTTTGCCCTGGCGGGTATGCCGCTTATACCAGCTTATATATTGATAGGGCAAAAACTGGAAGGCAGATCTGCATTAGTTCGTACCGCAACCGCAATCGGGGTAACAGGGTTGATCGTACAAATGATCGGTTTGCTGCGCTGGACCTTTGTAGTGCCTGTTTTGGCGGACAGTTTTGTACACGCAACAGATGAATCAACAAAACATGCGGCTGTAATGACCTTTAAAGCCGTTCACCAATTTGCAGGTGTACTATTAGGAGAACATTTAGGACAATTATTTACCATTTTGTGGACGGTTTTAATTTCGATTGTTTTTTCCAGTTTAAAATTATTTCCGAAATGGGTTTCAATACTGGGATATATAAGCTCATTTATTTACCTGCTGGCACAAGCCGAATTATTAGCGACAGTGATCCCCGGTTTCCCGGTTTGGAGTATGGCAGGATTTATCGGCAGCACGCTTTGGCTGATCTGGCTTTTGATCGTTGGTATCAAATTCATCAGGGCAAAACGCGCTTAGATAATAACTTGCACATAAAGGCTTAAAAAAATTCTATGATCATCGTTATTCAATGTAAAGACAAGGTGGGGCTTGTAGCTGCCATCTCCAATGTTTTAGCGCATGAAAATATCAATATTATTTCCATGCGCGAATATGTAGATAAAGAAGATAACCGCTTCTTCGCGCGGGTAGAAATAGAAAAAGCCACCAATTCCGCTTCGCTTGAACAAAAGCTACAACATGAATTGCCGGCTGATGCCGTCATTAAAATTGATCCTTTGCCGGGCAAAAAAATGGTTGTACTGGTAACAAAAGAATACCACTGCCTCGCTGATATTTTAATACGCAATCACTTTAATACGCTTGGTGCAGGCGTACAATGCGTTATCGGCAATCACCGGGTATTGGAAAACATTTGCACGCGTTTTGACATTCCTTTTCATTTTGTTTCGCATGAAGAAAAAACAAAGGAATTTTTCGAGCACGAAATTATTGATATCATTTCCACTTATCAATGTGATTACCTGGTATTGGCGAAATTCATGCGGATCCTTTCACCTGAATTCGTACAGCAGTTTGCAATGCAGATCATAAACATTCATCATTCTTTCCTTCCGGCATTTATCGGTGCAAATCCCTACAGGAAAGCATATGAGCGTGGGGTAAAATTGATCGGTGCAACAGCACATTTTGTAACCAATGATTTGGATGAAGGACCGATCATTGCGCAGGAGATCATACCTGTAAATCACTCTTTCACTGCCGGAGCAATGATGAAGGCAGGCAAAGAGATAGAAACAGCAGTGCTGGTCAAAGCATTGCAACTGGTGTTTGACGACCGTGTGTTTGTATATAAGAACAAAACCGTTGTGTTTGAATAATTCACGGCTGAATGTTGCGTTCATTTTTAAACTGCAACACAAAATCTT
The DNA here is from genome assembly GCA_036274175.1 of Parafilimonas sp. GTDB lineage: Bacteria > Bacteroidota > Bacteroidia > Chitinophagales > Chitinophagaceae > Parafilimonas. Next base: position 25,102 of record DASUGF010000001.1, read on the forward strand.
TTATCGAAAATAAAAAGCTCTTTATAGGATTGATATTTATCACGTGAACGCAAAAAAAATTGTAATCATAGGAAGCGGCTTTGCGGGCCTGTCTGCCGCCTGCTTTATGGCAAAATCCGGCTGGAAGGTTATTGTGCTTGAAAAGAATGAGCAGCCAGGAGGCAGAGCAAGAAGATTGCTTATTGACGGTTTTCATTTTGATATGGGACCAAGCTGGTATTGGATGCCTGATATTTTTGAAAGGTTTTTTAACTGTTTCAATAAAACTGTTTCTGACTATTACGATATAGTTAGGCTTGACCCCTCCTACCGTATTTACTGGCAAAATGGAATGACGGATATACCAGCTGATTATACAGCTCTAAAAAATCTTTTTGAAAACATTGAACCAGGCAGTAGTCATAAGCTTGAGTTTTTTCTTAAAGAAGCGGCCTTTAAATATAAGACCGGCATGAATAAGCTGGCTTACAAACCCGGGTTATCGGTTACCGAATTTTTTGATACGAGTCTGTTGCAGGGAATATGTAAACTGGATGTTTTTACGTCGATGAAAAAGCATGTGCGTAAATATTTTAAACATCCGCACATACAACAATTGCTTGAGTTCCCGGTTTTGTTTTTGGGCGCTTTAGCTGAAAAAATTCCGGCTTTGTATAGCCTGATGAATTATGCCGATATACGGGGCGGAACATGGTTTCCGGGAGGAGGAATGTATAGTGTTGTTGAAGCCATGCATAAGCTTGCGATGGAACTCGGGGTTGACTTTTATTTCAATAAAAATGTAATAAAAATTGAAATTGAAAATCACAAGGCCAGAGCAGTTATTGCTGAAAACAAAGATGGTACTTTATCACGCTATAATGTGGATGCAGTTATTGGTAATGCTGATTACCATCACATAGAAAATAATTTACTGCCTGCTGCTTACCGGAATTATTCAGAGAACTACTGGAACAAAAAAACGATGGCGCCATCATGTCTTTTATATTATGTTGGCCTGAATAAAAAACTTGAAAATATAGCGCATCATTCACTGTTCTTTGATACATCTTTTCAACGCCACACTGCAGAAATCTACAAATTAAAGAAATGGCCCTCAGAACCTTTATTTTATGTAAACGTTCCATCGGTTACAGATGCGGCATTGGCGCCGCTGGGTTGTGAGAATCTTTTTTTTCTTATCCCCGTGGCGGCAGGACTTACTGACGATACGGAAGAGTTAAGAGAATTTTATTTCGATAAGATATTATTGCGCTTCGAAAAAAGAATTAAACAGCCGGTTAAGCAACATATTATTTTTAAAAAAACATTTGCCTGCAGCAACTTTCTTCATGATTACAATGCATATAAAGGCAATGCGTATGGCCTGGCGAATACGCTTATGCAAACAGCCATTCTAAAACCTTCTATTAAAAATAAAAAAATAAAAAACCTGTTTTATACGGGGCAGCTTACAGTTCCCGGCCCGGGGGTACCTCCGGCGCTTATAAGCGGTGAAATTGTAGCGCGTCAACTAATTAAATTATTGGATTAACCTTAGTTTTACTTTGCGTGTTACCTGAAAAGGAATAAAAATTTCTACAAGCTTTTATCTAACAAATAATCATGATCGAACTTTTTCATAAAACAAGCCAGCAGTGCAGCAGGATAACCACTGAAAATTACAGCACTTCTTTTGCTGCTGCTATAAAGCTTTTGCATAAAGACATTCGCGCTGACATACATAATATCTATGGCTTTGTGCGCTTTACCGATGAAATTGTAGATAGTTTTCATGGTTATCACAAAGAGCAATTGTTACAGTCGTTTCGTACCGAAACTTTCAAAGCTATCAAAGAAAGAATCAGTCTTAATCCTATTTTGCACAGCTTCCAGATAACCGTGAACAAATACGGCATTGAACTTTCACTAATTGAAACATTCTTTCAAAGCATGCAAAGTGACCTGCACAAAAATTATTTCACGAAAGACTTATACCAAAAATATATTTATGGAAGCGCAGAAACGGTCGGGCTTATGTGCCTTCGTATTTTCTGTTCAGGAGATGAAATTATATATGAACGATTGAAAGATCATGCAAGAAGCCTTGGCGCAGCATTTCAAAAAGTAAATTTTTTACGTGACATGAAAGCAGATCATGAACAGCTTGACCGCATGTATTTTCCGGGTTGCAGTTTCTACAATTTTACACGGGAGCAGAAAAAGCAAATAGAAGCAGATATTCAAAAAGATTTTGATCATGCTTATGAAGGAATGCTTCAATTACCGGCAAGAGCACGTTTAGGAGTTTACGTAGCTTTTAAATATTACTTTTCGCTATTCAAAAAAATAAAACGCCTTAAACCAAAGTCAGTATTGCAAAGCCGCATTCGTATTCCTGATTATACCAAATTATTCATCCTCGCTAAGGCTGGGTTACGTTACCAGTTCAACATTTTATAGCGTCCTTAAAAGGCATGCGGATTTATTTATTATTTTTATCGCGTTATGAGTCAGCTATCTTCCGCAGCATTGCAGGAGTTTAAAAATCATGTTGCGTTAAAATTCCAGTTGTACAACAGCTTATTTACTTCATTGCCTTTTCACAGCATTGAAAAAACAGGCGTGCTACTCTCCCTGTTCCTGTTACAGTGTGAGGAAGGATTTGGTAAAGACCAGGGACCTACGGAAATTATCACCAATTTTTTGCAGCAGAATACTTCCTATGATAAAGAAGAAGAAAGGATTGATTTGTTGTTTCGCTTTGTTCAATACGCGGAAAGGCAGGTTGTTTTGTTTGATGCATTGGAAGATGCAGCTTTTACGCAGGTAAACGATGTGAATGGTGCGGGCACAATGAAACAATTGTGTTCGCAGGTGTCGCAAATGCAAATAGATGATGATTTTCTAAAGAAGCTAAATGACTTTGCTGTCCGTATTGTTTTAACTGCGCATCCAACACAATTTTACACAGGCGAAGTTTTAGGCATCATTAATGATCTGTCCCAGGCTTTAAAAACAGACGACACTGAGCTTGTAAACACCTATCTTCAGCAATTAGGCAGAACGCCTTTTTTAAAGAAACAAAAGCCAACACCTTATGATGAAGCGATAAGCCTTTTATGGTTTTTGGAAAATGTATTTTATGATGCTGCAGGTAATATAATGTCTATTTTAAAAAATGAATTCCGGGAATCTGACCATATAAAACACCCATTAATTCAAATGGGTTTCTGGCCTGGCGCTGACAGGGATGGTAACCCATTTGTCACTACAGAGACAACGCTGAAAGTTGCCGAAACGTTGCGTTTGGGCATTCTGCGCTCCTATCATAAAAACGCAAGATGGTTAAAACGCAGGCTTACTTTTAAAGGCGCCAGTGAGTTAATAACACGGCTTGAAAAAAGATTGTATGATAATTTATACAACAATGTTGAAGAGAAAATAACACAGGCTGAAATCAAAGATATTCTTGAACAAATTATTGTTATTCTACAGACAAACAACAACCTTTTTATTGAGGATGTATATAAGCTGCTGTTCAAATCGGAAATATTTGGTTTGTATTTCGCCTCGCTTGATATTCGGCAGGAAAGTACGGTGCATACAAAATTTTTTGAAGCGCTCACAGAACAAAAAATTTTACACGCGGGCTACAATAATTTTGATGAGAATAAAAAAATTGCTGCTTTACTGCAGTTGCATTCAACAGAGATTTCATTTGAAGAAAACGCTTTGTTTGAAGATACGCTTCAATCAGTGAAAGCAGTTAAAACCATCCAACAACAAAACGGCAAGAAAGCATGTCATCGTTATGTAATAAGTCAGTGCAACAGCGCTTTGAATGTAATGGAAGTGTATGCTTTGTTTTTATTGGGTGGATGGAAAAAGCAGGAACTTACTGTTGATATTGTTCCGCTGTTTGAAACGATAGATGATCTTTCAAACGCGGCAATCATCATGAAAAAATTATATTCCAATAGCGCTTACCGGCAACACTTAAAACTGCGTAATGATACGCAAACTATCATGCTTGGCTTTTCGGATGGCACAAAAGATGGCGGCTACCTGATGGCGAACTGGAGCATATATAAGGCTAAGGAAGAACTTACTGCTATTTCAAAAAATTATGGCATCAATGCGGTATTTTTTGATGGCCGTGGTGGCCCACCTGCCCGGGGTGGTGGAAAAACGCACAGGTTTTATGCATCAATGGGGCACGATATTTCCAATAAAGAGATACAATTAACCGTGCAGGGGCAAACTGTAAGTTCTAACTTCGGAACAACCGAATCTGCGCAATTCAATATTGAACAGCTTATTCATGCAGGCATTTCCAATGATCTGCTTTCTTCAAAAGAAAACACGTTAACCAGGGCTGAAGAAAAGCTGCTCAAACAATTGTCGGAAGACAGTTATGAAGCCTATGCTCAATTGAAAAACCATCCGGCTTTTGTTGATTATTTAGCCGAGATAAGCCCTTTGCGTTTTTATTCAGAAACCAATATAGGCAGCAGGCCCACCAAAAGAGGCAAAACGTCAGTACTTGCATTAAAAGACCTCCGGGCAATACCTTTTGTAGGTGCATTTACCCAGCTCAAACAAAATGTTACAGGATATTACGGCGTGGGAACCGCATTAAAAAAAGCGGAGTCTTACCGCAAATGGAGAAGTGTAGAACAGCTATATAAAAACTCATTGTTCTTTAAAACACTGATTGATAATTGCGAAATGGCGATGATGAAATGCTTCTTTCCGTTAACCGAATATCTTTCAAAAAACCCGCGTTATGGAAAATTATGGAATATGATGAATACGGAATATGAGCTGACATTGCAATACCTGAAAAAGCTTACAGGCAGCAATACTTTAATGGCAGATTATCCTGTAGAACATTCCAGCATTCATATGCGTGAGCGTATTGTGCTGCCGTTGGTGACAATACAGCAATACGCGCTCATACAATTACGTGAAACAAAAGAATCTCCTTTTAAGGAAAAATATGAAAAGCTTGCTATGCGCTGTTCCTTCGGAATAATTAATGCAGGCAGGAATTCCGCATAGCTATTCCTTGTTAATAAACTTTTCTTTATAAGCGTGGATCGCATCCTGTATTATTTCCAGGGCTTTGGCTTTATCACCTAAATCGGCAACTTTTACGGTTTTCTTTTCCAGCGCTTTATATTCCTCAAAGAAGTGACGCAGTTCATTAAAGAAATGTGGTGGTAACTCCTCGATGTTGTTGTAGTGATTCACACCGGGGTCATTATTGGCTACAGATATAATTTTATCGTCGGCATCGCCGCTGTCGATCATTTCCATTACACCAATCACTTTTGCTTCCATTAAAGTTAATGGCTGAACAGGCAATGAGGTAATAACAAGTATGTCCAGGGGATCTTTATCATCGCCATAAGTTTGAGGTATAAAACCATAATTAACAGGGTAATAAAATGATGAATAAATAACCCTGTCCAGCTTAAGCAACCCGCTGTTTTTATCAATTTCATATTTGCATCTTGAACCTTGAGGAATTTCCACTACAGCGTTCACAATTCTTGGCGCTTTGTCACCATAAGAAACCCCATGCCATGGGTGAAGTATTGTCATCATGTATTTTGGTTTGGCGCAAAAATAGTTTTAAACCGGCAAATGTGTTTTGATTTAGGTTGTAGGATAAACTCATTTTAGTAAACGTATTGACATTAAGTAAAATTCAATGGCTAAAAAAAATAAAAAATTAACAAATAATATATTCGCCTGATAAACAATCCTGAAAATTATTTTATATTAATTTTTTTAAGGCAATGCACTTATATTTGCTTTACCAGCTTAATCTTGTTTAGTTCCCAATGAACGAAGTATTATTAATAATAGCAGCGTATCTTATTGGATCTATTCCCACAGCAGTTTGGGTGAGTAAAATTTATTTTGGAATTGATATCAGGGATTATGGCAGCGGCAATGCGGGAGCTACTAACACTTACCGCGTACTTGGCGCAAGATGGGGAACATTTGTAATGATCGCAGATATGCTCAAAGGGGTTATTGCTACTTCTCTCTACATTTTATTGCCTTACTATTTAACCAAAACCAATGACTGGGATAGAACCAATTTAATGATAGGTCTTGGATTAGCCGCTGTGGCAGGCCATATATTTCCTATATGGGCCGGATTTAAAGGCGGCAAAGGTGTAGCAACTTTGTTTGGAATGATATTAGCTATTCAACCCATTGTTGCTGTTTGTTGTGTAGGGGTGTTTTTGCTGGTTTTATATTTAACAAGATTTGTTTCGCTGAGCTCCATTCTTTCAAGCGTAGCTTTTGCTGTATTCATCTTGTTTATTTTTAATGACGATGTTACCTTATACAGAATTTTTTCTGTAGCAGTTGCCCTAATGGTAATACTAACTCATCAGAAAAATATAAACCGCTTACTTAACGGGACAGAAAGTAAGGTTCCCATTCTAAAACACCGCGACCGGCGCCGCAACAACAGGCAAAAAAGAAGAAGGCAATAACTTCTCTTATTATAAATCGAAATTTTATTTATGAAACTTAACTCAATACTGTTATTGATAGTGGTAATAATATGTTCATCCTGTACAAGAAATGCTATTACGGGAAGAAATCAGTTATCATTGGTCTCTGAAAGCGAGCTTCAACAGATGTCTATTACCCAATACAAACAATTCCTTTCTGAAAGCAAGGTTGTACCAAAAACAAACGAAAATTCAGAAATGGTTCAGCGTGTTGGTCAGCGCATTGCCAATGCCATCACACAGTATTACCGTCAGAAGGGTATTGCCAATGATATTTCAAATTATAAATGGGAATTTAATCTTGTTGAAAGCAAAGAAGTAAATGCATGGTGTATGCCCGGGGGAAAAGTAGTTGTTTATACTGGCATACTGCCAATTACACAAAATGAAAATGCACTCGCGATTGTTTTAGGCCATGAAATAACGCATGCGGTTGCCGGCCATGGAAGAGAACGTATGAGCCAGGAAATGGTAGCACAAGGCATACAAGTTGCGGGAAATGTAGCTCTGGGAAGCAATCCGAAAACGGTAAATATTTTTAACAATGTATTCGGCCCCACTGCACAGGTAGGCGTTTTATTGCCTAACAGCCGCAGCCAGGAACTCGAGGCGGATCACTATGGGACAATATTCGCCGCCATTGCCGGCTATGATCCGCAAGAGGCTATACCTTTCTGGACCCGTATGTCTAACTTAAGTAAAGGCCAGGCTCCGCCCGCATTTTTAAGCGATCACCCGAGTGACGCCGACCGTATAGAAAAATTGAAAAAGTTAATGCCCGAGGCACTTACATACTATAAACCCGGTACGAACAAATAATCATTCATCTAAAATAATTTACCTGGAAAAAGTCGATGTCTATCAATCTTTACAAAACAGGACATCGGTGCAATAACAAAAGGCAACACGAACGCTTTATATCGAACAATAGCTCCGGTCAACGTAACAGTATAACCCATTAATAAAAAATTGGAAACTGCAAATACAAAACAAAAGATAAAAAATGCTTTTGCTGAGGAGGAAAACAACTCCTTTGTTCTTTTCGAATATAACTTCAGCGCTGAATAGATTATCAACGCATAAATAAAAATATTTTCAACGATATAAGGCCAGTATAAAATACTTGTCGCTTCACTTACATGCGGCCGCAGAAAAACAATATCAATTGCATAAGGCAGGAATTGTATAAAGCTTGGCAGATCAGGCTCAAGCTCAGGCAAAACAAGTTGGGAATTGCCGCCTAAAGCTTTAAACTCGCTTTGCTTGTTAACGATGTAAGCAGGAAAATCAACAATGTGATTAATTAATCCCAAAACAAAAAAAAGAATGATTGATACTGCGTAAATACCTATAGCAAACGCCACTTGTCTTTTAGGATAACGATCGCATAAATACCATGTTAATAAAGCCGGCAATAATAAGAACAGAACGAAATTCCTCATAGAAAATAGTATACACAGGGAAATAAAAAATATGAATACTCCTTCTATAAAAACTCTCTTTTTTTTCAGCCACTCATTAAAATAAAAAGCGCTTAGAGCAACGGCCATAAAAATAAAACCGTCTTTATGCAAACCACTGCACCAGAATAAAAAGGAAGGAATACAAAAAACAAAGGCAATACGCACCAGTGTATTAGCTTCAATTTTTTCTGTTAGCAACCGATAAAATGCGATGCAGCCAAAAAAGAAAAAAAAATTGAAGACGATCACATTAGCATAATAATTTTTGAATGTAAACACATTTGCAATTGCGAGCATCTTTATAATTACATTGCTTTTTAGTTGATTCCAGTACGAATTCTTTGCAATAAATAAATTACCGGTCGAATCATGATTATAGGTAAACAGGTCTTTTACAAATGCAACCGGATCTTCTAATAACCAATTCGTTTCTGTTTTTGAATATTCAAAATAATTCCACGTGTCGCTGGTCTGCACCTTGTCCGGCAAACTATAAAACCATCCATAGGCACAGCCCGCCGCGATCTTTGTCAGAAATAATATAATAAGCCAGGAATTACGTAAACCGCTTTTTTTAAAGAATGGCACTCTCGTAATTAAAAAACAAAAGGAGATAATATAGATAAGAAAAATAAGCGTGCTCAACGTAAAAATTTGAAGCAAGATAGCAGGAGAAATTAATTTGAAATAAAAAAACTCATAAATGCAAGCCTATTCTTCAGTCCATTTATCTCTTTCATCCGGTGAGAATTTCCAGGGTGCAAAATTGTTCTCAACATTACTGAACATCGCATTCCATTCCTGCGGCGCGCTGCTTTCTTCCATTATTAAAAAACGGCGTAATTGAACAATTATATCGAGCGGATTAATACTTACCGGGCATTCTTCCACACAAGCCTGGCAGGTGGTACAGGCACGTAATTCTTCAGGCGTAATATAGTCGTGTAAAAGTGTTTTATTATCGTTAGTAAATTGTTTATGTTGATTGATATTTCTGCCAACTTCTTCCGTCCTGTCGCGTGTTTTCATCATGATCAATCTCGGGCTTAATACTTTTCCCGTTAAATTCGCCGGACAGGCTGCTGTACATCTTCCGCATTCTGTACAACTATATGCATCCAATAAATTTTTCCAGCTTAAATCGAAGATGTCTTTTGCGCCAAACCTTTTATGTGTTTCGCCGGTTGAATCTGTTGGCGCAAGTTCCGGCTGCATTGCATACAAAACTTCGTTTTGGATATCAGGCATATTTTCCAGTTTACCTGTTGGTTCCAATTTTCCATAATAAGCATTGGGAAAAGCAAATAAAATATGCAGGTGCTTGGAATAAGGAAGATAATTCAAAAAAGCAAATATGCCTGTGATGTGAAGCCACCAGCATATACGCTCGAGGATCATCAATGAGCGATCACTCATATTAGCAAACACAGGTTGCAGCCATTGGGAGAACGCGAAATTACCGGTAAGATGGTGGGCATATTCACCATAACCACGAAGCTGCAGTGCGGTATCTGCCGCATTCATCATTAAAAAGAAACTCATTAATAATATCTCAGTGATCAAAATATAGTTCGCATCGCTTTTAGGCCAGCCATCCAGCTCTTTCATCCATAAGCGTTTTACATGCAGTACATTTCTTCTCACCAAAAAAATTATACAAACTGTAAGCACACTAATGGCCAGGAATTCAAATGCATTTATCAACCAGGGATATAACCTGCCAAGCGGTTGTGCAAAAACCCGGTGTGTACCCAACAAGCCATCAATAGCTATTTCAAGCACTTCTATGTTTATGATGATAAACCCTGCATAAATTATAAAGTGCATCACAGCGACCAACGGATTGCGAAACATTTTTTTTTGTCCGAATGCCAGCAGCAACGTGTTTCTCCAGCGTTCCGGCTTATTGTCATTGAACAAATCATCCCTGCCCAATAAAATATTTCGTCTTACCTGGCCTATTTTTTTAACAAACAGCCAAATGCTTATAACAGTAAGTACAATAAATAAAAATTGAAAAACGAACTGCATACAAATTATATATTCTACGAAGATAAAGTTCCCAAAAAAGTATTAGCTTAAAAACACTTGTCTTATTTTTGGTAAAATGGCAAACAGAACAATTCTTACGGGGGAAGTATCTACAGAAAAGCTGCACCGCATGGCGCTGGAAGTGGCTGAACAACTAAGCGAAGATGATGCAGAGCTTGTAGTAATCGGTATAGAAGGAGCCGGTAAGTTTGGCACAGAAGGTGAGGGTAAATTCATAGCCGCAGAAGTTGCCAATCATTTGAAGAAATATATCACATCAACCATAAAAATCATCTCGTTACATTTGGATAAGCATAAACCCGCTGTGATCACTCTAAGTGAGGAAATAAATTTCGACAATAAAAATGTTTTATTAGTTGATGATGTAAGCAATACCGGTAAAACATTAGTATATGCGTTGAAGCCATTTATGCAATTTCATCCCAAACGAATTCAAACATTGGTGTTGGTGGAACGGATGCATAAACAATTTCCTATTAAACCCGACTATGTAGGATATTCTATCGCAACAGCACCTGACGATTACATACAGGTTGAAGAAACAGGCGGAAATATTTCTGCGGTGCTGGTATCGGGGGAATAAATAGAGATAAAGGACATTAAGATGCAAAAATCGCTTGAGTATTTATTTATTTTTAAAAAAAATTACAATCTAAAATGACGAATTTAATTCGACAATAAAAAGTATGTGATCAATTCATTAAATTGTGGAACAATGGTTTTATCACATAGAGCGCTCGACACGCCAAAAATAAAACCTAATGATTATTCGTTAAGGCAATTATTAAGCGATGCGATGAATATACAAAATATATCAGTTCTTGGAAACAATTATAAACCCTAAAAGATAGAAGTGGTATCTTGCCAAGATAATAGACAAATTTTCAATAACCCGTAATTATTTTTGCTTTTCAAAAAGATTTATTCCAAATCAATTCTCAAGTAAAGTATTGCAGCTTTCAATAATCATAGTTAATTATAATGCCAAAAGGCTTATTACAGACTGTATAAACAGTGCTTTACAATTCGCTTCCGGTGAAGAGTTTGAATGGATTATTGTTGATAATAATTCAGTCGATGACAGCAAAACTTTTTTAACTACGGCTTTCCCGTTTATTAAATGGATAGATATGGGTTACAACTCCGGGTTTGCAAGAGCGAACAATGCTGGGATATTACAATCTAAAAGTGAAATTGTGTTGTTGTTAAATCCTGACATAATCATAGTTGATGATTGTATTAGAAAATGTTTGGAGAATTTTATAAATGATAGTGCTATTGCGTGCTCTGTTCAATTAATTAATCCAGATGGTTCTCCACAAATAACTGGCAATTATTTTATGAGAGGAGGGCTTAATCACTTATTACCTTTGCCATATTTCGGACGCTTTTTACGAAATGTTGCTTTTTTTTTGAAATCCCATAAAACCAATGTTTTGCGTGCGAATGAATATGAAACAGTTGATTGGATTAATGGTGCCTTTTTAATGGTGAAAAAAAGTGTTATCGCAAGAGCAGGCTTAATGGACAAAGACTTTTTTCTTTACGCAGAAGAAGTAGAATGGTGCGCCAGATTGAAAAAATATGGTCAGCTTGTTGTTTATGGAAATTTAATAGCTGTTCATTTGCAGGGGGAAATAATTAATGCAGAAACTAATACAGCTGGGAAGGGATATTTTGATTTGTATAGCAAAAAAGGACTGCAACTGATTATTTCCAACAATCTCAGAATAAGAAAACAATATGGCTTAAGCTGGTTCTTTTTAAATGTTTCAATTTATATACTTGAAATACCGATTTTTTGTATATGTAGCTTTATAAATAATATGATCTATCTAAAAAACCCTTTCAAAGAATGGAAAAAGATTCTAAATTATTCTAAGAATGTTAGTATTCTTATTTTTCTTTCACCAAAAATAATTTTTAAGAGAAATTATCTTTACAAGATGATGTAACTGCGAAATAACTGCAGTAATTTTTGAGGGCAAACTCAAAACTATATTTCTACGATTTGTGACATTATTAAAAATGCCAAATGAAACTAATTGCATTCTTACTTTCAATTTTTCTAATTGTACATACGAAAGGTATAGGTCAGGAATATAACTACTATCGATATGATGTTGAGGATGGCCTAAGCGGTAATACTGTTTATGCTATTGCTCAGGATAAGGACAGTTATCTATGGTTTGCAACAGAAACTGGATTAAGCAGGTTTGATGGCATTCATTTTAAGAACTATACAGCAATTGATGGTTTGCCAGAAAATGAAATAATAAATCTTTTTGTTGACTCTAAAAACCGTGTTTGGATATTCCCTTTTAAAAATTCAATCTATTACTATTACGAGGGAAAAATACATAATGCCTCTAATGACACACTTCTTAAAAAATTTGGCTTAAAAAATGAAATATTTCAAGCATGCGAAGATAAAAATGGAAACATTTTTTTTCTAGAGCCAACAAGTCTACATATTCTGCCGACAAATAATAACCTAACCGTAATAAATAAAATTGACAATAGATATTTTACGAATAATCATTGCGGTATTTCTGAAGAAGGATATTGCAATTTATTATTGGGTGCGTTGAATACACCTCGAGATCAAACAATTAGAGTTTACGAATATAGAAACTCACAATTCATACAGAAAACAAGTTTCCAGGATTCTAATTTTACTAGAAATGCATTTGAAATGAATGCACACTACAGTGTGGTTAAAAATGATTCTTTTTTTCAAATTTATAATCAAAAAATAAACAAAAAGTTCAAGATAAAAGTTCCTCCTTACTTTCATACAATATCTTATTTGAATGATAGTTCCTTTGCCATATCTACATTTAACAGAACACTATTATTTAATGTAAATCAAAAAAAAATTGTTGATAGTTTTCTTACAAATAAGTTGGTAAATAGATGTTTTCAAGATAACGAAAATAATTTATGGTTTGCAACAATGACCCAGGGATTATATCGTTTATCATCAACAAAATTTACAGTTTATAGAATTAAAGATGATGTTAATTTCATACCCATATATGCTCTGGGCGCCCGTCGCGATAGTTTATATATTGGAGGCTCAAAAAATTCATTATGGAATTTAAATCTTCGAAACCGTCAACTCAAAAAATTAAATTTAAAAACTGACTCTATTATCAGCCAGATTACTGAAGTACAGCCTTTTGATGATCGAACATTATTTTTAGGAAGTAACAAAGGTTTATATAAAATTTTCAATAATCAGAGTGTTAATTATTTACCCGTCGTAATAAAGAGCTTTTTCATTCACAATAATCTTATTACGGTTGCAACAGACAGAGCAGTATTTGAACTTTCTTTGTTTGAACCCAGGAAACGTGATACAATCTGGAATAATAGAGCTACCTGTGCATATAAATTAGATGATGAATTTTATGTAGGCACACTTAATGGTCTATATATTACTAAAAATGAGCACAATTCAACAATAGACATAGGAAATAACTTTCCGGCATTAAAGGATAAGATCATTGCAATAAGCGCAGATTTTGAAAAAAAATTATGGATTATTACAGAGAGCCATGGACTCATTTGTTTAAAAAACAATAAGATAATTTATGAGCTAACAACCAGAAATGGCTTACTAAGTGATGTAAGTAGATGTTTATTCATATCGGGGAACACCTTGTGGCTTGGAACGAATAAAGGTATCAGCAAAGTTGATATTTCGAATCACAATTTTAAAATCACAAATTATACGGCTGCCGAAGGGTTAGATTGTGAAATAATCAATTGCATTTATGCCAAAGGCGATTCTGTCTTTGCAGGAACTCCGTTTGGCGTTACTTTTTTTGAAGCAGACAAAATTCAAACTAAGTCTATTTGCGAATTGAAATTAATAGATATTCAGTCAAGAAATGATAATTGGTATTACAAACAGGAGAGCATTAATCTTGAACGAAATGATAACTCATTACGATTTGAATATACCGGTATTTCTTTTGTTTCTTCCGGCGATATAACCTACTATTATCAATTGAAAGGGTTAGATAGTGCATGGCAATCAACAAAACAAAATTCTATCCAATTTCAATCACTCCCCCCGGGTAATTATGAGTTCAATCTGTACGCGATAAACAGGTATGGTATAAAAAGCAAAATGATCACCATTCCATTCTCAAAAGAAAAAACTTTCTGGCAATTGCTTTGGGTACGCGGAATGCTTGTTGTTATTGTGGCATTTATAATTTGGCTTGTATTCAGAGCACGTATGAAAATTGTAAAAAGAAAAGCTAATGAAAAAATATCGCGGGAAAGAAAAATATATGAACTTGAACAAATGGCCTTGCGTTCTCAAATGAATCCACATTTTATTTTTAACAGCCTGAACTCACTGCAACAATGTGTATTTGCAGGCGATGCTATTGAAGCCAATCGTTTTATTACAAATTTTTCATCTTTAGTTCGACAAACATTGTATATTTCAGGAAAAAAATTTATTACACTTGATGAAGAAATTAAATACCTGGAATCTTATCTGACCCTGGAGCAAGTGAAATACGAAAACATTTTTAACTTTCAAATAGTTGTTAGTGAAGATGTGTCTGGAAACATAATGATGCCACCCTTACTTTTACAACCTTTCATAGAAAACAGCATAAGGCACGGCGTTTTAAATCTCGAAAAAGAATGTGGTAAAATACTCATTCAATTTTGGATAGAAAATAATTCTTTAGTATGTATTTTGGAAGACAACGGTATTGGAAGAGAACATGCAATGAAATTAAAAAATACTGCAATTGACAATCATCGGTCCAAAGGAATGGAACTGGTGCAAAAAAGAATCGAAAATCTTAATAGCATTTATAATGTTAATATTGTAGTTTCCATTGAAGATGTTATGGAAAAAAATAAAACCGGAACCCTTGTTAAAATTCAATTGCCTTTAAATTATGACAACAACTAAAACGACAAATGCAGTTATCATTGAAGATGAACCCAAAAATGCTGCTTTATTAAAAAAAATGCTTGACACCTATTGTCCGCAGGTTACAGTGTGCGGGACTGCTAACTCGATTGAAAATGCAGTTGCCCTTATTACAAAAACTAATCCAGACCTTCTTTTTCTTGATGTTGAAATAAGCGGCGGCAATGCATTTCATCTTTTGGATATTTTACAGCCGATAAAATTCAATGTAATTTTTGTGACGGCTTATGATAGCTATTTATTAAAAGCCATCAGGTATTCTGCTCTTGATTATCTTTTTAAGCCTATTAATATTCAAGAACTAATTGCTGCAGTAAATAAATCGATCGATAAAATAAATACGCAAAAGATTTCACAACAAATTGAATTGCTGCTGGAGAACTTATCAACTTCAAAACCACTTACTACTATCACCTTACCAACCTCGTTTGGCTTTTATTTAATAACTGTACAAAATATTGTCAGGTGCGAAGCAAAAGGCAGCTATACTGTCTTCTATATGAATGATGGAAAATCTCATATCGTCTCGAAAACCTTAAAAGAATATGAAGAGTTCCTTCCCTCCGATACTTTCTTCCGGGCTCATCACTCACACCTGATCAATATACATTTTATTGCAAAATATCATAAGGGGAAAGGCGGGATTATAGAAATGAAGGACAAGTCAGTAATACCGCTTGCCACCCGCAGAAAGGCTGATTTTGTCAACCTTTTCTTGCCAGGAAATAGCGCAGTTATTGATTAAATGCCGCATTTATTTACTGGGAACGAACAATTAATAAAAAGGAGTACTACAAATTATATATAATAACAATATTTGTATGCCCCTTTTTTCATGGGCTAAACCCTTACTAAAACTGGAAGTATTAATTACTTTCAAAAACAATTAAAGCCGTTTCTACCCGACGGCTTTTTTATTTTACTACCTTTTAATACTTTGTGCATTATTATTCAAGTAATAAATAATGACTGCAGATAACTCATTTATTGCCGACCAACTTACTCTTCTTTCAAAGCTTATGGATATTCATGGCGAAAACAGTTTCAAAGCCAAAGCATATTCATCAGCAGCATTTACAATAGATAAATTACCACAACAACTTTCCGAAATTTCAACAGATAAATTCGCATCGATCAAAGGCATCGGTGATTCAGTTGCAAAAAAGATCATTGAAATATTTGAAAGAGGTGAAATAATAGTCCTTTCAGAACTAATTCAAAAAACACCGCCCGGAATAATGCAAATGCTGAACATAAAAGGCATCGGCCCAAAAAAAATTACGGCAATATGGAAAGAAATGGGAATTGAAAGTATCGGCGAATTATTATATGCCTGCAATGAAAATCGCCTAACATTATATAAAGGCTTTGGTGAAAAAACACAAAAAAGTATCCAGGAATCAATAGAATACTTTCTAAATAATATTGGCAGCTATTTGTATGCGCAGATTGAAGAATTCGCCAGCAAATTTGATACTGTGCTAAAACATGCTTTTAAAGAATACAGCTTTTTAATCACTGGGATTTTTCGTCGCCAATTAGAGACAATAGATCGGCTGGAATGGGTTACAAACGTACCTGCTGCAGCATTGCAGGCTTACCTGCTTGAAAATAATTTCGTAACAGAAAGACTCGAAACAGAGGAATCGGTTTTCCAGGGTAAAGAGGAAAATATACTGTTACATTTTTACCATGCAGAACCAGAACATCTTTATCATAAATTATTTACAACGTCCTGCAGCGAAGAGTTCTTGAATGAATGGAACAAACAGAATCTCTTTAATAATAAAACCGAATATGCATCGGAAGATGAAATTTTTAAATACGCAGATCTCCAGTTTGTTCCTGCATATTTAAGAGAAGCAAGCCCGGCAATTGAGAAAGCTTTAGCACATCGTTTGCCAGAAGTTATCCAACCGGAAAATATAACAGCGATTATTCACAGTCACTCCAAATGGAGCGATGGCAACAATACAATTGAAGAAATGGCTATGGCAGCCATGGCAAAAGGTCTTCACTACATGGTTATCAGCGACCATTCTAAATCTGCATTTTATGCGAATGGTTTGACAGAGGAAAGATTAAAAGCGCAACATGCCGAAATTGAGGAGCTGAATGATAAGCTCAAACCATTTAAAATTTTTAAAAGCATAGAAAGCGATATCCTCAACGATGGCAGTTTGGATTATAGTGATGAAATACTTAATAGTTTTGATATAATCATCGCTTCCATTCATTCTAATTTAAAAATGAATGAAGAAAAAGCAATGATGCGCTTACTAAATGCCATCAAAAATCCTTTCACTTCCATACTCGGTCATTGTACTGGAAGATTGTTATTAAGCAGAGCTGGTTATCCGGTCGATCATAAAAAAATAATTGATGCCTGTGCAGAGTATAATGTGGTAATTGAATTAAATGCGCACCCGCGCAGATTGGACATTGACTGGCGTTTTCTTGATTATTGCCTTGAAAAAAAAGTATTGATATCGATTGATCCTGATGCGCACTCAGTTAGTGCATTCGATCATGTAAAATATGGCGTGCTGGCCGCACAAAAAGCCGGTTTAACTCCATCACAAAACCTAAGCAGCTATTCTCTTTCTATGTTTGAACTATTTCTGAAAGAACAACATGCTAAGAGAAAGCGATAATATCACTGTTAATTTCTACCAAAAATTCAACTTCGTCATTATTTAAATAGCCAAGGCACACATACTTTCATCTTATGAAAAAACTGGTCGTTTTATTTATTTCAATTACCTGCTATTATAGTGCTTTTACACAATATACAGTAAGAATAATTGTAACTGATATCGCTGCAAAAGCAAAAGATGAAATTTACTTAGCAGGTAATTTTAATAGCTGGAATCCTGCAGATCAGGCCGCTAAAATGAAGCCATTTGCAGGCGGGAGGCGCATAATTGTTTTAAATAATGTTGATACCGGGCATTATGAATTTAAATTCACGCGTGGCAATTGGGATAAAGTGGAAACGACATCAAAAGGGGAAGATATTGAAAACAGAGTAGCAGATATAAAGGGCGATACTTCTCTTGAATTAACCATTGCCGGTTGGAAAGATGATGCACCCGGGAAACCAAAGCCTAATACAGCGTCAGTGAATGTGCATATAATAGATACAGCGTTTTTTATGCCACAACTAAACCGCTACAGAAGAATTTGGATCTACCTGCCTTCATCTTATAATAAAACAAAAAATAAAATCTACCCGGTTCTGTATATGCATGACGGGCAAAACCTGTTTAATGAACAAACTGCATTTGCCGGCGAATGGGGCGTTGATGAATGCCTTGATACATTAGAAGCAAAACTGAGCAAGGAATGCATTGTTGTGGGTATTGACAACGGCGGTGAAAAACGCATGACTGAATATAACCCTTATGATGATGCAAAATATGGCAGGGGTGAGGGCAAACAGTATATTGAATTTATAGCTACGACTTTAAAATCTTATATAGATAAAAACTATCGCACGCAAAAAGATGCACAGCATACGTTTATCGCCGGCAGTAGCATGGGCGGCCTGATCTCTTTATATGCCCTGGTGCAATATCCTGACGTATTTGGCAGTGCCGGAATTTTTTCTCCGGCTTTTTGGCTCGCGCCACAATTATATGCCGATGTTACAAACGTAAGATGGCAAAAAAAATTCCGTATTTATTTTTATGCGGGCCAAAAGGAAAGCGCTTCTATGGTAAGAGACATGCAAAAGATGTTTAACATTATCAAAGGCAAAAATTGCTGCGATATGCAGGATGTAACTTTTCCATTAGGGCAGCACAATGAAAAATACTGGCGCGAAGAATTTGATGATTTTTATGGCTGGCTGATGAAGTAACGTTCAATAACAAAATTGCGGTACGATTTTTTAAAGTTGTAGTTACTTTGCAGTTATATAACCATTAGTTTATGATCGGCAGGCTTCTCACCAAAATCGGCAGGTATCTTTTAATGTTGAAGGGCATGTTCACCAAGCCTGAAAATTTTAAAATGTACTGGAAAGAATTTATGCACCAGGCATCTGAAATCGGCATTGGTTCTTTGCCGATCGTGGTTATTATATCTGTATTCCTTGGCGCAGTGACTACCGTGCAAACTGCCTACCAGCTGGTAAGCCCGCTTATCCCCAAAGCAACAATTTCTCAGATTGTAAGAGACACTATCATGCTTGAACTATCTCCTACACTGGTTTGTATTGTATTGGCAGGTGTCGTAGGCAGTAAGATCGCAAGCGAATTGGGTAATATGAGGGTATCTGAGCAAATAGACGCGCTAGAGATCATGGGAATTAATACCCGCAATTATTTGATCTTTCCAAAAATTGCCGGCGCCTTTCTTGTTATCCCATGCCTCATAATAATTTCTATTGCATTGGCTATTTGGGGTGGCCGGATGGCCGGGAATTTATCAGGTATTCTTTCTTACCAAACTTTCGATGTTGGTCTAAGACAGGAATTAAACCTGCATAACGTAGCTTTTGCATTGTATAAAGCATATACTTTCTCTTTTATAATCAGCAGTATCGGTGCTTATTTTGGATATTATGTAAAAGGCGGATCATTTGAGATCGGGCGCGCCAGCACTGTTGCAGTAATAGTGAGTTGTATATTGATACTCTTCGCAGATTATGTATTGGCAGCCTTGCTGCTTTAATGTTAATCCCTTTATTTAATGAAATGATTCAACATATTATAAGTTGTGACAATAGACATTCAAAAATTTATTATTTCTTAAAAATTGTATTTTTTAATAACCATCTTTTATATTTGTATTTAAACAAAGCAATGTATAATCCTTCTGTAGTTTGTTGTTGTATGTGTAAAATGTCTCAATGAGAAGGAAATTCTATTGCAAAAAATAAAACAAACAATCAATAAGATATAGCCTTCTCACAAAGAGAAGGCTTTTTATTTTACGTATTACCGTTAACAATAAATAAATGAGCATCTATGACCGTTGAGCAAATCACAGACAGGATTAAGATCTATAAACAACTTGGCCTAAAACTGTTTACTACTTCTTCCTTTCAAACACATAGCACTGTTTTATTACATATTTTAAGTAAGGTAGATAACAGTATTCCGGTATATTTTATTCATACAGGTTATCATTTCCCTGAAACGCTAAGTCACAGGGACGAGATCGCCAAATTGTTCGGTCTTAATGTGATCAATGTATATTCTGCTACCGCAAAAAATAACCAGCGCGATCCAAACGGGAGATTGCTATTTGCAAGCGATCCTGATCTATGTTGCCATTTAAATAAAGTTGTTCCGCTTGAGCCCATTCTTGCGCAATATGATGTATGGATCAATGGCGTGCGTGCCGACCAGGGAGAAGTTCGTAAAAATTTCAAAGTAGAAGAAAAGGCTAAACTCGGTACCATTCGTTTTCATCCGATGCTTGACTGGACGGGCAAAATGATTTATGATTACCTGCGTGAAAATAATATCCCTCATCATCCTTTGGAAGATAAAGGTTACTTCAGCATAGGCTGTGAACCATGTACCCGTAAATGGGATCTTAACATGGATTCAAGAGATGGACGCTGGTTCGGCCTTAAGAAAACAGAATGCGGCTTGAACACAGAGCTTGTAGTAAAATAAAATATCTTTTAATTAAAGTTACCAACATCAAATTACATGAATATACTTATAACCGGCGGCGCCGGCTATATCGGAACAGAGCTTGTTTATACACTCGGAGAAATAAATGGAGTTGAAAGCATTATTGTATATGATAATTTAAGCCGAGGAAATTATAATTTATTTATCGGGCATAAAGTTGCATCATCCAAAGTAAAATTTGTTCAGGGCGAAATCCTTGATTCAAGGAGATTGCGTAGTGTTTTAAAGAATATAGATATCGTCTTTCACTTTGCTGCAAAAGTTACAACGCCTTTTGCAAATACTGATGGGCACATCTATGAACAAACCAATCATTGGGGTACCGCAGAACTAACGTACGCGTTGGAAGAAAGCAATGTGAAACAACTGGTATTTTTAAGCTCCACCGGTATTTATGGCAACACAACTGCTGCAGTAAATGAGGATTCGCTACCGCAGCCGGATAGTTTTTATTCCGTCTCAAAACTGCGTGCAGAACGGCATGTAACCCGCTTGTCTGAAAAGATGAAAACAATCATAATTCGTCTTGGGAATGTATATGGGTATAGTAAAAGCATGCGTTTTGACGCAGTAATAAACCGCTTTATGTTCGATGCGCATTTCACCAATCGCATAACGGTTAATGGCGCCGGTAGCCAGCATCGTTCCTTTATCCATATTGATAAAACTACAGGCGTATTATCGCAATTACTAAATAATGATGTTCCTGGTGGTATTTATAACCTGGCGGATAAAACATTGAGTATTTTAGATATAGTAGAAGTGATGAAAACAATTTACCCCGACCTGGAATCATTCTTTATCAACCAGAATTATACAGGCCATAATCTTGAAGTAGAAAGGCAATCTTCTTTGCTTAAGTATATTTCTTTACCCGAAAGCAATTTGGAAGATGAGCTGAGAGTTTTTAAAGGAAAATTTACCTTTTATTCGGTATGAATTGAACAAAGTGAATGTGGTTAAGAATATTGTAAAACAACTTTTCCATTTCAAATGATTCATAATAAACCCTTTTTCTCAGGTATAATGTTGCATGAATGACTTCACTTCTTCAGAAGTTTTAGCAGTAAAATCACCCGGAATAAATAGTTTTTGAAAAGCTGCCGCGGCGGCGAAATTAATTAGCTGCTGAAAAGGCAAATGATTATAAACGCCATAAATTAACCCTGCAATAAAACAATCATCACTGCCAACTTTATCAACTACGGAATCAGTTTTATAACTGGCAGAAACATATAGATTATTATTGGTAAAAACAGTTCCAAAATACTCAAGTCCTTTTTTATGAAGCTGAAAAGTGCTCGCGACAATTTTACATTTTGAAAACTGCTGCATAATTTGCTCAGACGCATTCTTCGCCTGCAACACATAATTCTCTTTAGTGCTTATACTGTGGATGCTTTCGGGCACATTAATGTTAAGCATGGCTTCAACAGACCAGATGTCTGCCATAATAACATCGCAATATTGCAAAAGATCAGGCATCACTTCGTTTGGTTTCTCCCCATATTTCCAAAGCTCGGTTCGGTAATTAAGATCAACAGAAACCGTTATATTTTTTGTAGAACAAATCTGGAGCACCTCTTTGCAAACAGCCGCAACATTTTTACTTAATGCTGCTGAAATGGCACTGAAATGAAACCATCTTATCCCGTTAAAAACATCATCCCAATCTATCATCCCGGGCTTTAATTCGCTGAATGAGGAATGCGCTTTGTCATAAATTATCTCGTCATGGCGAACACCTGTTTCTGCAAGCAAATAATACAATCCAATTTTATTTCCACTATAAATTATTGTTGAGGTATCAATGTTGTGTTCCTTAATTTTTTTCATCAACTGTGCTGATAAAAAATTTTGCGGAAGTGTTGTACAATAGCTTACAGGTACTTTCCATTTTGCCAGTGCCGCCGCAACATTTATTTCAGAACCGCTGGGGTATGCATTGAGTTTATTGGTATCAAGCCACTGTGATGCAGCATCCGGAGCAAGTCTTAATAATAATTCTCCAAAACATAATACCATTGTAAATACTTTTGCAACTTTGATCTATCTCGAATTATGTAAGAGCTATTTAGCCTTACAATAAAGTTATTATAATAATGGCTGCAACTGGTGTTTTAGGTTAAGCGTTTGTAACATCGGTTGCTGCTATGGATGCTAAGATAGTATTGATTGGAAGAATTGAAAAAAGTGATGAAAGAATTAATGCTTTGCAGCCGCAAAGTTTGTAATTGACGGTTCATATCAATTAAGATGTATAATTAATAATTATCTATAAAATCTTTAAGAATCTATGCAGCTCAAACAAACATGGCGATGGTTTGGACCACATGACCCGGTTACGTTAAAGGATATTTTGCAAACAGGCGCAACAGGAATTGTCACAGCCCTGCATCATGTTCCGCATGGCGATGTATGGACTATTGATGAAATTGAAAAACGAAAGCATATAATTGAGGCTGCAGGCTTAGCATGGGACGTAGTAGAAAGTGTTACCGTGCCTGAAAGCATTAAAACACAAACGGGGAACTATAAAAAACATATTGAACAGTATAAACAAACGCTACGCAACCTATCAGCATGCAACATAAAAACGGTCACCTATAATTTCATGCCTGTTACCGATTGGACGCGCACTAATCTTGATTATATCATGCCAGATGGCTCACGGGCTTTATATTTCAACTGGTTTGATCTTGCCGTGTTTGACATTTATATTTTAAAAAGGAAAAACGCTGCTAATAATTATAACGAGGCTGTTGTGGCAGAAGCGGAAAACCGATTTAAAAATTACTCTCCCCGGCAATTGGAAGCATTATCAGGCGTTGTTTTATTTGGTATCCCGGGCGAGAAAAAAGTCACTGTGGAAGAGCTTCATACCGCTCTTGCTACATACAGCAATATAGATCATTCAGTATTACGTGAACATTTAAAATATTTCCTGCAGGAAATAACACCGGTAGCTGCAGAAGAAAATATAAAGCTTGCTATTCATCCGGATGATCCTCCATTTGATGTCTTTGGATTGCCCAGGATCGTGTCCAATGCCGATGATGTTGATTATATTTTATCGTCTGTTGATCATTCTGCCAATGGCTTCTGTTTTTGTACCGGTTCTTTCGGCGCGGGTGCGCATAATAACTTAGTTGAAATGGTCCGGCAGGTTGATACCCGTATTCATTTTGTTCATTTACGTAATACCAAAAGAGATGAATATGGAAATTTCTTTGAAGCAGACCATTTAGATGGTAATACAGACATGTATGCTGTGATGAAAGAAATCCTTACCGTCCAACAAAAAATAAATACTCCTGTTCCGTTTAGGCCTGATCACGGGCACGTAATGCTGGATGATATGAATAAAACTACAAATCCCGGCTACTCCTGTATTGGAAGAATGCGCGGCCTCGCAGAATTGCGTGGATTAATGTTAGGCATAACAAAGACAAACGGATGGTAATGTGTCACCTGTAATTTTCATCACCCAAAAAACTATGATGCCTTTTTCTTTACATGTGAAAGGCTTGCTTTCAATTCCGCCATCAGGTCTTTGGTACCTGAATGCACCACATGCATTTTAGGAGCAGTGAACTTTTTGCCCTTTGCTTTTGCTTTAATAAACTTTAGCAATGTTTCTGTATAAGTATCCTTGTATTTTGAAATGTCAAACTCGCCTGTGAGTTGATCAATCAGTTTTATTGCCATTTGCATTTCAGCAGCGGTAACTTTTGACTCCGGCACTTTTACATCTTCTGTACTTCTTATTTCTTCTTCATAGCGTATTTTATGCAGCACGAGAATTTTATCAGAAGGTGAAATGAGGCAGAGATTTTCCTTGTTACGCAATACGAAAGTACCAACTGCTGCTTTCTTTGATTTATTTAACGAATCACGCAGGAGCACATAAGCTTTTCCGCCATTTTTTTCGGGTTCGATATAATAAGACGAATCATAATAAATCGACGGGACCTCGTCTAATTCAACGAATTCTGCAATATCAATCGTCTTTGTTTTTTCCGGGCTTGCTTTTTTAAAATCTTCATCGTTTAAGATCACATACTGGTTATCCACTTTATAACCTTTCACAATATTTTCCCAGGCTACTTCTTTGCCGGTCTTTTCATTCACTCTTTTAAACTGGATATTTGAATGATCTTTCTTATCCAGCATATCGAGATCAAGACTGCTTGATTGAATCGCACTATACAACTTAATAGGAATATTTACAAGCCCAAAGCTTATAGAACCTGTCCATAAGGATCTCATAAAAAAGTTTTAATAACTGTAGAAAATATTATGCCTGTTTATGATAAGTGGTAAAAGTGTGGAAACCCTTCCCTAAATTAATTCAAACCTGTCTTAACAGCATCAAATAATCTCAGCTGGGTGAGGCTTTGCTTGAACAATCGGATATGATTTTGTATGAGGCTTTTTAAAGAGCTGGCAAAATGCTTATCGTTTAATAATTTTTTATAAGAATTTAAATACACTTCTTCAAAATAATTACAGATAGATTCTATCCCATTAAATTTTTTGGATGGCAACATTTCTTTTTTTTCAGTGATGTCAGTTTCATAACGCTCGCAATTTAAAGAATCGATATGAGCGCGAATTTCATTTTCGCACTGCAATGATTCTGAAGTAAGCATATACATGCATCTTGCAAATGATTTATCAAAACTGGTGTTGGCTATTGCTTCCAGTGCTTTACGTGCAGCATACATTTTATTTACCATGCGTTTCAGACGAACGCACATGTAGGCATACTGCGCTGCCTGCTTCGGAGAAATTGTAACAAATACCATGGCAATAATTTTTGTTTAAAAAATGCCGCAAAATGTATGCCCTGCTACTGGTATGATTTTAGTTTAAATCCTAATCAATTCTTAAGAAAACTGTGCTGCGGAGAAACATTTAAAGATACATAAAAATAGCTACCTAAAAGTTATGCCTAAATTAATTTTTCAGTTTTTTCATTGGTATTATCCAAAGGGAAAGTTATGGAAGGAAGTGAAAGACGAAGCCATTCATTTACAATGGCTTGGTGTTACCGATGTTTGGCTGCCTCCGCCCTATAAATCTTCCGCCGGTTCAGATGGTGTGGGGTATGATGTGTACGACCTTTTTGACCTGGGTGAATTTGATCAGAAGGGTTCAGTTAAAACAAAATATGGAACAAAAAATCAATTTATAAATGCCATAAAAACATTACACAAACATAATCTCGGCGTAATGGCCGATATTGTTTTAAATCATAAGAATGGTGCAGATGAGCAGGAAAAAGTACCTGTGGTAAAAGTTGATTTCAATGACAGAAATAAAGTAATATCTGAGCCGTTTGAAAAAGACATAAATACAAAATACTATTTCCCCGGCCGTAACAGGAAGTATTCAGAGTTTGTTTGGGACTGGCATGCATTTACCGGTGTGGATGAATGTACAAACGGAGATGAAAAATGTATATTTAAAATTTTAAATGAACACGGAGATCTTTGGGATGATGTGATCGGCGAGGAATTTGGAAATTATGACTACCTGCTTGGCGCTGATATTGAATTCAGAAATCCTAACGTAACTGCAGAATTAAAGTATTGGGGTAAATGGTTTATTGAAACATGCGGTATTGACAGCCTTCGCCTTGACGCGGTAAAACACATATCGCCACAATTCTATAAAGAATGGCTTGATTATCTAAATGAAACTTTTCAAAAGAATTTTTTCACCGTTGCAGAATACTGGAGTAATGACCTGAAATTTTTACTTGAATATATTGACGCAGTGGAAAACCGCGTACAGCTTTTTGATGTGCCGCTGCATCATAATTTATTTGAAGCATCAAAGCGGGGAAAAGACTATAGCCTGCCTGACATATTTAAAAATACACTTGTTGGAACAAGGTCGCAAAGCGCCATCACTTTTGTTGACAATCATGACACACAACCCACACAGGCGCTTGAATCTTTTGTTGAATACTGGTTTAAACCGCATGCCAATGCACTGACGCTTTTAAGACAGGAAGGCATTCCCTGTGTATTTTACCCAAGTTATTACGGAGCTTCCTATACCGCCGGCGATCATACAATAGAGCTTGCGCCTGTTCCGCATCTCTATAAGATGATGATGATAAGAAAAAATTTATTTGAAGGAGAACAGCATGATTATTTTGATCATCCGAATGTTATAAGCTGGTTTGTTTCCGGCACCGAACAGAACAGGAATGCCGGGTTTGTTGTAGTGTTATCAAACAGTGATGATGGCTTTAAAGAAATGAATTTAGGCGGCATAAACGGTGACAGGAAATTTATTGATGTAACAGAAAGTCATGCTGATCCTGTTGTAACGAATAATGATGGTGTTGCCATCTTCCCGGTTAAATCACGTAGCATCAGCATCTGGATAAAAGAAGAATCATTAGATAAGATTAAATAATCAGCTATTAAAATTATTATATGCGTTGGGGAATAATAGGCCCGGGAAATATTGCTAAAGAATTTGCAAGCGACTTAAAATATGTAAAAGAAGATCAATGCGAAGTGGGCCCGGTATTAGGCCATACTTATGAACATGCAAAAGAATTTTCTGATCAATATGGAGGTTTTGCTATAAAAGACATTAATGAATTTGTAGCATACAGGCCGCATGCAGTTTACATAGCAACGCCACATTCGTTGCATTATGAAGAAACATTATTCTGTTTGGAAAATAAAATCCCGGTCTTGTGCGAAAAGCCTCTTGCCATAAATGAAAACCAGGTTAAGGAGCTTGTTGAAGCATCAAAAAAATACGATACTTTTTTAATGGAAGGATTATGGACGCGTTTTCTTCCAAGTTTCAGTTACCTCTTCAATATTATTCGATCAGGCACAATTGGAGAAATATTACATGTACATGCCGATATGAGCTTTATTGCTGAAAAAGATAAGACCAACCGTTTCTATAACCCGGAATTAGGCGGAGGTTCTTTGCTCGATGTTGGTGTTTATACGATTTATTTAAGCTACCTTTTATTGGGTAATCCTGATAAAATATTTGCCTGTGGAAAAGTGAATGAAACGCATATTGATGAAACCTGTGGCGTTACACTAAAATATAGCGACGGCAAATATGCTATGCTTGAATCTTCTATTATTACACAAACCCAAAACAGTGCGTGGATATACGGCAGTAAAGGAACCATTCGTATAAAAAGGCCCTGGACAGAGCACCCGGAAAAAATTGACGTTCGTATCATCAATGCTCCTTCATTTGATCATTATCCATCATGGCAGGGAAGAGGATTTCAATATGAGGTTGATGAAGTAATTAAATGCATTCAATCAAAAAAAATTGAAAGTGATATTATTTCCCACAGCGCAAGCCTGGATGTGATTCGGATTATGGACGAAGTACGTTCACAGCTTAACATCGTTTATCCCAAGTACGAATAGAATATTTCATAAAGAATATTCCGGGGAAAATAAAACCAGGCTTGAGGCTTGCTGTTTCTCTTAAGTCTTTAAAATGCGATTAAAATAACATGAAAAAAAATTTGGCCGTATCCGATAGTATTTAGATATTTGTCTAAATATACAATCATCGAAATGAATATTGTATTTAAAGCGTTGAATGATGCCACGCGGCGGGAAATACTCGAAATGCTCCATAAGAATGATTTGACAGCAGGGGAAATTGCGGAAAAGTTCAATATCTCGTTTCCCAGCATTTCCCATCATCTTGATTTGTTAAAGCAGGCGCAACTGGTTAATACAAAAAAAGAGGGGCAGTATGTTTATTATTCCTTAAACACAACGGTTATGGATGAAATTGTAAAATGGCTTATGCAGTTTAAACCAGGAAAAAATAAATAGTTATGAATACAATTTTACGCAGGCTTGTATGGATAGTCATCATTGTGCCTGCAATTTATCTCGTGATAATATGGAAGCAGATTCCGCAAACAGTTCCCATGCATTTTGATATTACCGGAAATGTTGACAGTTATGGAACCAGGAATGATCTTCTTAAACTTGTCTTAGGATTAACTGTTCTGAACGCGGTTGTTTACCTGATCCTTACAAACATCTACAAGATCGATCCCAAAAAATACGCTGCCCTTAATAAAGACCGGCTGCAAAGGATTGCGTTTTATGTAACGCTTTACATGGCTGCGGTTTGGGTGGCGCTTATTTACCAGATAGCGCATAATGATGTAAGCCATATGATGAAATTTGTTTTTATTGCAATGGGCCTGTTATTTGCATTGCTCGGGAACAATATGTATAACATCAAACCAAATTATTTTGCAGGCCTGCGTTTACCCTGGACGCTTGAGAATGAAGATAACTGGAGAAAAACGCATCAACTGGCAGGCAGGCTTTGGTTCTTTGGCGGATTATGTTTTGCTGTTCTTGTTTTCTTATTGAACGATCAATGGGCAGTTTACACCGGCGCTGCAACTTTAGCCATACTTATTTTAATTCCTGTATTTTATTCATACAATCTGTATAAAAATCAAACAAAAAAGAACCGTGCATGAAATCAAGACTTATTCCAGTGATATTATTCCTGTTTGCCTGTTTTACCGTTAATGCACAGGCTGATTTTTCCGGTACGTGGAATGGCACATTGAATGTCGCCGGTGAACTCCACCTGGTATTACATGTAACCCAATTGCCGGATGGAAGCTATTCGGGAACGCTTGATAGCCCGGATCAGAACGTTTCAGGAATTAAGTGCGATAAAGTGGAGGCCATAACAGACGCATCAGGCAATAAGCTAACCTTTGCTATCAATAATATAAAAGTCAGCTATACCGGAACTTTATTGAACGATTCCACGCTCAGTGGCACGTTTACGCAAGGCGCAAAATTGCCATTAGACCTACATAGATCAGATATCCCTTATGTTGCCAAAGTGAAAAACCGTCCGCAAACGCCAAAGCCGCCTTTCCCGTATAAAAGTGAAGAAGTGGTTTATTCAGCGAATGGCTTGCAATATGGCGGTACCATCACAATTCCCCAGGGAAGCGGCAGTTTTCCCGCAGTGCTGTTAATTACAGGTTCAGGCGCGCAGGATCGCGATGAAACAATATTTTCTCATAAACCCTTTGCAGTGCTTGCTGATGCACTTACAAGAGATGGATTTATTGTATTAAGAGTTGATGACAGAGGTATAGGCAACAGTACTGGTAATTTCAGTGCGTCAACCACAGCAGATTTCGTTAACGATGTAAATGCTTCACTTAATTACCTGAAAAGCCGGCACGAAGTGAACAATAAAAAGATCGGGTTATTGGGCCATAGTGAAGGCGCTATGATCGCACCCGTGGTAGCATCACAAAGAAAAGATATCAACTTCACGGTATTGCTCGCTGCTCCCGGAGTAAAAATTGCAGACCTCATGGCAGAACAAAATGCGGCAGTCATGAGATCAATGGGGATTGATTCTTTACTGGCAGAGAACTATAAACCAGTTTATAAACAACTTGTAAATACAATTGTCAGTGCGCCAGACACCGCAACTGCAATACACAATGCATTACAGGTAATTAACAACAGCCAGTCAAAAATGGACAGTGCAACATTATCTAAGCTAGGCATTTATGACAGGGAGTTCTACTTAAAGCAAATGGTTACTCTTTGCTCCACACCCTGGTTTAAATATTTTATACAGTTCGATCCGAAGCCATATCTCACAAAACTGAAAAAAGTGAAAGTGCTTGCATTAAACGGCAGCAGAGATATACAAGTCGTTTCCCGGCAAAATTTGCCTGCCGTGAGAAGCGCTTTGGTTGCAGGCTCAACAAGAACTTTTGAAGTGAAAGAATTACCCGGCTTAAACCATTTATTTCAAACCTGCACTAAATGCACAGTGGCAGAATATGGGCAACTGGAGGAAACTATTTCACCCGTTGCATTGCAAACAATAACAAACTGGCTTAATGCTAATGTGAAATAGTATGAATTATCTTGCCCACGCATGGCTGTCATTCAATCAACCCGGAATTTTAGTGGGTAACATGATAAGCGATTTCGTGAAAGGTAAAAAACGTTTTTCTTTTAGCGAAAGTATTCAGCAGGGTATTATACTTCATCGCAGCATTGATGAATTTACAGATGCTCATCATGCTACAAAAAAGGCAAAACAATTTTTAAAACCTGTTGTCGGGTTATATGCGGGCGCTTTTATAGATATTGCATATGATCATTTCCTGGCAAATGATGCCAGCGAGTTCAATAATGATAAAAGTCTTTTGAATTTTTCACTTTTAGTATATAAAACACTTAAGCAATACAAAGCCAGCTTGCCCGAAAGATTTGCGCACATATTACCGTATATGGAAAGCGATAACTGGCTTTTTAATTACAAAACATTGTATGGCACTGAACAAAGTTTTAAAGGACTCTTGCGCCGCGCCAAATACCTGGAAAACAATAGCGATGTATTTGAAGCCTTTCAAAAAAATTACGAATCACTGCAGGCTTGTTATGAAGTCTTTTTTCCTGATGTAAAAAATTTTGCTTTCAGAAAATTTTCCGGATTACTTATTTAATCATTCGTGTTCTTTGAGAGCAAAAAAAGAGGCAGATTATATAAACCTGCCCCCGGGTACATACTACTTGCTTATGAAATCATTTGTTTGCATCAGTATTTGCATCCTGGTTGATAAATTTATTTTCTTTTGTTATACTCCCATCTGCTAAAAGAGTTGTGCTATACAATTTGGGCCCTTGAGATAATTTTACTTCATAAACACTGCTGCCTTCTGTTGTGAGCTCTGTTACACCAAGAATTTTTGCCTCGCCATATTTCTTGTTCAATTTCATGATAATATTGGTCGGCAATTCATCCCCGTTTGAATATTTCCAGGAACAAACAAAATCGCCATCTTTATTATAAAGGATCTTTTTAAAATCGTCATTTTGATAAAAGCTGACATAATAACCAGCTTTGTCATCATTCCATTTTACGCTTTTTGCGTTTGGAAACGTTTCGTTGAATTTCTGAATAAGCTTTGTGCCGGGCGCTGCAATAAGAGAAGATACTATCAATATGCAGGCAACATTCAGGATTAGTTTTTTCATAACATTCTTTTTGGGTTATTCAATACGTGAATTTATGCTGGTATTAAGCTTTTCAACAAGCGGTTATACACCGTTGGTATGTTAAAGTGAGTTAATAAAATTCGGTTACCGGCGAATGGAATTACCGAAGCAAAAAAATTGCTGCGCCAAGCCGGATTTTACACCATTAAACCAATACTTCTGAAGCTATACGATATATGTGTGGCATTTGTTAAGGTGTGTTAATCCGGTGATGAATGGTTAAGCTTATAATTCTATAGTAATTCCGCGCATATCATTCATGATTCAAAACTATTTTTGCATGCCTGATAAGTATTCAATATTTAAAAACAGCAATTATTTTATGAGTGATTATAAAAGCTCCCTGTTAAGCCGGAACACAAGATGTGTACATGCAGGAATGGAACCAGATCCTACCACCGGCGCTATTATGACACCGGTCTATCAAACATCAACTTATGTTCAATCTGCACCTGAAGTGCATAAAGGTTATGACTATTCACGCGCAGGTAATCCCACAAGAACGGCTTTGGAAAACGCTTGTGCAGAAATCGAAAACGGTAAATATGGTTTGGCATTCAGCAGTGGTGTTGCTGCTACGGATGCCGTAATTAAATTATTAAAACCGGGCGACGAAGTAATTGCAGCCAATGATATGTATGGCGGCACTTACCGCCTGTTCAGCAAGGTGTTTGAAAAATTTGGAATTAAGTTTTGGTATATAAATATGCATGAAGTAAAAAATGTAAAAGCTGCTATTAATGAAAATACGAAATTGATATGGCTGGAAACTCCCACGAATCCGTTAATGAATATTGTTGATATTGCCGGTGTAACGGCACTTGCGAAAGAGCATAAAATTCCCGTATGCGTTGATAACACTTTTGCATCGCCGTATTTACAAAACCCTTTGGATCTTGGTGCAGATATTGTAATGCACTCTTCCACCAAATACTTAGGCGGGCACAGTGATGTTATACAGGGCTGCCTTGTAATGAATGACAAAGCGTTGCGGGATGAATTATATTTTATACAAAAAAGCACTGGCGCCGTTCCGGGCCCGCAGGATTGTTTTTTGGTGTTACGCGGAATAAAAACTTTACATATACGCATGCAGAGACATTGCGAGAATGGTGAAAAGATTGCTCATTACCTGCTTAACCACCCAAAAGTTGGAAAGGTATACTGGCCGGGCTTTGAAGATCATCCCAATCACGAGATCGCTAAAAAACAAATGCGTGGTTATGGTGGTATGATAAGCTTTGAACTGAAAGATGAAAGCGAAAATGAGTTAAAAAGAGTGGTGTCATCAACAAAAATTATTTCTCTCGCGGAAAGCCTGGGCGGGGTAGAAAGCCTGATCAATCATCCTGCTACCATGACGCATGCCTCTATCCCCAAAGAAGAAAGAATAAAGAACGGGTTAAAAGATTCATTGATCCGTTTGAGCATTGGTATTGAAGATGCAGATGACCTCATTGAAGATCTGAAGCAGGCGATTGGCTAACTGGTCAAACACTTCATAACCTTAGCCGTAAAAGGAATGATAACGTATTCCGTTGGCCTGTTTATTATGATCAAAGAACAACAAGGCTGGTATCGTAAATATTTCTTTGTCATAATAAGATTTCGAATAGCATTGAGCCGATTTCCGTACCAGGAAACAAAAAATTATCATCATTAAAACCTCACAAATGTTACACACAATACTTGGAGCCAATGGCAGTATTGCGAGCGAGTTGTTGCCCATATTGTTTCAACACAATGAAAAGGTGCGGTTAGTATCAAGAAATCCCAAACCTGTTGATGGCGCTGAAACAGTAGCGGCAGATGCAACCAATTATGAGCAGGTTTTAAAAGCGCTTAACGGCTCCGGCATAGTTTATCTCCTGATCGGTCTTGAATATAAAACAGAAGTATGGCGTGAGCAATGGCCAAAGGTTATGCGTAACGCGATCGATGCATGTAAAGCCAACAATGCAAAGCTTATTTTCTTTGATAATGTTTATATGTATGGAAAAGTAAATGGCGAAATGACCGAAGAAACACCTTTTAAACCTGTAAGCAAAAAAGGAGAAGTGCGGGCCGCTATTGCAACGATGTTATTAAATGAAATGAAAGCAGGAAATATAAAAGGGCTGATCGCACG
Source organism: Parafilimonas sp. (assembly GCA_036274175.1). Lineage (GTDB taxonomy): Bacteria > Bacteroidota > Bacteroidia > Chitinophagales > Chitinophagaceae > Parafilimonas. Next base: position 58,970 of record DASUGF010000001.1, read on the forward strand.
GGCCGCAGATTTTTACGGGCCCGGCGCCGGTGCAAAAAGTGCCATCGGCGTTTTGGCTTTTGACAAACTTTTAAAAAATAAAGCGCCACAGATAATGGTAACCGGCAAGACGCTGCACTCCTATAGTTTTACAACCGATTCTGCTGAAGCTTTATATATTTTATCGCAGCATGAAGAAGCATTCGGGCAAACCTGGCATATGCCAACGGCATCACCTGCTTTAACCGGATATGATTTTATAAACATGATCGCTGATGCAACAAATAATCCGCGTAAGATACAGGTGATCCCAAAGCTCATTATTTCGATTGCAGCATTGTTTAACGGCTTGATGCGTGAGTTGAAAGAAATGCTCTATCAAAACGAGTATGACTATATTTTTGATTCATCAAAGTTTGATCAAACATTTAACTACACACCTGCTCCATATAAAGAAGGCATTCGAAAAACAATTGAGTGGATGAAGAAAGGAACGCCTTAGGGTTAGCTGAAACGGGGGAAAAACCCAAAACAAAATCGGGAAATCCTCATACCTGCGTAACAAAGAATAGTTATATTTGGTATAGCTCAATTATCCAATTTTAATTGAATGTTATGCCGGTACAACATAAAATAAGAATCACCAAAGAGATCATTGAACATTGCAAAAATTGCGGCACCGAAAATAGCAGGCGCGACATCGGAAGCAATTGCGCTGTAGCATTTGCCCTGAAAGATATTTTTCCGGATGTGTATGTAACGGATTGTTATATTCTGCCCTTTGGCACAGACACGGCAAAAGGGAAAAACATACAAATATCGATGCCTGTTATAGCCCAACAGTTCATAAAATTATTTGATGGGTTTTATCTTATGCCCAACCTTCGGGTATCGCTGCCTGAATTTGAATTCACCATAAATATTCCTGATGAAGTTCTTGATCTCATCAATATTGATGAGGTGGAAGAATTGATAAAAGGCGAAAAGAAAACGGCTGACCTCCTCTGATCGCTATAATTGTTTTTGATCTTATTATCCCATTTTTATTTATTAACAAAATTATCGGCAACTATTGTGTTTCTGTACCTCACAGGTCTTTTAAATTCATCCAAAAGCTTCCCTGCAAATTTATTTGGCATACCTGTGTAACAAACTTTAATATTTAGTTTTTGTTGCACGGTAATGTCAATTGCCCGTTTTACAATATCTTTCACCCCCATTATTCATTTACCATTATCATTACAATGAGAAACCTTACTTCTTGTATCAGTTTATTGCTTGTTATTAATTTATTCAACAGTTGTAGTTCTGATTCAAACTCCCGCAAAGTTTTACTTTTTACAAAAACAAAAGGCTATCACCATGAGTCTATTCCTGCCGGCATTGCAGCCATAGAAAAGCTCGGGAAAGAAAATAATTTCAGCATTGATGTTGATTCCAGTTCAAATATGTTTAATGATAATGATCTTAAAAAATATAAAGCTGTTATCTTCCTGAGCACCACCGGTAATATCCTTAACAGTGATGAACAGGTTGCCCTGCAGCGATACATTGAGGCAGGTGGCGGCTTTATGGGTATTCATGCTGCGGCCGACGCGGAGTACAACTGGGCATGGTATAATAAATTGGTGGGCGCTTATTTTAAAAGTCACCCGGGTAACCCGAATGTAAGAAAGGCAACTGTTGTAGTAAAAGATACCGGTTTTATTGCTATGAAAGGAATTCCCGAAAAATGGGAACGTTCAGATGAATGGTATAACTATAAAAACATTAATGCAGACCTGAAAGTGGTTGCCACTTTAGATGAAGACAGTTATGAAGGCGGTGAGAATGGCAAAGATCATCCCATTGCGTGGTACCATGATTTTGACGGCGGCCGCGCCTTCTATACCGGTGGCGGGCATACTGCAGAAAGCTACAGCGAGCCGTTATTCCTGCAGCATCTTGCAGGCGGCATACAATACGCGATGGGTGCTGACACTGCAAAACTGGATTACTCAAAGGCATATGCAACAAAAGCGCCTGAAGAAAACCGCTTCACTAAAACTGTGTTATCGAATGATCTGAATGAACCGATGGAAATTGCTGTTACACAAAGCGGCGTTGTATATATAGTAGAACGGTCAGGAAGTTTTTATGCATACAAACCCTCTGATAATTCAACCAAATTTATTCATAAGTTCAAAGTGCTGCCGGATACCAAAACAGCTTTCGGCAACGGTTTGCTGGGCATGACCATCGACCCTGATTTCCCGGCCAATAAATTCATTTATTTCTTTTACTCGCCTGATTCGTTGCCTGCGCACCAGAATATCTCCAGATTCAAAATGATAACGGAAGATTCCATCGATCTTACTTCAGAAAAAGTGATCATACAGGTGCCGATAGATCTTGAAGTAAGCGCACATACCGGCGGGTCGCTGGCATGGGATAAGAATAAAAATCTTTTTATCTCTACGGGTGACAACACGGTTCCGTTTGAATCAAACGGTTATGCGCCGTTAGATGAAAGAAAAGGCAGGATAATATTTGATGCGCAACGTTCAGCAGGCAACACCAATGATCTTCGCGGTAAAGTGTTGCGCATCCATCCTGAGCCCGATGGCAGTTACACTATCCCTGATGGCAATTTATTTGCAAAAGGAACTGCCAATACAAGGCCGGAAATATATACCATGGGCTGCCGCAATCCTTATCGAATTTCTGTTAACCAGGCCACATCAACAGTGTATTGGGGTGAAGTTGGTCCCGATGCCGGAGACGATACAAAAAATGATCCGCGGGGTTATGATGAATTCAACCAGGCAAAACAACCCGGTAACTATGGCTGGCCTTATTTTGTTGGTGACAGCAAGCCATATCATGATTCCGATTTTGCTACACAGGCCATCGGCGCTTTATTCGATGTGAATGGCCCCGAAAACAATTCACCCAACAACACAGGCTTAAAAAAATTGCCGCCGGCAACAAAAGCGATGATATGGTATCCTTACAACTTATCGGATGAATTTCCGGACCTGGGAAAAAGTGGAAGAACAGCTATTGCAGGATCGTTTTATCATTACAATAAAAGTCTGGCAAAAAAGAACAGCATACCGGAATATTATGATAAAAGTTTGTTTATAATGGATTGGATGCGCAACTGGGTATTTGCAATCAGGTTTGATGAGAACGAAAATTATAAGCGTATGGAAAGATTCATGCCGTTAACCGGTGATTTCAGAAGACCGATTGATATGGATATAACACCGGAAGGTATCATGTATATTTTGGAATATGGCTCTGTGTATGGCGCCGATAATGATGATGCAAGACTGGTGCGTGTTGATTACAACGCCGGTAACCGCACTCCTGTTGCAGTGATCAGTGCAGATGACAGTATTGGCCTTGCTCCGTTGAAGGTAAGTTTCAACAGCAACAACAGCCTTGATTATGATGAAGATGACCAGTTGCAATATGAATGGAAATTTGAAGGTGATAAAGCCGGTTCAACAGAAGCAAATCCAACCTATACTTTCCAGGATAAAGGTGTATATAAAGTAACATTGAAGGTAACCGATCCTTCAGGTGCAAGTTCCGTCGATACAATGGAAATAAAAGCAGGGAATACATTGCCTGAAGTGACCATCAATACCCCCGGCAACAGCAGTTTCTACTTCGATGAACCCACCTTTAATTATAAGGTCGAGGTTAAAGACAAAGAGGACGCCGATATAGATCCTAAACGCATACAGGTTAAACTGGATTACATACCAAAAGATGCAGGCGGCTTTAAAAATGTGAATGGCAAAGGCGTATTGGTAATGCCCGGTAAAACCTTGATAGAGACAAATGATTGCAAAGCCTGTCATACCATAGATCAGACAATTGTTGGGCCTGCATTTACAGCTATCGCGGAAAGATATCAAAACAAATCAGATGAGATACCAAGACTTGCAGCCAAGATCATTACCGGCGGCGCAGGTCATTGGGGCAATCACTATATGAACGCACACCCGCAAATAAGTAAGGAAGATGCAACCACTATTGTAAAATATATTCTTTCACTAAAGCAACAGAAAACATACGACAGCCTGCCGGCAACAGGTGCTGCTTCGATCAAACCACCTGCGGGTGAGACGGGCGGATCATGGGTACTTACTGCAGCTTATACCGACTTAGGCAATGGCGTGATACCATTAACGGCAAGTAAACAACTGGTGTTAAGACGACCTACCATATTGTCAAATGATGCAGACGTGATAAGCGGTATCAGAAGACATGACAATATGCTTGGGGCACTTAAGAACAAATCTTATTTTGTATTAAAAGGTATAGACCTTAAACAAATAAAAAAGGTTACTTATAACTATGCTGCCAAAGACAATGAATCCACCCTTGAAATACATGCTGATTCGCTAAACGGCGCGGTGATCAGCTCACTCGATTGCCACCCAACCGGTGACTGGACTAAGTTCAGGCGGTTAACGGCGCCGGTTACAGAAACGGCCGGCATACACGATCTTTATTTTGTATTTAAAAAGGATGGTGTGGTAGCAGGTGAAGGCCTGTGCCTGCTGGATTGGGTAAAGTTCGAAAAATAGATTGTTGACTTTCTTTATAGGAGCCTCAGCAATGAGGCTTTTTTATTTTTTATACAGTCATCGGTAATGTAAACACAACTTATTAAGCTCATCTGTTCCAATATATTTTCAGGTTATGTGTTGATCTCCCCGATGCAATTATGTCCGGCTTTCCATCCTGGTCCAGGTCCATGACTTTAATGTCTTCGCAGGCCATTTCATTCTTATCTATCCAATAAGAATCCCAACCAGATCCGCTGGCAATCTTTTCAACATATAGTTTTATACCAACCAGGCTATCCTTATCAGGTACCCTCCAGCCTGCTATTACCTGGTCACTGCCCTTTCCTAAAAAGTCAGCAGTTGCAAGCGCATGGCCTTCTCTTAAATTGTCGTCAACTACTATTCTTTTTGATTTTCCACCTTGCGGATAAATAACCAATTTTTGTCCATGCATCGGCTCTATTGTTGCAATAAAATTTTCTTTTGATAAGCTCTTACCGGTTCTTATTTCTCCTGCAGCGCTGTCCATACCGGGTAATTGATCAATTATGGAATTCAATCCGGTAAAAGAATCTTCATAAATAAATTTTACGCCTTCTTTTCCTGCCAGGTAAAAACCGCTTTTGTTTTTATCACCTGATTCTGCGATTTCAAAATTATGGGTGAGATGCATGTTACTTGCTATTTTATGTAGCGGCCATTCACTATTGATATCCTGGGGATATTCAAATATCAAAATGTTAACTCCTGTCCCTTCGCCATTCTTGTTTCCAATGCCATGAAGCGGTGCTACTATCAAATACGCTTTTCCTGTCGGCGACTTGTACCATTGCATCCTGTGAATGGTTGGCTCATGATATAATTTGAATGGCTTCCATAACTGCGTTGGATCATCAGGACGCGCCAGGTAATAAACCGCACCGGATTGTTCTGCATTACTGGTTTCTGAAGGATTCCATTGCGCTCCAACCGCTACTTCAACTTTACCATCACCATTAATATCCCGTGCAGCTATGCAAACATTATCATGTTCCGTAAGGTTTTCAGCCATTACAAATTTTTTCCAGTCACCATTCCTGTACCATACAAATTGTTTTTTATCAGCGAGCAGTATATCGGGTTTGCCATCGCCATCCACATCTCCGAGCGCTAATCCGTAACCAATAGCTATATTGCCATCAATAGTTTGCGCTTCAAATTTTGGCTGCGTGGTTTCAATAAAAGCCAACAGCATAGCCAGGTAAATGCCAGGTAATAACATGGATAGAATATTTATGAGTAAAGTTCTGCAATTAATATTTTCTTTTCTCCGAAGTTCGAAGGCAAATCAAAATTCATAATACCTGCCGATTCTTCTGATTTGCACAACGGAAGAAATGGCTTTGAAAAACCAAATTATTTCATACAGTATTTTCGCGCAGGTATGATTACTGACGAATTACTGCAACTGGCAAAGAAACTCTGGGATTATCATCACGTGCAGCATGTGCTTGAAAAATCTGATTGCATTTTGGCTTTAGGCAGCCATGATCTTAGAGTTGCTGAACGTGCGGCTCAATTGTATTTTGAAGGATGGGCGCCGATGATCATTTTTTCAGGCGGCCTTGGCAATTTCACCAAAGAAATGTGGACAGAACCGGAAGCAGACCAGTTTGCTGCAATAGCAAAAAGTATGGGTGTTCCGGAAGAATCCATTCTTATTGAAAACAAATCAACTAATACAGGGGAAAATATTCTCTTCACACAAAAATTACTTGCCCGGAAAAATTTGGATCCGCAATCTTTTATCGTGGTGCAGAAGCCTTATATGGAAAGAAGAAGCTATGCAACCTTTAAGCAGTACTGGCCCGGTAAGAAACTGCTCGTCACTTCCCCGCAAATTCCTTTCGAAGCTTATCCAACAAACGAGATACCTATGGAAAAGGTCATTCACATTATGGTCGGGGATCTTCAACGTTTAAAACTGTATCCCGGGAAAGGCTACCAGGTCTTCCAGGAAATACCTGCCGATGTCTGGAGGGCTTATGAACAACTCATAAGATGTGGCTTTGATGGCCATTTAATGAAAGAATAATATTAAGGCGACTGACGTTCCCAGTATCCAACCTGCAGGTAGAAGTACCTGCAGGTTTTTATCAGTTTGGACTAAACTTAACTTTTTCTACATGCGGTTTTCACCTCTTTTATCCAATGCCGCACCTCTTCTGAAATATTCATCGGCAGAAAAAGGACCACTTCCCTTATAAGCAACCATGAGCACTAAAAAGAAAGTAACAAGAGAAAGCAGGAACTCAAAAGTGTTTGTGCCGATATGCCTGATATTTACCAGGAAGGTAGCCACAAAGAGAATCGGGACCTGGATGATGGCGCTGATCCTTGTAATAAAACCCACCATTATGAATAAGCCGCAGGCTATATCAAGCACAGCAATAATAAAGGCCAGCGCCGACGAATTTTCTGCGAATACAGCCACGTCTGCCTGTATCATCGATTTCAGCGTTGCCATTACGAAAATAAAGTTGAAGCCCCTGATAAGAATTATCAGCCCGGTTACAATTCTCAGGAAGGAATAAACGGTCGGCCTGGCAGGGATCAATTTATCGGCGATATTAATTGTTTCCATAAAAGAGGTTTTATGTTAGATAAATTGAAAAAATAACTACGCAAAGAGCTTAAAGCCTTTATGGCAAGATCATCTGATGTTTTACAGATTAAACAAACCTGGCAAAGGCTTTTGCAATAGTAAATATAAGCATTTTTCCGACCGTTTTTGCCACCTTGCCAGGGAAATGTGAAAACTTTGGTGTTTGCCCTAACGCTCTTAATTTGGCAGTAGTATGATCACAATTGCTATGTTACCAGGTGGTTATGTCGAGATATGCGTTGCGATAAAAAAATGAATTACTTCAGTTTCGCTCTTTCGTACTGAACAGGCCAGGGTACATCCACTTTTAATTTCCTGGCAGCATGTAACGGGAAATATGGATCACGCAACAACTGCCTGGCCATCACTACCAGGTCTGCCTGTCCGCGCTGCAGAATTTCTTCACATTCCTCGGCCGTAGTGATCATTCCTACCGCAGCAGTCATGATGGCCGCTTCTTTCTTAATTATTTCAGCAAAACCCACCTGATATAAGGGTCCTACGGTTATCTTTTGATGATGCGTGTTACCACCAGAAGAACAATCTATCACGTCAACGCCTTTGTCTCTTAAAAGCTTTGCCAGTCGCACTGAATCTTCAAGATTCCAGCCGTCTTCCACCCATTCTGACGCAGACAGCCGCACAAACAGCGGAAGCGTTTCTGTAAATACCGACCGGACACTGTCCACGACTTCGAGCAATAGCCTTACCCTGTTTTCAAAAGAACCGCCATACTCATCTTTGCGGTGATTGCTTAATGGTGAAAGAAATTCATTCAGCAGGTAGCCATGCGCTGCATGTATCTCGATCAGTTTAAAGCCTGCCTGCAATGCCCGTATGGCCGCATCCCTGAAATCTTTTTTCATTTGTTCGATATCGGCAATGCTCATTTCCTTAGGTATGGGATCACTCCCTATGAAAGGAACCGGGCTCGGCGCTAATGTTGTCCATGCACCTTCCTCCCGTTTTAATGGACGATGTCCTTTCCACGGGCTGGTATGACTGGCCTTTCTTCCCGCATGCGCCAGTTGAATACCAGGGACAGAGTCCTGTTGAGTAATGAAGCTTGTAATACGTTTCAAAAACTCTATATGCGCATCTTTCCATATACCAAGATCATCCGGTGAAATACGGCCTTCGGGAGATACGGCCGTTGCTTCTGCTATGACCAACCCGGCGCCTCCAACAGCACGGCTGCCCAAATGCACCAGGTGCCAGTCGTTGGCAAAACCGTCTTCGCTGGAATATTCACACATGGGGGAAACGACAATACGATTTTTTAGCTGGATGCTGCGTAGAGACAAGGGCTCAAAAAGAAGTGCCATATGTATTGATCATTTTGTAAAAAAGTAGCAGTCACTTTCTATTTTAAGAAAAGTAACCGATTCAAGGTGTGATGGAACAACCACCTATTTTCCTTGCAAAAAAGCTTCGATCGCATCAAACGAATCACTTAAAGTATTGCCACGCCATCCATGACCGGCATCAGGATAAACAACCAGTCTGTTTTTAACGCCCGCCTGTTCCAACCGTTGTTGCAATAACTCTGATTGCGATATGTCTACCACATAATCCCTTTTACCATGAAGAATTAAGGTAGGTGGCGTGCCGGACTGTATAAAACTCACAGGGCTAAGATCATGATACAACGAGCTGGTTTGTGGTGTTCCGCCAATAGCTAATTTCATCAGATCCGGTATCATGGGATTCCATGGCTTGCGGTACATGGCATTTAGGTCAGCCGGGCCAAAAAAATCTATTACGGCAGCGATTCCCGGGGAAGCATTTTTATATGCCTGCAGCAGCGCGAGGTGTGCACCCGCAGATACGCCCATAAGTACAAATTTGCCGGTATCGATGTTATACTCACCTGCACGTGATACAATGAAATCAACAGCAGTTTTAATATCGGCTTCCTGGTCTGTAAAATGTATTTTTTGAGAAACAAGCCTGTAATCAACATTAAAGATCGCGTAACCCGGCAAGCGTATTTTGAAGCTGTCAATATAAGCGGAAAAGCTATGCCTGCTGCCGCTGCTCCATCCGCCACCATGCAATAAGATAAGTACCCGCTTTTGTGTTAAAGAATGATCAGTTGGCAGGTAAATATCCATGCGTTGAGCCGGGTCTTCTCCGTATGCTACATTCAATAAGCTATCAAAGTCCCTATACCCTACAATTATATCAGCAGCACCGGCATCAAAACAAAGTATTGACATGAAAATTAATAAAGAATAAACAGTTTTCATTTATAGCTACTACTTGTCGCCAAATTACTTGCCTTTTTTGTAAAACACTTAGTTAATTTATAGATACGCTTGTCACGATTTTTATAAAAGCAGAAGTAATTATCGCCAATAAACAATGTATTGAAAGCTTTCCAATTAGTTCAAGTCAGCAACCAGCAAGTGCAGAGGGCATGCATTTGATGAAAGGGAAAACACTATTCCCGTGCCAATGTATCTTCAATTGATTTTATAAAATCAGCGTTCCTGTTTTTCTCAAAATAATTAAAGCTGTTGAAAGCTTCAGGAACGGCCTTGTCAGAAAAAGCAATGAGCTGGATGTTCAGTAATTTTTCCACTTTACGTTTCACTGCGCAATCCAATTCATTCCTGCAATGATTTTTGGAATAATAATCTTCGGAAAGCACCGCAATAAAATTTTTCGTATCCACAATTGCCCACATGTATTTCGCTGTGAAGGCTTCACCTATACCAATGCTTTTTTGATCAAAAAAAATATTGAGCTTATCACCGTTGGATTTTCTAAAAGCCGCCAACGGCTCATAAACATTTTTATATACCCAATCACCCTGGCTTCGTGAATAACTGATAAACACATCATATTTCTGAGCACCTTCCGCAACACCCGTTGCAAGGAATTTATGCGCAAAACGCCAGGATAAAAATGAAGCCACGATCATGGCAACAATTGTATGCCCAACCGGGATCACGCTATTAAAGCTCAGTATTAAATTGCCGAAAATAAACAGGAAAACCATTCCGGTAATAAACGCAAGTATGGCGATAACTGCCGGTTTGGTTTGCAGGCTTTTTACATATTTAAACAATAAGGCGAAGACCAATACGGTAAACAAAGAAAAAAACAGGATCTGGCCAATGATCACATACAGGTTCTCCACCGGTAATTTCAAATCGCTGTTGTTGCCAAGCAGATCACTTAATGCCCATGTAAGGATATACGGCCCGGGAATTTTTTTATCGCCAAAATCAACAAGATCGTTGCCGATATCTCCCACGATCAGGATATTCTTATCCATATCAATAGCTGCAGCAGCACTGTTTTCCGGCTGAAAAGTTCCTGTCGCCTGCATGCTATCGGTAATAAATGTATAGGTTTTGCTGCGTATATCTTCCGGGGAACGGAGAGGAACAACGGAACCCTCACGTTTCGGCAATGGCTTTGAATCGGTAAGATCCATATATACTTTCCTGGCCAATGATTCTATCAAAACGGAATCGCCTGTAACTGACAATAAATAAATATCATTTTCATAATTGGCAACATCCTTATCGGGATAAAAAAAAGTGTGATAGCGTCCTTTGCCCGGCAATTTACCGTCTGATCCTGCCAGAAATTTACTGTATAGATCTGCCCGGTGCTGCATCTCAATTTCTTCAAAATTTATTTCGTCTATGTTACTGTATTCATGATTTTCATTGATTTGATAAGCGGCATATACCGGGATATTTAATTCTTTAAATTCTTTTAAAACCGCCTCCAGGTTTTTCAGTTCAGTAGTATCATTGCTAAACCAGATATCCAGCACAACGCCTTCAGGTGCGTTCTTCGCTTTGGCTTCCTGTGCGATCGTATTCAGCAATTTGATGATCCGCCGTCTGAAGCTTTTGAGCGATTCTCCTTCACTGCTGCTTGCCGGTCTCTCAAGATTTACAACAACAATCTTTTTATTCAGCGTATTATCCCGGCTTCCTTTTTTGTTTGCTTCATTAACCAGGTATTTATCCAGCCATTTCCAATCCACCAACCCGATAACAAGGCTTACCACAACTAAAAAACCGGCGAAGTAAATCGCTAAACGTTTTAATGTGAGCATGATAATTTTTTCTGTTATTCGCAGCCGGCTTCTGCTTTGCTATAATATTCTTCACTTGTAGCGTCATCACCTTTTATACTATAGGCCCAGCCTAAAAGGTCATAGATATCGGTTATTTCACTGCAGATAAAATCGATCGCTTCGGCATCATTATCTTGTTTTGAAAAATCGAGATCATCAAGATCAATATCCAGGATTTCTTCTAAAATAGCTATGCTTTCTTCTGCTATTGTCATTCCCTTTTCGTCATTCTCCGCTTCTATATTTGCCTCTGCCAAAGACAACCGCGCTTCCAATGTTGAAAGGTCATCATCACCATATTCGCCCAGGTAATATTTCGCTGCCCTATCATAAGGTTGAATCGCCTCTGCAGGTTTTTCCATATTCATATACAGGTCGCCCAGGCACATCAGGTCATCAGCTATATCTTCAGGATCCGTATCCTGGTCTTCAATCTCCTTATTGATATAATCAACCGCCCAATCCAGGCTGGTATAATCAATTGGTTCATCACTTGAGGTAAAAGTTTCATCACCCGCTTGTTGCGTTCGTGAAACAGCCTTGGTGGCTACGCCGCCCTTACGGCTATTTTTTATAAGTTGTCCGTTCAAACTGCAAGGCACTTTATCAATAATAGTGATGACTCCTTCCGTAGTGCTGATGGAAGCCTTTTCATCGTCTTTATTAGAAAAATCAGTGAACGTAAATACAGTGCCTTTACTCGCGGCAGTAGTGCCCTTTTCATTACTATTACGGTAATTATAACCCACCGTTTTTTTTACGGTGTTCTCTATTTGTGCTCCCAACCCTTTCACCGTATGATTCTCTCCCTGTGCAGTGAACTCCACGGTGTATTCAAATGGTTTGCCCCCGATGGATTTGATCACCTGTGTGCCGCCTGTCGATCTGAGTACTACAACAACATTACCCGGAACGATCATTTTGGTCCCTGTTTCCAGGCGATCATTAATGTTTACTACCGCTTTGTTCCCGCCCTTGCCCGGTGGAAAAATATTCATGTTAACGCTGCTGACAGATTCACTACCTGATCTCAGGCTTATCACTGTGCTGAATTTTTGTGCGCCGGCAGAACCGGCAATAAATGATAACAGCAACATAATTGCTGCGTTCATATGGCAACGGTAAATAGTGATCAGAGATGTACGTGGCATAAGCAATAGTTAGCGTTATATAATTTATTTCTAAATGTAATTCAAAGTATGGATATAACAAGTTCTGTTCTTACATCAGCGCTAAGGCCACGTTGTTTGGTGAATATCTCCCCGGTTAAGTTGCTGTTAGTGCCTCAATCCGGGGCCAATGAAAAATAACCGTCTTTCAAAAAAATAATGTTTCTAACAATGCCTCTTGTCCTCCTAGCGCTGCACGAAAATAATCATGTGCAAAGAGAGCAGCCCGGCAAAGCGCCAGCGACACCATGCCCATTTGATTTGTTTATGTATTTTAGAACCCTAATTGCTCTATATGAATGCAGCAGATCTTACTATTGAAAATGGCAAAGCACAAACCAAACATGTGTTATTAAAAACCTCAGTGTCGCCGCAACAACGCCTCTATTCTTTAGATGCTTTGCGCGGTTTTGACATGTTCTGGATAATGGGCGCCGAAGAGATATTTCATAAATTATACGAGGCAACAGGTTCGCCTTTTTGGGGAGCCATCTCCTTACAATTCACACATCCCGACTGGAACGGTTTTCATTTCTATGACCTGATATTTCCGCTGTTCCTTTTTCTTGCAGGGGTGGCAACACCATATTCCGTTGGGCGGGAATTGGAAAAAGGCAAAACAAAACAACAAATGTTGTGGCGTGTTGTAAAACGCGGTTTAATATTGGTTTTGCTGGGCATCATTGCTAATGATGGCCTTGTTATAACACCAATCTCCGAGATAAGGTTTGCCAGCGTGCTGGGCAGGATCGGGCTGGCTTATATGTTTGCCAACATAATTTATCTATATGCAAGCCGCCGCAGCCAGGTTATATGGTTTTGTGTGCTACTGACCGGTTACTGGCTTGCTATGAAGATCGGTCATGCACCGGGTTATCCTCCGGGTGATCTCACCATGCAGGGTAACCTTGCATCATGGATAGACCGCGAAATATTACCCGGTAAATTGTACCTGGGTATTCATGACCCTGAAGGTTTATTCTCCACCATTCCGGCAATAGGCACTGGACTACTGGGCATTTTTACCGGCGTGTTTTTAAAAACGTCAACGATGGGTGGTGAAAAGAAATGCTTACGTATGGCCATTGCGGGCGCTGTGTTTATTTTATTGGCGCAGCTATGGAATCTTAACTTCCCTATCAATAAAAATTTATGGACGAGCTCCTTTGTATTGCAGGTGGGCGGCATTAGTTTATTGCTGCTTTCCTTGTTTTATTATGTAATAGATGTAAAAGGTTATCAACGCTGGGCTTTCTTTTTCAGGGTTATAGGCATGAACTCCATACTCATTTACATGTCGGGCCATTTTATTAATTGGGAATACACCAACGACAGTTTTTTTGGCTGGCTGGGCACGCTCATTGGCAACCCTTACAATGCGGTAGTGCTGGCAGCAACTTATGTTTTCATTAAATGGTTATTCCTGTATTTTATGTATAAGAAGAAGGTGTTTTTGAGGGTGTGATCGGATGAATAATGAGCGATGAATGATGAGTCAATGTCGTTGACTTAAGAATTCAATGCCCAATGATAAAAGCGTTCATCCACCTGAATATTGATTATTGAGTGTTATTTATTGAATATTTCTGCCCTTGCCGGTGTTGTCACCGGCAAGATTATCTATCCTTGATTTTCTTACGGCTGTCATTAAGCTGCTTTTATTTCCGGTGTTGATTCCAGTGCCTGCAGTTTCTTTTCTTTCTTTTGTTTTGCCAGGTTGATCAGCAGCACACTTGTTAAGATAACGGCTAATCCTGTGATTTGCAGAAAGGTCATCTGTTCGCCCGCAAAAAATACCCCAAGCAATACTGCCACCACCGGGTTTACATAAGCATAAGTGCTTACCTGCGTCGCCGGCCTTACCTGGAGCAACCATACATATGCGCTATATGCTGCGAGGGATCCCATGGTTATCAGGTAAACGACAGACAACCACGCGCCTGTACTTACCGATTGCCAGTGAAAGTTCTCCCACTCATTAAACCCGAGACTGGTTATGCCGAAAGCTACGCCCGCCGCCAGCAATTGCCACATAGTGTTCACAATAGGGGAACCACTGCCTTTATACTTAGAATATAAAGAACCTCCCGCCCAGCTCATAGAACCGAGGATCAGTACGGCCAGCCCGCCAACCTGCACCATGTTTTGCGAGGTTGATAGTACAGCAGCCACCCGCTCACTGAAGAGCAGGATAACACCGGTAAATCCAACGATCAGCCCGGTGATAGTAGCGCGGCTTTTAAAATTTTCTTTCCATTTGGGTACATCGAGTAATACGAACCAGAGAGGCGCTGCAGAAACCAATACTGCTACCAGTGAACTTGCCAGGTTTTGCTCCGCCCATATAACAGCGCCATTGCCCACAAAAAGCAACAGTACACCGGTTATGGCTGCAGTTTTAAACTGTCTGCGGTTCCAGGTCAACTCTTTTTTATATATACACCAGCCTAATAACAGTAAACCCGCGATAAAAAACCGCAACGCGCCCATGATAAAGGGTGGAATATCGTGTACTGCTTTTTGTATGAAAAAATAAGTAGAGCCCCAGACCAGGTAAACAGTGGCAAAGGCAATAATAACCATTACTGTTGATGCTTCTCTTTTGTTGATATTGCTCATAACAACTTCTTTTGGGTTAGCTATAATTAACATGGTTTTGATAAGCGCTTTAGTTGAAGACTTTCTTCCGCCTCTTTTTAATGCACTACTTCTTTTTCTTTCACAGGTATCACCAGTTGCTGCTGTTCTTTTACTGTTTCCAATACTATCGTCGTTTTCGTGGAAAGTATATTGGGAATTTTTTGCAGCCGGGTACGCATCAATTCCATAAGCCCCGCTGAGTCGGCTGTACGCACTTTTACAAGAAAGCAATCTTCGCCGGCAATATGGTGTACTTCCTGCACTTGTGGAATATCCGCCAGTTGTTGTGCTGTATCCGAGCAGCAGGTAAATCCTTCTTTCGATTTGATAAAAATAAAAGCCAGTAATTTTTGATGCACCGCTGCCGGATCAATAGCCGCATTATACTGTTTGATCACCTTTTTCTGCTCGAGCTTTTTTACCCGTTCGAGCATAGCTGAAGGCGCCATATTTATTTCGCGTGCAAGATCTGAATTGGAAATACGTGCATTAGACTGCATCAGTTCGAGTATCTGCAGATCGATCGCGTCCAGTACAATATCCATTTCGACTAATTTTCTGTAAATATAATAGATTAAGAATAAAATTCTGAAAATTATTTAATAACAGAATATTTTACTTATAAATGGTAGTTATTTCGAACACACAGTGATTTTAAAGGGCCTATTTCCTATCCTTCATAATTTTTATTCAAGCCGCTGTATTTATCCCGCTGAACTTTTATTCGCCCGGCGCAAGGCAAGAATGTTTCTTCTTTCGGACTTTCCATCTTCCCCGACTTTCCGTCTTTCTGACTTCCAGATTTTCAATCGCTTAATCAAAACAAGACACCCTTAATTTTTTTCCTTTATCTGTAAAAGCACTACCCTTCGATTTTAGAGTTGTTTGTTGTACTGTTTCATTCATCAGCAATTTATCCATGTATGCTTTTACAACAGCGGGAGAGACCGCTACCGGTTTCCCATTCAATATAGCTTCAGTAGCATATGAGTGAAGAAGGCTTGTATATTGTTTAATAAACAGATCATGCGTAGCAAACATGTCGCAACCCAACACTCTATCGCCCGTGACCACTACCACACCAATTATGTTTTCGTCAACAGAGAACCTGCTTCCAAAAAAACGGGTGTATTGCTCCAGCCTTTTATTAAAATCCGTTGAATTGTTTAACGCAGTATATGTTTTAGTAGCAGTGCTGGTTTTATTTTTACTATTCATTTCATCTACCTTGTTCCAGACTTTAGATTGATCCTCTTCTTTCTCAACCACCTTACGCAAGCTTACGGCGCCTTTGCTATAATACGATTTGAATTCGGCAGGTGCGTTGGAATTATTACGCGATGCAGCAGCCGTATTTGATCGTGCAGACCATCGCCCACTTTCCACACAATAAACCGGCACATTCAGTTTACCACTTTTAGGTTTCAGGAGCATATCTTTTGCAATGATCCTGTCTTGCTGGCCTCCTTTGATCACGTCACCCGGGATAATAATTATAGTGTCGGTTGAGATGTTTTCGATAGTAAGATCATTAACGCTGCCGCCATTCTCTTTTTCTGTGATCTTTATTTTGTTTCTCACAATAGCTTCCTGTAAAGACACATACTTTCCTACTGTCTTAAAACCTGCTTTAAAATCTGCATTGGCATACACCGGGTATAAGCGCAGGTTCTCCCAGGTATAGGTTTTTGCAACATTTGTATCGGTGTAATTTACCTGCAGGTTTTTGTAGGTGTATTGTGAAAAAGAAAACAAGCAAAGCGCTAAAAAAATGAGGGTAAGAATATGTTTCATAACGGTAGGTTTTCCATAACAGATTCACTACTATTTTATATTTCATATGCACAGGAAAGAAAGTTTTGTTAAAGGAAATTGTGAGGATGTAGGATGCAAGATGTACGTGAAACAATGAAACTCTTGAACTCGTGAACTTTTTGACCAGCGGCCCTAATTGTTGGCAGAACAACACTTTCTTTGTAAACAAATAAGCTGCTATGAATAAACGTATCTTTTTAAACATTCTATCCTTATCGCTTGTCCTGCAATACGCAACTGCCCAGGCATTGCGCATACCGCAAAACACAAATATTGTTTGTCTTGCCGGCAGGAAGATCGGTGTTACGGAGATAGAAATACATTATAGCGCCCCCGGCGTAAAGGGAAGGGAAGGAAAGATTTATGGGACCAACGTGGTGCCTTTTGGTTATGAAGTATTGGGTTATGGTTCTACTGTAGCTTCACCGTGGCGGGCTGGCGGCGATGAATGCACCACCATGCATTTTTCTACGGATGTAAATATTAATGGTCAGCATTTACCAGCAGGTAAATACGCTTTTTTTATCGAGGTGCATGAAGATAACAGCGTGCTCATCTTTAATAAAAATGTAAAAGAGTGGGGAAGTTATTTTTATCGAAAAGAGCTGGATGTGCTGCACGTGCCCGCCACGCAACAAAAGAACCTGCCGCAATTACAGGAGAGGCTGGTATATGATTTCAGTAACCAGACCGACAGCTCTGTTGATATTAACCTCACCTGGGAGCGGTGGCGGTTTCCCATACATATATCAGTAGATATTAAACGCACGGTATTGGAAAACATTCGTGAGCAAATGAGTGGCGCCATTGGTTTTGATCCTGCGAGTCTTGAAGCCGCCGCTCAGTGGTGTGTGGCCAACGATACCAATTATACGGAAGCCCTTAACTGGATAAATAGTGCGGTTGATCCGCAAATGGGTGGCAGGAGTTCGTTTGCTGCACTGCAAACAAAAGCAACCCTGTTAAAAAAATTGGGCAGAGAAACCGAAGCCGATACTATCATGAAAGCCGCCATAAACAATGCTTCATCTATGGAATTGCATTTTTATGGCCGGCAGTTAATGAATGAAAATAAATTGCCCGAAGCCCTGCAGGTATTCCAAAAGAACTATGATAAAAATAAAGGCGCCTGGCCGACAAATATGGGCATGCTGCGCATTTATTCAGCAATGGGCGATTATAAAAAAGCATTAGGGTATGCGAAGGCCGCTTTACCGCAGGCACCGGATGAAGCCACTAAGAAATTTTTGGAAACAGCCATTCAAACGTTGCAGGAGGGGAAGGCGTTGTAGAAGACGGTGGTTCATAGTTCATGTTCATGGAGCATAGTTCATAGTTCATAGTCAATAGTTGATAGTTCATGGTCGATAGCCGCGCTAAATCTGAAGAATGTAAACTTTGAAACTTCTGAAACACTGAAACTATGAAATTTCTGAAACGCTGAAACTTTTTCGTGTGTACGATGAACATTAAACTTTAAACCTTAAACATTTTTGTCTTCCGGACTTTGCGTCTTTCCGACTTCCTAACTTTTCGAAACTAAACACTACTTTGCAAATGACAAATGTGTACAATAAAGAAAATGGCAGAAATTACTTTATCTGTGCAGCCATATTCGGCATATTTCTGATAAACCATTCAGGCAATTCTGTAGCAGGAACAGCGTATTGAACAACGCCATTATTAAAAGTTGCAAGCAAAATATGTTCAATTTCAGACGTGTTAATTACATTCACTGAATCAAATATTCTATAGTACAAATTGAGCTTTTCAAGGTTGCCATAAAAATTATCAGCGATTGTGAAAGGATCCACATAATGGCCACCTTCTTTTGTACGGGCAAGTACACGTAACTCAGAAAGAGCAGTGTTTGCAAGACCCAAAAAAATAAGATGAATGACATACCCGTTTGCTTTAAATCTTTTTGGAATATCCCAAGTAGTATCGTTGGTAAAATGCCCTTCATAAACAAAATCAGTATTGTTATTTAGCGCGGTTTCAACAAGAGAATTGAATGTATTTTCTACAAATTCAAAAGCTAATTTTCTGGCTTCCTTGTGCGCCCTGATCCCGCTTCGCCATAGTTCTCCCTGTTTTTGCATAAAAAGCTTGTCACCGTCGAAAACGGTATTCTGTAACCTTATATGTTCAGGAAGATAAAAGGGTCCAATTGTAGATTTTCCAGCACCATTGGAACCTGTAATAATATATAGTTCCGGCATTAGGTATTAATATAAACCGTGTTGTGTGCGCAAAGCGGCCATCTCCTCTTCATCAAGTTCTCTGAGTATTTCATAATCTCTTTTCGAAGCCGATATAGTAGCGAGTTTTATGGAGCCTGAAGGATATTCAATATAAAACTGGCCTGCCGGAAGGGTTTTTGAATTGATCATAAAAGGAATTCCGTGTTGCAGTTTTTGCTTTCTCAATCGTTTAACTGCTTTTGTGCCTGCTATAGCTGTTTTTTGCAATGTTTGCATAGCTAAATTTATATATTCAAATTTACTAAAAAGCTAACACGTTTCGTCTAAAAACGAACCCCAGTCCTATAAGTTTTCACAATTTGGCCTCGGTTTAAATTGATTAAGTTGAAAATGATACCTGATAAAATTGCAGGTGCCTGAACTTTCAGCTAAATGGCAATAAGAGATGGTCCGTAGTCCATTGCTCAAGGCTGATGGTCACGGTTGGCAGCAATTCCTGGAAACTGAAGAACACAAACTTTGTAACTTCTGAAACTTTTTCGTGCAAACAATAAGCGTTAAACTTTAAACTTTCCTTGTCTTCCGGACTTTCCGTCTTTCCGACTTCCGGACTTATTACAAAACCACCACATTTCTTTCTTTCCAGTAATCCATTATAGTGCGGTATTTCTTTGATTGTCTATCCATGGTTATCCAGTCGGTGTAAATATCTTCAATATAGTCAAGGTTGATTGATTCGTAAGTCGGAAACCCGCGGCAGTTGAACTCCATGTTAAAGGTCAACACATTCATGCTTGCCAGCATTGATTTACTATTGGTTTTGCTTACAACGTAGCCTTCTTTTACCATCTCCATTTCTGTTTCAATAAAGGCAGGTTTAAAATTTATTCTTTGCATTAACCGTGGCAACCGTTCATTGAACTGCGATATGGTAGCATTGATCGTTTTTCCTTTTGTAAGCACCGTTAACAGCGAGGGTTCATGCACATACATAACAATTAGTTTACCCGGGAATCCTGTTGAGAGCAGCTTTGCATACCATGAATGTAGTTCCTGGCCTGCCGAAGGCTGCGATACAAATAAAGCCGGTTTTAATTTTCCTGTATTCAGCAGCTTTTGTACAGCATGAATGATGATCATATAAACAAAAGTAAATCAGGAAGAGCATGTATGCATTTTGTGTGCTGCTGTTGGCGTCCTCGCCAACAGTTATTTAATTTAAAAGGCAAATAAACTTGGTGCTTATCTTTAGATTTAATGACTATTCAACCTAATCGCCCGTTATGATAAAATCCTACTATGCCGAATTTTTTACAGCTACCATATTAAACCGGCAAAAATTGCTGCAGGATGACAATGTCAAGCAAATTCAATGCTGCTGTTGGCGAGGATGCCAACAGCTTCCTTAAACTAATTGCGGTCGCTTATCTTTATACAGAATTATTCATTTCAACCCAACTGCCATGATCAAATCTTACTACACTGAATTCTTTACTGCGACTGTTTTAAATTGGCAGAAATTATTAAAGGATGATAATTTCAAGCAAATCATAGTTGATTCTTTACAATGGCTTGTTGAGAAGAACAGATGCTCTGTCTATGCATTCGTTATTATGCCAAATCACATGCACTTATTATGGCGAATCGCCACAGGTTTGGAAAGGGAAATGGTACAGGGTGCATTCTTAAGCTTTACCGCGCATGCCTTTAAAAAACGTTTAAAACAAAACACTCCACTGTTACCGAAATTCTATGTCGATGCAAAAGACAGGAGCTATCAGTTCTGGCAAAGAGAACCAATGGTAAAGGAAGTGTGGACAGAACGTTTCTTATTGCAAAAGCTAAATTATATCCACTACAACCCCTGCCAGCCACACTGGCAACTTGCTGCTATTCCGGAAGATTATAAATGGTCATCGGCTTTATTCTATGAAAGAAATATTATCGAGCCGTATACATGGTTGACACATTATAAAGATTAAGCTGTCAGTGTTTTTTACCTGACTGTATTGTTTGTTGGCGAAGACGCCAACAACAGCATGGAATTTTGCAGCTTGTGTAACTTTTCAACACACATGATCGTAAAACCAAAGTTTCCCCGTTCGACGGACGGATATTTTATTGTACAATCGTAAAGCTATGCATACACTAAAAACAACCGTAAAACTTACCGCTTTTGTATTTGTTTGCCTCTTTTGTAGCCAGCCGCTCCTGGCGCATAACGGAACCATTGGCTATGCCTACCCGTTGGGTAAGATAATTATTGACGGCGATTTTAGCGACTGGCCGAAAGACATCCTATTGTATAAGCTCGGCGTGAATGCATCCGGTACAAAGCCCGTGAATGAACTGGATTGCAGCGGAGCTTTCAGGATAGGCTATCGCGCCGAAGACCACGCTCTTTATGTGGCGCTGCAGGTAACAGACGATGATTTTATAGAAGATACTTCCGGTAATGTTCGCTGGAACACACAGGACGGCCTCGAATTGTATCTCGATGCACGGCACCTTCCCTTTGGCTCCGGGGTTGCCTCCTTTATGTACAGCAAAAAATTGCGCAATACCAACAACGCATATTACGATCCCTTTGCCAAAAATGCGAAATGGAATATCATGGAAGTGGCTTTTGTACAAAAAGACAATACGCGGTATTACGAATGGCGCATCAACCTGGGCGATCAGTTCATGGTGGGTAAAACCATTGGCATCGACTTCCAGGTGTTTGACCTGGACAGCGACAAGAGTTTCTCCTTCTCTTCATGGGGTACCGGCGAAATGAAGTATGTGAATCCAAAGAGTCTTTCCGATGTGATACTAATGCCCGCAAACGAAAAACCGGCGACCATTTCCGGCGCCATCGGATGGGATACAAAGACAACTGTGCCACTTCCGGAACAGGTGCAGCTTATTAATGCTCAACACCCGGAACGTTGGGTTAGCGCCGCTGTTGACAGCGCAGGCAATTACAAGACACAGGTATTGGCAGGAAAATATTCCATTGAAATGCCCGACGCTTACCTGCACTATAGCGATACCGTATACGCGCTCACACAAAAGGAACCGGTGTCTGTTACTGTAGTTGCCGGCAATCATGCCACGGCTCCCGCTATCGTTATTCCGTTTGCACCTGCACCCGATCTCCTGGCCGAAAAAGGGTTGCTGCATTCCTTTGATGCCACCGCTGCGCAACAGGTCGATCAGTTTATAGAAACCTACCAACAATATTACCAGGTGCCTGGTATATCGCTGGCCATGATAAAAGACGGTGAGCTCATTTACTATAAAACGTACGGCGTGCGTAACAGTTTCACCAAAGAGCCGGTTGACAGTAATACGCTTTTTGAAGCGGCTTCTGTTACCAAACCTGTATTCGCCTTTGCCGTGCAGCGGCTGGCGGAGCGGGGCGTTATTAATCTTGACACGCCCCTGTACCGCTACCTGCCCTACCCGGATATTGCCTACGACGAGCGCTATAAGCTGATCACCGCCAGGCACGTGCTCACCCATCGTACGGGCTTTCCCAACTGGCGATCGATGAACACAGATGGTAAGCTGGACCTGAAGTTTACACCTGGCACGAGCTACGGGTATTCCGGTGAGGGTTTTGAATACCTGAAAATGGTGGTAGAGAAAGTGACAGGCAAAAAAGTGGAGCAGGTATTACAGGAAGAAGTGATACAACCCATTGGGCTTTACCACACATTTTTTTCGGGTAACGATTCCTTGCGCGTTATGAAAGCAACGGGGCATTATAATATGTTGCCCAACTACAAGGAGTTGCCTGAATCTCCCGGCATGGCCTGGTCGATGTGCACCGAAGCTAAAATATTTACGCGTTTTATGCTATACCTGCTGGAACAAAAAGGCCTGAGCCCGCAGACTTACGAGACCATGCTTAGCAAACAGTCTGAATACAATTACGATCCGGGCGAGGAAAAACCTAAAGTGCCTACTTATATGGGTATGAGCCTTGAGATACGCGAAACGCCTTTTGGAAAATCATTTGGGCATGGCGGCAACAACGGTGATTTTAAATGCCGTTTTGAGGTATATAAAGACCTTAAAATGGGTTACGTGATCTTTACCAATTCCAATACCTCGGATGTATTATTGGGTAAGATAGGACAGCTATTGGTGGAAGGGAAGCAGCAATAAGCTGGCGATGGCGTCATTGCGATTCAGCCAATGCGGCAAAAGCAATCACCCGTCATTTCGAGGAGGAACGACGAAGCAATCTGTAATTTCTTCTCCCGAACTTTCCGTCTTCCGACTTTCAGACTAAATACTTAGCGCCGCTGTTGGCGTCCCCGCCAACAGTTTAATGAAATCACCGCTGACCAGGTTATCCAGGCCAATAACAGCATGGCTACTTTGCACCTTATGCCTGGTTCAGCCACGATAAAGTTTAGCGCCGCTGTTGGCGTCCCCGCCAACAGTTTAATAAAATCGCCGCTGACCAGGTTATCCAGGCCAATAACAGCATGGCTGCTATGCACCTTATGCCTGGTTCAGCCACTATAAACATTAAGCACACGGTTGATTGTTGGCGGGGACGCCAACAACAGCGTGGATGAAAAAATCTACCTTGCATCCATGCAAACACAAACGGATATAAGGCTCGCTGTATTGATCGATGCCGAAAATATTCCTTATGCCAACGTAAAAGGCATCATGGAAGAAATTGCAAAATATGGTACGCCGACTTTTAAAAGAATTTATGGCGACTGGACCAAACCTGTCGTAGGTGGATGGAAAAATGTGCTGCTTAAAAATGCAATCACACCTGTTCAGCAATACAGTTATACGTCTGGTAAAAATGCCAGTGATTCCGCCATGATAATTGATGCAATGGATATTTTGTATTCAGGTAAAGTTGATGGATTTTGTATCGTAAGCAGTGACAGCGATTTCACACGTCTTGCGACAAGGCTACGTGAAGCAGGCATGAAGGTGTTCGGTATTGGTGAAAAGAAAACTCCCAACCCTTTTATTGTTGCATGCGATAAATTTATCTACATAGAAATTCTTTCCAACCCTGACGCAGAAGATGAAGTTGTTACGCAACGAAAAATGCTGAAGCAGGTACAAAAAAAATCTATTGACAAATTGAACAGGGAAGATATTCATTTGATCGCTTCTACCATCGCTGATCTTGCGGATGAGAATGGTTGGGCCTTTTTAGGCGACGTAGGAAATTTAGTATTAAAGAAGCAACCTAATTTCGATCCCCGCAATTTTGGCTTTCAAAAACTAACTCCTTTAATTCAATCGCTCTCTCAATTTGAAACAGATATCAGGGAAACCGACAAAGGCGGAACTAAATTGGTATTTATAAGAAACAGGGAATAGGTTTGGGTTATAGCGGACTTGTTCAGCCTGTGTGCCATGCCCCGGGCGCTGTGATTTTTTTGCTTCTATATGCGCTCCTATACTGCGCCATGAGTCACGTTGCTTAATATACCTCAAAGCCCGTTTAACTTTCTTATTCGTTTTTCCCGTTTCCGTTGATATTCTGTTATGTCTTTGTATAAATGAAAACCCGGGGAAAATATCAAATGCATTAAGGAACAAACTATGGGATTCTTTTTATCACTGGCAACAACACACATGATGCCTGATATGTCGCCGCTGTTATAAACATCGGTTACTATTAATTCTGTTTTCAACGTTATGGAAATATTCTTGTCTCTGAAAACATGAACAAGCTCTCTCACGGGAAAAGCCTTGAATGGAAGTTCGTTTTTCAACTGTTGATATAAAGACTCGTATTGCTGTTTAAAATCCATAAACAAATAAATTTATTTTTAACCAAAGTACAAACCAAAATCGGGGTGTTCAGCCTGTTTTTCTCATTTTTAAATTACCAATAGTTTTGCACAATGGCCGATGTACACAGCAAGGAAATAAGAAGCAAAAATATGGCTGCTATTAAAGGCAAGGATACCAAGCCGGAGATGCTGGTGCGGCGTTTTAAAAATATCCCTTAAAGTTTTGCGGTACAAGTTTGCAAAAGCTATCATATGCTCCGTTTTTAATGAATAGTTTTGGTTGTGTGGCAAAGTCAAATACCCTGTATAAATAAAAACCACCGGCGGCTTTTGTGGCAAACAACATTTCTATTCGGCTTAGGAAAATAGGTGTTTCTTTAGAAAGCTTGGTAGTTTTCACTTCAATGAACCTGTCTGTTCCATTTTCATTTTTTGATAAAATGTCATACCCTAATCCATCGCCCATATCTTTTGAAAGCCATTCAATTTTATCGGCAAGCTTTTCTTTGCCAGCCTGTACCAATCTTCGTTTCTCAAATTGAATTACAAACGCTTCACCTTGTTCACCAAGATTGCGATTGTTTTGTTCTTTCTCTAAATAATTTGTTTTAATGGGTTTATATAAAGGTTCTGTCTCTTTGAATTCAGAAGGTGACGGAGGTTCATCCAACACAGTCTCGTAACGAATGGTTTCTAAAACAACATTACTTGCCTCATTGGCAAAGGCATTGAATTTATTTTCTATTAACAGCTTACGTTGAGCAATATAATTCGCTATTTCTTTTTCCACCAGTTCCCTTTGGTAATTGAACCTCGGTTTATAACCATCAATGTAAGGAAGCCCCATGTTAATTAAAGCTGCACTGATGTTTTGATGTTTAAATTCAATAGCGCCTTCAGAACGGCCGGGCAACAGCGGCAGCAATGCATTGCGATGGGTTGTCTTATTATAGTTCTTACCGCTTAATTCAAGATCAAGCATACTGAAATAATCTGTAACTATTAATTGCACTTCTTGTTGTGTCCAGTCTATTGCCATAAGCAGGAAAGTTATTCACTAATTCAATATGTGACTTATAGATAGAATGCATATTCAGAACCAGCGAGGTAATTTTAGATTAGTATTTCATCTTCAATGCTTATGTAATAAACAATTCATGCTATAACAATAAGTATAAGAGACAACATAAATTTATTATGAATATTCAAGAAGATAGAGCAAAAATTGCAGCCGCATATTTTGAGGCAATAAACTTGTCAAACTTAGAACTATATAGGTGCATTAAAAATAAGCTTGAAGATGTTAGGCCTGTTTACCCGTTAGTTGAATTTATTATAGAAAGACTTACCGTGGTAACGCAATTAACTTTTGAAAATTCATTATGGGATGCAGAAATCATTTTTCGGTCAGCTTTAGAAACCTACATAAAGCTTATATTCATTTTATCTGCCGATGATGAAGAGAGGAAAATTAGGCTTAAAGAATACTGGGAAGATTTAGAAGAAATAAACAGGCTTAAACAATCTGAGCAGGCAAAAAAAAATTTGGCAATAACAGGCGATACCAAACTGTATAAACTTGCTTTTTCCCCCTTGATGCTTACAGAAGAAAAGGAAGCTGAATTGAGAGAAAAATGGAATAAGACGCGTAGAAAAGAAGTCGAGAGGAAATGGTCTTTTTCAGAAATAATTTTTTCATTGACTAAAAATTATAAAGGTGTTGCACTAGAGGCATTTATTCTTTTAACGCACTCTTACAGGATGGCTAGTCATGTTACTCATGGAGATGAGACAGGTATTCTTATCATTGCAGAAAGAAATCAAAGAAGTGAGAGTGATAAGATAATTGCAGATTTTGCTCATTTTATTAGGCTTATGTCTGACAGTTTTGGCTTTTGTGTATATATGGGAATGGAAGTATGTTCATTTATAAAAGAAGATACTAAAGTTTTTACGGACTTAATAATGTCTTTAAAAGAGATTCAAGAATTGTGTGAAGCCTATCAATTAAAATTATATGATGATCCTTGTTATGATAACTATAGGAACTAAGTTATTACAATTAAATAGAGATAAAATTTATTAAGCCAAGCAAAATGATTAAGCACATTGAAGAGCAAAAAATTAATTTTTTTCAAAACAAAATCTTAGAATGGTATTCAAGAAATGGAAGAAAATTTTATTGGCGGAAAAAAGGCTTAACGAATTATCAATATATAATTGCCGAAGTTTTATTACAAAGAACAAAAGCCGAAACTATTGCTAAGTTTTATCCAAGTTTCATTAAAGAATTTCCTAATTGGAAATCTTTAGTTAATGCAGATACAAAAAGAATTGAAGAATATCTTAAACCTATTGGTTTATACACACAGCGTTCTATACGTTTAAAAAACTTAGCGCTTGAAATGGTCAAACGAAAAGGAAAATTGCCTAAGAAAAGAGAAGAATTAGAATCTATTCCTTTTGTTGGACAATATATAGCTAATGCGATTGAGTTAGTGATTTTTAATAAATCAAGCCCATTGGTAGATGTTAATATGGCAAGGGTTTTGGAAAGATTTTTTGGGCCCAGGCAATTAGCTGATATACGTTACGACCCTTACTTACAACAACTTTCTTATAAAATTGTTGAACATGAAAGTGCTAAAGAAATGAATTGGGCTGTATTAGATTTTGCAGCATCGATTTGTAAAGCTAAAAATCCATTGCATGAAATTTGTCCTCTTAAAAATAAATGCACCTATTTACAAAATCAAACTGTATCTATATAAATTTCATCATCCTCATCCATTTCTTCCGATATATCTCTCGTTACGAGGTCAAGAAAATTGTTGGTTTGTTCTGAAGTAAAAGAAAGCTGAAATGCATCATTTATATATAAATCTTCAATTTCATTTTTCCTTGCTTCTTCAAATTCTTCCTGAAACGATTTAAGGCGTTTTATTCTTCTTATATCTGCCACAAAATCTTGAACTAACAAAACTTTATTTTCTTTATATCGAAGTCCTCTTCCTAATTGCTGCAAAAAATAAACCCTGCTATGCGTTACCCTTAGGAAAACAATATAATCAACGTCCGGTACGTCAATACCTTCATTAAGCATATCGTAACATGTTAAAAGGTTACATCTTCCAATTCTGAAATCTCTTAAACGTTTTGCCCTTTCTCTTGAACTTTTAACACGAGTTGTTAATGACCAAACTGAAAGTTGAAAGTTCACTTTAAGTAGCTTTTCAATTCTTTCCGCGTGTTCACTACTATTACAAAAAATTATTCCTCTTTCAAGTTTTCTTTCATTCCAAGTTTTAAAAATTTTCTCGCATATTGTTTCGTCTCTTTCCGGTAAGAATATTTTTTTATTTAGTTGTTTAATTGTATGTCCTTTTACACTGTTTTGCGTAATCCAATCTTCATTAATATTATCATTATGCAAATGGTATTCAACTTTTGCCAAGTAACCTTTTTGCAATGCTTTATAAACTGAATAGTAAATGAGGGGTTGTCCAAAAACTTCCGTTACATCTCTTTCATCTTTTCTAAAAGGAGTTGCTGTCAATCCTAATAAAAATTTTGGTTCAAGTTTTTTTATTACCCCTAAATATGTATCAGCAGGTGCATGATGTGCTTCATCGACAATCACCACATCATAATAAAATTCGTTAGATTTTTTATGAAAGTCTTGGAAGCTTTGGAAAGTTGAAAGAGTTACCCCCTCTAAAAAAGATGGTTTTTCTGAATCATAAACTAAATGTGTTGCTACCAATTTGGGTAAATTCGACCAAATAGCACGATCAAATTGTTCAATTAATGATTTGGAATTTGCAAGAATTAAAACATTTATATTTTGATTATTTTCAAAAAGCCATCTTAAAAATGTAGCAGCCACAAAAGTTTTTCCTAACCCGGTTGCAAGACAAATTAATCCTTGTTTATTCCCTTTAGTATATGCTTGTTGCAATTTAGAAAGAGCTTCAACCTGGTATTGTTTTAATGCCCTATTTTCAGCAGCCCACGGTGGTAATTGTGCGTAAAAATCAAATATGCTTTTTGAAAGGAAAGTGTCAATATTATATCCTGTATTTCTTAGTGTTTGAAGCTTTAAATTTTGTGATTCCGAAATAATTCTGTTCGATACGGCAACACCCCTATCAATTTGATAATATTCCATTGCCCTTTTCAAATCACCTATAATATCAACGGAAAGTGGTTTATTATTTTCACTATATTTTGCTTGGTATACATATTCAAATAAATTGCCTTCACTGTCTTTAAACGCTGCTATAATATCTGCTCCCTGATCTCCTGAACCTCCAACAAGTTCATTTATTTCCCAACCGCTATGAGCAAGTAGCCGTGCTATTCCTCTTTCAAATGCCTGCCACGGACCTTTAGATAACCGTTCAGTTGAAAGAAAGCCTTTTGAATCATTTATTAATGCTTCCATATAATATTTCGATGCTATATCGATTCCTGATTATTTGTTGTTTTAATTTTTTAACCGCTTCATCACCTTCTTTTGCTAAGTCATTCATAAACCAGCGAACATCACTAAAATAACCAGTATATTTTTTTAATTGGTGTTGTTTGCTTTCACTATCTAACTCTGCATAAGGAAGATTTAAAACCTTGCCATCGTAAATCATATCAGGGAAATCTTCAACAAACTTGAATAAATAATTTAAATCGAGGTATTTTAAAAATCGTGTATTTAAGATAAATGATTTAATATCAGGAATGTTTTTCCCTTCCAAATCAAGATATTTTTTTATTATAGCTTTTTCATCACTTTCATTTAAGTCCGGTTTTCTTGGTAAATCAATCCCGTTAGCTAATACAAGCTTGTTTTGAATTTCACGCATTAAGTTGCTTGCTTTGGTAACTAACCCTGGCACACTCAACATTGTTTCAGGTGCAAATTTTGACTTTAATTCATAGTAAATTCTTGTAATTGTCCATTCTTCATTATTTTTTATAGATGCGTATTTATATGCGACTTCCATAAAAAGTAAATCTTCATAACCATCTGCAAAATCCCTGAACATTGCATGAAGATTATTTAAATAAACATTGAATTTCCACATTGTGCCCTGCGATTCAAAAATGATGGGTGAGTTAATATCAATAGTTGGATAATAGTCTATAAGTGTTAAGTCGATCGGTTTTTCACCTATTAATTTTTCAATATCAAGATGTAATGTTCTTTTTAAAATCTTTTTGCCAGGAAACTTTTCAGGCGCTGCTGGTTGTTTTGTTGTACCGTTACCAGTTGATAAAGCAACTGGTTTCCCTGTTGGATTAAGCGGATTAAATGTCGTAGGTGTTTCTTTTAAATCTGCTTTTATAACAGCTTCCCACCACTTTATGTCAGCTTGATAAGCTGGGTCACCTTCATAAAATTTGTGAGCCCAATTTTTAGGAGTTATATGGTCGACACTTCCATTCTCTCTTGCAAAAACTAATGTTTTAGAGCCAGGAACATTAATTTTCCTATAGCCGTTAAACAACAGGCCCATTGGAGTTCTGTTTGCTTGTTTATATCCAAGTTGTTGAGCTAAGTCAGGTTGTAATGGCATTTCGCCTCGTAAATGCTTTATAACTTTTTTCCAATTTTTATCATCTCTTTCAAAATCATCTTTAGTGTATTTTGGTATCAAAAAATTTGCTTCTATTTGCCCAACTATTCTTCCACCTGCATATGTGGTATCTCTTGGATACTCAGGATGGAACCGAGGGTCATCTTTTGCTTTTTCATTGTCCCAATGAAATAAAGTTTTATCAAGTTTGCTAAGAATTCTGCCGTTTCTTGAAATATCAATACCATAGTGCTCAATATCTGAATAACGTTGAATGCCTACCCAGCCAGTTATATAAATATCCTTCTTTATTATTCTACCTATTGTATTACAATAAGGACATTCAAGCTGCAATGTTGTATCAACCGGGTTACCTAACCATGCAAAACAATTCTCACAAAACATTTCTTCTCCTAAATGCTCATCGACTTCATAAATAGCTTTAATATCATCATACTTATATTTTACAGAACGGGACTTATCCCAAACACAAAATTTAAAAGGTGTTACCTCCTCACCATTGATTAAAATTTTTATTTGGAATTCATTGAAAATTCTTTCAGAGTAAGCCCTGTTAAGTTCTCGTACAATCTGCCTTGACTGCAAAAGATTTTGCGCTTCGGGTTTATAATCAAATATTTCAATTCGCGTTCCAGATTGTTTGTCCTGTCTCTTTTCTCTTTCAATTTTTGGGCGAATAAAAGAGCCTGTTTTTTTCATTGCTCTTAAATCAATTGTAACCCCGATTTCTTTTTTCATTTCCTGTGTAGATGTCCAAACTTGTACTGTATTTGCAAGCCTTGAAGTAGCCACATTAAAACCCATACCGAATAATCCAAGATTAGAATTGGTATTTTTGGAAGAAAAGCCTGCTCGAACTGCACTTTCAAGTTGTTGCTCATCCATTCCTATGCCCCAATCCTCAACTATTAAGGGCTGATTTTCTAAAATTTTTCCCTTTGTAGGAATATAAACGGAAATTACTTTTTGGTAATCGTTTAATTGCGTTTGACTGTTTATAATTGCATCAATTGAATTATCAATTAATTCCGCCACGCACTGCCATCCTTTAAAAGGGATTTTCCCTAAAAGATCAAGTAATGCTGGACTGGGAGTTAAATTAAATTGCTCCATCGGTGATTGATTTATTAATATATTCTTTCCAAAGCTTTTTGGAAATAGTATTCATATTCCTGTACCCATAAAATCCAAACTTATCAAGGTTGCGAAACATAAGGAGTTGTGCTTCGACACTTCTTGTTGTTCTATCTAATTCCAATGCCATTTTTTGTATTCTTTTATTTGATTCATGAATTTTCAATTGCCTATCCGATAAATAAAGATTAAGAACTTTATTTAGTTCTTCACGATTCCATTTTTTACCAGATTTTAAATTCTTTTCACCACCTTTTATTCTTGATTGCCTCATCGCTCGATTGATTTTAAAAGCTTTGCAATTGTCTTCCCTAATTCACATGCAAGTAAAGGTGGAACTGCATTACCCACTTGTGTATATTGGGGTATTTCAAATTTTCTTTGCTGTCCTCCTGTTGTAGCTTTTGATTGAAACACAAACCAATCTGGGAATGATTGAAATCTTGCCATTTCTCTAACAGTAAATGTTCTTAGTTGCTTAATATCATAATGGCAAAGATCATCTGGTATTGTCATTTGGGCAGGCGCAGGTTCATTTTTTTTTATTGCCCTCTGACTATGCTTTTTTGATTCAATGTTTTTTAAATAATCTTTGAATGATTGTAAACTTATGGGCTTTTCAAAGACTTGTACTTCACTTGATTCACATAGCAACGCTTCGTTTTTAAACCCTTCAAAAACTTTTTGAAAAACTTC
This sequence comes from Parafilimonas sp., assembly GCA_036274175.1. Taxonomy (GTDB): domain Bacteria; phylum Bacteroidota; class Bacteroidia; order Chitinophagales; family Chitinophagaceae; genus Parafilimonas. Next base: position 91,280 of record DASUGF010000001.1, read on the forward strand.
ATCATCTTTGCAATTGCCTGAAATCACTTGCAAAGCATCTTGTTTCAAACCGTTCAAACTATTCAATACTTGGTATAATCTAAACCTTGCTTTCACTTCAAAACCGTGATTGCGTTCGTCATGATTTTCAAGAAACGTTGGAGTTATTTTACTCTTTAGTTTAAAAAGCTTTTTAAGATGAACTGGATAATTGCTTTTGATTTTATCCAATTCATAAATTTTTTTAGTTGAAGAAATATCAGCAATTGCGTAATGAGCAGAAATAAAATTTTTCTTTGATGTACGAAGTTTTGGTAAAAGTTTTCCATCAAAAAATTTTGGGTCTGATTCAATATCATAAAGCGAAATATCGCTTGGTTTTATGTCGTTAAGGTTTTTTCGCTTACTCCTTACTTTGTTGAAAAATAAAAGTGAATTAAGCAAAATTGCTTTTGTAATATCAGTGTTTGATGATTTTGTTTTGAGCTTATCAAAAATGTCTTTGCGGAAAGCATATAAAATAAATCTTGGTCTATTCTGAGGAATTGCAAAGTATTTTGAATTAAGCAACATGCATACTGGAACAAAACCTTTTAAAGAAAAAGCTTTTGCAACTTCAAGCCAAGCAAAATGTTTTATTCCATCATCTGTTTTAAATGGTGATGTAATACCTTTTACGTTTTCAAGTATTACAACTTTGGGTTGCATTAGTCCAGCAAACCTTGCAAATGATAACGGTAAAAGGTTTTTTTGATCATCTTTCTTTCTCTTTCCTGCTAAACTAAATCCTTGGCAAGGAGGACCGCCAGAAAGCACATCAATATTTTGTTTCCTTAAATTTTTACACAAACTTTTATGTTGCACTAAAAAATTTAAAAGATCATCAATACTTCCTATTAATAATTTTTTTTCAAATTCAGTGTTTACATTAATATCAGAGTAATTCCCATTACGATATTCCAATGGATTTTCTCTTAGCCTATTTTTTAAATCATTAATTTTATATTGAGATTTAATCCATAAAGTTTTACTTGGATTTTTATTTTCATTACCTAAAGCTGAAAGATTTTCACCAAGTATATTATAAGCAAATGTTTCACCAGCCATTGGCGAAAGTTCGTTAGCAAAGTATAATTCAAAGCCTGCGGCATCTAATCCTAAACTCATTCCGCCACAACCAGCAAAAAGCTCAATATGTTTATAAGGATTTTTCAAGCAACGTTAGTATGAGATTAAAATATAAAATATTTATTTGACTTTAGTCTGCGTTTGTTGACCAACACATTTAATTTTTCGGATCGGTTGATCTTGTATCGGGCTAAATTTAAATTGTACATATCTAAGCTCCCACAAGAGTTAAATTTCTATAGTGAATAATTTTATTATTAATTTAAAAATCACTTCGTCTTCACCAACAACTCTCTCACATCAACATCCAAATATTCAGCAATTTTAAAAAGTGTTTCTATGGGAGGTTGCATATCATTTGTACACCACCTCGAAATAGTTGTTTCATTCTTTTTTAGTTTTTCCGCCAATTGTCTATTCGTAATGCCTTTTTCTGCCAACACACTTTTAATCCTATTGTAAATAGCTTTACTCATTTTGTAAAAGAATTGCTCTAATTCGCAATATAATTTCTTTATATTTTTCATTTTTAGTGACATTTTATCATTAAATACAAATAGTTTATCGTATTTTGCAATACTATTTAATAAATACGATAAATATGTATACTCAACAATCCACCCAACTTCTTCACCTCATCCAACAACACGAGGCGCCCGAGGTCGTATTTGTATTGGCAGCCACTGTCATTCAATACAACAACCTGTTCTTTACCGTACCGCAGTCAACAGCGCAACCCAACGCTTACCTGTTACTGGTAGTAGCAGATGCCGGTGTAGAGCAATGCGTACACATGCAAAGCCGGCTGGAGAATATATTGCAATCCATAACCACCGTAACGGTTTGGTGCATGCCGCTCAGCCGTTTTAATGAGCAGTTGCAGCAGGGCGGCTATTTTGCCTGCACCGTATTTACACAGGCAGAACGCTTGTTCACAGAACCGGATGCCGGGTTTATAACACCGGTTGCCATGCCGCTGCACCATACCTGTGACAGCCACTGGCACCAGCGGGCATTGGAGTTTTATGCGGGTGCGGAACTGTTCGTCATCCGTAAACAATATGCTATGGCGGCCTTTCTGCTACACCAGTGCGCAGAGCAGTGTTTTACTTCCATTGTATATAACCAATGCGGTTACCGGCCTGTTACGCATAACCTGCTGTTGTTGTACCGCTATGCCTGTTGGTTTGAGCCTTTGCTGCATATACTCTTTCCGCCGTTACCGTCAAAAGAAGATAGCCTGCTGCATATATTACAACAGGCTTACACCTGCAGCCGCTACACGAGTGAATATTCCATCAAAGGCAAACAACTCGAAGTGATAAGAGAAAAGATAGAAGCCTTATTGGGGATGAGTTGCAAGCTGCGAGCCATGAGCTATGAGCTGCGAGCAGAAGAATGTGCTATGAACCATGAACTATGATCCATGAACCATAAAACCATGATAACGGAACACAAACATATAACCGGCGCTTATACAGCCCTCCGCCATTTCTTTGAAGTATTTGATCTGCCATCTGCCAGGAACTACATTCAAACATCATTGCTGGCTGCCAACAGCAGCAAGCTCTGGAAAGGAGCATGCCCTGCCGACCTTGTTTATTTTTATGAAGCGTATAAAAAACTGTTGCATGCGGCTGTGATCATTACCGGCAGCGACTGTATAAGGCAAACAGGAATTATTACTCCGGCAGAAGACAGGCCTGTTCCTGACTTTACCAATCTTAACCTGTACTGCAAACTGTATGATGAAACGGAATACTGGTTATATATCCCACGCCACCTGACTGTAAAAGAGTTTTTCAACCCCTATAAAGCGCTTAAGAAAGCGGTGCGGTCTCTTACAAAAGAAGATGCGTATGATAACCTGTTTGATACCATTGTACAATACGCTTTATCATACAACAGCTTTACAGATGCCAGCCTTGAATGGGATACGCTGCAACTGAACATCATGCTGCAAAAACTAATGGAGGCTGCTTACCTATTGCATGTACGCACCTGTATAACAAAAGAAAGCCTGCATGCATTTGATACAACCCATAAAGAAACAGCAGATGCCCATAATACGGAACCCGGGGAAAGCAAGATATAAAACAGCCCACCACATAAGGCAGGCTTTTGACAAGCTGGTTGAAGCAAGGCAGCATAAAGGAATAAGCCTTTGCCGGGCTGCACAAAAAGCGGGTATACCGGTTTACCTGTTGAAGCAACTGGAAGAAAACCCGGGTGTGCATTGTAAAGCACAGGTATTGTTTGCGCTTTGTAGTGTATATAGCCTACAGGCGGCAGACCTGTTCCGGGAATAAACCCCCGGGGGTTAACCAAATTTTCAGAAGATATTACCGGCCTGGCTCAGATATGTGGCCGGGCGGTTCTAAACCCGCGGCCAGGCGGCTGCAATGCCGTCAGACCGGTATAAGAACCGCATTTATTCCTGCCCTTCGCCGTAGCGAATCTTTGCAGCAGGACAGTGCGTACAGAGATAAAGCAGGGGAACATGTTTTAGTTGTTTCTAAAACAGCTTTAATCTAAGCCATTATTTTGGCTAAAGCCGTTTAGTAACTTGTATCTCTTCTAATTCCATGACTTAAAAGTCGTGACAATTTTACCTTCCGATCACCGGCAACAGTTTTAACTGAGCAATTACTAAGGGGCCAAATAAATGGTATAATTTTTTCGCGTTTTATCTAAATTCTTTTTATGCTCTCCGCCGTTGCAGGTGTTGTCACCGGCAATTCAAACACCGCTTATTCTTTCCAGCATAACGAAGAAAAAAACCATGCAATGGCATATATATTATTTACCCGAAATAGGTTTAATTTAACCATCATTAAGATTTAAATACTGGTACAATTTTTTCTCATTTTTTTCAAACGCTTTTTATGCTTTTATTAAAAACTTTATCGCTGGCAGCAATGGCAGCCCTGGCAACATTTTCAACAACAACCAACTTAAAAGTTACCAGTATTGCCTTTGCAAACAACAGCGCCATACCTGTAAAGTATTCCTGCGAAGGTGAAGAAGTGAGTCCACCCTTAAGCATTAGCGATGTACCCACCGGTACCAAATCGCTTGCGGTTATTGTACACGATCCGGATGCACCTAAAGAAGGTGGCTTTACGCATTGGGTGGTATGGAACATTAATGTTACTGATAGATTACCTGAAAATTTCAAAGATGCAGAACAAGGCCTTAATGGTGCAGGTGTGCCGGGTTATAAAGGAATGTGCCCGCCTACCGGAACGCATCATTATCATTTTATGGTGTATGCATTGGATACCCGGCTAAGCATAGATGCAAAAACAGATAAAGCCGCATTGGAGAAAAGCATGCAGGGACATATTCTTGCGGAGGGTGAACTGGTGGGGTTGTATAAAAAATCAAAGCCATAAAACGGTCAACTGTCAACAGTCAACAATCCACCGCCGTTTACCTTCCCGGAATTGCTTAAGTTCTATGGTTATGATTTGTCGTCTGCGAACTGTCAGCTTTTACTCCGGTTAAGAAAAATTTGAAGTTACGCTCATGACCGGTCAACTGTGTCAACAGTCAACTGTCAACAGTCAACAGTCAACAGTCCATCGCCGTTTACCTTCCCGGAATTGCTTAAGTTCTATGGATTATCATTGTCGTCTGCGGACTTTCAGCTTTTACTCCGGTTAAGAAAAATTTGAAGTTACGCTCATGACCGGTCAACTGTGTCAACTATCAACAGTCAACTTACCTGGCTTCATTCATCTCCGCATATTCCTTCCTGCCTTTTTCCAGCTCATCAATAATGTGCTGCCTCATATTGAGGATGGAAGCAATGAGCGCCGTTTTGCGATGAAATAAAGAGAAGATCATCCAGCGTCCGCGCAGGTTGTTGAAGCGCTTCGCATAGAACCACGCAAAGAAACCTGTAAGGGGCAAAGCAATTGCATAAGCAATAGTAAGCAACACATGATGAAAGAAATATTGCACCAATATAATCTGAAACGTATAAAAAAATACGAACGTAAGCGTTCCAGTGAGCTCATCAATGGCTGCATCTTCGATGGCAACAATTTGTTTTTCGAGCCTCGAACGTATTTCGCCTGTGAGTTGATTTATTGTAGCAAATTCATCCTGTTTGTATAATGTTCTATATGCCTAATGTAGTTTAAACCGCGGCAGTGATGCAACAACCAAAAATTATATCAGTGTTGATTGGAGATGCAGTCAACATCGCAGGTTAATTTGCAATGGTGCAATGAAAATCTATGTGGGAGTTTCTTTGAAGCATTATAAACACATCATTCTTTAAATGTTTATAAGTATGGCATACTAAAAGTATATGCATCACGATAAATATTCCCGCACACTTTTTTGAATGGCCTTTTTAACCGACGCCCATGTTTGGTTATTGAGGCTTACAGGCGCTTCGCTTTCTTCTGCATCGTCGAAATAAATGAGGGCTTGAGGGACGGTTATTAAAAGCTGCTGTGAGGGATATTTTTTCCTGTGAAAAGAGATTAATTCCTCTAATGTATAATACCTGAGCAATTCTGCTAAATCCCAAAAATCTTTTTTCTTTCCCCTGCCAAGTATGGCATTTATTTTCATAGCAGCAATATCTTCCGAACTATATAGCCTGATGCCATCAACAATCTCCAGCTGATGTATTTCAGGATGAGGATAATATACAATATCCACTTTAATGCTATCGATAAAACAAAAAATCCCCCATTTAGGATTTTTACTTTCAAGTTCAAGCTTGTCTGCAAATTCTTTTTGCAATACACCTGCAAGAAGCGTGTTATCAAACTTTTCGTTGGAGAAAAAATCTAAATCAATAGAAATCCTGTGGCCATATTTTAATGCTAAAGCCGTACCTCCGACAAGACAAAACTTATTAAATTCTTCCAGGTTCATTATACGCTTTAATACGGATAAAGCGATGGGGTTGATTGTTTTAGGATGTAACATTTAAAATCGTTTATGGGCCTGTCTATTACAGCCGAAGCTAAATGTAATCTTCTTTCAGGAAGATATTTTGCAGTGAGAAGAATTTTTTCTATTAACCCGTCACCATAATACCTTCTGCACTGGCGTATATCTTCCACATCGCCCCGTTCAAATACGCGCTCAATCACAAACCTTGCACGGTTGTCGTAATCCAAGGCATCAAAATTTACATCCCAGAAAATGCGGCGGTTAAAAACAGGTTTATGTTTTTCTGCATCCATCCGGTAAAGTTACAATTAAACCAACATGCTCCGGCCGTTGCAGCCGGGATCAAAGAGATGAATTAAAAACATTTCCAATTGCTGTCAATCATCAAAATAATTCCCTCATCCGCCTTCTTCGCATAATCTAACAGGGAAAGCATATATGCCGTATAAAAATTTAATCTATGAATATAACACCCGAACAGGCTGAAGCTGTAATAGCAGCCGCCAAAGCCAAAGCTATAGAAACAAAAACACTAATGAATATTGCCGTAGTGGATAGTGTCACGAACCTTATTGCATTTGCACACATGGAGAACGCCTGGCTGGGGTCTATCGACATCTCTATGAGAAAAGCACGTACGGCACGCTATTTTAATATGGATTCAGGCGAGATAGGCAAGTTCTCTCAACCCGGCGGTCCGCTGTATAATATTGAACATTCCAATGGCGGCCTGATCACCTTTCCGGGGGGCGTAGTTATTAAAAATGATGCAGGCAAAATAACAGGCGCTGTGGGCGTTTCCGGCGATACAGTTGAGAACGATCATATTGTTGCTTCTGCAGGCGCAGCTGCCGTGAAATAAAAAAGCCGCACCACAGCGATCGTCATTCCCCGCAAAAGTAGAATCTCCTTTTTTGGACACGTCGCTTTACAATGAGATTCCCGGTCGTTGCTTTCAACAATATCGGGACAGGAAGATTTACGTGCTGTTTGTAAAATCCGTTGCGCAACGTAACATTTTACCTGATAACAGTAACTGTACCATGAAGACTGGTTTTTGCACCATTAATGTCAATTACGGAGATTATCCACACAAACGTGTCCTGGCTTACAGGATAACCTTTGTAAGTGCCATTCCAGCCTTTGCTTATATCCTTCGATGTAAAAACCTGTTCGCCCCAACGGTTATAGATAACCATATTATATGATTTTACAAGAGGAGGATATTTGATCCTGAAAACATCATTCAGGCCATCATGGTTGGGGGTAAATGCAGATGGAAGAATGATATTACAAATGGCTTCTTTTACTAATATGGAATCAGTGTAACTGCCACACTTGTTTGAAGCTGTAAGAAAATAATTCCCCGGTTGCGTTACCGTATAATAAGGAAGTGTGCTGCCGTTTTGCCAATAATAATTCACCGAAGTGTTCATACCCGGCTGTAATATTATTTCGCTGCCATTGCATATAGCAGTGTCCTTTCCTAAAGTAAATAACGGTGCCGGCATATAACCGATATCAATGCTATCACCTGCAGTGCATCCTTCAAGAGTAAGCATTACAGAATATAAGCCGGGCTGCGAAACCATATACTGCGCATTGGTGCTTCCATCCTGCCATGTATAATCTGCACCGGCGTATGTTGCATCCAGCAGTTTTGTTGTGCCTTCACATAAAGTGGTATCATTACCCAATGCAACCATGGGAGATGTTTTTTGTACTACTGTTATGGAATCTGTTGCGCTGCATAAATCCTGTGTAACCTTAAGCCAGTAATCACCGGCTTCAGTAATATTTTTTTGATTGGCCATGCTGCCATCACTCCATAAATAAGTTGCGCCCGGCAAATTAAAATTATAGCTGAGGCTTTGGTTTTTACATAGACCGGTATCATTACCCAAAGAAAAAACAGGTAGTGGTTTTATGGCTGTTACCAGTAAAGTGTCTGCCGATATACAGTTGTTTGCTGCGGTTGCTTTCACGCTATAACTGCCGGCTGCCGCAGCATAAATGGATGCTGTTTGTTCGCCGGTATTCCATAGATATTTTACAAAGCCGTTGCCGGCATGCAACTGCAGCTTTGTATCCTTACAAATAGCCGTATCATTACCAAGGAATATTGCAGGCGAGTGAAGCACGCTGATGTGTATCGTATCAAAAAAAGTACAGCCGCCTTTCTGCGCAGAAACCGTGTACGCCGTATCGACTGCCGGATACACCTGCACTGCATTCGCTGATACATTTATCATATTGTAGTTTGGCTGCCATTTATAATTTGTAAACCCGGGAGTGGCTTTTACAATAACAGAATCACTATTGCATTTTGTGGTATCGTTGCCAATACTGAAGATATCATTTGCTTTGCTCACTTTAATGGTATCGCTGTGCAGGCTGCCGCAATAATCTGTAACTGTAACATAATATTTACCGGCTGTTGTTGCAAGGAATACAGAATCTGTTGAACCGTCCTGCCATTTATATGTTTTAAAACCGGCGCCGGCATGTAATAACAGGGATGCATCGCTGCCGCAAAGCATAGTATCAGCGCCTAAAGAAAGCTGTATATCTGTTCTCGTTAAATGGATGAGCAAAGAGTCCGTCGGCGTTGCCGTAAAGCATTTTGATGCCGGCAACATAGCATAAATATTACCGGTCCAGTTAATGTTTTTAAAATGAACAGATACTGTTGTATCGTTTAGCTGTTGCAGGGAATTGATGACCGAAGTATCAATATCCCACTGGGCAAAAGCGCCGCAGGCAGAATTTTTATATACGGTGAACAGGATAGCATCATCAGAACCGCAGATAGTATTATTTCCATGAATGCTTACGGTATCGCAGTAATTTTTTTGTACGCAGCCATTCTCTGTGTGATGTGTTAAAGTATCGGATACAGCAATTTTAAATCCTGCATCTGATATTTGATTTGGCAGGTTATCATCGAGGGCATAGTAACCTGCATCCTGCTTTGTTTTAAAAGGCAGGCTTGTTGTAAAAACCGAATCAGTGCCCAGGCAGTCAGAGGCGGTATCTGAGTTATGCAGCTTCTTAAATTCGGCATAGCTTATAACACTGTCCGGATCATGCAGGTCAAAATGTGATTGAAGGTATATGTAACTGCCATCATTCAAAGGAACGGTGCTGATGCTTCCGGCATTACCTATTTTATCGTAATGCATTTTCCTGCTTTTCAAAAGCTGGTTATTTTTTTCTGTCACGAGGAAAATATCAAATGTGCTGTCAAATAAATACCTGGAATATATATAGTCTGTTTTACCATCCGGGTATTGCCGCATAAAATCTCCATTAACAGCAATGCCGGGTGGCGTTCGTATGGTATGCGCATTTATTACATTAAAGTTTTCATCAAATTCAGTAGATGCAAACTGGTCCAGCGTATCGGGGAGGTTGAAATACCTTGCATAGGTTTCTCCATAAACAATATAATGGCCATTATTTAACCGCAGGCATTTGCCGGTGTAAGGAAGAATGCTTTTAGCGTTCTGGGTTTTGGCATCTGTATAATCAGGCACTGTAAAAACTTTATCCAGTAAATTACCTGTCGTATAGTCAAGGGTGAGAAAGTTTATGGCTATTGGAACAGACGTATAATAACTGCCATAGGATATGCCGCACAATACAATATTGCCGTTAATAATATAAGCCGCTATTCCATCTGTGCCGCCCCGGTAATCGCCTACATTTCCATAATTGGCGTCCCAAACCACATCGCCGGATGCCGTCATCCTGATGACGGTTTCATATCCATTGCCGATATTGTTATTTATCGTGGTTCCACCAAAAATAAGATCGCCGCCCGGGCCTTCTGCCACGGTTTTAATATCGATGGAAGCACCGATAGTAGATTGTACCAATGCCGACTTCAATGTTTTAGTCCAGAGAATATCGCCTTTTGCATTCAACCGTAAGACAATAGTTTTTTCGTTGTTATGGGAGCTGGTTGTATCTATTGAGGCAAGGGCAATAATATCTTTATTCGACAGCTCCAGCATTTGGAATACATATATGCCGTAAAACTCATGCGGTTCCGCATCCGCTATTTGCTTTATCCAGGATACATTGCCCTGGTTATCTGTCTTCATAAGAAAACCATCTATATGCCAGCCAGGATGCTGTGCGGTGCTGTCAAGCATTTCACCGCTAACCAGGACGCCGTCGTCTGAAGTATGCAAACCGGAATGCACATATACCCACTGATTTTCCAGCCCGATAAGCTTTGTAAAAGAAGTGTCGTAACAAATGTATTCATCAGCAACAGACATAGACTGGTTGGATGCACTGGTTCTGTTATGGAGAAGCTGACCGGTAGATTTTGGCTTTAAACTGATCCTCCCCACATTCACTGAAGACATACTGCTGTTTGGAGGTTGATTTACAGGAGCGATATTTTTTAAGTTTATGAAATCACGATTCCCTTTTCTTACCTGGGATGTTACAAAATTGACAGGTACACTATCCAAAGGCAGTTGGGCATTCGAACAGAAAAACCAGGCCATAAACACAATAACCAGGAAAACTCTCATAAGCCGTGATCGGTTAAGGGACGGCAAAAATCGTAATTAATGGCAATATTTGCAATTTTTGATTGAAACCTGTTTATTCTTCCAGATCAAGTTCATGAAAATTCCATCAGGCGCTGGAACATTCACTGCTTTAATAGCCTGCAAACTTTCTTCTGAAGAAAATCAGTTGTACCGGTTGATCACACTGAGGTTCTTAATATTCGCTGCCATTAAACTTCAACAACAAATGATACCATTGTAATTTTGCCTCTCACTAAAAACTTACGCTTGAAAAATATTAAGATAGCCACCGCACAATTTGAAAATAAAAGCGGTGATAAAAATTACAACCTTTTCGTTATTGACAAGCTCGCCGGTAATGCAGCCTCAGCGGGCGCTGATATAATTACTTTTCATGAATGTTCGGTCACAGGTTACACGTTTGCAAGGCATCTTTCAAAAGAGCAATTGGTTGATGTTGCTGAATTTATTCCGGATGGGAAGACGGTACAAAAATTAACAGCAATCGCTGCAAAGCATCATATAGTTGTATTAGCCGGTTTGTTTGAGAAAGATGAAACAGGCCATGTGTTTAAAGCGTATGTATGTGTTGATAAGAACGGACTTGTGGCGAAGTATAGGAAATTGCATCCTTTCATTAACCCGCATATTACACCGGGCAACGCTTATTGCGTATTTGAATTGCATGGATGGAAATGTGGCATTCTCATTTGTTATGACAATAACATCATTGAAAATGTAAGAGCAACAAAATTACTGGGCGCTGATATAATCTTCATGCCGCATGTAACCATGTGCACGCCTTCTACAAGACCGGGTGCAGGCTTTGTTGATCCCGCATTATGGGAAAACCGCGAAGCTGACCCCACTTCTTTACGACTTGAATTTGACGGCATGAAAGGCAGGGATTGGCTGATGAAATGGTTGCCGGCGAGAGCTTACGATAATGCGGCTTATGTTGTCTTTTCCAATCCCATTGGTATGGATGATGACCAGTTAAAGAATGGCTGTTCCATGATCATTGATCCTTTCGGTGATATCATTGCAGAATGCCGAAGCTTTGACGACAGTTTTGTGATCGCAACCATTACTCCCGAAAAACTAACACAGGCCGGCGGTTACCGTTATTTAAAAGCAAGAAGACCTGAACTGTATAAAGATATCATCGGCAAGACACACAAGTCTGAACAAAAAGTTATCTGGCTGAATGACCCGAAAGGAGAAAAAATTCCTCTTCAGCAATAATAACAGCACCATTAACATTCAGTGCAAACGAGGTTTTGATATCTGCCTGAACTCAATCATTTTTTACAATGCTCAGCTCTTAACTTCTTCTTGTATGCAGTAAGCACTTCCTTGCGGTTTTTGTCTGTTAGCTTTAAGGCATTGGTGCAACCCTCGGCATCAGGATTATGTTTTTCTGTCCATTGCCTTAATTCAATAATAACAGGTAAAAGATCAATACCCTTTTCTGTAAGAAAATATAAACTGCGGCGGCCGTTATCAGGATCAACAGCCTTACGTATCAAACCATTTGCTTCAAGGGATTGTAATCTTGCTGCCAATATATTGGTGGCTATCTTTTCATCAGACGATTGCAGTTCACCGTAGGAACGTTTATTGGTAAACATCAGGTCACGCAGGATAAGCAAAGACCACTTATCCCCAATAGCTTCCAGTGCCATACTGATGGCACATGCTGAACGGTGACATGATTCTTCATCTTTTTTCATTAAAATACTTGCATTTTGCAAGTAATATCCTATGTTTGCACTTGCAAAATGCAAGTAAAGGTACACCTTTCTGCTGATTTGCCGGGGGAAACGCCTGTACAAACACTGATCTTACTATTGTTATATTAATTGTAGGTCGTTGTATTTCATGTGAGTGGTGAATGGTCAGTTGTGAGTGAATGACACTGCCCACTCACCATTCATCGTTGACAACTCACGGTTAACTTAACACTGTAATAACTAATAAAAATCTATTATTAAAACTATAAACAAAATTAAACTATGAGCCAGTCATATCCATTACTGTTCAGTTCATATACGCTCGGAAGCCTGCGCCTTAAAAACAGGATCGTTATGGCGCCGATGACACGCAGCCGCGCCATCAATAATATACCCAACGACCTGATGGCAATCTATTATGGGAGTCGCGCTGACGCAGGCCTGATCATTACAGAAGGCGTTGCTCCTTCACCTGATGGTTTAGGCTATGCCCGCATTCCGGGGTTGTTTAATGAAGCACAGGCGAAAGCATGGAAGAAAGTGACCGATGCCGTGCATACCAACGGCGGAAAAATAGTGGTGCAACTGATGCATACCGGCCGCATTTCCCATCCCTTAAATCTTCCTGATGAAGGCATAGTAAAAGGGGTTTCTGCAGTAGCTGCGGCTAACACGCAAATGCACACAGACCAGGAAGGCATGCAGCCTTTGCCTGTTCCGAAAGAATTAAGCACTGGGGAAATTTCAGCAGTGATCGCTGAGTTTGTAAAGAGTGCGTCTTATGCCATTGAGGCTGGTTTTGATGGCGTGGAATTACATGGAGCAAATGGTTACCTGCTCGATCAGTTCTTAAATTCAGCTTCCAATCACCGTACAGATAAATATGGCGGTTCTCCTGAAAACCGGAACCGCTTTGTACTGGAAGTAACAGCGGCCGTTGCTAATACTATCGGCAAAGACAAAACAGGCATCCGCCTGTCGCCTTATGGCGCATTCAACGATATGCGCCCCGATGAAGATACTGAACACCAATACATACAGCTTGCAGCAGGATTAAAAGAAATTGGTATTGCCTACATCCATACTGTTGATCATTCCTCTATGGGCGCCCCAACTGTTCCTGGTACTGTTAAGGAAGGTATTCGTGAAGCATTTGGCGGAACAATTCTTCTTTCCGGCGGATACGATGCAGCGCGTGCAGAAGCAGAATTAGAAGCAGGCAAAGGTGAGCTGGTTGCGTTTGGGCGGCCGTTTATTTCCAATCCTGATCTCGTAAAACGTATTGCGCTTGATGCAGGACTTGCCCAGCCTGACTTTGGAACATTTTATACACCCGGTGAAAAAGGATATATCGATTACCCCATATTAGATGAACAATTACAGGCGAATTAATAATGTAAGACAGGAGATGAGTTAGCAAGCGGTAACTGCCTCAAACAATTGAGGCAGTTTTTTTGGGGTGCCATCAATGCCCGCTTAGCCGTTAAAATTCAAAAACGCTTGTGCACTTTTACGTTCATCCATTTACGGATAATAAAAAAAATCGCTTAAGATACTGCAGCTAATTTTCTATAGGATGATACAGTTTGTATCAAAAAATTACCACCCACAAAAACGAATCCACCTACCTTTATCGCCATAAATCACTTCAGCTCCACTTTGCAAAATAACTACCCGACAGTGGCATTACTCCGGGTAAACAATGTTGAATATTTTCTATCATGGAAATCGAAATAAGCAATGGCTTTGGGAATTGAGATTGCAAGAAACCGGTTCCTGTATTTTGCATTATAAAAGCCTATACATTCCCGTACAGAATAATGTTTCAGCAATTCGGCCAAATCCCAAAAATCTTTTTTAACACCGCGCCGCAGGATAGCATTAATCTTCACGGCAATAATATCCTGGTCGCTTAAAATACGCACACCATCTGTTTCAACAACAGAACCGATGACAGGGTAGTGATGATATTTTACAAAGTCAATTTTTATATTATTGATGAAACCAAATATACCTATTGGGTTATTTAACCCTTTATAGGTAAATGTTGGAAACTGTTCTCCGACTAACGCAGCTACATTTTCATTAATAAAATCCTGTGAAGAAAATAAATCAAGATCAACGGATTTTCTATGACCTTATCTCAGGGCAAGCGCAGTACCGCCAACCAAACTAAAATCCCGCAACGCAGGTATAGCCATTAACTCTTTCAATAACGCCAAAGTTCCGGGTTCAATTGATCTGTATTGTAGCATTGGTATTCGGATAAATCGTTATCAAGAATGGCGCTTGCCAGGTAAACAGTTTCTTTTGTAAGCCATTTAGCAGTGGTTAGCATCTCTTCAATTTTTTCATCACCATAATATCTTCTGCACTGCCGTATGTCCTCTACATCGCCACGTTCAAACACACGTTCAATTACAAACCTGGCGCCTTTATTGTAATCCAGCGCATCAAAATTTACATCCCGGAAAATGCGGCAGTTAAAAACAGGTTGTGGTTTTGCTGCATCCATATATAAGATTACTACTGCTGCCGGGATTCCGGATTTTTTCTATACAATTAAAACTATTCACTTTCAAACTTTTTATGCAAATATTATACTGGTTATACAAGCATATGGATGCAGGAAGAAAAATTAAAATCAACCGGTGTGTATAACCTGCCTGCAGCTCCGCTTCATTTGTTTATTCAAATTATTGAAACCCATTTGCTATATTTATTTTTCTTTACCAAAACTTCAAATAATGAAAAAAATCCTCGCACTATTGATCATGCTTGCTCCGGCCCTGTTGTCAAGATCACAGGGAACAAGATTATTACGCGAGCCTGACATCAGTGATAAAAAAATTGTTTTTGCCTATGCCAATGACCTGTGGATAGTGGATAAAGCGGGCGGAGCTGCACAAAGGCTCACCAGCTTTCCAGGCCTTGAAGTTAACCCGCGTTTTTCTCCTGACGGAAAGATGATCGCATTTACCGGGCAATACCAGGGTAATATGGATGTATATATTATTCCCGTTACCGGCGGTGAGCCCAAACGCCTTACCTGGCACCCCGGGCAGGACGTAGTGTTGGGATGGAGCCCGGATAATAAGGTAGTCTTTATGTCGGGAAGGGAAAGCGCGCCGGGCGCCAGTGTTAAACTATTTAAGATCGGTTTGAACGATGCAATGCCTGAAGCCCTATCCATGCCAAGAGCTTTCCGTGGCTGTTATTCACCCGATGGAAAAAGCTTTGCTTATGAGATGAACCTTCGCTGGGATAATGAATGGAGAAATTATCGCGGCGGCCAAAACAAACCTATCTGGATACTGGATCTTCAGAGTTATGATCTAAAGAAGATCCCGATGCAAAACAGTCATGATATGGAGCCGGTATGGATGGGTAATAAGATATATTTCTTGTCTGACCGCGACTATACGATGAATGTGTACAGCTATGACACAGGGACTGGTAGTGTTGAACAACTCACCCATCTTGCTGAATATGATATTAAAAACCTCTCCGGCAGTAACGGCACATTAGTATATGAATATGGCGGCGATTTGTACACACTTGATCCTTCCGCCAAAACAAGTAAAAAATTGATTATTGATGTAAAAGGCGATTTCCCATGGACTGAACCCAAATGGATCGATGCCGGGCCGTTGCTCACCAACGCCTCTTTATCCCCGAGCGGGCAAAGGGCTTTGTTTGAAGCAAGGGGAGAGATCATTACCGTGCCGCTTAAAAAAGGTGATGCCCGTGATATCACCAATTCGCCGGGATCAAGAGATCATGATCCTGTCTGGTCGCCCGACGGGAAAAGTATTGCATGGTTTTCTGATGAAAGCGGAGAATACAGTTTGATGATTGCGGCGCAGGATGGTCTTAGCAAACCGAGGGAAATAAAAATTCCCAAACCCACCTATTACTATGCGCCGGTTTGGTCGCCTGATTCGAAATACATTGCTTTTACCGATCATATCCAGCAATTGTGGATGACAGAGATTGCCACCGGTAAAACAACATTGGTTGACAGGGAACCTTACCTGCACCCGGAAAGAACCATTAACCCGGTATGGTCGCCCGATTCAAAATGGATCGGTTATGCAAAACGCCTAAACAGCCAGTATCATGTTATCATGGCATATTCATTACAGCAATCGAAAGCATTGCAATTGACGGATGGCATGTCTGATGCAATGTCGCCTGCATGGGATGCGAGCGGCAAATACCTGTACTTTATGGCAAGCACCAATTATGCACTGCGTTCCGGCTGGCTTGATATGAGTTCGATAGAAAGACCGCTGCGCAGATCGGTTTACCTTATGGTTTTGAAAAAAGGTGAACCATCGCCATTGCTTCCGGAGAGTGATGAAGAAAAACCTGAGCAGGCAGATTCAACGAAAAAAGATTCTGCTTCAAAAGCAGATGCAAAAGCCAAAGAAGACAAAGAAACTAAAAAGCCTGAAGACGACAAACCAAAGGTGGTAGTACAAATAGATACGGCCGGAATTAGCCAGCGCATATTGGCTATAGACATGCCGCCAAGGGAATATGTTGATCTGAAAACTGCCGGGGAAGGAGAGACTTTTATTGCGGAAAACGTGCCCAACCAGGACGGTTACACGCTTCATAAATACACATTAAAAGACCGGAAGGGTGATGTGTTCCTCACTCCGCTCAGTTACCATATTTTTTCTGCCGATGGAAAAAAACTTTTATATAAATCCGGAAAAACATGGGGCATCGCAGATGCTGCCGGCCCGGCAAAAATTGGAGAGAACAGTTTAAATACAGCTTCCATACAAATAAAGATCGATCCTAAAAAAGAATGGAAGCAGATATTCCGTGAGGCATGGCGCTTCCAGCGCGATTACCTGTATGTAAAAAACGTGCATGGCGCCGACTGGAATAAGGTGTATGAAATGTATGCGCCATTGGTTGATTATGTTGCTCACCGCAGCGATCTTACTTATCTGTTGGATATTCTTGGCGGCGAAGTTTCGATAGGCCATTCCTTTACCGGAGGCGGCGATAATCCCAATATACCTCCTGTAAAAATTGGTTTACTGGGTGCGGATTATGAAATCGTCAATAACCGGTACAGGATCAAAAAAGTTTATAATGGCGAGAACTGGAATCCTGAGTTAAGCGCGCCACTGAGTATGCCGGGCGTGGATGTGAATGAAGGGGATTATATCATCAGCGTGGATGGTATAGATCTTACTGCATCTACTAATATCTACAGCCTGTTTGAAAACAAAGCGAATAAACAGATGCGTTTGAAAGTAAGTAAAAATGCGGATGGCAGTGATGCAAGACAGTCGGTTGTGATGACAGTGGAAAGCGAAAGCGCGCTCCGGACCTTTAACTGGGTGGAAAGTAACCGGCGGAAAGTATGGGAGTTATCCAACGGCCAGGTTGCATACGTATGGCTGCCGAATACCGGCGGGGATGGATATGACAATTTTAATCGCTACTATTTTGCGCAGCAGGATAAACCGGCTGTGGTATTGGATGAGCGTTTTAACGGCGGCGGATTTATCGCGGATTACTTTGTTGATATCCTCAATCGCAAACTGCGGGGCTATTTTAATAATGTGGCAGGCGATCGCAGGCCCTGGACGGAACCCCTCACGGGCATTGTTGGGCCGAAAGTGATGATCGTAAATGAAATGGCAGGTTCAGGTGGTGATATGTTACCGTATCTTTTCAGGGAAATGAAGATCGGGCCGCTGGTGGGTGAAAAAACATGGGGCGGGCTTGTAGGCATCTGGGATACACCTGACCTGGTGGATGGCGGCTATATCACGGCGCCTCGCGGCGGTTTTTTTAATATGGCTGGAGAATGGGATGTAGAGAATGTTGGTGTAACACCAGACATTGAAGTAGAGATGACACCAAAGGATGTAATCAACGGGCATGACCCGCAACTGGAAAAAGCAGTGGAAACAGCTATAAAACTATTGAAAGAAAACCCGGTAAACCTTTTAAAGGAGCCGGCGCCACCGGTAAAAGTATTCAGGCCGAAGACGAATTAGGTTAGATCATCGTAGTCAGAGAGTTCAATTTCAAACACTCTATATTCAATATGCAATACACAATGTTCAATTGAAGAACCACATAAATGAATATTGTTTATTGAGTGTTGATTATTACTGTATAAAAGCAATTTCAAAACACTCAATAATCAATGCTCAATATTCAATGCTCATTGATAAACGTTCCCTGCTTGAATATTGATTCGATGTCGTTGACTTAATAACACTCTACATTCAATATGCAATACACAATGTTCAATTGAAGAACCACATAAATGAATATTGTTTATTGAGTGTTGATTATTGAATATTTAAATGGATTTTAAGTAAACGGCATTGACCTGCTATTCAGCAATGTATCACTATTAACGAAACAGGTCAGATAGTAATCAAATAATAAAAAAACGTTGCTGAAACCGGCGGCGCTTTTTTATTTTCCACGAAAAACATAAAACCACAGAACCATTAACCATTCCATTCCTTCACCGCATCTACAAATGCTTTGGCGTGATCAACCGGAACATTTGGGGTAATACCGTGGCCAAGATTGGCAATATAATTTTGTGCGCCAAAGGCATCGATCATTTCCTTTACCCATTGTTTTATTTGCGGCACAGGCGCTAACAATTTTGCCGGATCGAAATTGCCTTGCAACGTAATGTTATTATTGGTAAATGCTCTTGCCTGTTGCGGCGAAACCGTCCAGTCTAAACCAATAGCGGAAGCGCCACTTTTACTCAAATCTTCCAATGCATACCATGTGCCTTTGGGAAATAGGATAACCGGTGCATCCTCTTTTACAGCATCGGCGATTTGCAGAAGATAAGGCTGTGCAAATGCTTTAAAATCTTCCGGCGACAAACTGCCTGCCCAGCTATCAAACACCTGCACACAATCAGCGCCGGCTTTTGTTTGCGCTTTTAAATAATCAATGGTAATGGCGGTTATCTTTTGCAGGAGCTGATGCGCTAATTCAGGTGCAGTGTAAGCAAATTGTTTGGCTTTATCCCAGGTTTTACTGCCTTTTCCTTCAATCATGTAACAGAAGATGGTCCATGGTGCACCGGCAAAGCCAATTAACGGCACAAGACCATTCAATTCCTTTTTAGTAAGCGATAATGCATCCAAAACATATTTCAGATGTTCCGCTGCATCAGCCGTATTCAATCCATCAATATCTGTTTGCGTTCTAATAGTTTTTGGTAATGACGGCCCCCTGCCTTCTTCCATCAACACTTCCACACCCATTGCCTGCGGGATGACCAAAATATCTGAAAAAATGATGGCAGCGTCTACACCAACCTGGTACACGGGCTGCAGGGTAATTTCTGTTGCCAGTTCAGGCGTTTGCACCCGGGTGAAGAAATCATACTTATCCCGAAGCTTTATATAATCGGGTAGGTATCTTCCTGCCTGGCGCATCATCCACACGGGCGGGCGGGGAACTTTTTCGCCACGGAGTGCCTGAAGTAGAAGGCCCTCACCCCCCCGCCCCTCTCCATAAATGGAGAGGGGAGCTGAGGAGATTTCGTTATTTGATAAGAATTCGTTCTCTGAAAATGTTTTTTGTTCCATCATGAATCAACTGTACAAGTGTTGCGATCCGCCGCGGCGGAATACCATAAAATACTGTCGCCGGTTACATAAAAAAATAAACTGCTATACATTCAACCTGCCTGATTAAAAAAGGCAAGGTACGTTATCGGGGTGTTCATGCCCCCTCTCCATTCATGGAGAGGGGTTGGGGTGAGGGAGTGTCACTGTCCCTGTGCCAGACTATATGCACGCTTGTCACCCAACAACAACAATAATTCTGAGGAACATATTTTAAAATCGCCGCTAAGGCTCACATACAAGCCAAGCACATCCTGTTGTTTTAATGGCATGTCATCAATGCTTTCAAAGCGCACATTGTATTGATTAACGAGATTGGTATATACCGAGCCGGTTGGCCAAACCTGCGTGCCGCGGTTGCTGATATTGATCAGCTTGAACTTTACGCCGCCATGACGCAAACATTTGTTGGCAATATCAACCGGTTGCTCATCGCTTTCAATAAAAAAATCAGCGCCGATAATGGTTTCGGCGGCAGATTCATTTGATTCGAGCATCACATTTTTATCCAGTTTGAACATGGTTTCCGTTACAGGCATGTCTTTCAGCAAACTCTTTGCGCCCTGTTCCGGTTGCCTGCCAAAATTATTGATGATGGCTGCTGCAAATGCTGTGGTATTTACGGAAGGAATTGATTTGTCACCAAAGTCGCCCGTGTGAACGCCTTGTTCCAGCGTATATAACAATGCATTCTCAATATTCACGGCGCTTTCCAAAAATCCAAGATGGCGCAACATGCCGATGCCGCTTAATAACAGTGCAGTTGGGTTGGCAATATTCTTGCCGGCGATATCGGGCGCCGTGCCATGAACCGCCTCAAATATGCAGATATGATCGCCGATGTTTGCTGAGGGCGCGAAGCCTAGTCCGCCAACCAATCCTGCACAGAGGTCGCTTACAATATCGCCCTGCAGGTTCGTCAAAACGATCACATCAAATGTATCGGGCCTTGTAACCAGTTTCATGCACAGGTCATCTACTATAACATCATCGGCTTTTAATTCCGGATAATCTTTGGCTATTTCCTGGAATACTTCAAGGAATAAACCGTCGGTTATCTTCATGATGTTGGCTTTATGGGCGCAGGTAATGCGGCGTGCATTTTTCTTCTTCGCCATTTCAAAAGCATACTTAATTACCTGCATGCTTCCGGGACGGGTAATGATACGGCGGCTGATGGCTACATCATGGGTGATCATGTGTTCAATGCCACCGTAGGTGTCTTCAATATTTTCGCGCACAACCGTTATATCGACCGGGATGCCTGCCTTACTGAACACTGTATCTACACCGTGTAATGTTTGAAATGTTCTCGTATTGGCATAGGTATTCCAGGTTTTGCGCGCGGTAACATTAATGCTCTTAACACCTTTGCCTTTGGGTGTTTCCATAGGGCCTTTGAATAAAATGCCCAGGTCTTCAATGGTTTGTTTGGCTTCCGGCGTCATGCCGTTGTTGAAGCCTTTATCAAATACCCATTTACCCATTTCAACGGTAACATATTCCAGCGGCACTTTTGCTTCGTAGAATATTTTAAGAACGGCATCCATTATTTCGGGGCCGATGCCATCTCCTTTTGCAACTGCTATTTTTCGCATGGGGCAAATGTAATGTGCTAATTTGATAATGAGGTAATGTGCTGATATGCTAATTTGGTAATGCACTGATCCATATAGACCTCAGCCTAAATCCCTTTATTTCATGTATATATATATGTTTTTTAATTGCCACAATGAATGCTTCGCATTTCCGAAGGCGAGGGCTTTTGAATATGTTCCCCTAATGAGACAATGTTGATCTATTTAAAATTGAAGATCATTATCATTTGGGGCTGTGGGCTGTGGTGCAGATAGCAGCTATAGTTCCGTCCGCCCCAGGCGGATTCTAGTCCTCTCCGCATCAGGCGGATGCGGGCTTTTACTTCCATCCGCAGCCCTGCAGGAAAAGTACCGGGCTTTTTCGCGGTACAGAAAACAGGTAATGTATAACTATCAGTATTGTCCGGTTAACTTGGGCTAAAGCCCGTTGGATAAGGATTCCGCTATATATCCCCAGGCTTAAGCCTGGGGATAGTGAAAACCAAGCCCATCAAGGGCTTTAGCCCAAGGATTAAAATTTTAGTCGGACAACAATGTATAACTATAAAAATGCAATGTCACCAGGTGTTTGTAAGAAAAGTTTACATGTACAATTCTAAAAGCTATTATCCGTATTACGCGTTTAATACTAAAATAACTGTTATTGAGCTCCGATGCGGTTTGCCAAATGAGTTGTACAATTATCCCGCTCTCTCCATCAAATAAAATTTATGCTCTTTTGAAACACGCTCTGTAAAATCTTCTTCAAACCCAACTGCTGACAAAAATCTTTGTGAAGACAGGTTTTCAGGCATCGTCATAGCGTGAATGTAATTGATGATGGGATAATCGTTGAAAATGTATCGAATAAAATAACGAAGCACTGTTTTGGTTAAACCGATATTTCTAAGCCCCGGACGTGTGGCAAAACCAATCCGGCAGCGCTGATTGTTTTGAGCAAATGTTTCAAGGCTCCTATCATATAAATGAAGAATACCGGCATAATTATTCTTCCGAAGAAAAAACCAATCCTGCGAGCCATGTTTGGGTAAATAAGCCCCGTAATCTTCAAGATAATCTGCATATTCTTTTGCATCAGCATATGTTTTAAACCTGTGGTCTGTAAATGGAGAATCGTCTGCTTCAAACATTAAATAAAGCTGCTGAAAATTTTCCTTATTAAGTTTTTCGAAAGAAAAGTTTTCGAATGGATTTATGTCGGGAAAATCAAAAAGCTTTTTTCGGAATAAATGCTTATGGTTTTGCATGTATTAAAAATACAGGGCTAACAGAGTGTACAGAGAAAATATTTTATACGGTGTTGAAATAAGTTGCGTTGAAACCATATTTACAGAAGCGTCTTATTGCTATGAATACGCAGTAAGAAGCTATGCGCCTCTCAGACATGAACCTAATGGTATTCTGCGTTAAAATTAAAAGAAGACATTTAATTTTAAATTACTTAGATTGCTGCAACAATTATTTCCGAACAATTCAAACTGCTTTGTATGAAATTATCCCGGATGGTTTCATTTTGTTTAGCTTTTTTCTCATTAACAAAAATTTTTGCGCAGGTAGATGTGCAGGATTCTTTGGCACTGGTTGATCTTTATAACAGCACTAATAAAATGGGGTGGTATAACCATGCGAATTGGGTGACTATCACACCTGTAGCTGCATGGTATGGAATAACAATATCCGGAAACAGGGTAACGAAAATAAATATCAGAAACAACGGGTTAACAGGAACTGTTCCTGCATCCATAGGTAAACTTACAGGCCTGCAATTTCTTGATCTTGGTGGCAATGCTATAAGTGGATCTATTCCGCCTTCTTTAAGTAAGCTTATAAATCTGCAAACACTTAGCCTTGATAATGCCGCGTTGAACGGGTCGATTCCGCCTTCCTTAGGCAAACTGATAAACCTGCAAACACTCAACCTTTTTAATAATCAGTTAAGTGGCCGCATTCCATCTTCCTTAGGTAACATGATAAGCTTACAAAAGCTTTATCTTAACCGTAACCAACTAACCGGTGCGATTCCCTCCTCACTAGGAAATTTAACGCAACTAAACCTGCTTTATTTAGATACGAATCAATTAACCGACTCCATGCCTTCATCGCTTGGTAATCTTTCGAATTTAATACAGCTTATATTAAACAATAACCATTTAACAGGACCCATTCCATCTACATTTGGCAACCTTTCCAACCTGCAGGATATGTCTTTGTATGTTAATCAACTAACTGGCGCCATTCCTGCTTCACTTGGCAATCTTAAAAAACTCAGACTTCTTCAACTTAGCAATAATCAGTTAAGTGACAGCATCCCTGCATCTTTAGGAAACCTTACCGGTTTAATCGTTCTGAATTTTTCTGACAATCAATTGAGTGGCGCCATTCCTTCCACTTTAACCAATTTACCCAACCTGCAGGAGCTGTTAATAAACAACAATCATCTAAGTGGCACACTTCCGGGCGACATTGGTAATATTAATAATCTGACTCATCTTCTTTTGTCAAATAATCAATTGAGCGGCATGATCCCTTCTTCGTTCGGCACGCTTAAAAAGTTATCTTTTCTTGTTTTAAATAATAATTATTTTACCGGAAGCATACCTGAAGAATTAGGGGATATGGTTGCTCTTTATTACCTCGATTTAAGCAACAACCTGTTGAGTGATACTATTCCAAATTCTTTAAACAGCCTTGCTAACCTTGAGTTCCTTTTACTTCACAATAATCATTTCACGTTTAACGGGATGGAACAGTTAGTGCAAACTTTTGATCCCATTCAAATGTTAACCTATTCTCCGCAGGCAGGAATTAAGTTGCATACCCATGTCAATACACTTTCAGTTTCAGCAGGCGGCACCCTGGCAAACAATACGTTTTATTGGTATAGGAACGACGAGTTAATACAAACTATTATTGGAGATTCAACATTCACAATAACGGAAACCGGCGCTTACCATGTAATGGTAAAGAATTCAGTTGTAACAGATCTTTCTTTGTATAGCGATACAAATGAGATCAGTATTTTACCTGTTAACCTGATTGCCTTTACTGCTGTAAAACAACAAACATTTGTATCGATTAACTGGAAAACAACGAATGAAATAAATAATAGCTATTTTGATGTTGAAAGATCAGAAGATTCAAAAATATTTTACTCCATCGGTATTGTCAAAGGCTTAAACAGCAACTATACAAATAATTATACTTATATAGATAATGCGCCTTTAAAAGGCGCCAATTATTACCGTTTAACTCAAGTTGATAAAGACGGGAAATTTAATCACTCCGGTATCATTTCTGTTGAGTTCATTGATAATGTTTCTGCGTTTACCATATCACCCAATCCTGCAAATAACAATATAAACATTTCAATACCGGCAAATAATGCTGCGTCAAAAATTATTATTTATGATATTACAGGAAAGCAAGTAATAAATGAAGAAGCTGCTGCCAATATTACTCTAAAGCAAATTAATATAAGCAGGTTAGCCACCGGAACTTATACTGTTAATTTACTACAGAATGGAAAGCAACAGCGATTGAAACTGATAAAGAGATAATTACGCTCTAATGTATAATAAAGAAGGCCCGGCGATATATTCCGGGCCTTCTTCTATCCTCACAAAAAAAATGTATTATTCTGCTGTTGCTTTCACATCCAATCCAAGTTCAAAATCCTTGCTGATCATCCAGTCTGCAGGATTGCCTTTTGCTCCGAAATTCAATCCCCATGAAGTTCTGTCGATCACAAATTTTGCAATGATACCTACGTTGTTATCGCTAACAGAAATCTTTGCCGGAAAAGTAATATTAATAGTGCTGTCTTTCAAAGTAAGGTTACCGCTTACAAGATTTGTTGCGTCCCCTGTGAGGCTTTTAGCAGTTGCTGAATCGTTAGGAG
The DNA here is from genome assembly GCA_036274175.1 of Parafilimonas sp. GTDB lineage: Bacteria > Bacteroidota > Bacteroidia > Chitinophagales > Chitinophagaceae > Parafilimonas. Next base: position 116,723 of record DASUGF010000001.1, read on the forward strand.
CAACACTTGTAATAACAAATTTGGCAGCAGGATATTTTCCAGCGTCAAAGAAATCAGGGCTTTTCAAATGGTTCTGAAGATCAACAGCCTTTTTATCTTTTTCGGTAACAGAGGTTGTATCAACCCACAAGCTGTTTATATCTATCGTAAACGTTCCTCCCGTTAGCGCGCCATTATCTACAGCAATATTTCCTGCAGACAGTTCCAGCGTTCCATATCTTGGAGCAAAACCACCTTTATGTGTTGCCCGCCAGTTAATAACGCTGCCATTTGAATCAACAACATATTCTTTTCCTGTAGTTGCCGCAGCTTCCTGTTCAGCGGCTGTTGTTGCCTTATCCGCAGTGCTGTTACAAGCTGTTAGTGCAAGAACTGCCGCCGCAAAAACAATAATTAATTGACTTACTCTTCTCATGTGTTTTACTTTATTTTATTGAGCTGCAAAAATACATGTTCATACATACATTTTACATGTTTGTACATTTTTTTTATTTTATTAACAGTAAATATTGGCTACACAGGTTTTAAAAAAACTATTCGCTGTCAGCCTTGACGGAAAAATGTCTATACATGTAAACTTTGTTTTGAATCAGAATTGTTCGACTAAACACTTTAAAGTTTTGTATTTCAATATTTGACCTCACCTCCAAAGGAGATGGGCTAAATCCGCTCCCGCAAAGCGTTTTAAAGAATTTAATAATTTCTACCCGTCAATAATGATTTTGAATATCTTATCAAACAGATAGTCACCGCATAGGCAATGGAGAAGATTTAAGCAAGCATCTATGCTTTTATTGTTCGATTTCCTTACTTAACGTAACCGATACTTAAAGCACATTTTAAAATTCTATCAGGTGCTATGTATCACCGCCTATTCCATCACTGATAACTCAATATGTGATGGAAACTCAACCGAACGATAAATTCTTTGCGTAGCTGTTTGAAAATCATTTTCTGCTGCTTCAAAAATATTGGGAACATATTTCTGCGGGTTGCGGTCAATGATCGGGAACCAGGTGCTTTGTACCTGCACCATTATTTTATGCCCTTTTTTAAATACATGATTTAAACTGTGCAGATCAACGGTATAAATTTCCGTTTTATTGGGCGTAATGGGCTCCGGCTTTTCAAAACTGTTCCTGAACCGCCCGCGAAAAACGTCATTAGCTACCATAAATTCATACCCCGACATCAGCGGGTCATCAGGATAATTATCGGGATATACATCGATCAGTTTCACTACCCAGTCTGCATCACTGCCGGTTGTGGCAGCAAAGAGTTTGGCAAAAATATCTCCTGTAACCGTTACATCTTCCGTTAATGTTTCTGTTTGCCATGTTGCAACATCAGGGCGGTTATCAACAAAACGCTGGTCTTCAGTTAACCAGGTGTACCAGCGTGAACCGGGACCATAGGTTTCCTCGATGGGCCGTGAACGATAAGGCACCGGGTGCGCCGGATCTGAAATATAACTGTCATAGTCAGATGCGTCATTTGATGCTGGTTTATCAAAAGATAATTTCCCGTGTGCATGGAAGTATAAATTCTTTTTTACTGATTGTTTTGGCGGCCAGCTATCATAGGTTTTCCAGGTGTTGCTTCCGGTTTGAAAAGTGATCGCTTCTGCAAAATTCCCATCACCTTTCCCTTTTAAATAATAAGCAAACCAGCGTGCCTGTATATCTTTTCTGAAAGTTTCCCCCGTAGCAGAATCAAAATTTATATTGCCTAATCGATTGCCGGCGCCGCCTGCCCAGCCGCCATGATTCCATGGGCCGATCACGATAAAATTTTTGCGCTGGAAATCGTGCTTTTCCCAGGTTGCATACGCTTTTTGCGGACCATAAAAATCTTCCTGGTCCCACCACCCTGCCACATTCATTATATGCACACGCGGCGAATCGAGCCGGTACGACAGCGACTGTTTCTGCCAAAACTCATCATAGTTGGGATGCTTTGTAAAATCATTCCAGGAAGGAAGCTTATTTAAGAAGTATTTTTTATTCACATTTGAAAGTGGTCCCAGTTTTAAATACCAGTTATAGGTGTCGTACGTATCAAAGGGAAATAATGTATCGGTTTTTGACGCTTCTTCCATAAACGCATATTCAAAACCATAGCTCAAACGGAAGGCGCCGTTGTGATGAAAATCATCGCCTATAAACATATCGGCTGGTGTTGCCTGTTCACTTACTGCAACCAATGCAGGATGCGGATCTATCGCGCCCATTACGGTCGTCCATCCATCGTAAGAAATTCCATACATACCTGCTTTACCGTTATTGTTTGGAATATTTTTCAGCAGCCAGTCGAATGTATCATACGTGTCGGTGCTTTCATCAATGGCTTTCAGATCTTTCTTATCCCGGTTAAAACGCTGCATCTCAAACTTCCCTTCCGACAGGTACCTGCCGCGTATATCCTGGTAAACAAAAATGTACCCGTCATCCGCCATATCTTTTACATAACCATTTTTTTCAGGGCTTGGATAATCGCTCACGCCATAAGGTGTACGCTCGAGTAAAAATGGTAATGCTTCTTTTTGTTCAAGAGGTGTAAAAATTACGGTATTCAGTTTTATTCCGTCACGCATAGGTATCATTACTTCCTGCCGTTTGTATTTATCTGCCGCAAGTGCTTCACTGTAAGTATTGATCGAAAAAGTAGATATTTTATTTAAGCTGTCAAGCGTTACAAGAATTTGAAAAGGGCCGTTCTTTGTTTCCGCCTTATACTTATTTGTACCTGCATTGCTTTGTTTAAAGCTGATATTATAGAAAGGCAATAAAGGGCCGAGCTGGTTTTGAACAACAGCTTTCAAATTGCCATAAGTAAGTTGTTTTTTAAATTGCTCACCCATTAATGCGTAAATGCTGTCTGTATTTTTTTCATTTATATAAGCAATGACTTTTTGAGCCAGGCTGTCTGTAATCTTTTCCTGTGGAGTGGAAGGAGATTGAGCAAAATTTTTTGTAACAGCTAACAACACCAATGATACAAGTAATAATACCGGCCTGTGTAAATTTTTCATGATTCAGATTTGATGATGATAAATGCAGTGAAAAATTGCCGGCATAAAATAACAAAAGAAGATTGCTTTTGTAACAGGTGACCGCAGTAAAATTTTTTACAACGATGCAAATGATTTTTAGGCGCAGGAATTCAATGTAGTTCACCTACGCACTTTTGACCTCACCTAAATCCTCTCCAAAGGAGAGGACTTTTGACAGTTTAATAATTTGAAAAGCGTTACATATGGGCGCTTTCTTGCCCTTCTCATTTGGAGAAGGGTTGGGATGAAGTCGAACCGGAATTAAAAAAGCTTACCCGAACTCACGTTACTAAATAACATTGGCTAGGAATTAACCAGTACTTCAACATATTAAGCCGGAAAGCTGATTTTTTATATTTACCTTTTCTAATCAACAGAAGGACTTCTTTTACAAACAAAATATTTAATGAAATGGTTTCTATAAAAGAGCTCGAACAACAGAAGGTCGTTAGGAAATGTAATGTGAAAAAGTTGAGAGACTTTGGAAAGCAAGTTGAAGTAAAGCAAGATACTCTTGCCGTGGAAGAGCCTTTGGAAATTATGCTCAAAACAGGTAACGATCAAATTCCGTCACCGGTATCGGTTACGATGAGAACGCCGGGAAATGATGAAGAACTCGCCACCGGTTTTTTATTCACGGAAGGAATTATTGCTTCAAAAAAACATTTGAACGATGCCATCTCCCAGCAATTTTCAGACAACCAGATCATTATTTCTTTACATCCCGGTTTTGATGTAGATCTGAAAAAGCTCAAACGCAATTTTTACGCTACCAGCAGTTGCGGTGTTTGCGGGAAAGAAAGTATTGAAGCCATCAAACAGGTTCGCCACATTCCCGTTCAAAAAGAAAATATAGAGGTGAGGATTGCTGATATTTTCGATCTTCCGGGTAAGCTGAGAAGCATGCAGGTAACTTTTGCATCAACCGGCGGTATTCATGCTTCAGCCCTGTTTAATCTGGATGGAAATTTATTGGAACTGAGAGAAGACGTTGGCAGGCATAATGCTTTGGATAAATTAATTGGCACGGTGTTGCTAAAAGAGGAGGACGAAATGCTTTCCCTGCAAAAAAGGCTATTACTGTTAAGCGGGAGAGCGAGTTTTGAACTCATTCAAAAAGCGGCCATGGCAGGCATACCGGTTGTATGTTCCATTGGCGCACCCAGCAGTCTTGCAGTGGAAACAGCAGCCGAATTTGGAATGACACTAATTGGTTTCCTGAACAACGGGAACTGTAATATTTATTGTGGCGAAGAGCGAATAGCATATTAAACAAGCCAGTGTTATGTTAATTATAAAGTATCGTACACAGTATTGCTGATTTTGAGATTTCTGGATTTCGAAAATTGAAGCTGTGATTAAGTTTTGGGAATTAATCCTAAATCATGAAATCAAAAATCCCGAAATAGTATGCTTAACTTAACACTATCTGTAACAATTGCAGGAAATTTGAAAAAAATTGAACCGTGGCAGAAAGAAAATCACACCATAAACCCAATGCGGAGAATCCTGCAGCTTTTAAAAAGCTAAAACACACAGCACCGAAGAAACATGCTGCGGGTTTGCCTGCTATTCTTGTGTCTGCAAAACATGTGATTAAAAATGTAAATGCGGCCCGCGCCCTGAAAGCCCTGACTAAACTAAATACATTCGATGGCTTTGATTGTCCTGGTTGCGCATGGCCTGATCCGGATGACGAGCGAAGCCCGCTTGGCGAATATTGCGAGAATGGTGTAAAAGCCATTGCGGAAGAAGCCACTACGAAAGCACTCCATGCAAAGTTTTTCAACGAGAATTCTGTGGCGCAACTGTCGGAATTAGATGATTACAGCATTGGAAAAATGGGACGGATAGCACAGCCTGTGTACCTGCCTGAAAATGGTACGCACTACCAGCCCATTTCCTGGAAAGAAGCCTTTCGAAAAATTGCTGTGCATTTGAATGCGCTTGCCTCACCCGATGAAGCTATATTTTACACTAGCGGGAGAACAAGCAACGAAGCTGCATTTCTCTACCAGTTATTTGTTCGTGCCTACGGTACCAATAATCTTCCCGACTGCAGCAATATGTGCCACGAAAGCAGCGGCGTGGCGTTGGGAGAAACGTTGGGAATTGGGAAAGGCTCCGTGAAGCTGGAAGATTTTTATGAAGCGGAAGCCATTTTGATATTAGGGCAAAACCCCGGGACCAATCATCCGAGAATGCTTTCTGCCTTGAAGAAAGCCAAAGAGAATAACGCGATGATCGTCGCCATCAACCCGCTCGCTGAAGCAGGGTTAACCGCTTTCGCAGATCCGCAAAGCATTAAAGGATTGCTTGGCACAAAAGTAAAGCTCGCCTCGTATCATCTCCCGGTTAAGATCAACGGCGATATGCCTTTGATACAGGCAGTGGTAAAATACCTCTTTGCGTTCGAAAAAGAAAATCCGGGCCAGGTGCTCGACGCTGATTTTATCACGCAGCATACCTCGGGGTTTGAGGCCTACAAACAACATATTATTTCGCTGGATGTTGAAGAACTTTCCCGCCTTTGTGGTATTCCTTTAACGCAGATAAAAGAACTCGCCGAAAATCTGAAATTTAAAAAGAAGATCATTATCTGTTGGGCAATGGGATTAACACAACATAAAAACGCTGTTGATACCATTAAAGAGCTGGTGAATTTATTATTGATCAAAGGCAGTATCGGGAAACCTGGTGCAGGCACCTGCCCTGTGCGCGGGCACAGCAATGTGCAGGGTGACAGAACGATGGGCATTTTTGAAAAACCCTGGCCATGGCTGCTGGATAACATCGAAAAAAATTATGGGTTTACACCTCCTTCCAAAAATGGTTATGATGTGGTGGAAGCGATTGAAGCCATGCAGGCGGGAAAAGCAAAAGTATTTTTTGCTATGGGCGGAAATTTTTTGAGCGCAACGCCGGACACACTTTACACGGCAGAGGCATTGAGGAAATGTGATCTCACGGTTCATGTATCCACCAAACTTAACAGGAGCCATCTTATTACAGGAAAAGAAGCCATCATTCTCCCAACACTTGGACGCAGCGATATGGATATCCGGCACGGCGCAGAACAATTTGTATCCTGCGAGAATTCGATGGGTGTAGTACAGAAAAGCAAAGGCAATCTGAAACCGGTAAGCAGGGAACTAATGAGTGAGGTGGCCATTGTTTGTCACCTCGCACATGAAGTATTGGGTAACCATACAAAGATCGCCTGGCTTGCATTTCATAAGAACTATGATCTAATCCGCGATGAGATAGAAAGAACGATCCCGGGTTTTGATAATTACAACAAACGGGTGCGGGAGAAAGGCGGTTTTTATCTTCCGAACGCATCGCGACACGGAGCTTTTCCCACAGATGATCTGAAAGCAAATTTTACTATCAGCAAGGCAACCCTGCCACAGGTTAAAGACGATGAGTTATTGATGATGACGATAAGAAGTCATGATCAGTACAACACTACGATTTATGATTTAAATGATCGCTATCGCGGCATTAAAAATGAGCGTCGCGTTATCCTGATGAATGAAAAAGATATGCAGCAACGCGACCTGAAAAAAATGGATGTTGTTGATCTGTATAATTATCATGATGGCAGGGAACGTGTTGCCCGCAAGTTTCTGGTTATACCTTATCAAATCCCGGAACAATGTTGCGCTACTTATTTTCCGGAAACCAATGTGCTGGTACCGATAACATCTACTGCAGAAAAAAGTAATACACCTACGAGCAAATCGGTTGTGATTGAAGTGAAGAGATCAGTGTGATCTTCAGTTGAAGTGAGGACAATTATAGGCTCGTTAATTTGAAGTTCTGCAAACATACATGCGAGAGCAAATTAAACCACATAGGCACATAAATACATAAGTTTCACATTAGTTTTGGATTGTTCTCCCGATAGAAAAGAAAACAAATTATTTACAAGAGCTTTCTACCTTTATTTAAAAATATAACCTGATATGTTAAAGCATTTAAGCATTTAAATATCTTTTTGTTTATCATTCAACTATGTGTTATAACTATGTGCCTATGATTCTATGTGGTTTAAAAATGGAGTAATATATTGATTTCTTTGGCCCAATGACAAAGGAACAAGTTTGATATTTTTCCTATAAGCATGCTGATCATCATTTGCGGCAGTTTACTGTTTAAGTGTTATGTGAAACATCATCCGTAAAAATTTAAAACGATTTTTATCATAAACAATTTTTCGCAGGTAGGTGGGGCATTCGCAGGTAGAGCCCGCTACCGGTTGTGTGTCCTCACCGACCGGAAAATTATACAAAAATGAAAATTTGAAATGTAACACTTTGTCGTTGGTATTTTTCAATAATATCTGTAAAACGTACTTTCATGTCAAAAAAAATATGCGGAGTTTAACCTATTCAGATAATGCAACATCAAGATAATGCGATTTGATAAATTCATACCAACAGATAAGCTAAAACCATTTGTACACTACTTCGCCATTTCCGAAAACACAGATGCACAAACGTATAAGGTTTTACCTTCTTCAGGTCTTGTTATCGGGTTTCAGTATAAAGGTCAGTTGCATTCTGTAAAAGATAACAGGGAAAATGCGCTGGCCGGGTCGGGTATAACAGGACTGCAGGATACATTCAGGATTTTTAAAAACATACCCAACACCGGAACTGTTCTTGTTTATTTTACAGAAACCGGTATAGCACATTTTACCACATGCCCTGCAAACGAATTTTTTAATCAAAGCATTTCGCTGGATAATTTGTTTGATAAAACCGAAGTTGCGCAAACCGAAGAAAAACTGGCGAATGCCCGAACAGATCTGCAACGCATTCGCATCGTTGAACAATTTCTTCTATCGCAGTGGAAAGAAAGGCAGGATGATAAGTTAGTTATAGAAGCAGTTAAATTAATTTATCAATCCAAAGGCGTGATCAAAATTAAAGAGCTTCACGAAAAGCTCTTCATCAGCCAAAGCCCGCTGGAGAAACGATTCAGAAAAATAGTGGGGACATCGCCAAAAAAATTTGCCTCCATCGTAAGATTTAATACAGTGTTGAACAATGTAGGCGTAGAGAAATCACTTACCACTATTGCCTATGAAAATAATTTCTTCGACCAGTCGCATTTCATAAAAGATTTCAAACAATACACCGGGGATACTCCTGAAAATTTCAGGCGGTTTTTATCATAAACGATTTTTTACAATCACAGCTTTTGAGATTGTTCGAGTTTTGTAAACATCACTGACAAATAAAAATTTAAACCATGTTTACACTTGAACAGATCAAAGCAGCACATTCAAAAGTAAAAAGCGGTGCAGATTTCCCGGCTTATGTACAGGATTTAATTGCACTTGGTGTTATCAATTATGAAACCTATGTTGCTGATGGGCATACAGATTATTTCGGAAACAATGATTTTACAATTTCATCTGATAAAAAATATAATGCACAGACTATTTCAGATGAAGCTGATGCAGCTCAATTTGAAAAAAAATTAAAAGCACATCAGCAGGGCAAAACTGATTACTTAACTTTTTGCAACGACTGCGCCGAATCAGGTGTAGAAAAATGGAAGGTGGATACGAAAGCCATGACCTGCACCTATTATGATAAAACAGGAAATGAAATGTTAGCTGAAATTATTCCTGCTGTTTAACAATATATCATTAAGTTAAAAACATTTGACCGCGATGCGGTCAAATATTTATAATTAATATTCAGTTCTATAACCATAATTCTGATATATACCTGCTAAAGAAAATTGAGATCATTGTTTCTATCAATGATCTCTCAGTTATAATGCTATTGTAATATTTTTTTGCTGTGCGTAACTGAGTGCAATTACTCTAAAAAACTCTGTAGCAAAATTTTAAACCACAGAAACCACGGGGTTGAAGCACAGAGATTGCACTAAGTTTATACCAGGGTTGCACGACACATCAAAAACCTTTGCGCATCCAGAATTAACTTCATTGTGTACAGGAGACAATATTTATGTATTTTCAAATAAAAAAGCTTTGGCAAAGTTTGTCATTTATCCAAAGCTTTTTGCATTACTATAATGTATATTAACTAACCTGCAGCAACAATTATTTTGTCAATACCATTTGCTTTGAACTTATCATTCTTCCATCAACAACCAGGGAGTAATAATATGCTCCCGCAGAAAGCGCAGCAGCATCGATGTTTACTGTTCCTTTATTACTGCCGGAAATATTTATTTGCTTTAAAGCTTTACCATCCTTATCTGTAATTACAATTTGAGCATTCATAGATTTTTGTTGCAGGCTATATTGAATGGTTGTTGTTTTATTGAAAGGGTTAGGAATGTTTTGATCGAGAAAAGCATCATTAACCGTCGCGCTGATTTGTACACGTTGTTGTTATTGCTTATCATCGTTTTTAATTCATCAATTTGTTTTTGCTGTTCTTCATTTAACAGGAAAAATAGCGTTCAACATGCAAATCTTAACCTATAATACTTTCCACCTGGACGAACCAGACCATGATACTCTCCAGGAAGAAGTAAGCGCGTGAAAAACATCTGATTTGCCATCTTTATTGAAATCGCCAAAATTTAAGGCGCCCGTCGTTTCAATAGCGGTGTTAATAACTGTGTATTTACTGGTCCCGGAATAAGAAACTTTCCATTCACTTCCATTAGCATAAAAAACGTCGGACTTTCCATCGGCATTGAAGTCACCCAATTTGAGGCTGGCTGTTATTTCGCCGGAAGTATTAATAACAACATACTTACCGGTGCCTGAATACGAAACTTTCCATTGGCTTCCGTCAGCATAAAATACATCCGCCTTCCCATCGGCGTTGAAGTCGCCTAAAGCAAGTTTACCGGTGTTCTCAGACGCAGTATTGATGATTGTCCACTTACCGGTGCCCGAATACGAAACTTTCCATTGGCTTCCATTGGCAAAAAAGACGTCGGATTTGCCGTCTCCGTTAAAGTCTCCCAATGCAAGCAGGTTTGTCTTCTCGGATGCTATATTAATTGTTTTCCATTTACCGGTACCGGAGTAGGCAACCCTCCATTGGCTTCCGTCTGCATAGAATACATCTGCTTTTCCATCGCCATTGAAGTCACCTAATTTAAAATCACCTCCGGAGCCCCACGTATTGATTTTTTTTAACCCCGTTGTTCCGCCCCAGGAAACATACCAGGCGCTAAGGTTAGTTGTAAATATATCCTGCACTTTGTCGGCATCAAAATCTCCAATAAGATATTTTGTATCGTACACATTCGGTTTGTCGGTGAGTACGTACGCTTTATTAATATCTGGTATTACATCGTAAGCGATCCAGCCATAGCCGTTTATACCCCATGATCTTCCCCAGGAATTAACGAGTTTAAAAGCTTCCCGGTTGTCGTCGTATCCTACCACGCATACGGCATGACTTCCTCTACTGCTGTCAGAAAAATCATCATATACTTCGTTGTCTTCATCCAAATCATCAAAATCAGGATGTATGTCGAACGAAATAACCACGACTTTACCGGACGCTAACAAACTTTTAATATCATCAACTTCTTTTTTTACATATTTCCAGGAAGATGCTTTATAATGCTTTGCATTGCCTATGGAGCCTCCATCAGGCTGTGTCGTATGGTCTGCTGCAGAATAAGGAAAATTATCCCAAAAATCACAGCCATCGTCTGCCAGCAAATTCATTGCATCGGCGACTTTAGAGCCATTATCTTTCCCTCCGTTAATCTGGTTGTACACCCACGAAGGCGAGTAGGCATTTGTATTAGCATTCCAACCTCTTTCTACCACTTCCTGGTAAGTTTTACAATAATAACCCACCGCCCACCCCACACACGATCCCTGATTTCCCTGGCTGCGTACAGCCGGCATTTTATTTGAAAGGTCAACGGAGGAAGGAAACCTTAATGCCCGGCTATCCGTAACATAATAACCAATTTTTTCAACCAGGGACGGGTCATCCGGGATGACTCCGGCAGGATATAAAGTATCGCTATTATGTGTTATGGCATCATTGTTTTTTGGTCCGTATATTCCTGATTTTTCCTTCGTACAGGAAATTACAATACATGACAGTAAGCCCACATATAATAATTTTTTCATTTTGGGTAGTTTAAGAGTGATTTTTAAGATGCTCCTCAGATATTTCATAAACGATGTTTTAGATGTGGAATCTTTAATCTAATGCTTATAAACAATAAATTTAATGTTGATGTATAGCATATACCTACAGTGAAATGCCCGGCTTGTGGCCCGTATTTTCCCCTTATGTTATGCTGCAAATACGGCCATATATCAATTGAGCAACTGAACCTCATAGAAGAGTAATCAGTGCATATGGAAATAGTATAAGATCCGATAGTTAGTTAAACCAATGGTACCGTTGAGGCCTTGTGACAATGCAAGCCTGTTATTATCGTGCTAACAACATTTGCCTGGAGCTTATTATTCTTCCATTAACAACCAAAGAATAATTATAAGCACCTGCAGACAGGGCAGCGGCATCAACGTTAATTGTTTCTTTACCACCGCTACGGGAAATATTTATTTGCTTAAGCGTTTTACCGTTCTTATCTGTAATTACAATATGAGCAGTTGTAAACTTTTGTGGTAAGCTATACTTAATGGTTGTTGTTTTATTGAAAGGGTTGGGAATGTTTTGTTCGAGAGTAACACTTTTAATAGACGCCGCTGTTGCATCACCATTACCTAATGAAATCGTGGGTTGCAAAACCTGCTGCTGTATCAATTTTGTCAGCTCTTCAATCTTCTTGTCCTGGCTGCTTATTTTTTCCTGTTGCTCCTGGATAGCCTTGATGAGAACAGGTATAATATCCGCATACATCACGCCTAAATGAGCAGCGGGCATTTTTTGGGTATTCCCGGTTTTTTCATCTATAATATAATCATAATCTCTAACTACTTCCGGCAATACCTTTTGAATTTCCTGGGCTGCAATACCAAGCTTATCTTTTTTTTCTGCAACGGGATTTTTCCAGTTAAAACGAATAGACCGCAATTGCATTATTTCTTTTAATCCATAATCCAGATCTCTTACATTAGTTTTATCCCTTAAATCGGAAGTATTGATAGTACCATCAATCGCCCAAACATCTGTCCATCGATTAGTGGAAGATCCCAGGCTGTGATTATCATCATTATCCGGATTAAATTCAGCGTGTGCTAAGATCTGCGTACCGGTTTCGCCGATTATATACGACCCTCCATTAAAAAGAACACCTGTTCCAGCGCCCTGGAAACTAAGATTTCCGGAACCGGATAACGTCATTCTCGTAACATTTCCATTTGTCTGGAATCGCATATTATTAGAACCATCGTATAATACACCTCCATCAGCGGGGTTAAGATTGTCTCCAAATATGATTCCTTTTTCGTTTCCTGAAGGCGTAAGCAAGCTTATGTAATTATTTGCGCCATTTTCAATAACCAGTGGCGAATTAGCATTAGCGGTAACTGTGCCTGCACTGCCCCTGAATATATGCAAATTGCCTTCAGGCGAATTAGTGCCTATTCCTATGCTGCCGTTGCCCTGGATAGTCATTGCAGGGTTTGTATTAAGATTACTGCTGTAAGTATAAAATTTAAGTCCCCAATCGGTATTATTACCCTGATAATAACTGGAGATACGGCCTATCGGATTTGCCGCCTGTGTGAATGTTATCTGAGCTTCGTCCCCTGAATTAAAAAGACCAGGATGGTTGATATGCAAAATGTCTTTATTCCCGGCGCCATTTGAAGCTCTGATATCCAGCAAAACTGCCGGGTTCGCTGTACCAATTCCTATCTTTCCATTTCCTTTTAATGTCATGCGGGTAACATTGTTTGTAACAATCTTAAGATCAACATTGTTCCGGCTGCCTAATTTTTCAGTTCCGGCCAGGTTATTGCCTGCCAGCTTCCAGTTGCCTGTTTGTGCAGTTAATTCATCGTAAGAAAAAATAAAGAAAGAGAGAAAAACTGTGCATGAGCTAAGAAGAATTGTTTTCATACTTTTTTATTTTATGTTAATAAAGAAGAATCAAAAAGTCAATTTATGGTTCAGTTTATTTACAGAGAATGACATCAGCAACCCATTCTGGAATTCCATCAACTTAGATCAATGACATTCGATACGATCATAACCAGCCTGAATATTTCGTAAGAATTTGAGGAGATGAATTTTTGTTATAGCAATGGCGGGTAATTTTTTGCAAACTTTATCAATGTTAAAGATAGTCTTTAGCATGCAGGGAAAAGGTTCCTGGTTTTTCTTGCCATAAAAAAAGTTGATTTTTTAAAAGAAGTAGAAAGTAAGGTTTCAAAGAAACTAATATGAGGAATTATCGAACAAATGGCTCCGGCGAAGTAAAAACCCAATAACCGATCCACAGCACGCTATCCTGAGAAGAAACGGCCGTCCATGCCTTTTGCGTTTGTGTACCCGATTTATCATTTTCCCCAGTGGGCGAATTTCTTTTGGGGTGGCCGGTTTAATTTTTCAGGATGCAGGGGTTCAAAACAATGTCGTTCAAAATCACCCGTCGACCTGTTCATCGTATGCAGGCCATCACCGGCAGGCAGGTTTTCACCAATAAAAAATAAAAAGGTGAGTACAAAGAAAATACGAACCGGGATTCAATACACAATAAACAATTTTCAATTACAAAAACCTTATAATGATTATTGATTGTTGAGTACTACTATTTATTCCTTGGAAAGAGAAATCTTACTTATACCGCAAACAATTTTTATAAGTGCCGGGAGTAATGCCTTCTGTTTTTCTGAAGAGGCGCACAAAATAATTGATATCACTAAACCCGCATTGATAACTTACTTCGCTGATGGTATTCTTTGGATCGGCCAGCAATTGCTTGGCAAGTTTTATTCGTTCACGGTTGATATATTCCAGTGGTGTTATGCCAAACTGCTCTTTGAACCATTTAAAAAAATCGTTGCGGCCCAGGTAGGCTTTGCGGGATAAAGTATCGACAGAAATTTTTTCTGAAATATGTTCATGAATAAAATTCAACACAAAATGCAACCTGCTTTTATTTTGTTCATTGCCTGCTTCCATACTCACCTGCATTAAATGCTGGCTTTGCACCAGCCGTATCAGCAATTCCTTCAGGCTGAGGTCGGCATAAATATTTTTTGCCCTATCTGTACTGCTGCAAACGCGGATAAGCTTGTTGATAATGGCCGTTACTTCATTGTCGTTGGCAAAATGATATTGGTTGAATTGCAACTTCCAGCTATGCTTTATATCTGTGTCATTGTAAAATTCATTCAGGTAATTCAATGTATCATTCACATAAGGCGCATCAACCGCCAAAGCAATACATTGTGTTGGATTCGTAGCATCTGCTTCGGGAAAATCAATTACCATGGTTTCATTAGCGGGAACGATCACCGTTTCGCCGGGTAAATAATCAAATGCCGGCTGATCAAATAAATGCATGATCTTTTTGCCGCGCACCATGCTCGTAATAACAAAATCATTAAAAGTTAACGGCACACGGTAAGTTTCCTGGTAGCTTTCAAAAACATTCAGTTCGCAATTCTTTAAATTGAATACGCGCCTGTTCTCCACCAGCGTCTGCAGGTATTTGGGATGTGTAAGATCTATTTTGTTTAAATAATTTTTTGCGGCCACAACAATCCTGTTTATCACTAAGGTAATCATTCGTACCCTTCCATATATCTTAAAGTACGATTGTGCTATAAAAGAGTACGAATGTATTACCGACTGAAAGTTTTATGTAAGAAGTTCGGGTATTAAAATAACGATTAAAAATGCTTTCATATGAGTACAACAACAACAGCAGCTCCACAATCAAATGTGGCTGCAAGACCAAAGTTCAAAGAAAAATATGACCATTATATCAATGGCGAATGGGTAGCGCCCAGCAGTGGTGAATATTTTGACAATATCTCTCCTATTGATGGCAAGCCCTTTACAAAGGCAGCGAGAGGCAATGCAAAAGATATTGATAAAGCCATCGATGCAGCCACCGAAGCTTTTAAAACATGGAGCAAAACAGCGGCGGCATACCGCAGCAATTTAATGCTGAAGATCGCACAGCTTATTGAAGATAATCTTGAATATTTTGCTGTTGTTGAAACCATTGATAACGGCAAGGCCATCCGCGAAACAAGAGCCGCGGATATACCGCTGGTAATTGACCACTTCCGTTATTTTGCAGGCGTTATCCGTAGTGAAGAAGGCACGATCAGCGAGCATGATGAGAACACCGTAAGCATTAATCTTCATGAACCCATAGGGGTTGTTGGGCAAATCATACCGTGGAATTTCCCCTTGTTAATGGCAGCCTGGAAGATCGCGCCTGCTCTGGCTGCAGGTTGTACAGTTGTGGTAAAACCTGCAGAGCAAACACCTACCAGCATTATGTGCTTAATGGAAATGGCAGGACACATATTACCAAAAGGTGTATTAAATGTTGTTACAGGCTTTGGTCCTGAAGCAGGGAAACCGCTTGCTTCCTCACCCAAAGTGAACAAGGTTGCCTTTACAGGGGAAACAACCACCGGCCGTTTGATACTGCAATATGCTTCCGAAAATATTATCCCGGTTACTATGGAACTGGGAGGAAAAAGCCCCAATATTTTCTTTGAATCCGTAGCAGATGCGGATGATGAATTTTTCGATAAAGCGGTGGAAGGCGCTGTATTGTTCGCCTTAAACCAGGGTGAGGTCTGTACCTGCCCATCCCGCATATTGGTGCATGAAAAGATATATGATAAATTTATGAACAGGGTATTGCAGCGCACCAAAGCCATTAAAATGGGCAACCCGTTAGATTCAACCGTGATGATGGGCGCACAGGCTTCAGAAGACCAGTACAACAAAATACTCAGCTATCTTGATATCGGCAAACAGGAAGGTGCAGAAGTACTATGCGGCGGGGAAGCCTTCCATCAAAACAGCGGCCTGGAGCATGGTTATTATATCCAGCCAACTATCTTTAAAGGCAACAATAAAATGCGCATTTTCCAGGAAGAGATTTTTGGGCCCGTAACATCAGTTACCACTTTTAAAGATGCTGAAGAAGCCGTTGCTATCGCTAACGAAACCCTATATGGACTGGGCGCCGGCGTATGGACAAGGGATGCACATGAAATGTACCAGGTGCCCCGGGCTATACAGGCAGGCCGTGTTTGGGTGAACTGTTTCCACGCTTACCCGGCACACGCACCATTCGGCGGTTATAAAAAATCAGGGTTCGGCAGGGAAACACACAAGATGATGCTTAACCACTACCGGCAAACAAAGAACATGCTGATCTCTTACAGCAAACAAAAGCTTGGATTTTTTTAGATTAGCAATCGATCGTCAGAGAGGCAGGCAGCAGCGTTCGTGCTGCTGCTTTTTTATTTCGGGATTTTGTGATTGTAAGGTTTGTCTAAATCCTTAAATCAGCAATCAAAAATATGATCATGCCGGTTCAAAGAGTAATAGCCAACGATAAAGCGAAAGAGCTTATTGCAAAATTGAAAGCCATGCATGGCCCCCTGATGTTTCATCAAAGCGGCGGCTGTTGCGATGGAAGCCAGCCCATGTGTTTTGAGGCAGGGGAATTCCGCGTGGGTAACAGCGATGTTTGTTTAGGCGAAGTAGAAGGCTGTAAATTTTACATGAATGCCGACCAGTTTGAATACTGGAAACATACGCAACTCATTTTAAGTGTAACGCCCGGGAGAGGCAGCAGCTTCTCCCTGGAAATTCCGCTGGGCGTACGCTTCTTTATAGAATCAAGAATATTTACCGATGAAGAGTTGGGACAGCTTGAACCATTGATCAGTATTGAAGAAACATGACGGATGATTTCTGCAGACATTGACCTTAAGTACAAAAAGACTGGCTCAGTTTTCGAAACTGAGCCAGTCTTCACTTACAATCAGATATCAACAAATCCGGCATCAGAAATATTAATTCAAACTTCTGAAATCTACCGGCACCAATTTACTTACGCCGGGCTCCTGCATGGTTACGCCATAGATCACATCAACCGTACTCATAGTTGTCTTGTTATGCGTAACAATGATGAACTGTGAGTTATCGCTGAACTGCTGTATCATGTTGGTAAATTTTCCAACGTTGGCATCATCTAACGGTGCATCCACTTCATCAAGGATACAGAATGGCGCGGGCTTGATAAGATAAATAGAAAACAATAAAGCAGTAGCCGTTAATGTCTTTTCACCGCCGCTTAACTGTGTGATGCTGGATGGCTTTTTGCCTTTAGGTTTTGCAATGATATCAATACTTGTTTCCGCAAGGTTATCGGGGTTTTCAAGAATAAGATCAGCAGTATCTTCTTCAGTAAATAAAGCTTTAAACACGCGCTGGAAATTTTCGCGCACTTTATTGAAGGTATCAAGGAACTGCTGGTTCGCCGTGGCTTCCACTTCTTCAATGGTTTGCAGCAAACTTTCTTTAGCACTTACCAAATCCTGCTTTTGTTCGAGAATAAATTCATACCGTTTTTTCATTTCAACAAAAGCTTCGATAGCGGTTGGATTTACCTCACCGATATTTTCCAAACGTTTGCGCATGCGGTCTGCTGCAGCCTGCAGTTCTTCTGTTGTTGAAGTGGTGGTGCGCGCCTCATCTAAAATATCATCCAATTCAATTCTAAATTCAACATGCAAACGTTCGCGCATGCCGGCAAGATTTAATTTCAGGTCATTCAGCTTATCTTTTATTTCAGCAAGCAATTGCTCAATTATTTCTCTTGTCTTTGTTTTATGACGCAGCACGCTTTCTTTTTCCTGCAAGGCATTGCGATGATTATAGTAAGCTGTATCTGCTTCATTGAGCTTCTTTTCTTCCGCTTCTTTTGTATGCAACAAAGTGTGCAATGCTTCTTCTGTAGTTGCCAATATTTGCGTGCCTTCTGTTATTTGCGCGCTTACTTCTTCCGACTGTGTTTTGTTTTGCCCGATCTGCGTATGCAGCTCTTTTAACTGCGTTTGCTTGTAGTTAACTTCCTGCTGCAGCGCAGTAAGCTTGCTTTGCAAACGTGTGAATGCGATATTGGTCTCATTAAAATTGCCTGATGCAGTGCGATAATCCTGTTCCGACGTTTTATAAGCTTCTTCTGCTTCTTTTATGGCAGCGGTGGTTGCACTTAATTCCTCATTTAATGATGCCAGATCTTCCCGTAAGGTTTCGATCACTTCCTGCTCGTCCTGCAGCCGCGCCTGCATCTCTTCCATTTGCCTGGCCGCATTTTGCCGGGAGTATTGCAGGTTTTCCATTTTATTACGCGATGCAAAAAGATTGTTGGTAAGCTGGTTGATCTCTGTTTCCGTTTGTTTGATCACGCTCTCTTTCAACTGCTCATTATAGCCGATCACCTGGTTATGTTTCTGCTGGATGTTCGCTTTCAATTCAGCCACAATTTTTTCCTGGGCAGCAATTTCTTCGCGCAGCTTCTCCAGGTTCTTTGCACGACCAATACGTTTTCCTTCAAACAAACCAACACTACCCCCGGTGAGTGTATATTTTCCTTTTACGTATTTACCCGAACGCTCCAGTACAACAGCGCCATTACTGTTATTCAGCGCTTCATCATTTTCAGCGATGAATACATTGGCCAACAAATATTCAGCAAGCTTTTTATATTGCTCATCCACTTCAATCACGTCCATTGCCTTAATGGTGTGATCAGGCTGATGCGCATCTATATTAATGTCCGCTATCTTATCCAACAATAAAAAATTAGCCTTGCCTTTTTTACTTTTATCCAATAATTCAACAGCATTCAAACCTTCTTCGAGGCTGTTGACGATGTAATAATTCAGATACGGCGTCAACACATTTTCCAGCGCTGTGCGGTATTCCTGCTGCACGTAAATTATGTCTGAAAGAATCGGCGCCTGTGTGTTCCATTGGGCATTCTTGTGCAGGAACTTAACACTTTCAGGATATCCTTCCATGGAATCAACAAGGCTCTTCAAGAGGTCATGCTCATTGCGTTTTGCATCCAGCTTCCTGTTCTCTTCAGTCAGTTTTAAACGCAACACTTCCAATTCGCTTTGTGATTGCAATATCTGCTGCCGTGTTAATTCATGTTGCTCTTTTAATTGCTGCAACGACAATTGCTTTTCCTCAAGCGCTTTTGCTTTCGATGCAACCTCCTGTTCCAATTGTTTTATTTGTGCATCCCGGTTTTGTTGTTCCTGCTCAGCCTGCAATAAACTGCGCTGGAGATTATGCACCGATGTTTCCGCAACGGCCACTTTCTTTTCTGCATCAAACTGTTTGCGTTGTGATTGCAAATGTGTGCTGCGTACCTTGTCTGTTAAAGAACGTTTTTCGTCCAGCAAGGTTCTTTTTGCTTCTGTTTCCGTTCTTGATGTTTCCAGTTTTTCCTTCAGTTGTTGCAAGGCGCCTTCTTCTTTTTGATATTGCAGTTGTGTATATTGAATAGAGTCTTCAATATTTTTCAACTGGCCGGTTGCGCGATTTAAAAATTCTTTCAGTGAAGCGTCTTTTTCCTTTAAGTAATGCAGTCGCTGCGAAGCGAGGTTTTTCTCATTTTCCTTTGCCCGCAACTGCTGAACAAGTTCATTAAAATTATACTGTTGTTCCTGCAAAGCTTTTTCCTGTGCAAGAAAATCAATACGGTCTTTTTCCAGTTCCGCATCGCCGGTTGCGATCTCCGCATCCAAAGCATGCTTTTTATCTGTTTCTTCTTCCTGTTGCCTGTTGAGCTCTTTGTAAGTGAGATTAAATCCTTCCAACGCGGCTTTAGCGAGTTCAATAGAAACTTGCTTATATTCTTTTTTTATCTCGTGGTATTTCTCTGCTTTCTTTGCCTGGCTTTCTACAACTTTTAACTGGTTTTGTATTTCGAACAATAAGTCTTCAATGCGGTTCAGGTCATTTTCGGTAGCATCCAACTTAAGCTTTGCTTCTTTTTTTCTTGTTTTATAGATAGTGATGCCGGCTGCCTGTTCCAGCATCCTGCGCCGGCTGTTGTCTTTATCTTTAATGATGTCATCCACCATGCCCAATTCAATAATGGCATAACTATCGTTGCTGACGCCGGTATCCAAAAACAGATTATGAATGTCTTTCAGGCGGCAGGCAACATCATTCAAACGATATTCACTTTCACCATTTTTAAAGAACCGGCGCGTAACGGTAACGATATTGAATTCTGTTGGCAACAGATTTTTAGTGTTCTCAAAAGTGAGGCTAACTTCTGCAAGCCCGCTGGCAGAACGGGTTTTCGAGCCATTAAAAACAAGCGCCTCCAGGTTCTCGCTCCGCAGTTGGGATATCTTTTGTTCACCGATCACCCATCGGATCGAATCAATGATATTGCTTTTACCACAGCCATTGGGGCCGATGATACCGGTAACGCCTTCATCAAAATTTAAGATGGTTTTATCAGCAAAGCTTTTAAAACCTTTTATTTCAAGCTGCTTTAATTTCATACACTTTTTTTAAATAAACCTGATGAATACTCTTTCAAACGCTTTTACAGGCAAAATTGTATCCGCCTTAGCAACTGCGAACATAATTATATTTATAAATGAAGAAATTAACACTATCTGCACTGTGGAGAAGTGGTGGAAAGAGAATGAATACAGCCCCCATCCCCTGAGGGGGGAACAAGATTACATGGCTACGCTTTCCGCATAAGTTAGCCGCCTATTTACTCTCCTCTTATGAATGTATTTATCATATACCAGTTGGATAGCGAGCGCCAGCACCATGCTCAGGTTATACCAGATGGCCGTATCCCAGATATCGCTGATAAATATGGCTGCCACCATCAGTATTAAATAACTTATCGCAGGCGCGGTAATAACCAGTTCCTTTTTGGCCAATGCATACCTGTACAGCCTGTAACCCCAGGTTAAAGCAAAAACTACTAAAATAATGTAGAATATACCTCCGAAAATTCCATACTCAACTGCCATCTCCATATAGGTATTATGCATCACTTTATCCTGCACGCCGGGTGGCGCAAAGGCCGCTACCGCGCCCTGGGATGCACTTTCGTCGCCACCCATGCCAAAAACAGGATTCTCCGATAAAGCTTTTGCACCGGCCTTCCAATAATAAACCCGGTCGCCGCCGCCTCTTGTTTCCGTCATATAAATTGCCCTTTGTACGGTAGGTGAATTAAGCGACAGGATGATCGTAATGGTTGCCGCGATGATCGCCAGTACTACCATTGTGAACTGAAAGCCTAAACTTTTATTTTTCAGGTGGATGAAAAATCCAATACCGCAAACCAGCGCGAAAGAAAGCAGGCCGTTCCTTGAACCCATCAACATGATGGAAACACCAACTGCCGCAATGGCCGCGAAAGCAAAGCCCCTTGTAATTATGCTGACTTTCGGTTTGAAAAGCGTTATGAAGCAATATATGCTCATAGCGCAAAGCTGTGCGGTAAAACTTCCGTGATGTGCATCACCCATTTGAATAGTTCCGGTGTAACCAACGCCGCTTTGAGACCGCCCGTTCACGAGCAAATTGATGGCCAGCACTATCAAAATAAAAGGTATAAAACGCCTTGTCAATTCAAGCATGCGGATATTTTTTTCCGCAGGATAGTTTATCAATACTCTCAGGAAAAAAAGATAAAAAAGGATCTTAATTGATTTAATTATAGAATGCAGCACGGCAGCATATCTCGCTGACGGAATTTCCAAACGGAGATAATTTTCCGGGTGCTGGTAATACACAAACAAACCCTGGTAAACAAAATAAAAAAATATCGCGTAAAAGATCACGAACCTGAACGGGATGATGCGGCTTCTTTGCGTCGTAAGGTCATAAAACAATATAGGAGATAACGCGGCGATGATGAGCGTTTCCGCATAAGAGACATCCTGCGTGGTACCGCTGCCGGTTACCTGCGCTTCCTGTAAGGCGCCCTGGCAGAGAGAAACGGTAAGCAGCATGGGAAAAATATAAGCCCGGTGATACAAACATAATGGTATGGCAATCGCCACGAGGAGTGTGCTGGTTGATTCAGTAAGGCAATAATACAGCGCCCCGCTTATAACAAGCATGATACCTAAAAACTGAACATCGCTAAACCCGAAAAACGAAGCTTTGCTGCCAGGCTTTGTATTTAAAACAGGGGAAAACACTTATCAGTTTTGCTTTACAGGTTCAAAATTATCTAAAATTTCAGGCCAGGTGTTATGCGCTTCCTTCGGCAGGCATCGCCGTTGCAGGTTTCTGTTTACTATTTGATCTTTTAAACATCTGCAAAAGGTCTGGCTGGATATAAGCAATATCGCTTCCAAGAAGAGCCGGCTTTTTCACAAACAGGTAAGCACCCACGGCGCATACTATGGCACAGAGTATTGCAAAAGCAAGTACTTCGTATTCAATAAAAAAATGAAGTCCATAATAAACAGGCAAGCAGGGCAGCACACCAAAAATCGCCAGGCGAAAGCCGTTATAATATGGTTTAAAAATAAGTTTCTTCCATTTTGAAGGAAAGATCTTTCCCCTGATGATTGCCATCATCATTATGTAGGATATTATAGTAGCAATAAAAATCCCCCAGGCGATGCCGGTTAAACCGTTTATCAGGTAGCCAATATATATCAGTATGCAAATTATGATGGAGTTCTGCACCTTTCGCACCAGGTTTAGTTTTATAAATCCATGTACACGCAACAGGGTATCTCCAAGGCTCGCCGTGGTGCGCAACGGGAGATTGAGAAAGAATATTTGCAATAAAGGAGCGGCATCCAGCCATCTTTTACCTAATAAGACCAAAACAATTTGCTTGCTGAATAAGATAAGGAAAAGCGTTAACGGAAGCAACACGGAAATAATGAGGGAAAGCGTTTTTGAGAACACAAAATAAGTTCCTTTCTCCCCTTCACTTTTTTTAACCATGGCGGGCATCATCACGCGTTGAATCATATCATACAAAAAACGCTGAGGGATATTCATGATACGAAAGCTCCGGTCAAAAACACCTAATACGGAAGCCGACACTAATTTTCCAACCTCGAGGATAATACCAAAATTTACTACGTACGTATTCAGACGAATGAGCGTTAACCCGGTTCCGTAGCCGATCAGGTCTTTTACATGTTGTTTTGTAAAGCCAAGATTAAAAGGCACAGGCTGGAAATATAAAAGCAGCAGCAGTTCAGCACCGAAATAAAATATCTGGGAATACACAAGCGACATAAGCCCCAGGCCATAATACGCCATTATAATACCCAGCACGTTTGACAGCAATAACATGCCCCCATCAGCAATAAATATTTTTTTAAAAGCAAATTGCCGCTGCAGTTGCGAAAACGACGCAGAATACATCGCTGCGAACAAAAAGATCACACTGAATATGCGTAGAGAAGAAGTAAGTGCCGGCTGGTTGTAAAATGCAGCAGCCCAGGGCGCTATGAAAAAAACAGCAGTATAAATAATTACTGCGAGCAATATGCTTGAATAAAATGCTGCGTTGATGTGCTGCTTCTCAATTTGCTTTCGTTGCAACAAGGCGTCTCCCATGCCGCCATCGCCCAGCATATTTCCAAAATTCATGAATGAATTGAGTAATGCAAAAATCCCCAGTTCGGCCTTCGAAAGCAGGCGTGCCATGACAGCATAATATGCAAATTGTGAAAACAATTTTACACTCACATTGAGCATTTGCCATGCTCCGGATTGTATGACCTGCTTTTTTTTAACCATATTAAAAACGGGAGATAGATATGACTGTACTGTAACCGACGCAACAGCGTAATCTTATAGCCAATCCAAATATCCTGACAGTTAATTATTTAGTTTTTTTATGACCTTCCCAATTCCAGGAATTCTTTTATAGAATGGCATGTTTTGCTTGTAATAGCCATATTTAAGCTTATTACCATAACCATAACCATATCCATAACCGGGTATCGGTTTAATATCATTAAAAACAACATCAATCTTTTTGAACCTTTTTTCATTAGCCAGTGCCTGTATAATGTTTACTTGTTTTTTATACGTGGTTCGCTGCCGTACCACGTACAATAACAAATCTGTATAGCGGCTCAATACCAGCGCATCTGTAACAATACCCACGGGTGAGCAGTCAACTATAATATATTCAAATTCTTTTCTTAGTTCGTTAAAAAGCTGCTGTACTTTATTGCGTGTTAGCAGGTCAGCAGGATTTGACGAAAGCGATCCGGAACTGATAAAATAAAGGTCAGGATAAACGCCTGAGGGTCTTATAACATCTGTTGTACGAATATCTGAAAGTATGTAATCTGAAAAACCTATAGAATTGCCAATTTTGATAATGGAGTAAATGGAAGGATTCCGCAGATCCATTTCCATTAATAATACTTTTTTGCCTGACGCTGCAAGTGAGCACGCAAGATTTACAGCAATAAATGTTTTGCCCTCATTCTCCATGCTTGATGTGGTAACAATAACCTTTTCTGAAGCATCCGTTAACCGGAAGAGCAGGTTGGTTCTCATTGCCCTGAATTGCTCCGCAACCTCATTACCCGAATCTTTAAAAACAAGCGTGTACCTTGGCGACCTGTTATGATTGATCCTTGCAAGGAGAGGCACATCGGTTAAATTGGTTATGTCATCTGCCGATCTTATTCGTGTGTTCAACAGTTCCCGCATAAAAAGAACAACAGAAGGTATCAGCAACCCGAGGAAAAGCGCAACGGCAATAATAAGAATCATGTTGGGGAAATAAGGTAACGGGCCCCGGATAGGTTCATCTATAATACGAATAGGAGCAATATTATTTGATTTGGAGACAGCGGTTTGCTCACGGGTTTGCAGTAAATACAGGTAAAGAGACTGGATCACATTCTGGCGTCTTGTAAAATCAAGGAACATGCGCTGCTGCGTGGGCACTTTTTCCAGCAAGCCCGACATTTCCATATTGCGTGACTGCAGGTGTCTTTGTTCGGTGCTAATACCTTGTTTGTACGTACGCATCATGTTTAACAGGTCGCCACGCAATTGCCTAAGCTGGATATCCATGCTTTTTACATTGGGGTTCGCCTCCGTGGATGTTTGCAATTGTGTCTGCCGCTGCAATTGCATGGAATTGTATTTATCCAGTGTTTCAACAAATGCAGGGTCTTTGATAGGCGCTGTGGTGGGCATAACACGCGTATTATTGCGCTCATCCTGGAGATACGCTTCCAGGTCGCTCACCACTTGTAACTGCACCTCCTTATCCGCCAGGCTTTGGGTTACTGTGTTGCTGTTTTGTAAAACCTGCTGTGCATCATTTGTAAGGTCTGTAAGTTTATTCCTTTTTTTAAAGGATTCAATATTCCTGTCAATACCCGACAATTCTTTTGACACACGTGCCAATCTTGCATCTATAAAAGTAATAGTGCTGTCAGCAATCTTATTATGATCATTCACATCAGCCAGTATGTATAAACTGATCAAATGCTTCAGCATGTCTTCATTCCTCTGCGGGGTTGGGCCGCTGATACTAAGGTCAATTATGTTCACATAATCATTCGTCGTCATTGCCTCAATAGCATCCATATACACGTAAATGGTAGCATTGTAGCTGTTGATGACCATGCCCAACTGGTGTTTCGGATTGGCTTCCGTTACATAATTGTTCCTGACAAGCACCCAGCTTCCATAATTAAAATATAACGTGTCGCCAAATGAAGCCTTAAAACTGGTATCGGTGTTTTCATCTTCAAATTTTACGGTATCCCCGTCAACCCGTACATCATACTCTACAGGGTCTGTTATATTTTTTAATGACAGGAGCTTTATAAAATAAGGAGAGTTCTTATAAATTTCTTCGTAGCGGATATCTCCCTGGCCCCAATAGGTAACATTCAGTTGAAGGTCACGCACGGTTTGTTCAACCAGAGTGCGGGAATGAATGATCTCCAGTTCATTACTTACCGAATTCGGCACCGAGAACATGCCGAGGTCTTTCAATATGGTAGATTCGTCTGTGCCTGTTACCGCTTTGCCCTGTGAATTATAACCCGTCACCAATACTCTTCCTTTCACTGTATAGCGTGGCGAAGTAAAAACAGCGATCAGTATGCCGATGATAAGCAATAATCCTACGGAGATTGCATACCAATACCAGTTCCCAAGCACTTTTGCCACAATAAAATTGATATCCACGTCCCGCTGGGGACTGGTGTTATTGGCGGCAAATCCATTATTCGAATCCTGCATAATAACCCGTTTGAATTTGATCCCTTTCTACCCGGTATTTATTGCCCGGGCGTTACTGGGTAAGACGGGCAACAATTACGATCATCAGAGAAAGGGCGCTCGCTATAATTGCTATATCCCTTGTTCTGTATTCGCTGGTGCTCGCCACCCTGTCTGCAGTAGGTTCCACATATAAAACATCATTCGGTTTAAGATAGAAATAAGACGATGCTATCGCAGAAGTACTATCTAAATTAATTCTTACAATGCTCTTTTTCCCCCCGGATTCGTTTCTTATCAGCATTATATTGTCGCGCCTTCCATATAAAGTAATATCACCGGCAAGACCAATTGCATCAAAAATAGTAGGGTTTTCGTTAGGCACAAGAAAAGTAGTGGGGTTTCTTACCTCCCCCAAAACCGTGATCTTAAAATTTGTGAACCTCACATTTACCACGGGATCCTTAAAATAAACCGATATCTTTTGCGCGATCACGCTTTTTACCTGGTCGGTTGTAAGGTCTTTTACCAGGACATCTCCTATATAAGGCAAATGCACATAGCCTTCTTTGTTCACAAGATAACCAGCAACAACTGCCTGCGTGGTTGAGTTATTGTTGTTGTCCACACCAGACACGGCGCCTGAATTTACAGGCAGGTTCCCCTGGTTAAGAATGGTATTGGCTGAAGGATCCAAAGTTTGAATAGTGATATTCAAGACATCATCGGGATGCACAACGGCTGCCTCAGGCGGCATCGTTTGCAGGATTTTTTTTACTGAAATGGAGTCGGGAACATCCTGGAAATATGCAGTACGTTGGGGCGGTTTGCATGAAACCAGGATAAAGAGTACGAGTACGAATGTTAAACAGTATGTCAGGACACGAGAACCGGTTGGAAACATTCTGAGTTTTTTAATTTCCCGAAGGCAAGCAAAAATAGCCTGCCGCCCTGTTTACACCAAAATTAAAAATACCGCTGTTAAGGCATTGAATATGCGTTTCAATTTTTACGTCAAAGTCTTTATTATCAAGGATATGAGCCTGCTGCAAACAACTATGGAACCACAATCTTATTATTCACCCTGTTCATATCTGCCATGCGCTGGGACGGATCTATTTCTATTGATTTTATATCGGTGACAGTTTTAGAGATAGTAAAGCTATATTCCGGATCAACCCATTTCCATTCATCATGCACAAATCTGTTTACACTGCTTTCAGCAGGTTTTTCGCCATACATCAGGTTCATGGGGATGTAATGCAGTTCCTGTGTGCCATCCTTATAGGTTATCAAAACATCCACAGGCATCGGCATCAAACCTAAACGTTTTATCACAATAGCCGCATTATTTCCAGTCATATTAATATCCCCGATGGCATAATCAATTGTCCTGGTAGTATATACCCAGTATTCTTTATACCATTGCAATTGGATGCCGCTTAGTTTTTCCGCAATGCGTATAAAGTCATTTGCATTGGGGTGCTTGAACTTCCATTCATTATAATATTCGAATATGATTTTATCAAGCAGTGAATCCCCGACTATATAACCCAGTTGCGATAAAAAGATCGAACCCTTGGAATAAGACGCCACCGAATAAGCGTAATTGGTGTTGTAATGATCAGCATGCGTAGTGAGCGCTTCTTCCTTTCCGCTCTTTGCAATCCTGAAATAAGAATTATAGGAATTAGTGAAGGCAAACGCGGTATCACCTCTCAGCCAGTTGCTTACTCTTTGTTCGGCGTAAGTGGTGAATCCTTCATCCATCCATGGAAACAAGCTTTCATTCGAGCCCATTAAACCCTGGTACCAGCTATGCATGAATTCATGGATAGCGGTACCCACACTGGCATTTTTTATTAAGGTTGCCATCGGGTACTCCATTCCGCCGTCGCCGCCTTGTATGAATGAATAATTCTTGTATGGATAAGCGCCAAATGTTTTTGCAATGTATGGATAGGCTTTCTCAACAGTATTGGCAACATTTTCCCAGGCTTTTTGTAACGAATCGACTTTTTTATACACGAAATAGAACAGTGGTCCATCAGGCATTTGCTTTTTGATCATCGTGAAAGCCGTGTCCGCTGCCCAAACAAAATCATGCACATTCTGCGCGGCGAATTTCCATGTGAGTTGACCGTTGACTGTTGACCCTTGACCGCTTTTAGTTCCGGTTGACGATTGACGGTTATCGGTTGATGTTTCGTATCCATACCCGATCTCCTTAGCATTTTGCAACGTGCCCGAGGCAGCAAGCATATAATTTTTATCAATAGTAATGTTCACATTGAAATCACCCCAAACACCATAAAACTCTCTTGCTATATACGGATTCGCATTCCAGCCCTGGTAATCGTATTCCACCATTTTCGGATACCACTGGCTCATGCTGTAACGGATACCTTCGGCATTATCCCTTCCGCTTCTTCTCACCTGTAGAGGAACCTGGCACTTAAAAGAAACTTCAAAACTGTTTTTTGAGTGCGGTAACAAAGGCGTTTTTAACTGCACTTCCAATATGGTTTCATGATAAACCAATTTTTGAGCAACGCCATTCAGTTTTACAAACACGGCACTATCGTAACCAATTTCACCGGGCTGCAAATGTTGTATCCTGTCTTTTACACGATCGTCCCAGTCATATACAGGGTTACCATCCCTGTCTGTTCCCAAAACAGTTTTACCCAGCTCGCGGCTGCGTATATCCATCATGCTGTTTGGCTGGAAAGCATTCCAGTACAAATGAAAAAAAACACGGTTGAGTGTATCGGGAGAATTATTCCAATAGTCTATTTTTTCTGTACCGGTAAACTGGTTAGTGGCAACGTTCATATTGACGTTAATGTTGTAGGCAATGCGTTGCTGCCAGCGGTCTGGCTGCGCCTTACCTATCAAACATGTCATGATCAAACTGCTTAATAACCCGATTTTTCTCATGGTCTTCATTTTACAAATAATTGCGGATACAAAAATGCCAGGCATTGCAATATCTATCACAAAATGCCAGGCAAAAAATTTTTTATAGAGACATGGCTTC
The DNA here is from genome assembly GCA_036274175.1 of Parafilimonas sp. Taxonomy (GTDB): domain Bacteria; phylum Bacteroidota; class Bacteroidia; order Chitinophagales; family Chitinophagaceae; genus Parafilimonas. Next base: position 145,980 of record DASUGF010000001.1, read on the forward strand.
TTTTAACAACCGTCCGTTCACATCAAAGTATAAATTCTTTTTTTCAATTGCAGACTTTTGAACTGTGATGCGATACTGCAAAGGCTTACCTGATTCCTGTAACTCGTAGATATCTTTTTTTTGCCGGTCGGCATATTTGCTTTTCAGGAATCCATCTCTTACTTCATCGGGTAACTGGTTAAAATCTAATACACGTTCACTGCTCTGCCATTCCCCGTTGGAAGAAAAATCGGCCGTGATGTCAAAACCATTTAACTGAAAGCTCACTTCAAAATAGTGATGCTTATCTCTCCATTCCACTTTTGTTGCATGCGGATAGCGGGTGGTAAATGCGTCGGTGACATCAGCGGGTATCTTTTTTACCTGGGCCTTTGCAATAAAGAGTACAGAAAAAAATAAACAGAAAAAAAACACTTTTTTCATAAACGATTACATCTTGCCTTCAACAACTATAACAATTTCACCCTTCACTGTTTTGTTTGAAAAGTGAGCGCAAACTTCGTACAAACTTCCCTGAAAATTTTCTTCGAACATCTTTGTTAACTCTCTGCTAACACTACATTTTCTTTCAGCGCCAAAATAGTTAATAAAGTCCTGCAATGTTTTAACAAGTCGTACAGGGCTTTCATAAAAAACCATAGTGCGCTCTTCATTGCTTAATTGTGTAAGTAGGGTATGCCTTCCTTTTTTTAAAGGCAGAAAGCCTTCAAACACAAACCTGTTTATCGGCAAGCCGCTATTGACCAATGCAGGCACAAAGGCTGTTGCACCCGGCAGGCATTCCACTTTAATATTATTTTTTAAACATTCACGCACCAGCAAAAATGCGGGATCTGAAATGCCGGGTGTGCCTGCATCTGTAATTAAAGCCATTGTTTTACCGGCCTGTAATTGCTCAATCAAATGAGCCAGTATCTTATGCTCGTTATGCTGATGATAAGGCGATAAAGGTTTTTGGATTTGATAGTGTTGCAGCAGCTTGGATGAAGTGCGCGTGTCTTCACATAGAATAACATCTACTGCATTCAGAATATCAAGGGCACGCAGTGTTATATCTTTTAAATTACCGAGGGGAGTGGGAACGAGATAAAGCATAATTAATTTGAAAATGTGGCAATTTGAAAATTTGAAAATGCCTGCCACACCATTTTCAAATTAGCATATTTTCAAATTATCAAATTAATTAACCATTTCAATTTCATAAAATTCCATCACAGGATTGGCAAGCAGTTTTTTACAGGCTTCGTCAGCGAGTTGTTTTGCTTTTTCTTCTGAATCAGAATCGATCTGCAAAGTAATGTGCTTTCCAATGCGCACATCATTTACATCGCCAAGACCAAGATTTTTTAATCCCGCCTGCACCGCTTTTCCCTGCGGATCGAGCAGGTCTTTTAATAACATAACTTTTATCTGAACATTATACGTCATAACTGAAAATAGGATTTTATTGTACAGTTGTCAGACACTTTAAAAGTGTCAGGCAACTGCTATTGTTTATTGAACAAAGATAAAATAACATATACCAAAAAACTTAACGGCACTGCCAGCCATTGAATAAAGAAGGCTGATATAATTGCTACTACCGCAATTATTATAAACGGCATTAATTTTTTTATACTAATGCCGGAAAACTTTAAAGCAAGCATGGGTTTTTTAGAGATCATCAAATAACTCATCACCAAAATAATTGCATACCAAAACCAGGGGCTGATCAGCAGTTGTATGACAAAGGAAAAATTGCTTGTCCAGTATATTAAAGGAAATGAGGCTATCAATAAACCATTTGCAGGAATTGGCAATCCTTTAAAATAAGTTGTTTTTTCCGTATCAATATTAAACCGTGCAAGCCTGTAGGCGCCGGCGCAGGCAATAAAAAAAGCCGGTAACAAAAAAATAGTATTTATGTCGAGACCGTTTTCCTGTTGTGCAAATGATAAGCGAAGGAACTGGTAAATGATCAGTGAAGGCGCCACACCGAAACTCACCACATCTGCCAATGAATCCAGTTGTATTCCGATAGCAGAAGTCGCTTTCATCCATCGTGCTACAAAGCCGTCTAAAAAATCAACCACAGCCGCCAGCCCGATAAATAATGAAGCCATAAACATTTGTTCGGGAATACTGATATACTGTGTTCCCAGGTTTGTAACATCAGGCGTCAGCGTTAAGCTATCCGTATTATACAGTGGCACAAGCCCGGGCTGAACAATATAAACAATGGCAATACAGCCGAAGAAGAGATTGAGTAGTGTAATGATGTTTGGAATTTGTTTCATGAGGAAGTCGATAGTCCATAGACCACAGTCAACAGACCATGGTATTAATCGTTAAGTGAATTAATTAGTGCCTGAATCATCCTGACCAAGGTTTCAATTTGAGTATAAAAAATCTGAAAATTTTCCTGGGCATTATAGTTTCTTCTTTTGGCTAAAAAAAGACAGCCGACAACTTCAAGTGCAGAACGGTTGGCTATCTGCAAAAATCTTTTAAATTCTGCATTTGATAACCCGGTTGAGCCTTCTACAATGTTTAAACTAACTGAATCAGCAGCTCTTTTGACCTGACTTGCAAGTGAAAACAATTCATGCCTGGGAAATGTCAGCGCCAGTTTATCAATATCATCAGCTAAATCTAAAGAAAGCTGCCATAATTTTAAATTCTCAAATTTAAATGCCATAATAGTAAGCTTTGACCATGGTCTATGGACAATTGACTATGGTCTGTTCCTCATCAACCGCTCAATTTCCTCCGCTTCTATCGGAATATTCTTCATCAGATCAACATTGCCGCGCTTTGTTAACCATACATTGTTTTCTATGCGAATACCCATTTGTTCCTGCTCAATATAAATACCCGGTTCAACAGTCAATACCATGCCTTCTTTCAATGGTTCATTAAAAGTTCCCAAGTCATGCACATCCAAACCCAGGTGATGCGAAATGCCATGATATAAATATTTTCTGTAGGCACGGTTCTCTTTGTCTTCATTCTTCACATCTTCTCTTGTAAGCAATCCGATCTTTACAAAAACTTTTGTGGCTTCATCGCCAACTTTCTCATGATAATCTGTTAGTATAGTGCCTGGCTTCAATAAATTTTTGGCATACTTATGCAAATGCAAACAGGCATTGTACATCTGCTTTTGTCTTTTGGTAAAACTGCCGTTAACAGGAACAGTGCGTGTAAGATCCGCCGCATAGCCCCCGTAGTTAGCGCCAAAATCCATCAATATCAATTCACCATCTTTTGCTTCTTCATTATTAAAAATATAATGTAAAGTTCTTGCCCGATCACCGCTGGCCAATATGCTGTTATAAGCTTCTCCTTTGGCCCGGTTACGCAAAAACTCATGCGCTATTTCCGCTTCAATTTCATATTCCATCACACCGGGTTTTATAAAACCAAGCAAACGGCGAAATGTTTTATCGGTGATACCGATGGCTTTCGAAATCACTTCGATCTCATACTTTGTTTTTATAGATCGCAGCTTGAAAAGAATTTTCGCAGCACGCTCATAATTATGCAAAGGATAACGCTCTTTCATTTCCTGTACAAAACGATAATCCCTTGTTGCATAAAAACCTGTCGATTTGCGGTCATGCTCATTTGTGTTCAGGTAAATGGTATCGGCTGAGTGGATCCACTTCTGCAATAACGCATCCAATGCATCAAGCCATACGATGGTTTGTATGCCGGTCATGTCTTTCGCTTCCTGATCTCTCAGCCTCCTGCCATCCCACTTTTCTTTCATCTCATTCGGACGTACCAGCACTAACACTTCCCTGTATTTAATATCGGGATTGTCGGGATATAATATCACCATGGTATCTTCCTGTTCAATACCGCAAAGCCAATACAGGCTGGTGTTTTGCTGAAACCGATACAATGCATCGCCATTGGTGGGCACCTCGTCATTGCTGTTAAAAATTGCAATGCTGCCAGGTTTCATTTCTTTCACAAAACGTTTCCTGTTCTCAATAAAAAGTTGTGGATTTAATGGCAAGTGTTTCATGGTGCAATTTGTTTGAATAAGAGTGATTTTATGTTTTATCGGCTGATGTATTTCATGGCATCACACCTTTATACAGTTTGAATTATATTCAGCAATATATTCGTTTAGAAAACAAAAAAAGAGAATTTTTTAGGATAATGAATGAGCTTGCCTTTACTATTTATAAAGTCAATATCCATTATTGTCAAGTATATTTTATCACTCCCTGTTTTTAAACTTTTGTATAGATCAATATTGTTGCTTAAGGCATTTCCCTTTACCTCAATTAACCTTACATCACTCGTTTCACCAGACTTGGCAGAACTTAATGCAACTGTAAATTTTTCAATCTTAAATACCGGGTTGTTCATTTTTAATGTATCTAACTCCAACAATTGGTTTCTTGCCAGTGAATCCAATCCTTCATAACCAAAGTATACATATGGCTCTTGTGATTGAGCCGATACTCTATTTAAGAAAACAACCATTATAAAAAGAAAGAAGCATCTTTTCATTGTAAAAAATACCCGCACTTGCAGGCGTTTGACCAATCAACTCACCATGCTCCCCACGTTAATATCATTATCGGGATTTACAAAATGCAGCTTACCTGAATTATCTTCTGCCATCAGGATCATTCCATTGCTTTCAATACCCCGCATTTTCCTCGGTGCAAGATTGGCAACCACTACCACCTGCTTTCCAACAATTTCTTCAGCTTTAAAATGTAAGGCAATGCCGGAAACAATAGTGCGTTTTTCAAAACCCAGGTCAATTTCGAGCTTCAATAATTTATCTGCCTTCTCCACTTTTTCTGCTGCTGTAATCTTGCCGACACGCAGATCAAGCTTTGCGAAATCATCGTATTGAATAGTTGATTTGTTGACTTGTTGATCAGTTGATTGGTTGTTACCAGTTACTGGTTGCAAGTTGCTGGTTGCTGGTTGGCTACTGGTATCCTGTAATTGGGAACTTGTATCCGGTTTTACTAGACCACTTTTCAACTTATCAACCTGGAAACTTATCTCCTTGTCTTCAATTTTTCTGAACAAAATTTCCGGTGCGCGTAAACTGTAACCCACACTCAATAATTTGATGCTGCCTGCATTTTCCCAGTCCAATATCTTATCAACCACTTTCATCATGTGCAGCATTTTCTTCGCTGTGAAAGGTAGAAATGGATTGATAAGAATGGCAAGATTAGCAGTAAGCTGTAAGCATAGATGCAAACAGTTGTCTATTAACTGCTGCGAGCTTTGAGCTTCGAGCTTCGAGCTTTCTTCTGTGCTCGCAGCTAATTTCTCGAGGCTCGCAGCTTTTTTCCATGGCTCCCGTTCCTGCATATATTTATTACCCTTGCGGGAAAGATCGATCACTTCAAATAAGGCTTCACGAAACCTGAACTCTTCAATTGCATTTTCAACTTTTGCTTTTGCATTTTTGATGTCTTCTATTAATGTACGGTCAATATCATCCATCACTCCCTCATGCAGCTTTGGCACCTTGCCGCCGCATAGTTTATGCATCAATACAAAAGTGCGGTTCACGAAATTTCCAAAGATGCTGGCGAGCTCGCTGTTATTTTTTTCCTGGAAATCCTTCCATGTAAAATCATTGTCCTTGGTTTCAGGCGCATTGCTGCATAACATATAACGCAGCACGTCTTCACATCCGGGAAAATCTTCCAGGTATTCATTTACCCATACCGCCCAGTTTCTTGAAGTGGAAACTTTATCACCTTCAATATTTAAAAATTCATTGGCAGGCACATTATCGGGCAATACAAAATCACCATGCGCTTTTAACATGGCAGGAAAGATGATGCAGTGAAAAACGATGTTATCCTTCCCGATAAAATGAATCAGCCTTGTATCTTCTTTGCACCAGTAATCAGCCCAATTGTTTATTAACTCTTTAGTCGCGCTGATATAACCTATCGGCGCATCAAACCAAACATATAAAACCTTTCCTTCCGCATCAGGTAACGGAACTTTAATTCCCCAATTGCTATCACGCGTCATGGCGCGGGATTGAAGGCCGTTATCAAGCCAGCTTTTGCATTGCCCGTACACATTGTTCTTCCATTCTTTATGGCCTTCCAGGATCCATTGCTTCAGCCATGCCTCGTAGTTCTGCAAAGGAAAATACCAATGCTTTGTTTTCTTTTTTACGGGTGTGGCGTCACTTAAAGCGCTGCGCGGGTTGATCAGCATTTCAGGACTTAATGAAGAACCACAGCGCTCACACTGATCCCCATAGGCCCCGGGATTACTACACACCGGGCAGGTACCAATGATATACCTGTCGGCTAAAAAAGTTTTGGCTTTTTCATCATAATACTGTTCTGTTTCCTTTTCTTCAAATAAATCCTTATTGTATAAAGCGGTGAAAAATTCCTGCGATGTTGTATGGTGAACCTGGTTAGATGTTCTTGAATAAATATCGAAGGAAACACCCATTTGTGCAAGACTTTCTTTTATGAGCGCATGATATTTATCAACAATTTCCTGCGGGCTTACCCCTTCTTTCATCGCCCTGATAGTAATAGGTACGCCATGCTCATCGCTGCCACTAACGAATTTCACATCGCGTTTTTGGGCACGCAGGTACCGAACATAAATATCTGCCGGCAGGTACACACCAGCCAGGTGGCCAATATGAACAGGCCCATTGGCGTATGGCAAGGCCGCGGTGATTAAATATCTCTTAAAGCCGCCATTCTCTAAAGGGGAGCTATTATCCTCATTTTTTTTATTGCTGTTATTTTCTGCCACTTGTTAACTGTTATAAGCTATATAAAGGCTGCAAAAATAAGTGAACACTTGCTAAACGTTTCAGAAATTGAAGAGGCTACGCATCAATATGAACCCGGTCATCAGAAAAGGAAATTTTCTGCTAACACGCATAACAGGTAATTGTAATGGCTTGCTATTTGTTTTACAACCAGTATTGTTAATCATTAAAAAACATTTTTTATGAACACAAACAATCCATCCGACAAAACCAGGAATCAAAACCTTGAACAGGATGTTAACGAAAGCGCCGATGAAAGCAGGAATTTAAATGACCCCAAAAACCAAGATAAGAACCGGATGCAGCATTCATCTCAAAGCAGCATGGCCGGTAACACCGGCGATTACAGGAGCAATAAGGGAACGGGCATGAGTAGTGAATCAGGATCTTCACAAAGTGAAAAGTCATGGCAGGATACAGGAGGAAGCAGCGGCGGTTCCCAAAGAAACGAAGGCAATAGCGGCAATTATTCCAATCAATCTTCATCCGGCTCAGGCAAGAAATGGGGTGGAAGGGAAACCGGTTCACAGGAGTCCGGCAGCAATGTTGGTAATAAGCAAAATACTCCTGTAAGCAGCTCAAAAAAGGACATGGAAGATCAGCAAAATCAAGATTGGAAAAATCAAAATGAATCAAATAAATAAGAAGGCAAGCTAATATCGATTGGTGAAAAAAAGCCCTTGCCTAAAAGCAGGGGCTTTTAAATAGCACAATTTTTGCGTAAGACAAGCCCCTATGAATTGGATTGATATTTTGCTTATCACCATCATCTTATTCTCATTATGGGCAGGATGGCGTCGTGGCTTTTTAATGGGAAGCCTTGAATTACTTGGATGGGTTGCGAGTGTTTATTTTGGATTCGTTTTCTATTATTATGCAGCGCAATCATTTGAAAAATATATTCCGCAATTGGGTGTATGGACCTACCCGCTCGCGTTCATTCTTGTGATCATCTTCGCGAGATTAATTTTATCCGTTATTATCAATGCAATATTAAGTGCCACAACCGTGCGGCTGCACCGCACTCCGTTTAATCATGCAGCGGGAATGATCCCGGGGTTTATTAATGGGTTAATATTTGCCATAATAACCGCTGCATTATTGCTGGCTTTCCCTATTTCCAATGAAGTTTCCAAGACAGCGCGCAGCAGTGTTATTGCCGCCAATTTTGCCATGCAGGTGGAGTGGCTGAATGAAAAGATATCACCTGTATTCGATAAGGCAGTCAACCAAAGCATTAATAAATTAACCGTTGAGCCTGAAAGTGATGAGATCGTATCGCTGCCTTTTAAAACTGCTGAATTTAAAGAACGCCCCGATCTTGAATTAAAAATGCTCGTTCTGCTTAACAGGGAAAGAAGAAAAGTTGGATTGCATCCTTTACTTCCGGATACAGCATTAAGGAAAGTGGCATTAGCGCATTCTGCTGATATGTTTGAGCGCGGCTATTTTGGGCACCTGACACCTGAAGGCAAAGACCCTTTTGACCGTATGCGGGAAGCACACATCCGTTTTTATCTTGCCGGAGAAAATCTTGCGCTGGCGCAAACGCTTGACATTGCACACCAGGGATTGATGAATTCCAAAGGCCATCGCGAGAATATTTTAAGAACAGGTTTTGGAAGAGTGGGGATCGGCATTCTTGATGGCGGGGTTTATGGTATTATGGTTTCGCAGGAGTTTAGAAATCCTTAGGGGGGTTTTAAAAAAGCAAAAGGGACTTTTGGGACGTTGTGGACAAAAGCTATTATTTAAATTGGCCCTTCGGTGTTTTGCAGGAACAAAATATCGGTAGTATTGCACGTTAAACCATACGATGCAGCAAATTTTTTTCGTCCATCCCACAGCAGTAGTTGATGAAGGTGCAATTATCGGCAATGGCACAAACATCTGGCATTTTTCGCATTTGATGAAAGGCTGCCGCATCGGGAATAACTGCAACATCGGCCAAAATGTTTTTATTGCATCAGGCGTTATATTAGGCGATAATGTAAAAGTGCAGAATAATGTTTCATTGTACGATGGTGTTATTTGCGAGGATGATGTATTCCTTGGCCCTTCGTGTGTGTTTACGAATGTGATCAATCCGCGCAGCAACGTTTCCAGGAAAAATGAATTTAAAAAAACGCTTATAAAAAAAGGCGCTTCCATCGGCGCTAATGCCACCATTCTTTGCGGTATTACAATTGATCAGTTTGCATTTATTGGCGCAGGCGCCGTGGTAACAAAAGACGTTGCAGCATATGCGTTGGTTACGGGCAATCCGGCAAAACAAACCGGGTGGATGAGTGAGCATGGGAACAAACTTGAGTTTAATAAAGAAGGTGTTGCCGTATGTGCATCAACGGGGGAAAAATACTCTTTAAAAAATAATATTGTTCAAAAATTATAGTAATCCGTTTACTCGTGAGTGGTGAGTGGTGAGTAGTGAGTAGCTGCCTATCTTTGACCGGTATGAATATTATAAAATTCGCGGTGGTTGGTTGCGGGCATATTGGTAAACGCCATGCGCAGATCATTGCTGAACATCCGCAGGCAAAACTTACTGCACTTATTGATATTAAACAGGCCTCTGAATTAAATATTCATGCGTTCAACATTCCCTTTTTTTCTTCTTTAAATAATTTCTTTCAATCAGCGATTGAGACAGATGTAATCATCATCGCTACACCCAATGGTTTACATGCACAACAGGCCATTGAATGTTTGCAACATGACAAGCATGTGGTAATTGAAAAGCCAATGGCGTTGCATGCAAAAGATGCGCAAGACATTGTTGATGCTGCAATGAAATATCAAAAGCAGGTTTTTATTGTGAAACAAAACCGTTATTCGCCACCCGTTGCCTGGCTGAAAAAAGAGATCGTTGACAAAAATATCTTAGGCAGGATATATTCTGTGCAGATGAATTGTTTCTGGAATCGCGACGAGCGCTATTATACAAAAGACACCTGGCATGGCACAAAAGATATGGATGGCGGCACCTTATTCACACAGTTCTCTCACTTCATTGATATTTTTTACTGGCTGTTTGGTGATATAGGAAATATCACATCAACCATGCGATCATTCAATCATAAACATCTTACAATGTTTGAAGACAGTGGCATAGTGACATTTGATTTTGGAGATAGCAGTCTTGGCTGTTTAAATTTTTCAACGGCAGTATGGGATAAAAATTTTGAAAGCAGCCTTACTATAATTGGCGAGAACGGTACGATAAAGATAGGCGGCCAGTACATGGATAAACTGGAATACTGCCATATAAAAAATTATGTCATGCCGGTATTGCAATCTTCACATAAAGAAAATGATTATGAAGGGTATAAAGGCAGCGCCAACAACCATGCTTATGTTATACAAAATGTGATTGATGTACTGCATAATAAAACAGCCATAACCGCAAACGCAACAGAAGGGATGAAAGTGGTTGATATCATTGAAAGGATATATAAAGCAGGAAACAGTTAATGATTATTTGGGGATTGCTGATTTGAGATTTTTAGATTTGTCGGAACTTTTCCGGATATACTATATAAAATAAACCTCACGATATAAAACAATCCCGAAATCCCAAGATTTCAAAGTCAGAAATTTTTAAAGATCTTCCAGTGGTATATATACCATTTTGGAAACAGCATTTCCGGGTTCGCCATCAACCACCATAAGCACTCCTTTGTTGAAAGGAATAATGCCTTCATAATTATCAGCTATGTCTAAAGAAACAAATGCAACCGGCTGCCAATATACTTTGTTCTCTCTAATAAATATTTTAATGATCTGGGTATAACAGGTATCAATATTTCCGCCATTGGTTAGCTGTTCCTTCACCTTTGTAATATCAACGTCTTTCATATACGCATCCCGTTCCGCAGTGCGGGATGTTGCAGTATAAAGATGGTTGATCCCAATGAGCACACTGTCATTTATAGCATAAGTATCGGTTAACCTGAAGTACAGTGGCTCAGCCCAGGCAATTGGTTTTAGCTTTTTTTCAAACCCTGTACTGATCATATAGGCTTTTGCATTGACGGTATCTTTATTGCATTCAAAAAAGATGATCAAAGAATCTTTACCAGCCAACAAGGCCAGGCTCTCATAACCTGCATTATTAATTTGATATGTATTAGGTATATGCAATGTGTCAGTCAATATATTTATCGATCTTGACTCCTCATCAATAATTCCTTTTATTAAATAACAAAATGTGGTATCGGTTTCAAGTGAAAAAAAGATCGTATCATTTTTTGTTACCGCAGCTTCAATGCCATCATAGTTATCCAATAAAATATCATTGATATAAAGTGAGTCTTTTCTGGCGCCAACGTGTTTCAGGTTATTAATTGCGAATGCCAGGTATTTTGTTGCTGCATTGGTTTGAAGCGACGCTTCAATCTCTGCGCTATCTATCATATAAACTGAGTCAATTATGTTCCTCCTGTTTTGAGGCACCAGCAAAATTTTATTTTTCCATTTGGCCAACGCAGAGAATTCATAGCGATGATCAAACAGGTTAGTGTTGATCAACGAGGTATTCTTGTGTGGAAGATTATGTTGCTGAGAAAAAGAGTTGGCGATGCTGCAGAGTGTAATAAAAAACATCAGTGCCTTTCGTGACTTCATGCGCTTTACATTGATAAAAAATAAAAGTAATGACGGCGCTTATATTGACCGAAAGTTGTTGAAAGAAAACTTTACTCTTTTACCTGATAAAATTTTAAATCACAGAATTTCCGGAGTGCAGGCGCAGAGATTCACAAACTCTCTTTAGAATCAACTACACAACACGTCACTCATTGGTTTATTTTTACGTAAACAATTGCATGCCTGCTTTATAACGGGCAACGCGGTCGGGAAGTCCATTAGTGCCTCCGTTTATTTTCTTTGTCATCGCTTCAAATTGATCCAGGTTAGCATCATCTTCAATAGGTTTATTGATATCGATCTTATCAGCAATGGCATTTAAATTCCGGCTATTCCAAAACCACCCCGCGCTCATTGCGGCATTTTTTAATTGTTCCGTTGTGCAAACATTTGCATTTTTACCGCCTAATAATGTAGGATTTGCGACGAAATCAATACCCAGGTCGTTGCTGATAGCTGTATAATTCGCCCTGCCGGTTATCTGTATCAAACCACGCCCTTTAAAACGCACACCATCGCCGGGTTGAGTATTGCCTAAATCCGATCTTCCCTCATATGCGCTTCCACTGGCTAATTCTTCGGTGAAAAATAATCCCCCGCTTTCATGACCAACCTGGGCTAAGAAACATAAGGCCCGGATGGGAGTATTAATTTGAAATTTGGTACAGGTCTCATTTATAAAAGAAGCAAATTTCTCCGCATTGGTGGTTGTAGAAAGCGTGGCAGCTTTTATCTGTGCGGTTGAAAGTCCTGAAGCAACTGAAAGCGGCGGCTGAACCGCAGGAGCAGGAACCGCATCTTCTGTTATCGATAATGCACCGCCCCAATAATAGCGTTGAGCGCTGTCTTCATACCAGTCTCCTGCAGCATTATTGATTTTACTGATGCTGTCAAAACTAAAACCTTTTGTTACGACATCTATTATGTTGCTTTTATCAGCAATATTTGAAACAGGGCCAGAACGCCTGTTTAATTTATTTGCAGTTACGATCACGCGTGCCATATTATCCCACGGCCTCCTCTTCCTTATTTGTGTTAACTGATATAGTTATGGGTGCAGGAGCTTGCGTTGGTGTCGGTGTGTCTCCTGCCGCCCCGGAGCTGCTTGCCGGCTTATTGCCAGTACCACGCAGATTAGAAACCTTGTTTAGCAGATCAAACCAAAACGGAGCGCCCATCATCATGGCAAATACGGTTGCCGCAAGACCGGTTATTTTAGCAAGTATACCGAGGATACCCTCCCAAAAATTTCCTGGCGGAAAGAGTGTTTTAAAATAGGCAGTATTCCAGCCGAAGGGCAGGTTTAGCTGAAGCGTTGCTTTGGCATCGCTGATATTATTAATGCCTTGTTGCAACGTTGCCTCTAATTCCTGAACGGTTTGTGGATTAGCGCTTCGCATGGAATCCAGGCGGGCAGTAAACTTTTGTGCAGAGCTGTCAACCGCACTATAGGCCTGCTCAGCAACTTTCGCACGCAGATCGGGATCGCTGTATAAATATTTTGCGATGTTGATGCTGTCGGCATTTAACAATATTGCCGTCACAATAGCAACGATCATTGTAAATGGCCTTGAATATTTGGTCTTTAAAGACCCGGTAACCCTGTCCATCGACGTGTCATACCAGTTCTCAATTTTTGAACGGAATATTTCAAGGTCACTCACCGTTTTGGTAATCATTGTCTGGTATCTATCCCTTGCCTCGTAAGCATAATTAAGAAATACACGTTTGAGTTCCAGGGAAAGAAAAGGCGTTTGCTCGATTTTATGAATAAACGTGTCAAGGTCGGTGGCAATGCTGTTAGGATTGTTGGGATCAAATGTAATTTTCTCAAGCAATGCTGAAGTAAAATTCTTCGCATCGATATAAGAGGGAGACTTACCCTTGCCCGATAAGGCAGTGACCGCGCAATGGTCCAGGATGGACTCGCCAACCGTCTTTATCTCACTGCCCACCTTTGTTTTTTCGTCGAATATTCCTACGAGCCACTCTTCAAGCAATTTTGCCCTGGCTTTCGCGACAGTTAACATTATTTCTACAACAGAGCTGCAGATAATACTGAGCAGGAAATAAATAAAGATCATTCCTACAACAAGGTCGAGAATGGGAAATCCGCTCATGCAAACATTTTTGTTGCCTACTCTTTGATACCGTTTTCGGCTGGCCGGTTTTTTTCGTTAAAAGCCGGGTAGAGGATTCATTTCCTGGAATTTTCTTCAGGCCATTAAGTCACGGGGTATTATTAATGTCAGAATATAAAGATTAGGAGAAATAGGGAATTGAGAAAAAATTTTTTCACAGCGCTTTAAAGATCAGCGCTTCACCTTATTTGTTTTGGAGCAACGGCGTAGAAAAAGCGGATTACATATAATAGCTCATAAATAAAAAATTCAGATCTTTTAAGATATTCCTAAATGCAGATGCAATAAGTAGAATGCAGTACCTAAATCAATTCAGTCAGAACGGTTACTTCTTCAGTGCTTTGTGGTAGACTGGACTCTATTTTCCTTTCGGGAAAAAGCTTCCATTTATTGCCTAAAGACACCGTGAAGCTTTTGCACATTTCATGATCAATTTCAAGCATACTCTTGGCAGCATCGAATCGGCATTATTCGCCTTTAATGCATGCTTAGGGAAATCTTTCATTTTCATTAATACCAGTATTTGTATATTTTGTAACTTATATAAAAACATCCCTTTCTCCTCCAAGGTGGCACAAAACGCAAAATTTTAATGCACTAAACTTATCCTAGCTATATACACATATCTCCCAGATCAACACTCAAAAAGACAACAGCCGTATAATGGAATTGTCGTCAGTCAAGGAGTTGGATTCAGAATCAGGTTTGCTATAGCAATTCTATGATAATATTAAAAATATCCCTTTTCCAGACCTTGACTTAATACAACATCATCTCTGAATTTAGTATTAAGCAATATCAGGCTCTTCCTGATCGAATTGTAATAAAGCAAAGTGTTGATTCCCTGTAAGAATAGAGTATGCAAGATTTCCTATCCAGTAAGGTGCTGTATTTTCTTTTCCAATAGGACTATTATTGCCATGTCCAAAAGTGTATTGTGTTTCATTATTATCTACTGCATGAATTGACTCATGGATTATTGTTGCTGTAATGCTTTCACTACTTCTGTTTAATTTTTTATAATTTAAAAATAGCCGATTGGGATAGTTGCCATCCGTATATGCAAAAGTTTTTCTGTATTTGAAGTTTAAAAAGTTCGGATAAAAAAATTCAACATTAAAGATCAATACAGAAGCTCTTAATAAATCTGCAACTTGTTCTGGTGTAGCAGTGCTTAAATCGAATGAATTTTTTTCTTTTATTCTATGATAAAATTCATCATCATTTAAAAGATTGTTGGTAAAATCTATAGCTTTCTGAACTGTTTGCTGCTCTTCAGAAAAAGTAACTTGAACTGGCATAAAAAGGATAAATTTTATTAGTTTAAAATCTGAACATTGCAATGATATAATACGCCCAAATTTACTTTTTACAGTATGTACATACCCACAGGAAAATACACGCAAACACACCCGTATTTTTCACGCCCTCAAATCAAATACTTAATGGAAGATTTTAGTTTTTGCTTAGGATTAGAATCGCCTTGAATTCTTCAGTTTTAGGTTCAGCTATAGTCAATTCCATTGTAAGATTAAACATAAATTTTAAATCACAAACATTTTTCAACAAATTTCCCGACCTACTTTAAAATCGTTTTTGGCTTAGAGTGCTTACTTTATATAAAAATTTCAGACATACTTTTTTGTCTACCTATAAAAAATACAAATCAGCTTCTTCCTTTCTCCTGTTTACCAGGCCCGGCACTACTACCAATTGACCATCTACACGCGCTTTATCCCACAGCATGAAAGCATCGCGTATAGCAGGATCGGAAGGATTCGCTTTTACCCGTTTCAAAAGAGTTGAACCTTTTAAGCCGCCAATACCAACATTATACGCAAAGCTTACCAAAGCATCGTATTGATTCTGGTTAATCTCTATTGTACTGACGGCAGCATTTACGCCGATACTCTTCTCTTTTACTTCTTTTTGCAGCAAGAGTTCTGCGCGTTCTTTAGTAATTACGTCGTCCTGGCGTACCGGCGTACCGTCTTCATAGGAAATAGTACCATAACCGATCGTCCAGATACCCGCACTATCCTGGTAGGCGCGCAACCTCAATCCTTCCCATTTTTTTATAAAATCAAAACAGGTTTGATCGGGCGCGAGAGAAAAGAAATTTGTCACCGGTACCGGTTGAGCAAGCGTGCTATTCGTATCCTGTTTAGTTCCCCCGCTCCAGAAAAAATTTTCATTCACATCTTTATACCATATAGGATTATTATTTACCGCTTCGCCGTTTTGAATAACAGCAACATATGGTACAGAAATATTTGCCGGAAGCACCTGCACAACTTCTGCGCGGGTAGAGGGCGCTTTTCTTACATTTAGCCGCACGGCAGTTACAATTGTCCCGGCTTCTGCCGATTCATTTATAACAGGCGGCATAACATTGCCCGTACATTCATTATATTCTGTAACCACGTCGCGCAATAACTGGTCATAGGTACGGCGGCTGAGAGCAAGTGCATTTACCGGGTCATTACGACGTGCAGGATCAAGAAAGAAATGACCCACTATATCTTTAGAAGGGTCAAGCTGAAACTGAAAACAAATCTTCGCCAATACCCATACATATTTTGCATAAGCCTTGTCTGCATCAATATTATCACCATAACAATATTCTACCCCGATGGCTGCATCATTGGCATTTACTCCAAACAGTTCATTATCTTTTGGTACACCATATAACACATGCCAGGCCTTTTCCGGCGGTGCGGTGAGCGCAGGTACGCATTCCCGTATTTCTTTATCATCAACAAATAAATGTGCCGAAACACTTTTTAAATCAGGTGTATTTGTATAATGTTTTGCATGGTTAAGCGCTGTAGCTCCCGGGTTACCTGTATCATGCGCTACAACAAATCTCACTTTTCCAATAGCCGTTCCATGCCGTCTTTTAGATGGTTTAGGAATGTAATGAGGTATTATTACGAATTTCTCGTTGAATGAGGAAGCCATATTCATAATTTAAAAGGATGATAAAAGTATTATTGCTAATAAAGTGTCAGTTCAGGACAATCTTTAATATTCACATTAGCTTTGAAAGTTCTTTGATTATAAATTGCGTATT
This sequence comes from Parafilimonas sp., assembly GCA_036274175.1. Taxonomy (GTDB): domain Bacteria; phylum Bacteroidota; class Bacteroidia; order Chitinophagales; family Chitinophagaceae; genus Parafilimonas. Next base: position 162,622 of record DASUGF010000001.1, read on the forward strand.
TACAATTAACCAACTGGCAGGTCAAATTTGTCTGCTGCATTTTTATCTTCTTCATCTTCATGAACCTTTCCTTCCGTACTATTGCCGGATTGATTATTTTCACCCGGAAGATATTTTTTTACAAATCCTTCAATAAAGTCAGTTCCTGCATAGCCTATGGTAATTAACTGAATCGCAATTTCTTTTACTGTTTTAGTGAGTTGGCCCTGATCATTCATAATGGTAAGTATTCCGAGTGCTCCGGCTACAAAGCCGATGAGTAGGCTGATAAATAATTGCCTGCTTTCGAATACATCGGCAAATTGCTGGTTGGTTTGAACACCGGCGTCGTATGTTTTTTTAAGCCCTACGATAACGCGAATACTTTGCCCCAGTAATCCAAGTAGCCCGCCTAAAAATAAATTGCTAAGAAGTGTGGTTGTTTCCATATTGATTGTTTTAAGAATTTAAAAAAATGTATATGTAAGAATATTTCAAATTATCAAACTATATATGGCCATATTTAGCGACAGCGCTCAAATCATCAACCCAGACCACCTTTAAGGAGAATGTAGTTGATATTCGCAACGTGCTCATCAAAAAGCTAAAAATATTACTATGAAAATATGCTCTATAAGCCAATTATACTTTCATACAAATACAGTTGTTTTTTTCATTTAATACATCAAACCTATACCTGTTATACACATATATCAACAGGAAAATACACACAAATACACCCGTATTTTTCACGCCCTTAAATCAAATGCGCAAATAAAAAAAAATGGCAACGCTCACGATCTGCAATAGGAATTGGTATTTTCAGAATTCAGGTTCAGCTAAAGTCAATTTCCATTATAATGTTAAACATAAATTTTTACCTGTAAGCATTTTTGAGAAAAATTTTTTTGCGTTATACTTTTGGGGGAATGAAAATGGTATTCAGCTTTATATTTCTGTTTGTTTTGATTGCATGCAATAACACTAACTATCCTTCTGCTACCACAGCGCTTGAGGGCGGCCGTGAATTTATTGATGCCTGCCTGAAAGGCGATTTTAAAAAAGCATCTTTCTATATGATTGATGATAGTACCAATAGCAGCGAATTGCTGAAACTAAAAAGAGATTACAATACAAAAGGACAGGAAGAAAAACATGCTTACAGTACGGCTTCCATAAACATAATGGAAGATGCAACCATTAGCGATTCAATACATATCATCAACTATAAAAACTCTTACGATAATATTGCCCGTAAAGTAAAAGTGATCAACAGGGATGGCAAATGGCTGGTCGATCTTAAATATACCTTCAACGGTAACCTCTGATTAATTAATAAGCTAAAAGCCGAAGGGTATACATTGATCAACCGGCATCACAACAACCACGATGACTTCATTTTCCTGCTTTGTACCGTATAACTTCTGCTTTTTCCAATGTAATCAATCCACCGGATTTTGCCTGTTCAAATAACTGTTCAACTGTTTTGGTGAAGGCTCTTATCTTTTCTTCGGTATCTACGATTTCAATAACCAACGGCAGGTCGGAAGAAATCTCAAAGAGTTTTGCAGTATGCACTTTTGAATTGGCGCCAAAGCCCATAATTCCCCTGCTGACGGTTGCACCGGAAAGCCCTTGCTTCTTGGCTTCAAACACTATGGTTTCATACAAAGGATGCTGCCCTATTTTATCACTCTCGCCTATGAAGACACGAAGAAGCCTTGCGTTAGGATTGTTTTCCATTATCAAAGAAGTTTAATAATTGAGATGCCGGTAAATGTCGCGATCAGCCCCAGTACAACACTTGCAATAATGTAACCCAATGCGTACACAAGTTGTCCATCGCGAAGCATACTGACCGTTTCATTAGAGAATGCGGAAAAGGTTGTGAAGCCGCCAATAAACCCGGTTGCCAAAATTAATCGCCACTCCTGGGCAAGACTACCTCTGTCAGCTAAACCAAATACAAGCCCGATAAGAAAACAACCGATTATATTTACAAATAATGTTCCGTACGGAAATGCTGAAAGAAATTTTGCCTGTATAAATTGAGAAAGAAGGTATCGAAAAATTCCTCCAATAAAACTACCTGTCCCGATTGCTAATAAAATCTTCATCCTTATCTGCTGGTTTAATATTGTGGTGTCGCTTAGTACCGTCTATAACACAGGTTTTGTCACGGCCTAACCGCTTCAGTACACTCACCAATTAAAATATTATTTATTACGCAACGCAGGTTACAAATATTTTTTACTCTATATTACCCTTCAGTGTTGTGGCTGCACCCTATAGTGATCTTGAGAACGAATATTGCTTAACTGTTCAGGCACTCATTACTCATTACTCATTTCTCATCATTCATTATTCACTATTGACCATTCACCACTACATTGTCTCCTCAAAAATATTTTCATGAAAAGCATTCGTGCGCAGCAATTTGTAATGATTGCGTAAAGAAGTAACCAGGGGAAACTGCCTGTAAGGAAAATTATTTTTTGCAGCAAATTCTTTTATCAACTGCGTTACCTCCGGATAAAAAACATGGTTTACAGACGGAAACAGGTGATGCGCAATATGGTAATTAAAGCATCCCATAAAAAACCTGATAAACCAGTTATCTTCTTTAACATCGTTGGTGCAGCTTAACTGGTGACGGAACCATCCTGTAGGCATGTGACCTTCTCCGTCCGGCATGGGGAAATCACTTTCCGTACTTGCATGAGGTGATAATAAAACAAGCAGTGAAACAATGCTTGCCGTAAACATCATTATTAAAAATCCTGTGACAGCTTGTCCCCAGCTTACATGGAGGAACAAGGCGGGTAATACAAGCGTGTAAAAAATAAATGCCGCCTTAAACAAAAACAATTTTACATATTCAATAAAAGGAATTTTATCGATCACTTTCCAAACCAGCTTTCTTCTGTTGAAGAAATCTTTAAAGTCTCTTACCAATAACCAGTTTATCAAATACAGGGGATAAAACAAGGGCAAATAAATATGCTGGTATTTATGCAGATTGGAAAACGGTGCATGCGGGAAAACCCTTGCCAGCGGGCTTTGCTCAAAATCGCTGTCCCACCCCATTACATTCGGATAATTATGATGCAGCCTTATGTGGCGGATCTTCCATATATAACTGTTCGCGCCCATCAGGTCAAAGAAATGAACATACCAGTTATTGATCCTTTTATTTCTGAACAAAGTATTATGAACCGCCTCATGTATCAGGTTCAGGAAATTCAACACCAGCAAAATGCCCATCATAAAAAAAGCAACCCGGTATATAGTTTCATTAGACGACCACACCAGCGCAGTACAATAAAAAAGAATGTATAGAGCAGGAAAAAGAATTGCTTTTAAAATGATATCATTTCTTCTTTTCGGTTCCAGTCTGCTAACTGTTTCATTCACCTGTTTTCTTAATTCCTGGAATAAATCCGCGTCGTTGTTTTTTATGAAAGATGGTTTGTGAACTCTCTCCGTCATAAATATTATTATTTTGTTAGTGTTTTCAGTATCAACAAGGCCCTCAGCAACATCACAACAGCCTGCAAATTTAAAAAATATTTTCTTTTATGAGTGAATCATATAATAAGCTGCCCGATGCACAAGTCGGGTTTCAATATTACTTCGATCAAATTTTATAAAATTGCAGTTGTAAAGATGCAGTAATCTGTTTTATCAGAATAATTTCATGATCTATACATGATTGCCGCAGTTCACATTATCCAATAAATATAATAATAAAAAACAATGAAATTGGTTTCTTATTTAAAAGACGAACGCGATCAGCTTGCTATTCTCGAAAATAATTTATTGTACGACACTGACCTGCTGCACATGGAAATGCCTTCCTCTATGAACATGTTTCTTGGTTACTGGGAAGATAACTATTCGCTTGCCTTAAAACTACACCAGGCAATTGCAGATGACAGGATCGGGAAAGCAAAGGGTTACCCGCTGGAAGCAGCTCACCTGCTGGCCCCGGTTCCCTTTCCAACAAGCTGCAGGGATGGGTATGCCTTCCGCCAGCATGTGGCAGCAGCAAGACGAAACAGGAAAGTGCCGATGCTGCCTGAGTTTGATCAATACCCCGTTTTTTATTTCACTAATCACCACAGCATACAGGGGCCCGGCGCAGTAATGTGCATGCCCGATCATCTCCATAAACTGGATTTTGAACTGGAAGTGGCCATTGTGATTTCAAAGCTGGGGAGAAATATTCCCGCAGAGGAAGCAGACGAATATATTGCAGGTTTAATGATCATGAATGACCTCAGCGCCCGCACCCTGCAGGCTGAAGAAATGCTGCTGCATCTCGGCCCTGCCAAGGGAAAAGATTTTGCGACTGCAATCGGACCATGGCTTACGACCCTGGATGAACTCGAAGAATATGAAGTTCCGGCAAAAGAAAATCATGTTGGAAAAAACTGGAACTTAAAAATGACCTGCAGTATAAATGGCGTACAGGTAAGTGAAGGTAATTTGAGTGATATGGACTGGACATTTGCAGAACTGATTGAACGTGCATCCTATGGTACTACCCTGTATCCCGGCGATATTATCGGCAGCGGCACTGTTGGCACAGGCTGCTTTCTTGAACTGAATGGTACCGGAAAATTGAATGATGAAAATTACCAGGAACAATGGCTGCAGGAAGGTGATATTATTGAAATGGAAGTAGAAGGCCTGGGAAAACTTGTCAATACCATTGCAAAAGAAGAAAGCGATTTTTCTATTTTGGCGAAGAAGAAGGGTGTTTAATTAGCTAATTAGCAGATGTGCTAATTAGCTAATTAAATGAGGTAAGAACAATTTGCTCTGCGAAGTATCTTCGCAGGTTTATGCTGCAAGTCTCCGACTTGCAATAATAGAAGCATTAAATTTTATACGAAGCGTATTTAGAAAATGCCTTTATCTCAAAGCTTTCTCTCTTGTAATAACAATAAATAAAAAGCTTTATGCGAAGTATAATATTAGGCGAGCTTTCACTTCCTGAAAAAATGCCCTGGTTAAACCATGCCGTTGCGCCGCGACCCATTGCTCTGGCAAGCACAATTGATAAGCAGGGCAATACTAACCTCAGCCCTTTTAGTTTTTTTAACCTGTTCTCCTATAATCCGGCAATTGTTATTTTTTCTGCTGCGCGAAGAGGAAGGGATAATACCGATAAGCATACATTCGAAAACATCCGGGAAATTCCGGAAGTAGTCGTTAACATCTGTGATTATGCCATGGTGCAGCAGGTAAGCCTTTCCAGTGCCGAATACGAAAAAGATACCGATGAATTTATAAAAGCAGGTTTCAATAAACTACCATCAACGCTCATCAAACCGCCACGGGTAAAAGAAGCAAAAGTACAGATGGAATGCAAGGTGATTGAAGTGAAAAGGCTTGGAGAAAAAGGCGGCGCCGGCCAGTTAATCATTGCAGAAGTGCTTTGCCTGCACATTGATGAAAGTATCCTGGATGATGAAGGCAATATGATCGATCAGACAAAGCTGCATCATGTGGCAAGACTGGGAGGAAATTGGTATTGCAAGGTGGATGAATCCAACCTCTTCCAGGTTACAAGACCTAACAGGGAACCGGGTATTGGCATTGATGCTTTACCGGAAGGCATCCGCATGAGCAATATATTAACCGGCAACAATCTTGCACAACTGGCGCATGTAAAAGAGTTACCTTTTATTGATCCTGCTTTTGAGGATGAGCAATTAAAGAACATCATACAGTATTATGCTGTAAATCCTGATGAAATGGAAATTGAACTGCATCGCTATGCAAAGCAATTGCTCGATAAAAACAAAGTGCAGGAAGCCTGGCAGGTGTTACTTGCAGGAGATTAAACAAAATGGCAACTGCTTATTTGCTACACCTGCTTTTGAGCGTTTCTCATTTTATTGCCCGCTTTATTCGTTTAACCAATTCCTGAAGAAATGGAAACCAAATCTTTATTCTGTTTCCGGTTGGAAACGTTCTTGCAAGATCTAAAAAATGTATTGAAATTTCAAACTGACCCCTGGTTTCAATGGCGAACCATAACTTACTAACCGTTGGAAATTGCGAAAACATTGTAGCAAATTGTTATATTACCTGCCTGGAAATATTCTTGTACTCTTTGCAAACTTTTACCTTATATTCGCCGCTTACCAAAACTAAATAACAAAATATCAGTTACCCCCTTCCTGGTATTTTATAATCACGTTTAATTTATTCACCTTAAAATAATCAAAACTATGACGACTGCTTACATGAAACGTAAACTTTTATTAGCCCTGATAATCACTTCTTTCCTGGCCTCATGCGTTTCCCGGGCTCCATCGATGAAAAAATTTTCGGGGTGTCCATCACACGATCCGGGTTATTTTACCAGGGTACGCAGATGATATTCTGAGTTAAGCGATTATCTGTGCAGACGAGGTTTTTGCATTGAGCTTGCAGGAGTTTCCTGCATTGTTGCACCTGTATTAAAGGGCGCCCGGCTACATATAAAATAACAAGGAGAATAATATAAAATAACATTGTTGTCCGACTAAAATTTTAATTCTTGGGCTAAAGCCCTTGATGGGCTTGGTTTTCACTAGCCCCAGGCTTAAGCCTGGGGTTATATAGCGGAATCCTTATCCAATGGGCTTTAGTCCAAGTTAACCGGACAATACTGATAAAATAAATACTAACCATTGTTACCTGGACCGATTGCAATAAGACTGGCTCAGTTTTAAAAACTGAGCCAGTCTTTCTTTATACCGCTATCGCCTCCTTATTATACTTGCTGCGGTATTCAAGCGGCGACAAACCGGTGATCTTTTTAAATGTTGTCCTAAACGCTTTCGGATCATTATAGCCAACATCATACATCACTTCATTTACATTCTTTCTGCCGCTTTCCAGATTCTTTTTCGCCACTTCAATCTTTACGCGCTGAATGTATTCAACTACAGTATTGGAAGTTGCTTTTTTAAATCTCCGTTCCATATTTCTTCTTCCCAGTGCGAACATGGAGGCCAACTGGTCAACCGATATCTTTTCTTCAAAATTGTTTTCGATAAACTCCTGCGCTTTTTTTATGGGTTCGTCATCATGCGCTTTTTGCCCCTGGAAAATAATGAACGGCGACTGGCTGATCCTGTCTATATCAATCATAAATTCTTTGGCAATAATGATGGCTATATCGCGGCCTGCATATTTTTCAATGATATATACCAGCAGGTTTAAAAAAGAATAAGCGCCGCCGCTGGTATAGATGCCACTGTCTTCTGTCATGATCTTATCATCAACCAGGTTTACTTCAGGAAATAGTGTTTTAAAATCATTCGCCGCAGTCCAGTGCGTAGCGCATTGTTTGCCATTTAATAAACCCGTTCCGGCCAAAAAGAAAGAGGCAATGCAAAAGGTTGCGATCTCTGCGCCTTGTTCATACTGATGCCTTATCCATGGAACGAATGCTGCATTATTGCTCATGATCTGATCCGCCTTTCCATGTATCGCCGGTATCATGATCAGGTCGGTTTTTTGTACATTGTCTATCAGCACATCGGGTGTAATCGTAAACAATCCACGCTGGCTTATCTCTCTTGAAATGCCAACCAGCTGCACCTTAAAAAGCGGCGGTTTATCCTGCTTTACACGCAATGAATTTACCTCGTTCATAATCTGGTGGCTGCCTTCAATATTCACCACGCTGGTGTGCCCGTGCGGAATAAGAATTGATACGTGTTTCATAGTATTTATTTTTTCAATTGCTGCGCAATCGTTTTTTATTGTTATGTTACCGGCTGTAGTCCCGCCTATGCGGGATAGCATTCCGCCGCGGCGGATCACTCCCTTAGGCTGCAAGAATGCTATTGCGCTATTTAATCATCATCCAAAAATTTCTGATCACATCAATAAAATCCTGCCAATCTATTCAATCCTTCAAAATCCTCGTCACAAACATAGATAATGTTTTTGTCGTAATCAACCCCTTACAATGCCGTATTTGCACCGCTTATAATTTAGGGAGTGTCTGTAGGTTTGTGTCATCAAACCGGGGTTATGGAAAAATTAATCTTTGAAAATGATGTGAAGGTCTTTGGTATTGAAGTAAAAACTTTTCCCGCCGGAATTGGTGAAGCATTTGATGAATTAATTAAAAAGACCGGTGATAACTCCGGCGAAAGAAATTATTATGGCATCAGCAGCATGAATAATGATGGAAAGATGATCTACAAAGCTGTTGCGGAAGAAAAATTTGAAGGTGAAGCTAAAAAATTAATGTATGATGCAGCCGTCATTGAAAAAGGGAAATATCTCTGTGAAGCCTTATACCATTGGCAAAATAAAACATGCCTGATCAAAGGCATTTTTCATTCTATAATGAATGATGATCATGTCGACAAAACAAAACCCTGCGTGGAATGGTATAAGAATGATGAGGAAATGTTATGTATGGTAAAAGCAAAATGATTGAATAACGATAAACGCTAACCTATGTTAAAACACGCAAAAGCATTCAGCAGTTTTTCTGTGAATGATCTCGAAAAGGCAAAAGAGTTTTACAGCAAAACACTCGGGCTGGATGTAGCCGATAACCCCATGGGTTTAATTGAATTGAAAATTCCAGGAAATACGATAATGGTATATCCCAAACCCAACCATGAACCTGCAACATTTACAGTATTAAATTTCCCGGTTGATGATGTGGAAAAAGCAGTAGATGAATTAACCGGAAAAGGTGTTGTATTTGAACAATACGAAGGGCAAATTAAAACAGATAAAAAAGGGATAAGCAGGGATAACGGCGGTCCAACGATTGCATGGTTTAAAGATCCCGCAGGCAACATTCTCTCGGTATTACAGGAAAAATAAACTTAACAGCGTGGCGGTTTTGATTAGTGAAAAGCTTTGATGGATCGAAGCAGGATAATGTATTGCCGTTTGTACCGATTACCGGTCTTACTGCATCGGGCTGTCTGACCGCAAAGCATGAGCTTGCCTAAAAGCCCGCGTCATTGCGATCCGTCTGAGGCGGAGAAGCAATCTGAAAGATGCAGTTATTAATTACTAAAAGATCGCTTCGGTCGTTCCTTCCCCGCAATGACGAACAGCCTCAATAGAGCACGAATTGAAGATTATTGAAAGTGTGTGAAAGCAGCATGCACATTAAAGCAAACATTTACCCCCGCAAAATATAATAACATGACACAGGAAAAAATAAATACTACAACATTGTTTAACAGTCTTGACACAGCAAGTAATGAATTGATCAGCCTCGTGCAAAACGAAGATGAAAAAACATTGAATACTATTCCGTTTAAAAATAGCTGGACAGCAGCACAGGTATTGATCCACATAACAAAATCAAACAAAGCCATTGCGCAGGGTTTACAAATGCAGGGTATCCTGGCAGAAAGAGACCCGGAAGAAAAGGCTGAACAGTTAAAAAAAATGTTCCTTGATTTTACAGTGAAATTCAAATCACCGGCCTTTATCATTCCTGAAAAAGGGCATCATAATAAAGCAGAAACGATCAATACTTTAAAAGCATCCATTGAAAGCCTGCAGGTTAAACGCAACGAAACAGATCTTTCTGAGATCATCAGCCTGCCTGCATTTGGCGAAATAACCAAGCTCGAATTATTACATTTTGTATTGTACCACACACAAAGGCATATTAACCAGCTAAAAAATATTCTACAGCTATGTTAATTGCATTTCTGGTGAGTGGTGAGTTGTCAGTTGTGAGTACTCACCACTCACTTAACTAATCACATTCATAATCTAAAAATAAAACTCATGGAAGCAACATTGCATTACCCCGCAAAAAAAAGCGACAAGATTATTTTCCGGATCTTCACCATTATCATCTTTTTAGTGGAGGCAGTTATGCCTGCGTTAACCTTTAATTCAGATCTCGCCAAACAAGGTATTGCCCATTTGGGTTACCCGGATTATTTCAGGATTGAGCTGACCATATTTAAAGTGCTTGGCGGCCTCGCACTGATCATTCCTTCCGTTCCCGCACGTGTAAAAGAATGGGCATATTTTGGTTTTGTCATCGATTTTGTTTCCGCATTTATTGGCCATGTAGCTGTAGATGGCTTTAATGGCCAGGCCATGTTTCCTTTGGTTATGCTGGTATTTTTAATAATTTCCTATGTTTACTATCACAAGATCAAGATTAAAAAAGTTTTTAATTAAAATACTATGCGTAAAATAGTTGTTTCTAACCTCATGACTGTTGACGGATATTTCGAAGGCATTAACCAGGATGCAAGCTGGTTTGTAACCGGCAATGATTTTTTTGATTTCGCCATAAAACAGTTAGATGAAGTTGATACAATATTATTTGGACGCACTACCTATCAGCAGATGGCCGCATTCTGGCCCGATGCAAAAGCTGAAGACGCAGCAATGGCAGCTATTAAGGATAAGATGAACAGCCTGCAAAAAATTGTGTTTTCCAAAACGCTGAAAACAGCGGAATGGAATAACAGCAGGATAATCAGGGAACACATTACAGACGAGATCATTCAATTAAAACAACAGCCGGGCAAAGACATGGTCATATTCGGAAGCGGAACCATAGTTTCTGAACTTACACATTTAAAACATATTGATGAATACAGGCTCGTTATAGTTCCGGTTATCCTGGGCAATGGAAACCCGCTGTTTAAAAGCATTAATGAAAGAGTCAATTTAAAATTGATCAATATGAAAATACTGGATTCAGGATCAGTTATCATTTATTACCGGCGGGAGATGTAAGCTATCCACATTTTAATCTCATCACGCGTAGCCTTTTGCATACGAAAGGAGCTTGTCCCGCATGGTTACTTATTGCCATTACTTCAGCTACTGCCTTAATTATTCTGCCCGCAGGAAGAAATAAAGTAAGCGCGCCGGCAACAGCATCTATCAAAACAAATAATCCTGTTCATTAAAAATAAAAATCGATTGTTTAACATTTAAAAATCACAACTATGCCTTCTATTAATCCTTATTTAAATTTTGCAGGAAACACAGAAGAAGCTTTTACATTCTACCAATCAGTTTTTGGTGGGGAATTAAGTATCATGCGTTTCAGCGATACACCCGCAGGCGCTGATGTGCCATCAACGGTTAAAGACAAAGTAATGCATGCGAGTTTGCCTATAGGAAAAGATAATATCCTCATGGCAACAGATGCCTGCGAAGAAATGGGTTTTAATCTTAAACAGGGCAATAACCATTACATATGTATAAGTCCTGACAGCAAAGAAGAAGCTGACAAATTGTTTAACAGTTTGGCAGAAGATGGTAAGATTAATATGCCATTGGCCGATATGTTTTGGGGCGCTTATTATGGAGACCTTACTGATAAATTCGGTATCCAATGGATGGTGAATTATCAAAAACACTAGTGTTATGTCAACATAATATTATCACATCTCCCACTAAGCACACTAAGGTCACTAAGCCTTATTCTTGGTGGTTCTTTGCGCCTTTGTGGGAATGTATTTATACGACATAATTTGGTTGACACCACACTAGTGGTAAGTCAACATAATAATGTCGTAACAAATTCTTCCGTGTTTCTGTGTAATCCGTGGCAAATAAAAGCGACAATTTTTGCATGACATAACACTAGCGTCACGTCAAGATAATATTGTCATATTCCCATGAAGGCCGCTATGAACACGGCGAACCATTACGAACACAAAGAATGGGATGTTATGTTGTGATCTTTGTACCGGAATTGAAAAGGGTTATATTGAGTGAAAAATCACAAATGGCATAAACCGTCTTTATACAGCAAGATTAAAATCAAGCCGGCCTTCTTTTCCGGCATTTTCAAACTTAACCGTTAAAGGAAAAATACAGCCTGGTGCATTTGTGGGATACCAGTTGCGGTGTTCAGGAACAACGATCAACAATCCTTCATCATCTCCGAGAACTCTGAAGTGCTGCATAGGCGGCTGCTTACCGAAATAATCCATTTTAGATTTTTGCAGGAGATAATTTACTTCTTCATCAAATTTTTCGATGGGCAAAACAATTCCTATTTCACTGACGTTGCGTATTTGCAGCGATGAAAAAGGTTCGCCGGCGGGGTCATGTAAATCAGACCTTGCAATGAATTCAAGGATATTACCGGCAGGATCTTTAAAGTAAACAGAAAGGGCATGCCAGCCGGTAAAGTCAGCGATGTAGCTTTTATAATCTTCCATCCACAGTAACTGCACCCTGTCACGCAGCCAATGCAATGCTTCTTCAATTTTGTTTGATGGTATGTTGAAAGCAAAATGATAAAAAGGATCCGTATCGCCGGTAACTTCTTCAAAAATCAGCTTTGTTTTACCTGCTGCAATCAGAATGCCTGTGGAATCCCGGCTTGCAACAGGCAATTCAAGAACCTTATGGTAAAAATCATATACGAATGAAATGTCCTTTGTCTGCAGTGTTATTTCCTTTAACAGCATAAACAAATTTATCAAATGCGTAAAGGATGATAATATCGTTTACGCATTTTAATTGCTTTGCGTCGCAGCAGGGTCTTCGTAACGGCTTGTGCGCAGCTACGAGACCCTGCGTTTTATTCTAATTCTTCATAATGAACAGGAACAAAATGTTGTACCTGCTGCAATTCATAAAAACTATGTTTTTGCCCTTTAGCTCTTTCCTTAAGGGTTAAAGCAGATTTTAATTGATTTAATGTTTCGGTTTGATTTGTTGCCTCTAATCGGTTAATTATTTCATACGCGATGAACCGCGTACATGATTGGGCACCCCGAAAGCTTTCGGGACATAGGCTGTAGCTTTTATATTCTTTTGTTCTTTAAGATGACTGAGCCATTTATAAACAGTATCATAACTATCGGTAAGTTGAAAAAGCGGAAGCCAATTAAAACAGGCAAAGGTTATGAAATACAAGCAGGATTCAGTATGAATAGTACAGGTTGACATCAGCTAATTTATGAAATAACCATTAAGTAGAAACGTTCTCAGCAGGCCTTAGCTATTTGATATATGTTGGTTCCGGAACGCCGTGTTTACTTGCTTATACCTTAAGACGCAGGGTCTCATTCTGCGCTCATTGGCTTTGCTATGAAGACCCTGCTGTGACGGCTTTTCGCACCGGAGATAACGGAGCACGCAGAGCTTCCCTGTTAACTTTGCGTCCTCTGCGCGAACATTACTCATTACTCATTACTCATCACTGATTAATAATAAAAGTGAATTATACAAACTTGTGGGACAACCCCGGATAAAAACAAAGATCCTTACAAAATTTTCGTTTAATAACGAAGGCTTTGTAAGGATCTTAATTATCTGCAGTTATAATCTCCTAGGCTTAGATACTACCTGCTGATCACCAGGTTTAAGTTAACGGCTTTTCCCGAATCTTCGTGAATAATGTTTATCCTGTACACACCGCCTGCCCATGATGCATCAAGCGGTAACACATGAGCGGCCGTGCCACCATTATGTACAATTTTGCGGGTAGCAAGCTTCTGGCCTTGTCCGCTATATACAACCACTTCGTAACTGCCTTTATCCATATTCGTAAATTCCAGTGATACCTTATTGGTACTTGCCGGGTTAGGATATACTATTACAGACGACTCCAAAGTTTTTGCTACTATGCTTTCAGCCGTATTTCCACCATTATTTTTCTTGCTCTTCTTCAGGTTTTTGAATACCAGCATAAAACGGCCAGTATAGCTTTTAGCATTCTTTGTAGGCGTAAAGCTGTATAACGTGGTATCGGCCAGGTTCAAGCTTATTTTGGTTTTAAGGAACTTGTCCACCAGCCATGCCTCCGTAGTGGATGGATCCGCTAAGTTCGCGGCAAAGATCTTCAACGTGTAAGGCTGTTGTTTTATGGAAAGATTATAGAAGAGCGTATCTTTCTTATTAACCAATGGCCTGAATTCAATAGCAAGAGATTTGCCATCCCTTTGAAGCGAAATATTTTCGTCAAAGTTCCAAAGCTTATCTGCATCGTCGGCATCCACCTTCTCCGCATAACGGTTGTTGAATGATGCCGCCACGCCATCAACCAATCCTATGTTTTTCCCGGTTCCTTCCATGAGGTTGGTATAAATCACCGGATCGGTTGTACCCTGCGGTTTGGCAGCACGCAATCCAAACACATTTCTTGACTCATCCAGTTTATCAGACTCACGGAAATCCATGTTGGCTGCAGAGCTGGTGCCTGTTAACTGCACCATAAATGCCTGGCCGCTCTGAAGTTTTTTAATAGCATCCACATCCGGATAGGTTGGTGAATTATTTGGCGCAATCACACCGGCTTTATAAGAAACGAATGCACCCACATTATCGGTTCCTGAGCCTGTAATCTTTGGATCCCATACCCAGAACTTATCAGACACTATGCCGGTGGTGGCCGGCCTGCTGATAATATCCAGCACATTGATAGTGGAGGCATACGGGTTACCCATCAGCACAAATTTGCCGGGTGAGCCGCTAATGGTTTTCGTGGCGGTTAAGCCGGTTTGGTTCAGCACACCTTTTGCCCGCAGTACAGTGGGCGAACTGGGCGCACCGGTACCAAGTGAAAGATCCACCGCCCTGCTTCCCCGTACGAATACACAATAAGCGCCGTTAAAGGCCGTAATAACTGTTGAATTTGTTGGAGGTTCTGTTGCGCTCCAGGTGTTTGCCACCGGATCCCATACTTTATAAGAAGGATTTTGTGTGGTATTGTAATCAAATCCCAAGCTTGTATTATTATTACCAGTTATATGTGTGCCGTAGCCTGGATGCGGGTTCTTATTAAAGGTACTATAATCGAGCCCGAAGTTATTCACGCCTTCCTGCCATGCATCTCTTACCAACTGTGTGCTGCTGCTGAACGGAACGGTGAGCAGGCGCCATGCTCTTAGTGGCGGTATAAATCTTTCTACGGTTACATCGCCATCGATTTTGCCGGCGGATATGCCTACTCTCGCCGTTCCCTGGTTGTCTGATTTCAGGGTGAGAATACCATTCGCATTAAGGTTGCCGTTTGCTGTCACTGTTCCTAATCCTGTAGCTGAATTACCGGCTACAATATTTAAAGTATCCCCTGCTGCAACATTTCCGCCCAACGTGAGCGTAGCTCCTGAATTAACCGTAAGCGTTTTGAGCTGGTTATAAGGGCTGGCAGGATCGAAATATACCGTACCCGCATCACCCGGTGTAGCAATAGTTAAGCCGGAAGTTGCTGAGCCTTTTAATTTACCGGTTCCGACAAAGGAGCCGTTCACCGTTAAAGTATTTCCATTCAAGTCAACACTTGCACCAGGCATTATCGTAATGCTTGGCACAGTAATATTACCCATAAGTCTTGGCTGGTTAACAGGACCAGCCGGTATAGTAATCATATCGCAGGAGTTTGAAGGAATTTCACTGTTCGACCAGTTGAGGGCTTTATTCCAATCCCTGTCTGTTATACCTGTCCAGTAATAACGAACACCTACTGTTACAATTGATGAATACGCAGGATCGCAACTTCCGCTTTTCACCAATACCCTGAATTGTGTAGGCACGATTATATTAGTGGCATTAAGTGTACTGCTGGTGCTGGCAATATTCATCCACGCACCACCATCATCAGAGCGCTCCCAATGCAATATGTTGCCCGTGTGACCTGTGAGGTTAATGAAGACGCTGCTGCCACTGCACAGGAATGATTGTGCTGCCGTTACTGTCCCGCCCACTGTTCCGGTAACTGTGATTTTACCACTGAATGAAGCTACCGGACCACAAGTGCCTTCCGTAGTTACTGTATAATCAAATGTTCCTAATGCTGTTACAGGGCCACTGCTGCTAATCGTAAACACACCTCCGCTATATGTACCGCTTATACCCGCCGGTGGACTTGGCGACCAGGCTATGTGTGCACCTGTAGAAGTAGTGCCTACTGTAAATACAATGGGAGATGTAAGCGTTGAATTCAGACACAAAGTTGGCGAAGCAGAACCTGAAGTAAGTGCAATGGTCTGCTTCTGCACAGTGATCTTTCCTGATATGGTAATATCAGAACATTCGCCCTCTGCTGTTATGGTATAATTATATACTCCCGCTACAGTTGGTGTTCCGCTTATTTTGAAAATTCCTCCGGTTAAAGCTGCATTTACTCCTGTTGGAAGCGAGCCGGAAGTGATAGAAGCAGAAAGCGCGGTTCCTCCCAATGTATATTCAATATCACTTAAACTCGCATTGATACATAACGTTTGGTCATCTGTGCCAGGAGTTACGAGTGAGATAGAAACAGAAGGTTTAACCGTAATAAATCCTGTTGCGGTTGCAGCCGGTGTACAAGTTCCTGTAGTGGTTACGGTATAATTATATGTACCCGGTGCTGCCGTGGGTGCACCACTGATAATAAAAGAAGTGCCTTGTACTTCACCGGTAACTCCGGCAGGCAGTCCTGAAACACTTGCACCTGTAGCTGTCCCGCTAAGATCATAGATAATGGGGTCAATATCCTGATCAGCACAAACGGTTTGTATAGCATTGGCAGAAGCTAATGCAATAGCTTGCTGATTGACTGTTATAGTTCCTGTTGCTGATGCAGCTGTACAGGTTCCCGTAGTATTAACGGTATAATTAAATGTGCCTGCCACATTGGGCGTTCCGGAAATAGTGAACTTCTTTGTGCCGGCATCGTAGCTGCCTGTTACCCCTGCAGGTAAGCCCGTAACTGTCGCCCCTGTACCGGAGCCGCCAATAGCAAATACAATAGGTGTAATGGCAGCATTAATACAAACGGGTTGTGTGGCACTGCCTGAGCTTAAAGCTATTGTTTGCTTTTGAACATTGATGAAGCCGGTCGCTGTAAAAGGCTGGCAGTTCCCGGTTGTTGAAACAATATACGGATAATTTCCGGCAACAGTCGGCGTACCGCTGATAGTTAACAACACCCCGTTCCAGGAGGCTGTAACACCGTCCGGTAATCCTGTTATGTCCGGTATCGTTCCGCTACTGCCCGCAGAATATACGATCGGGATAATTGGAGTATTAAGGCAGGGAGTTTGCGCATCCGTACCCGGTGCAGATTCAAGGTTTATAAATGTTGAAAGCGTACTGAATGAAATATCATCGAGGCCAAAATCGTTACCGCCCGGTGTTAAGTTAAGATTTACAATACTTATAACAGCCGAAGTAACATTAGACTCAGCTGTCCAGGTACCATAAAAACGAACCCAATTGGACAAACCCACTTGACTTTCTGTTGTCGGTTTCGCAGCAAGATCTAGATCTGCAACACTACCCCTCTGCTTCCCATTTATTGTAAAGCTTAACTGTGCCGGTGATGCCGGGTTAAGATTCATTCCCCATGCACTGAAATAATAGGTTGTATTTGGAAGAACGTTCACCGTCTGCTCCCATATCGTTTTTAAAGCCACGCTGCCATTGATCATCATAAATTTCCCGTGCCCCGTTGTATGGTCTTTTCCGTGGAAATTCGGGTGATACCCAATGTTGCTTGACGGGCTGTATGCACTTGTATCTACTGCATAATCGCCCTCAGGCCATAAGCCTGTTGCCGGGTTACTATATACATAAAAGCTGCCTGTTCGTGAGCCATAAAGTGTTGTAAAACCACCATCTCCAGCTTCAAAGTCTCCGTTTACAACCAACTCATTTGCCACATTAATAGTAGTTGAGCCGGAACACCCTGCTGAAAATGCAGTTACAGTATAATCACCTGCTTCATCTACTAAAATTGTTTGCGTAGTTTCTCCTGTGCTCCAGATATAACTGTCGGCAGCAGGCGTGGAGTTTGCTGTTAACTGCACTTTACCTGCAACTAAGCAATAATCCGCTGTAGCAGTTACAACAGGTTTTGGATTTACATTAACTATTACATTTTGCGAAGTGGAACAGCCGTCGCTATTGGTTACCGTTGCTGTATAGGTTTTGGCTCCCGGTGTTGAAGGCTTCGTATATACTGTAGAAAGATTTGTACCGGTATATGCTACAGTCGCTCCTGCATCTGTATATAAGTCTGCAACGGGAGACCATGCCACATTTAATGGCAGGGTTGGAGTAGTATAATTAATTGTAATTGACCAATTATTTAATGTTCCGGTGTAATAATCACCTCCACCCAATAAGCACGCAAGTGTTCCTCCGTGACAACCTAGATGGTCAGCCGTTTCTAAAGTCCATGTACCATTTGGAGTATTGAAAAGAGAAGAAAAGGCAGTGACATTTGAAGCATCCGGATAACCAACGTTGTTTGCAGCATCTGCTGAATACGTGTTTGTAAATGGAGCAGTGCCGGCACTTATTGGATTTGTGCTGTTGCTGCTAATGATGGTATTGGTAAAGTTATTGCTGCTACCACCTCTTCTGTTAACAAGATTCAATACTTTACTGTTTGGAGCTTTTAAATTAAAACTCAAATCCTGATCGTATCCGTGTGTTGCATTAAATTTCACGCTTACACTGCTTATTACTGCTTCGGCTGGTATTCCTGAAACAGTGATCGCACTCGTTCTGCTTCCCGGTGTACTTCCTGACGGATCAGGTATAGCTAAATTATTGTTGGTTGAATTAAAAGTGAGTGATCCGGAAGTTACAACACCATCAGAAGCCGATAGCGGCTGTACCGAACCTTCGCATATTGTTGCGCTTGTTGGCGTAAGCACAAATGCCGGTGGCGGCGCATTCACTGTTATTACAGCGCTTCCGCTTTGTGATTGTGAACAACCTTTATTATCTGAAACACTAACCAATGTATAAGTATACGTATTAACTGTTCCTGTAGGTTGTGATACAGTTGCCGTATTTCCGGTTGAAACCACGGTTTGGTTTGAACCACCGTTAACCTTATAAATGAAGGTGTAAGGCGCAGTACCGTTGGCTCCTGTGAAAGTGATTAATGGAGCAGTTGCATTCTGGCATACAGAAGCTGTTCCGCTGATAGTAGCTGTTGGCAAAAGGTTTACCGTAATTGTCGCAGCCACAGAATTGGCAGATGAACAAGGGTTATTTTGAACTACAGCCCTGAATTTAGTTGTTTGAGTTAAATTATTGTATGTATAGTTTACAGTGGTATTGGCAATAGTTGTAATAGTAGCAAAGTTATCTGTTGAAGATTCCCATCTTATTACACTTCCTGTTTGCCCGGTTAAAGAAAGCGTGCCACTGTTGCTTCCGGAACAAACGCTTGTACTGGTTCCAACTGTTCCTCCTACAGAAACAGGATTTACTGTAATTGTAGCTGCCACAGAATTTGCACTGGAACAATTACCGCTTTGCACCACAGCCCTGAATTTGGTAGTTACAGTTAAATTATTATAAGTATAGTTGGTAGTAGTATTGGCAATGGTTGCAATAGTTGTAAAATTATCCGTTGATGATTCCCACCTTATTACATTTCCAATATTGCCACTTAAATTAAGTATTCCGGTATTGCTGCCGGAGCACGCTATGGCGTCAGATGTTACAGAACCACCTACGGAAGCAGGCGTTACAGTTACAGTTGCTGAGCCAGTTTGATTCTGGGAACATAATGTAGCTGTTGCATCTTTAACACTTATTAAATTGTAAGTATAAGTGCCTGCTACAGTAGTGAGAACAGGAACAGCTGCAACACCTGCAAGGTTTGAAACAGCAATTAAAGGCGTACCGCCATTAATATCATAAGTAAAAGTATATGGCGCTGTGCCTCCCGACCCTGTAAAGGTTATATCAGGTGAAGCGCTGTTGATACATACTGAGGTTGTTCCATTTATTGTTGCTGTTGGCAAAGGATTCACTTTTACTGTCGCCGAACCTGCTTGCACCTGCGAGCATGTCGTCGCGCTGCCGTCTTTTACACTTACAAGGTTGTAAATGAATGTGCCCGAAACGTTAGTTGGAGCAGCAACAGTTGCAATTCCCGTGCCGTCAGAAACAACTGTTTGAGGCGCACCGCCATTAATATTATAGGTAAAGGTATATGGCACAGTGCCATTAGCCCCTGTAAAGGTAATAACCGGGTTGCTGCCATCTTTACAAACTTCTGTTGCGCCGGTAATGGTTGCAGTTGGCAGGGCATTTACGGTTACTGTAACCGAACCTGTTTGTAACTGCGAGCAGGTAGTAGTACTGCTCTCCTGAACACTTATAAGGTCATAAGTAAATATGCCGGGCGTACCTGTTGGCACAGGCAGTGTTACCGAATTGCCTGTTGAAGTAGTTATAGTTTGTGGTGATCCGCCATTTATTGTATAAGTAAATGTATAAGGTGCCGTAGCGTTTGCACCTGTAAACGTAATTAATGGGGTTGCATCATCCTGGCAAACCTCTGTTGTACCGATGATGGTTGCCGTAGGCAGTTTTCTTACGTTTACATTATACACCGTTGGCGCGGCCGGCGTACAACCATTATTATCGGTAAAGTTTACACTGATGGACTGTGTTCCTGCACTTGTCCAGGTGACGGTTGCCGTAGCATCATTCGATCCGCCACCGGAAGTTATTGTACCGCCGGTTATCGCCCACACATAACCGGAATAACCAGGTTGCGTAGAATATGTATTGCCTGCTGAACCTTCACACACCGGCCTCGGGCCTGAGATTACAGGCACAGTTCCTGTGCTTGTAGTTAAGGTTGCAGAATTGGCGCCTGAACAACCATTGGCATCGGTATAGTTAACGTAAATGGTTCTGGCGCCAGGCTGATCCCATGTAATGGTGATCGTATTATCTGAAGTTGATCCCCCTGCTATTTTTGTACCTCCTGTATAAGTCCATATATAATTTAACTGGCCAGCTTCCGTTGTATAAGTTTCTGTGGCGCCGGGGCAAATTGGATTAGCGCCGGAAAGTGTTGGTATAGGCAAAGCATTTACGGTAACAGTTACCGTTACAGTGGTGTTGCAATTATTAGCGTCGGTTACAGTATAGCTTATAACAGCGTTTCCGGGATTTTTACCCGTTACCAGGCCCGAATTGCTCACAGTTGCCACGAAATTATTATCACTGCTCCATACACCGCCTGCTGTAGTATTTGCTAACTGGGTAGTATTGTCCTCACACACATTCATTGTACCGGTGATAACATCCACTACCGGCAAATCATTCACCGTTATAAGTTTAGTCTTAACCGTAGTGCAGTTATCTGTATTGGTAACACTATAGCTAATCGTTGCTGTACCCGCTGAAACACCGGTAATTGTACCCGAACCATCTACGGTAACTATTCCCGGATCACTGCTGGCCCATACACCACCGGTAGTGGCATTTGTAAGAATCTTAGAATCACCAACGCATACCTTATTTGGTCCGTTTATGTTTGCTACTACAGGTACTGCATTTACTGTTATATCCTTTGTTACGGTTGTTCCGCATCCAAAACCGCTCGTCACAGTATAAGAGATCGTTACTGTTCCTGCTGCAATGCCCGTAACCACTCCTGAAGCATCTATAGTGGCAATACCTGTGTTACTGCTGCTCCATACTCCGTCTGCCGTAGTATTGGCAAGTGTAATGGTACTACCGTCACATACAGAAGCGTCACCGGTTATCAGCGCAACGGAAGGCAAAGGATGCACAACTATAGTTACATCATTAAATGAAGCCACACAACCTTTGCTGCTGGTAACTTCGACCGTCACCACGTTGCCATCAGCCAAAGCAGTATTATTATAAGTATTGGATGGGCCGTATTGAACTGTTGTCCCGTTTAATTTAAAATCATAATTACTATAGCCAGGGGTTGCAGTAAACACTACGTTAGCATCTGTACAAATAATACCATCATTATTCGCAGTGCCTGAATTTTCAACAGGCACCAGTGTTCCTGCCGGCAAAAGATTTACCGTTATGGTCAATGAATTGAAGACTCCGGAACAGGAGGAAGCATTCGTTACATCTACCGTTACTACATCGCCGTTGGCGAAACCAGTGTAGCTCGCTGTATTTGAGCTACCGTTTGCAAAAGAAACACCGTTTCTTTTAAAATCATAATTAGCAAAACCAACAGTAGCTGTAAACTCAATTTCTTCACCGGGGCAAATTTCAGTGGTTGAGGCTGAAAGGGCGCCACTTGGAGCCGGCACTACCGTAATAGATGACGAAGTAAAAGTGGCAACGCAGCCATTACTATTGGTAACTTCTACCGTAACATAATCTCCGTTTGATAAAGAAGAACTTGAATAGAAACGTGTACCTGTGATTATAGGCGCTCCCGCACCGTTCACATAGAACTTATAAGTTGTAAATCCGGCGGAGGCTGCAAAATTCACTGTTGCGCCGGCACAAATTTCATTGTTATTCGGAATTCCTGAATTTTCTGATGCCGTTAAGGAACCTGTTGGCAATGAAGCCACCGTAATTACCTGTTGCGGGAACGTAGCCGTGCAACCGGTTGACGAATTGGTTACATCAACCTTAACTGTTGCTGTGGGCCCTGAAGCGAAACTGGTAGTATAAACATTTGAACTGCCGGTTGCAACAGGTATTCCGTTCACTATAAAAGTATAAACATCATAACCCGCAGTTGCCGTAAAGGTTACGGGATCCCCCACACACACTTTTTTATCGGTGGAGGAAGTTCCTGAATTTTCTGTAACGGTTATTGTGCCTGAAGGCAAGGTATTTACAGTTACAGTAACAGGAGATGAAGTAGCCGTACAGCCATCTGTATTGGTCACTTCTACTGAAACTGAATAAGTTCCCGGTATTAAATTACTATAAAGAAAGGTAGGGCTGCTGCTGCTTTGTACAGGCGCGCCATCTACTATAAAATTGTAATTTGTTCCGCCGCCTGCTGTAAAGGTTATGGTTCCTCCGGGGCAGATTGAGCTTTTATCGGCGCTAAGCGTTGGCGTTGGTTTTGGATGAACAGTAATAACAATCGGGCCAAAGGTAACGCCGCAATTGGATGCATTGGCCACATCAACAGTTACAGAAGCACCGTTGGCAAGCGAGAACGGGGTATATGTATTGCTTGTACCTGTTTGCACCACAGTAGCGCCTACTTTAAAAATATAAGAACCATAGCCGGAAGGTGCTGTAAAAGTTACCGGATCACCGGTACAAATTATATTATCATCAGGTGCATTACCGGATGTTTCTGATGCTGAGAATGTGCCGGTGGGAATGGATAATACTGTAATATTTTTTGAAGTAGCAGTTGGTGCAGCACAACCGTTACTATTATTATAATTTACCGTAACTGTTTGTATGCCCGCTGTATGCCAGCTTACAACTGTTACATTACTTGTACTGTTTCCACCTGATATAATAGTATAATTTATACCAGAAGTTCCGCTGAATGTCCAGACATAGTTTGATTGCCCGGCATCGGTTGTATAAGTAACATTTTCGTTCATACAAGCCGGATCCTTGGATGCGGTTAAAGCAGGTGTTGGTAAAGCGTTTATAGTAATATTCAACACTTTTGTTGTATTACTGCAGCCGTTAGCCGCAGTAACCGTATAATTTGCCGCAGCCTGAACTACAGTAGGTGTGCCGCTTATTGTACCAGTGCCTGAATTGATACTTAATCCTGTAGGTAACGCTGGACTTACCGAATAGGTGATCGTTCCTCCTCCTATAATGCTTGCAACTATATTAGGAGTTATGGGGCTACCCACACAATAACTTACCGGAGTTGCTGAGTAATTTAAGCCTGAAAGACCCTGAAGTACTGTTAGATTCAATGTTGTTTGCGCACTGCTGCAACCATTGCTTACGGTTACCACATATGCTGCTGTTGCTGCTGCTGCTGTTGGTGTACCTGTAATAGCACCCGTAGTTGTACTGAAGTTTAAACCACTTGGCAAGGCAGGACTTATGGAATATGTTTTGGTGCCGCCGCCATTTGATGTTGGTGAATTGGTTGTAATAGCATTGCCTGTACAATAAGTCGGATTCTGTACCGTATAACTGAGTGATGTAACGGATGCTAAAACAGTGATATTCAATACTCTTGTTGTATTGCTGCACCCATTACTGGCTGTAACCGTATAATTCGTTGCACCGGATGCTGTAGTGGGTGTACCTGTTATGGTTCCTGTATTTGTGTTGA
>DASUGF010000002.1:0-15036 GCA_036274175.1 Parafilimonas sp.
TTCTGCCATTGGCGCCCATGCGCCGATATGACTTAAGAATGCTTTCATTTTAGCGAGCACTGCCACTGGGCCAAATGCCCATCCTACTCTGACACCGGTTGCTGCAAAAGCTTTTGAAATGCCGTCAATAAAAATGGTGTATTTACGCATTTCCGGATGTAGTGCAACAGGATTATAATGCTTAACCTCTCCATATGTAAGTGTCCAGTATATCTGGTCGAACATTACGTATAGTTTTTTCTCATTACTTTTTCGCCTGTTGTTTTCTTCAATAATGAGCTCACATATTTCAGAAAGTGTTTCCTTATTTAACGTAGTGCCTGTGGGGTTTTGCGGCGTACACAAACATATCAGTGCCGCGTCCTTTATATTAGCTGCAATATCATTTGCAGTTGGCATAAAATTATTTTCAGGCTTAGCTTCTATCACACAATGTTTGCCTGCATGCAGATTAGTGTAGTGATTATTATTCCACGAAGGTGCGGTGTAAATCACCTTGTCATTTTCATCAACAACAGCTTTAAATAACGTATAGATCAGTGGCCTGCCGCCCGAAGCAATTAATATTTCGGATGGTGAATAATCAAGATGCTCCCAACTTTTTAAGAAGTGAGCAACCGCTTCGCGCAATTCAATCACGCCCTCGGCGGGAGGATAATTGGTGTTGTGATTTGTATAGCTTTCAAGGATAAGCTTTTCCAATGCTTCCGGTATTGGAAAAACAGAAGGATCAAAATCGCCGATAGTAAAATTAAAAATGTTCTCGCCCTGCCTTATGCGATCATTTATCTCATTGCCGAGGCGTACGATTTCACTGCCAACCATCATTTCTGCAAGCGTACTTAGTTTCGTCATCAATTAACGTTTATTGTAAAAATAGGTCAGAAGAAGTAGTAAACGCCCCTGTTAAACATTTAAAATATTTGATAGACTATTTAAGAGGGCTGCTTGTTTTTAGCAAACTGTTTTTCTTTGAATTGCTGAATAAAGTTTTTGGTATAGCTGCTTAAAGCAAGTTTGCCGCTTATGACCGCTCTTTCATACAAAAGTTTGTCCCAATGATCAGTATCATGCCATAAAATTTTTTTCAGTTCGGCAACAGCATGTGGGCTCATATGCACAAGAGATATCGATAATTGTTCGATTCCTTCTTCCATGCCTTCGGCGCTATGATGTAATTCTGTGTACAGGCCTTTACGTCTTGCCCAGTCGGCGCTATGCCACGATGCAGCGTCAATAGCCAGTTGGCTAAATGCAGCGACACCAATTTTTCTTTCAACTGCCGGTCCTACTACAAAGGGACCTATGCCCAACGATAATTCACTCAGCTTAACGTCAGCGCCTTCCATTGCAATGGCATAATCGCAGGCTGCAATTAATCCTACGCCTCCACCAACACATTTACCCTGTACCCTGCCCACAATGAACTTCGGGCATTTGCGCATAGCATTTATTACACTCGCAAACCCGCTAAAAAACTTTATAGCTTCCATTTCGGTTGTGATAGTAAATAGCTCATCAAACGATGCGCCGCCGCAAAATGCACCATCGCCTGCGCTGCGTAAAACGATCATTTTACAATCGTCATTATGGGCAGCAAAATGAATTTTCTCTGTAAGCTTCTCCAGGATCTTTGCAGGCAAAGAATTGCTTTGCGGGTGATAAAACTCGATTGTCATAATATCCTGGTGCGTTTCGGTCTTTACATAACCCTGTTGAATTTCCTGTGTCATATGCCTAAGAGGTTAAATGAGATGATAAGAAAAGAGAAAAATTACTGTGCTCCAAAGTTATAAACACTCCATCATCTTTTATTAATCCGTTCTAAATTTAGAAGATTCCACTTTCTATACCGATCGTTTTTGTTTAAAATGAACCGGGAAACATGTTCAAGACATTTATCCTGATTGATCAGTATTACATTTCTCACTCTTTCCTGGCAACCATTGTTAAGATCGTTGCAATGCCAACCTGTTCGTTAACTTCATCAAACATTTCAACCAGCCATTTTACAATGCCTCTTTCGATATCTGTTTCTTCCCTTATGTCCTGCGGGATTTTTTCTTTGCAGGTGAACTTAATATAAATTTCAGCACCAGGGTAAACAGGTTTTGTAAACCGCAATTCATCAATTCCATAGTTCAGCAACACAGGATTTTTTTCGTAGCTGTCGACAAATAATCCTGCCGCAATGCTCATAACAAAATAACCATGCGCTACCTGTTGTTCAAACATGGTTCCTGTAAAATCGGTTGCCTTTAAGTGTGCATAGAAATGATCACCGCTTAAGTCGGCAAAGCGATCAATGTCTTCGCTGGTAATAACTCTTTTTTCTGTGATGATCTGGTCCCCGATATCCAGCTCTTCAAAATATTTTCTAAAGGGATGAACATCACCCTGCATTCCCTTTGCATATTGCTGGTAGATGTTTGTAATATTAGTAATGGACGTTGGTGAGCCTTGTATTGCCACTCTTTGCATATAATGTTTTACACCCCGTATTCCACCCATTTCCTCACCGCCACCGGCTCTGCCGGGACCGCCATGTATTAACATTGGCAATGGTGAACCATGGCCGGTACTTTCTTTTGCACAATCTTTATTCAATACCAAAATCCTTCCATGATGTGTGCCTGCACCAAGCACGTATCGCTTTGCAATTGTATCATCTGCAGTTACTATGGAAGAGCATAAAGAACCTTTTCCCATCTTGCTTAATATGATCGCTTCCTCTAAATTTTTATAAGGCATAATGGTACTGACAGGGCCAAATGCTTCCACTTCATGCACGGCACCCGATGTAAGAGGTTTTTCATTCAACAATAATAATGGAGAGAGAAAAGCGCCTTTGCCCGCATCAGCATCAATCACTTCAACACTGTCCAATGAACCATAGATCAATTGTGATGATGCCAATAGTTTTTGAACCTGTTGTTTTACTTCTTCGCGTTGTGATTGACCCGCCAGCGAACCCATTCTCACTTTTTCATTTAAAGGATTACCGATAACCGTTTGTGATAATGATTGTTTCAGTGATCTCCATACATCTTCCATTTTATTTTCAGGAACAAAAATTCTTCTTATGGCTGTGCATTTTTGCCCCGCTTTTACCGTCATTTCCTTTCTTATTTCTTTAATAAAAATATCCCATTCTGCATCGGAAGGATTCACATCATCACCTAAAATAATGCAGTTCAAACTGTCAGCTTCCATATTAAATGGAACGGATTCTTCTAAAATTCTTTCATGCTTTTTTAATTTCAGCGCCGTTGATTTTGAGCCCGTAAATGTTATCACATCCTGTGATGTTACATGATTAAGCAGATCACCTACATTGCCGCAAATGAGTTGCAATGCGCCTTCAGGTAAAATGTTTGATGCAATAATTTCTTTTACGACAGTTTCGGTTAAATAGCTGGTAACAGTTGCAGGTTTTACAATGGCAGGCACGCCGGCAAGCCAGTTCACTGCGCATTTTTCCAGCATGCCCCAAACAGGAAAATTAAAAGCATTGATATGAATGGCCACGCCTTCTTTCGGCACCAGGATATGATGCCCCATGAATGTATTGTTTTTACCGAGGTTAATGCCTTCCCCATCAACAGCAAAACTTTCATCATCGAATTTTCTTCTTAACGATGCGTAGGAAAACAGGTTCCCGATACCGCCTTCAATATCAATCCAGCTATCTGCTTTGGTGGCGCCGGTTTTATAAGAGATGGCATAAAACTTTTCAAGATGATCTCTTAAATGCAATGCGAGCGCACGCAACATTCTGCCGCGTTCATGAAAGGTTAGTTTACGCAAATTCGGATTGCCGACCTTGTGTGCATACCCGATCATGGCTTTAAAATCCAGGCCTTGTGTTGTAGCTGATGCAATGGCTTCACCGGTTACTGCGTCATACAATAGCTGGCCCTCGCCCTCGCCTTCCATCCAGTTATTCCCGGCAAAATTTCCAAGTTTCTTCATACGGCAATTTTATAAAACAAAACTAACAACAGTTTGTATTTAAAAATTGTGTTATGGTCGGTAAATAAAAATCGTTTAAGAAAAATATATCTGGGATAAAAAAGCTTCATTAACGCTAAGATTGTTATCATCTTTATTTTTGGAAATAATTTGTTTGCAATCAATCTTCCATCCAAAATCAGAATAGTTATAAACACAGGATGCTAATCGTGATACATCAACATAATCGCTTTCTTTAACTGCAAATGCAAAATTGATTTATGGGTTTACGCTTAAGTTTGTCTTAATTTGATTTAACACACTACGTCTGAAAGAGTAGCAGCAGCCAGTGGTTTTACGAGAGAATATAAAAAATGTTTTGCGCAAAAAAGTATAACAGCTCATCTTAATAGTAACATGCCAAGGGGGTAAAATCTATTTTTCTTTCGTTTGTTGACTGTCCAGCAGCAGGTTATGATTTATTTGGAGAATCAAGCTTTTGCCAGTTTATGATTCATAGTATTTTGTTATATCTACGGCATAATTACTTTCCTTTATCAACATCAGGATGGCTTTATTTAAAATCAATGCAAAAGCATTTATTTTGCAGCCTTCATAGCATTAAGTATTCATAATGAAGCTATATAATTTTAACTCGGGGCCGGCAGTATTACCTGCGGAGGTATTGCAGGAAGCATCAGCATCCGTGATTGATTTTAATAATATTGGTTTATCTGTTTTGGAGATCGGGCACCGCTCAGAATGGTTTGTGAACGTGATGGAGGAAGCAAAGTCGCTGGTGAAAGAATTAATGCAACTGGATGACGCTTATGAAGTTTTGTATTTGCAGGGCGGCGCTACCATGCAGTTCATGCAGGTGCCGATGAACCTGCTGGATGATAACGAAACGGCTTCGTACTGCGATAATGGTATCTGGGGAAGCAAGGCAATTAAAGAAGCCGGATTATTTGGTAATGTGCATGTTGCCTGTTCATCAAAAGATGAAAACCATACTTACATTCCGAAAGAATTGTCTGTGCCGCAGCATTCAAAATATCTTCATTACACAACCAATAATACAGTAGAGGGAACGCAATGGCATTTTATTCCTGAAGCCAATGTGCCGTTAGTGGCGGATATGAGCAGTGATATTTTCAGCAGGGAAATGCCATTTTCAAAGTTTTCACTGATCTATGCCGGTGCACAAAAAAATGCGGGCGCCGCCGGAGTAACAATCGTTGTAATCAAAAAGGATATTTCAGGAAAAGTAAAAAGGGTAATTCCATCCATATTGGATTACCGTAATCATATTGAAGCCAAATCTTTATTAAATACGCCGCCGGTTTTTGCCGTGTATGTAAGCCTGCTTACTTTACGCTGGATAAAAAAGGAAGGCGGTTTGAAAGAAATGGAGCGCAGGACGAACGAACGTGCTGATCTTTTTTATGAAACATTGGATTCCTTACCTGCATTTGAAGGTAAAGTGGTGAAGCAAGACAGGAGCCTGATGAATGCTACTTTTACAACAAAAGATCCTGAACTTGAAAAATTATTTTTAGACGAATGTAAAAAGAACGGAATGGTTGGTGTGAAAGGACACAGAAGTGTTGGCGGCTTAAGGGTGTCCATGTATAATGCAATGCCTTTAAGCAGTGTGCACACCTTGTGCGACCTGATGAAAGACTTTTCTGAAAAGCATTCGTGAACTAATTAAACTCTGATATTATTAATGGCGATAATTAAACCTTTTAAAGCTTTGAGACCACAGGCTCAACTGGCCAAACATGTTGCCAGCAGGCCTTACGATGTATTAACCAGTGCGGAAGCTAAGATTGAAGCCCAGGGAAACCCTAATTCTTTTTTGCATATAACCAAAAGCGAAATTGACCTTCCTGATAGCACAGATATACATAGCGACAAAGTATATGAAAAAGCAAAAGAAAATTTAAACGCGTTTATCAAACGGGATATTTTATTTTCTGAAAACAAGGAATGCTTTTATATCTATCGTTTGATCATGAATGGCAAAAGCCAGACGGGATTGGTGGCATTGAGCAGTATTGATGATTATGAAAATAATATCATTAAAAAACATGAGCTGACAAGACCGGATAAAGAGCTTGACCGTATCAATCATATAAAAACAACCGGTGCACAAACAGGCAATGTTTTTCTTGCTTACCAGAATAATGATGCATTGGATACATTGATTGAAAAATGGATCAATAAAAAAAATGCGGTGTATGATTTTATTACCGGTGATAATATTGCTCACACATTATGGATCGTAAATGATGATAAAACGGTTAAAGAAATAGAAGATATTTTCCGTTCTGAAATAAGCTGTACCTATATTGCCGACGGGCATCACCGCGCCGCATCAGCAGCAAAAGTGAGGCAATCCCTGGGCGATAAAAAAACACCTGCATCTGAGTATTTTCTTACTACGCTTTTTCCATCCAACCAGTTGCAGATACTGGATTATAACCGTGTTATAAGAACATTGAATGGTTTGACACCGGAAGAATTTTTGCAGTTGCTGCAAAATGATTTTGAAGTTGAATCCCAATCTTCAGCTTATAAGCCGGGGCAATTGCACACATTTGGATTATATATTAACGGTGGATGGTATAAGCTTATGTCAAAACCAGGCACATATACCGAAGACCCGATAGGCGTATTGGATGTGACCATTCTTCAGAATAATGTTCTTGCAAAATATTTAAATATACAGGATCAGCGAACAGATAAGAACATTGATTTCATTGGCGGGATACGCGGTTTAACTGAACTGGAGAAGAAGGTTGATTCCGGTGAATATATAATGGCCTTTAGTTTATATCCTGTAACGATTGAACAACTGTTTGCTATTGCAGATAGTGGAAGCATCATGCCTCCAAAGAGCACCTGGTTCGAGCCGAAATTAAGAGACGGGCTCGTTACGCACCTGATTTATGAATAATTAACGGGTAGTTTATATTTGCAGGCATGGTATTTATATGAAACTGGTGTAAACTGGGAGTTAATGCTGCCGGTTTTTAAAAATAAGTGCATGAAAAAGGTTTTTCTTTTGATCATTTTGCTATACCTGGCAGCATCTGCATATGCACAGCAATCTGTTGAATCTATCCGCAAACAGGCCGCCGCTGCAGCACAACAACAAGATTTTGACGGTGCAATACAACTGTTGGAGCAGGGCTTGCAACAATATCCCGATAACCTGGATCTCTTAAAGGATGAGGCTTATATTGCCTATCTCGGGAGAGACTATAAACGTGCTCTGCAACTGGGCAAGACGATCACGGAAAGAGACGATGCAGATGTACAGAGCTTCCAGATACTGGGGCTTACTTACAAAGCCATAGCTAACTACAAAGACGCAGATAAATTATATAAAGCCGGTATAAAAAAGTTTCCAAAGAGCGGTGTTCTTTTTAGCGAATATGGTGATATGCTCGCACAATATGATAATAAGCGGGGCGCCATCGTTCAGTGGGAAAAAGGTATTGCTGCAGATGCCAACTATAGCAGTAATTATTATTATGCGTCAAAATATTATGCGGACGCAAATAATATTTTCTGGAGCAGCATCTACGGAGAAATTTTTGTGAACATGGAAAGTCTTACTACACGTACTACGGAAATAAAAGCTTTGTTGTTGGATGACTATAAAAAATTACTGGCTAATAAATCTAACCTCGAGGGTTTAAAAAGCAATGGCAATGATTTTGAAAAGGCTGTTACCACCTCCATGCTTAGTGCTATGGAAACGGAGAGTGGCGATATATCAACGGAGATGATCACTGCTTTCCGTGCACGATTTTTATTGAACTGGAGTAGTACAAACGCAAATGGTTATCCGTATCGTCTTTTTGATTTTCATTTGCAGTTGCTGCGCGATGGATTATTTGATGCCTATAACCAATGGCTTTTCGGGCCGGCGATCAATAAAAACAAATACGATAACTGGGTGTACACGCACGATGAAGAAATGCAAAGCTTCACACAGTTTCAAAAAAATGTTTTGTTTAAAATGCCTCCCGAACAGTATTACGGAAGCGCTTCCAATTAATAATTCCGAATACACACCTTAACATATAGCGATATAGAATGCCACAGCGCAACTATTTTATCTAAACTACATAACCATTTCGCCTGGATCAATTTTTATACCGTCCTGGTTTATTAAAACGATTATTTTAATCAAATTCAATCGTTCCGAATTTTTCGTAATCATGAAAGTTTTCATCCCGTACTTCCTGCAACTGCCAGGTTGCTTCGCCCATATCATGATCAATACGGTAAAAATTGGCACGCCACCGTGAGCCGTTTTTGGGAGGCATATTTGTCATCGGGGCAAGCAAGGCATAAGGTATAAAAAATTCTGCTGTCCAGGCAGTCACTATGTTCCGATCCTTAATTACATACGTTGCATGTTTTGTTTTGCGCTTACCTTCATAGTGCCAGGGTCGCCATCCAAAAAACTTTCCTTTAATGTTGGGTACCAGTATAGGTAATTCATAATTCAATGGTGACAATTCATATTCAAAATACAACGGCACATTTTCATCAGGCCAAAAAAAAGCTTCTACTACATCCTCATGCCACAAGTCAAGAAAATCCCCTTTTAGTGTAGCCGTTATCTTATTGTCTTCACAATAATACAGGCAATAAATACCCGAATCAGAGTATAGCATTTTTATCTTTGTTTTGTAAGCAACTCCCTTATTGCCACGCAAAGGAACGTTCAACCACTCCGCGTTATTCCAGTTGACCGCACTACCATCGCCGGTAATCGTGAAATCCTTTGAATATTTTATCCTCCATATTCCTTCATCGGTGGTATCGGAGAAGGATTTCTTTATCATGTTCTTTCCTGTTATTGCGGGCAATTGGCACTGCCCGGCCCTTAGTGGAAAGTAATCAGCGTTTACAAAGCAACTGAAAAGTAAAACGGGTAAGAAATATTTATTCATATGTAACAAACTAAAATAAATTTTGAACAATGATTATTATTATGGAATCTCCCACTACGGTTTGCAAAAAAAGAAAGTATGATTTTAATTCCTGCCCATTCTTTTTTTGATTTCAAATTTCCAAGATTATTTGCAACTCTGCATAGATATCCCTTTCTTCATTGATGGGTTCCAAATGAATGAAATATATTTTTATAGTTTTACAATCCATCATTGTAATAAAAATAATTCAACAAAGTTTCAGCATGAAGCATATTTTTCTCTTTCTTCTTACTTGTTTTATTTGTTCTTCCTTGTATGCAGAAGATGGTTATCGCTTATGGCTTCGGTATGATAAGATTGATGATAAAAATTTATTAGCACAATACCGGAATCAAATTTCTTTTATCCGGTTTACTGGTTCTACGCTTGTTATACCTGCAGCTAAAGAGGAATTGCTTAATGGTTTGGAAGGATTACTTGATAAGAAAATATTTTTCAGTGATCAGGTACAAAATGGAACCATACTTGCAGGAACTATCCAAAATTCAAACATTCATTCACTTGTTCCTGCAGATGATATAAATAAAATTGGCAAAGAAGGGTTCATCATTCAAACAGGAAATATCAATAAAAAAAATGTAATTGTAATTGCAGCCAATACTGATGTTGGCGTGTTGTATGGATGCTTTCATTTCCTCCGGTTACTGCAAACGCATCAAAGCATTCAACAACTTTCTGTTGTTAGCACACCTTCCATTCAGCTACGCATGCTCGACCATTGGGATAATCTGAACAGGACAGTTGAACGTGGATATGCCGGTATTTCTATCTGGAACTGGCAAACACTTCCTGTTTATCTTGATAAGCGTTATAAAGATTATGCAAGAGCCAATGCTTCTATCGGTATCAATGCTGTTGCATTAAACAATGTAAACGCCAATGCAACTATACTTACAAAACCTTACTTATTGAAAGTTGCCGCACTTGCTAATGTGTTTCGTCCATATGGAATAAAAGTTTTTTTATCGGCCAGGTTCAGTGCGCCTATGGAAACAGGTAATTTAAAAACGGCTGATCCGCTTGATGCAAATGTGCAGCTATGGTGGAAACAGAAAGCTGAAGAGATATATCAGTACATTCCTGATTTCGGCGGCTTCCTGGTAAAAGCAA
Source organism: Parafilimonas sp. (assembly GCA_036274175.1). Taxonomy (GTDB): domain Bacteria; phylum Bacteroidota; class Bacteroidia; order Chitinophagales; family Chitinophagaceae; genus Parafilimonas. Next base: position 10,080 of record DASUGF010000002.1, read on the forward strand.
ATTCAGAGGGGCAGCCCGGCCCGCAGAATTATAAACGAACACATGCTGATGGCGCTAATATGCTTGCCGATGCCCTGGCGCCGCATCATGGAATTGTCATCTGGCGCGCATTTGTTTACAGCAATACCAATGAGGATCGCTTTAAACAGGCGTATGATGAATTTCACCCGCTGGATGGAAAGTTTAAAAGCAATGTGCTGTTGCAGGTAAAGAATGGGCCTATAGATTTTCAGCCACGCGAACCTTTTCATCCTTTATTTGGCGCTATGCCTGCAACAAAGTTGATGATGGAATTTCAACTTACGCAGGAATATCTTGGCTTTGCAACACACCTGGTTTACCTGGCGCCTTTGTTTAAAGAATGCCTTGATGCAGATACTTATGCAAATGGCAAGGGCTCAACTGTGGCGAAAGTTATTGATGGCTCATTGAATGATCATGCTTTCACTGGCATGGCTGCTGTTGCGAATATTGGCAATGCTATTAACTGGACAGGCCATCCTTTTGCACAGGCCAACTGGTATGCATTTGGAAGGCTTGCCTGGGATCATGGACTTTCATCGGCGCAAATTGCAGAGGAGTGGGTGCGCCAGACATTCACTAATACAAAATCAGTTGTTGATACTATTAAAAATATGATGCTTGCTTCAAGAGAAATATTAGTTGATTATATGACGCCGCTCGGTTTACATCATATAATGGGTTACAGCCATCATTACGGCCCAGCGCCCTGGTATTATAAAGCGGAACGTGCGGACTGGAATCCCGTTTACTTTCATAAAGCTGATAATGCAGGTATTGGTTTTGACAGAACCGAAACAGGCAGCAATGCGCTTGAGCAATATAAACCAGGAGTACGCAAAGCATTTGAAGACAGCAATTCCTGTGATGATAAATATTTGCTCTGGTTTCATCATGTGTCGTGGGATCATAAAATGAAATCCGGCAGAAATTTGTGGGAGGAATTATGTTATAAATATAATACCGGTGTTGATTCCGTACAATGGATGCAGCGGGCATGGGATCATGTGCAACCGGCTATAGACACTGAAAGATTTGAACAGGTGAAAATGTTGTTACAGGTACAGTATAATGAAGCGGTTTGGTGGCGTAATGCCTGTGTTTTATATTTTCAAACTTTTTCTAAAAAGCCTTTACTAAAAGGTTATCCGCAGCCCGATCATGATCTTGAGTATTACGAACAGTTAGTGTTTCCATATGCCCCCGGGATCGGAGGAAACCAGTAATTAAATCTCTTACAAGAGATTCACTGGTATATCAATAACCCGGAATATTTTTTCCCAGTATTATATCCCTTTTGCATAACAATATGCCTGTTGCGTCTTTTGATAATTTAATGATACCATTGCCACCGCGACCTTCCTGCCGGCTGCGTTCATCCGGTGTAAGAAATGGATCATCGTCAAAAAGGTATTCATCAATATAATATTCAGTCAGGCCTGGTTCTTTAATCACCGGATGAATATGTGCGGGTATTTTATTGTTAGGATATGCTGCCGGTCTTTCAGTATAAAAGTGGTATTCACCTGTGTTGTTTGTCTTTATCCATCCCCGCAACCTGCCATGGCGTTTTGCACAACCTGTTTGTCCCGGCGCCGATGTATAATAACCATTTTGATCTGTGTGATAAATATAGAGAACTACCCCTGCAGCCGGCGTTACTCCATCGGTTTTATAGATCGTTCCATATACAAGCATTTTATGCGGTGATGTATTAAAACCAGGCAGTGTATCAATTTCATTTAGCAAATTAAAGTCAGGCGCCTGTTCATATATGCCCTCACAACATTCACAGTTTCCGCCAACCTTTTTATCCTTGCCGGTTGCGGATTTATCCTGTTGTGCGCAGGAGCTTATGCAAATGAGCATAAAGCAGAAGGTCAACAACTTCATGTTAATATTTTTAATAAAGTTGATCTTATCCCTTAATACATAAAACTGTTCATGATAAACAGCAGGATATTCTTGACAAAACGAAAATATTTCCCTACACCCGCTTTCTGTAACTCAGCACTGCCCAGAGGTTTAATGCAAATGCAAATCCCAATACAATAAAAATATTTTTGCTGATATCTGCAAGCGTACTGCCTTTTAATACAACCATACGCATTACCTGTATAAAATAAGAAACAGGATTAAATTTTGTGATCCATTGCGCCCATTCAGGCATGCTGCTGATGGATGTGTACAAGCCGCTTAAAAGCACAAATATCATCATCATAAAAAAAGCGGTTAACATGGCTTGCTGCTGCGTACTGCAATAAGTGGAAACCAGTAAACCTAATCCCAGAACCGCCAATAAATAAATGGCTGCAAAAACATAGATCGTAAAATAACTTCCTACCGGGATAATGCCATAAGCTACATAAGCAATAGTTAATCCTATGCTCAATATCACCAGGCCAAGCAACCAGAATGGAATGAGCTTGCCCAAAATGAAGTGATATTTTTTTATGGGTGTAACATTTATCTGTTCAATGGTGCCTATCTCTTTTTCTTTTACAATATTCATAGCGGCGAGAAAAGAACCCACCATTGTTACCAGTATCACCATTATACCCGGTACCATAAAAAATTTATAGTTCATGTGGGGATTAAACCAGTTAGAATAAGTAACATCGATGCGCGTTTGCATATTGAATCGCGGAAACTGCACCCATTTCAAAAGTATATTCTCATTAAAGTTTCTTATTATGGTTTGCAGGTACGAAGAACCAAGCCCGGCTTTTGCACCGTTGATTGCATTCACGGCCATGAACAGGCTTGAGGAAGATTCCTTTATAAGATCTTTTTCAAAAGATGGCGGGATCTGGAGAATGATATCAGCATTATTATTTTCAATTTCGTGTAATGCGTCCGTGTAAGAAGTGGTGTACTTATCCAGTTTAAAATATCCGGAAGCAATAATTTTAGAAACAAGCTTTTGCGCATAATCACTGCGGTCATTATCTACAACAGCGAGATTAATATTCTTCACTTCATAGTCTGCTGCCCAGGGCAGAACCAACAGCTGTATGGCAGGCATCATAAATATTACCCGCAGGATGCCCGGATCCCGGAAGATCTGCCTGAATTCTTTTTGTAATAAAAATCTTAGTGTGCGCATGGTGATGAGTGATGAGTGATGAGTAATGAGTGATGAGTAATGAGTAATGAGTAATGAAACTCACTACTCACCACTGCCCACTCACCTAATCATTCCAATCTTATTTTAAATTTCTTTACTGCCAGCGTTATTAAGAATAAAGTCATGCCTGTCAATATCAATGTTTGTTTCCATACACTTGATATACCAAGCCCTTTTATCATTACTGCCAGCACAATTTCATAAAACCATCTTGAGGGAACAATATTCGATATCACCCTTAACGGCAAAGGCATATTTTCAATAGGAAACATAAATCCGCTTAGCATAATGGTTGGTAAAAACATACCCATTAACGAAATGAACATCGCCGTTTGCTGTGAATCGGTTATCGATGAGATAAGCAAACCAAAAGATAAACAGGTGATGATAAATAAAATGCTTTCACCGATAAGCAGCACCAGGCTGCCATTAACAGGAACATCTAAAACAAAAACGCTTAACAATAAAATACTGATGATATTAATGACGGATAATAATAAGTAAGGAATTGCTTTTGCCACAACGATCTTCATAGGCTGTATAGGTGAGACAAGCATGATCTCCATGGTGCCTGTTTCTTTTTCGCGCACAATAGTTATCGCTGTCATCATGGTGCAGACGAGCATCAACACCATTGCCATAACACCGGGAACAAAACTGTAGGCGCCTTTTAATTGTGGGTTATATAGCATACGCACCTGCGTTTTTATTTGATAAGGCATTTGCGCAGTAGCATCAAGTTGTTGCTGATAATCTGTAATAATTGCCGTAGCATAATTGATCAGTGTTGTTGCTGTGTTGGGGTCTGATGCATCAGCTATCAACTGTACCTGCGCAGTATTCAGATGTTTTAAATCGTCGCCGAATGATGAAGGTAAGACCAGGATCAATTTTGCCTTATTGGTTTGAAAGGTCTTTTCAATTTCATCCGGGTTATGCAATACCGCAGCTATATTGAAATAATGGCTTGCACTTATTTCGCCGATGAGTCGATTGGCGGCTGCATCTTTCGACTGATCAAGTATGGCGATGGATTCATTCTTGACTTCATTGGTAAGTGCAAAACCAAAAATAACGATCTGTACAACGGGCATACCTAACAGGATGAACATTGTCCGCCTGTCGCGCCAGATGTGAAAGAATTCCTTTTTTACAAATGATAGAAATTGTTTCATGCCCCCAAGCCCCTAAAGGGGAGTTTTAAATGCTGAATAATGATATGCAGCATTGATTATTGTGTATTTCATTCACCGCTCACTAACATTACTCACTTCTGTTTGACGTTTTGCCAGTTGCAAAAACGCCGCATCCATCGATGTTGCATTATATTTTTCTTTTGTTAATAATCTAAAGAATAGTGAATAGCGAATAGTTTCATTCGGCACTCGCACTGACCCATTCAATATTCAACACTCAATAATTAATATTCAAGTGGTGAACGTTTATCAATGAGCATTGAATATTGAGCATTGATTATTGCGTATTCATTCACCACTGACCACTCACCACTGACCACTCACCACTGACCAAGGCTACTCACTTCTGCTTGACGTTTTGCCAGTGTAAAAACATTTCATACATCAATGCTTTTTCTTTTATTGACAATCAAAACAATGGTGTATGGTCGTAGTGAATAGTTTCATTCGGCACTCGCACTGACCAATTCAAATTGTGCATGCCTAAAATAGGTTGACAGTTTTTATAACTTTTCAAACAAATTTAATTGGATGTTTTTTTGATCTTCCTTATTAATTTCTATTGTGAAAATTTTCATTTTATGTCTTTTTTCTTTTTCAATTTTCAATAAGT
>DASUGF010000003.1:0-36749 GCA_036274175.1 Parafilimonas sp.
TCTTCATTCAAAGCGGGTATTATTACCGAAATCATATTAAGCGTTTAAGCAGGGTTGTTTATACAGTATCCCGGCCTGCTGCAAGTTAACACTTACCCATTAGACGGGAATTAAGTGCATATTAGAATGTAATTAGAATTTCAAAAAAAATTACAGCAAAGAGTTGATCATCAATCACATAATGACTTTGGGAAAAGCAGGATGAAAATCGTGACCGGCCATAAATCATCCGTTTTTCATTTTTTTAATTGATTTCTAACATTGCTTTAATTCGTTACTAACATCGCAGGATTATTTTTCCGCGGGGGGTCAAAAAACAATCCGATGCCCATGAGATTAGTAACCCTAAACCTATTATTGCCTGAATATCAATATGCGCAATTTTTTTATACTACTTTTTCGGTAATATTCACTTAAACGGTTATTTTAACAAGGATACAGTACTTAAATGAAAATAGCAATTTTTACGCCTGGAACACGGGAGACGTTCAGCCCTGTGCCGTTCCCGGACAGGCATTAAAAAAACGTGAACACGAGGTCGTATTATCAACGGCAAAAAATTTCGAGAGCCTGATTAAATCATACGACTTAGACTTTGGTACCGAAAAATATAGGCTGGTTGGCATACAATGCCAGCAGGTTGGAATACACATGGAGATGCTCCAGGCTTTCAAGTTGGGCATCTTCTTTCATTGTTTATAAAAATTATTCTCATCTTTATTTTGCAAAATCTGTTTTGACCTATGACTCAGATTCTTTTGGCAGAAGATGATGTGGATATTGTTCAACTACTGAAATTAAATTTTGATGCCTCATCCTATAACCTTACTGTATCAAAAAATGGCAGTGATGCTTTGCAAAAGGCTTTGGCCAATAATTTTCATTTGATCCTTCTCGACATTATGCTGCCTGGTATAGATGGCATTGAGGTTTGCAAAAAAATACGTGAACGGAATATTACTACACCTGTTATCATGCTAACATCACGTTCTGAAGAAATTGATAAGGTGCTGGCACTGGAATTAGGCGCCGATGATTATATCACCAAGCCTTTCAGTATCCGCGAACTGGTAGCAAGAGTAAAAGCAGTTTTGCGCAGGAGTGAATCAAAGCCCGGTATAAGGAATGTCAGCATTAATGAAATACAAATAAATGATCTCTACATCAACAAGGAAAAGATGAAGGCATCTTTAAAGAACAAACGACTTGATCTTACAGCAAAAGAATTTGAATTACTTTACCTGCTGGCATCGAACCGGGGTAAGACATTCAGCAGGCAGGAGTTGCTCGAGATGATATGGGGATACTCTTTTTCAGGTTATGAGCATACAGTTACCTCACACATAAACAGGCTGCGTATGAAAATTGAACCTGATCTTGAACAACCATCTTATATATTAACAACCTGGGGTGTAGGCTATAGATTTACAGAATGACAAAAGGAAGATTAAATCTTTTTAAGAGAATAGGTATTTTAATCTTTATGCTTATAACAGTATTAAGCCTGTTATTTATTGGTATAACTTATCTCACCACAACAGAATTTTACCAGTCGGGCACACAACTATTGAATAAAGATGTTGCAGCGCATATTGCAAAGTTTACCTCACCCTTTGAAGAAAAGGGCTTGAATAAAAATATAGCCGATTCTGTTTTTTATAATGCGATGGTTTTAAACCCGGGTATTGAAGTATATTTTCTTGATACCGCGGGCAACGTTATCTACTATTATGCCGCAGATTCTGCTGTTAAACTGCGTAAAATTCCTTTAGATAATATAAAGAAGCATATACAGGCTAAAGGTGAGGATTATATAAAAGGGCCTGACCCAAGAAACCCATCTGAGCAAAAGGTTTTTTCTGCGGCAGAAGTAAATAACAATGGAAAAAAACTTGGATTCATTTATGTAATTGTTGGCGGCAGTGAATATAAGCAAGCGACAGGCATGATATTCAAAAGCCATGTATTCAGTTTTGCGGTAATCGCATTATGCGTTATTGTCGCCGTGTCAGTTATTTTAAGCTTGTGGTATATAAGCCGTCTTGAAAGGAGTTTTAAAAAAATTATTCTTGTGCTGAATGAATTCATGAAAGGAGACTTAAACGTTCGGTTCGACAAAAACAAAGATGAATTTGCTCCTATAACCGATTCATTCAATAAAATGGCAACGCTCCTGTCTTACAACATCAGCAGGCTTAAACAAACAGAACAGGAAAGAAAAGATTTTATCGCCACTATCTCTCATGATCTCCGCACGCCGCTTTCTGTTGCGAAAGGATATACTGAAACCGCCATTGCCAGAATACATGCAGGCGAAATAAACAGGCATGAAATAGATAGCTTTATACAACTCGTTCATAAAAAACTGCAGCAGATAGAAGTAATGGTACAGAACCTGTTTGAACTTTCAAGAATGGAATCCATTCATTTCTCTCCCAATAAAGAACTGTTTATTTTTTCAGAGGTTTTAAATGAGATATACAATATTGCTGAAAAAAATGCTGCTGAAAAACACGTCAGTGTTACATGTAAAGGTTGTGAAGATCATTCGTGGATATACGCTGACATACGCATGATGGAACGCGTAGTGCAAAACTTATTCGATAACGCACTTAAATATACACACGCTGAAGGCAGTGTTCATATAACCATGGAAAGAAGTGAAGATCTGTTGCATGTGGTCTTTAGCAACAACGGCAAACTTTCTGATGACCTGGTAAACTGGATAAACGCTCCTGCCCGGCAGGCTGAGTCATCTGCTATAATTAAACCAGCTTATGCAGGGTTAGGATTAATGATCGTGAAAAAAATCCTTGAATTGCATCACTACGATTTTAAAGTAAAAGTTGTGGATGATTTTATATCCTTCTTCATACAAATGAAAACAACCAATCCTGTTCTTGTAAGCTGAGCCGTATAAATCAGATATGCTTTTGTTATACTTCTGTGATATCTTCCCGTAGCATCATAAATAGCTTTGTTCCATCAATAAAAACTTTTTTTATTAAAATTTAAACAAAGCACTTATGAAACTCAACTCGAAATTATTGTTTGCTGCTGCGGTTTTTTTTGCTTCCTGCCAGAAAGAAAATATAACCAAACAAACCCCTGTACCTTCCGGCCAGGACATATCTGAAGCAATGGTACAGGAAGGCGGCAACAATCCGGATGAAGCTATGTTAAATGCAGGGAACCGGCCATCCAAAGGTGGGTATCTTTATATTGAAAGCAACGATTCTGCCGGTAATGCAATTGTTGCATATAAGCAGGGCACTGATGGAAAACTTACCTGGAGTTCCACTACTTCCTCCGGCGGAAAAGGCGCGGGTAAAGGCCTGGGCTCAGAGGGTGCGCTCGCTATTAATGAAGGTCATACATGGTTGTTTGCCGTGAACGCCGGGTCTAATTCTGTTTCTTCATTCAAAATTAATAATGACGGAAAACTGAAACTGAAGCATACAGTTAGTTCAGGCGGAACATTGCCCGTTAGTGTTTGCGTGCACAATAATTTAGTGTATGTGGTTAATTCAGCCAGCGCCGATATAAGCGGCTTTACTATAGGCGGGGATGGGAGCTTTACTCCCGTAAATGGTTCTCATAAAAGTTTGAGTGACATAACTGCTGGTCCTGCGCAGATAGCATTTAGTCCGCAGGGCAATTCATTGTTGATAACTGAAAAGGCAGCCAATAAAATAGCAATCTTTACACTTGATAATAATGGATCGGTTATGCAAACAAATTATGTGGATGCAGTGGGTACAACACCTTTTGGTTTTGACTTTTCAAGGAATAGATTTATGATCGTGTCCAATGCTTCCGGCGGCGCTGTTAATGCAAGCACCTGCACTTCTTATATGAACCTGTATGATGGCGCAACCGCAGTAAACGGCGCCGTACCTAATCAGCAGAGTGCGGCATGCTGGGTCGCCACAACAAGATTTGGTCGCTTTGCCTATGTGGCAAATGCCGGCAGCAGCAACATCACTACTTATTTCGTGGACGCAAATGGTGCTATTTATTATTTGCCATGGTCTGTGACCGCAACAGGCATGGGACCAATTGATCTCGTTGTTAGCGAAGACAATTTATACGTGTATAATATCAGCAGCGGAGACCATACCATCCGGGAATTTAAGAGGAGTGCATTGGGAACGTTACATCCAATAGGTTCTGTAACTTCTATCCCTATGGCTGCTGCCGGAATAGTTGCTAACTGATAATTCTCAAGTCTTCGGGCATTCCCCGATATTTTCATCGGGGAATTAAATTTTGCAGAAGGTAAGAATCTACAATTAAATTTTGTTCAACCCGGGTATCGCATAAAGTACATAAACATAAAAGCCGAGCTTACATTTATTACTCCAGTTACTTTATCCGCGAAGTGCATGAGTCTAGTGTGTCAGCACTTCTAAAGTAGCCTGTATCTCATATATAAATCGTTACTTTGTATTTCCGAAAATTTGATCAATCTTCAATGTCAATCACTGCTCAACAGAAGAAAGAAAATACTTTTTTCATCCGAAAACCGTTGCCTGAGATCGAACAGCATGTAGTCGCTGCCCGTGCCGGTGAAAAGACAGCGTGGAATGTTTTATATCAGCATTATTACCCTGAATTATTTGCTACAGCCCTTCGAATGCTGAATGATATTGATGCTGCTAAAGATGCCATACAGGAATGTTTTATAAACGCTCATTTAAAATTGGCACAACTAAAGGATGCTGTAACATTTAGCCACTGGTTAAAGAAGATATTGATACGTATTTGCTACCGATCAATTCAATATAGTAAAAATAAATATCGCAATGCCTTGCCTGTAGAAACTGATGCCTGGTGGGAAGATGAATTCAATAAAAAATTAGATAAACTCTATGTGCAAAACCATCTACATGCCGCGTTAGCAAATCTACATGAAGTGTTACGTAGCACCTTGTTGCTTCGGTATTTTTCAGATTTCACATCGTATGAAGAAATTGCTAACATACTAGCTATACCGGTTGGTACTGTCCGCAGCAGACTGAACCAGGCAAAACTGAAACTAGCACAGCTTTGGAAACAAAATGCAGACAGTGATACAAAAGTATTCAGGCAATCACAGGAGTGGAATCATTTCTATTACGCAAATTTTTCCGGTATGCACTATCATGACAATTGCAAAAACAAACTTGTTAGCCACCTGGAAAAAAACATTCTTCTAATAGTTCCAGGCATCAAACCAAACATCGGAAAATCGTTTTTTTGAAAATTTGATCATTGACGACAGGAAAGCAGGTAGTTGGTTAATGCCTTCGAACGTTGCAAGCTGCGGCAATATTTCTATTGTTGAAAACATTCATTTTAATTCACCTGAGCACCCGACGCACTGCCCGGTGCGTTCCGTTCTTGTATTGTACCGCAAGGATAAAAAGGTTAATAGAATAAATTTTCATTTGGACATGCACTGAATTTTTTCTGTTTTCGAACTTTTTGCACAAGCTATGTCTCTTATAATAAAAGGCAGTAATTGTTCTTTTTATGAGATACATAATAACTGGTTCTGCAGGCAACATTTCAAAGCCGCTCTCAAAACAATTATTAAATGCAGGGCATGAAGTAACGGTTATAGGTCGCAATATGACGCATTTGCAGGAGCTTGTAAACATAGGCGCTCATGTAGCTGTTGGCGCTAATATCGGAATGCCTGGTCTAAAATGGGTTAAACTTAGCAATGAGCAAGTTTTGCAAGGCATGATGGAATCAGGTGTATCTAAAGAGCTTGCACGCGATTTTGTCGAAATGTTCAACGCGATAAATAATGATGAGCTATGGAAAAAGTATCGGGAACATCGACCTGCACAATTCACAGGTGTAAAACTTGAAGATGTTGCAACAATGTTCGCAAAAATATATGGTGCTAATTAAAAAATGGATAGGAAACCTTTCTCACCGGCTACGGTGTTGCGAGGTATTCCCCTCACTTTTTTTTGGTTGTGTGAGTCGTCTCAATGCAGCAGGCAACCAAAAAGGATTTATGCTCCAATAGTAATATCCCGGATTGTGTTCACAACTATAAAACTTTTATCATGAATAATTCTCTTTTGGATGTGATTGTGGTAGGCGGTGGCCAAGCCGGCTTAAGTATTAGTTATTATTTAAAAAATGCGGGCCTGAACTATATTGTTTTCGAACGTGGAAAAATCGGTGAAAGCTGGCGCTCTCAACGGTGGAATTCTTTCAAGATGAATTCAATAAATCGTTTGAATGTATTGCCCGGAGGGCAGCTCAATGGTTGTGATCCTGATGCATTCAGCACAAGCCAGGAATATATTGCCTCGCTCGAACAGTATGTTTCCAATTTCCAGTTACCCATCATGGAGAACAGCCAAGTTCTTGCCGTGGAAAAACCATCGGAGTTTTTTAAAGTTACAGTTACGCAATACGGCTCGCTGGATGAATATTATTCCAAACAAATTATCATCGCGTCGGGTATACAGAATGAAAAGAATATCCCATCATTTGCAAACAAGATTTCTGCTGACATAAAACAGCTTCATACAAGTGAATACCGTAATCCCGCACAGTTGCCTGATGGTGCGGTTTTGGTTGTTGGCAGTGCACAATCAGGGGTTCAGATCGCAGAAGATTTAATTGAAAGTGGAAAAAAAGTATATCTCTCTACCAGCATGGTGGGGCGTGTTCCCGGCACTTATCGGGGTGCAGATATTATGTCGTGGCTGCTCCGGGTTGGATTTTTCGATCTAAAAACCGAGGATGTACGCGACCCGATGGAATTTAATATGCGAGCGCCGCAACATTCACCACATACTATTAGTTTACAAGACCTGGCAGGAAAAGGCGCAACTATTTTGGGAAAAATGGAAAGTGGAAATGGTAAGATCGTTTTCTTTCAGCCAAATGCCAGGCAGAATGTTCAGTTTGCTGATATGATTTCGCAAAAAGTAAAAGAAATGATAGATGGTTTTATTGAACAAAAGGGATTAATCGTACCACCGCCTGCCAAAGACAAGGCGGATGTTCCCGACCCGGGTGGGTTATGTGCGTCCTCTTTCACAGAACTTAATTTAAAGGAATCTAATATTACAACAATCATATGGACAACAGGTTTCTGTGGCAATTTCAGTTACATTAAACTTCCGGTTTTCGGGGAGAATGGCAACCCGAAGCATAAAAATGGAATATCAGAAGTGGATGGTTTGTATTTTCTTGGCTTCGGTTGGTTGCGTAGCCGCAAGTCATTTCTTATTCATGGATTAACCGAAGACGCTGGCTTTATTTTTGAAAAAGTGCGCGATTATTTCAACACACATCAGCTAGTTCATTCGGATAACATGGCTGAAATTCTTTGATGCAACAATCCCATTTGCCTTTAAAATAAAGAACGACACCTCCTTAACATAAAAGAACTGTTTATTTAATGTTTAGGAGTTCGATAAAATTTTCATAAGTAAGTCTTTACGCTTTGGGCTGATTCAAAAAGTGTTGCATTAAAAGATTTGCCTTTTGCTCTCATACCGCGATAGCTTAATCGCAAATATTCATCTGCCAAAGCATTACTATCTGTTGGTTCTTTTTGACTTGTTTTTTGTCGTGAATGTTGAAGCATGGTTTTTACAATTGCATCTCACGCTTACCATGTTGAATTATTTTTTCCTCGTTTATTTCAATATCATCTAATAGCTTATCAAGCTCTTCACTACTTAATTTTCCTGCCTGGCCGGCAGGCAAGGGCTTCTGATTTTTGATTTCCCGGATAAGTTCCCGGTTCACTTCAGAAAAATTATTGACAAAATTTAAGGGGTTTTGAATTTCATGTGCAATGCCGGCAGTGCGTTTGCCAGGCAAAGCCATTTTCTCTGGTTGAATAAGTTGTGCCTGTGTTTTCTTAAGACTGCTAAGTGTGTGGGTTAGTTTTTTGTATGACCCTGCATTTTCCAGGGCAATAGCTGCATAGTTTGCAATCCTCCCTTCTCATAAATCCCGATGCCAAAGACCCAGGCATCCATTATAGAACTTTCCTGTTTCTGCAGCATGTGTGATTCTTCCAAACCTTCACTGGCAGAGGTAATGGAATCGAATTATACGTTTCATTTATCGCTGCGGGAGTTTTCAAAAATTTCACAGCGCAGTCTCGCCTCGTTTAAAAGAGAGTTTACGTCGATATTTAATACCACCCCCGGAAAATGGCTTACTCAAAAAAGATTAGAGCACGCCCAACTATTGCTGGAGACAAGCCAAAAAAACATTAATGAAATAGCGGATGAAAGTGGTTTTGAAAACAACACTCACTTCAATAAAATATTTAAAGAGAAATTTGGTATTAGTCCTTTGAAGTATCAGGAAAAAGGTTTAAGTGATTAAACTTTTTATCGGCAAGCTTTGTTCAGATTTATTTGTTCGGTCTGTATAGGTTTTGTCGTTGCTTCGCTCAACCTTTTATTTAGAAAAAAACAATAACGCCTTCCCTAAAAATTTGATACGCAGAACAAGTTTTTTGAGCCTTTAAGAGAATCTCCTGATTTGTTACTCCTCTATCTTTAGCCTTTAAACAATTATTTATTTATATTGTTGTCCGACTAAAATATTTTTCCTGGGCTAAAGCCCTTGATGGGGCTGCTTTTCAATAACCCCGGGCTTTAGCCCAAGTTAACCGGACAATAATGATTTATTTACCAAAAAACCAGCAGTATGGTATCTGAGTCTGTTTCCAATCTAAAGAACAACTTACGTGGAAAATTAATTCAACGAAATGAGTGGCCCTGACATTATAGCCAATGCTAAGAAACACGGACATCAATGGAAAATAGAGACATTTTAATATCCGGTGCAGGAATAGCAGGTGTGACACTTGCTTACTGGTTGAAAAAATTCGGCTTCAATCCTACTATCGTAGAACATGCCCCAAAATTGCGTGAGGGTGGATACGCAATCGATTTTTGGGGTGCGGGTTTTGATGTGGCTGAAAGGATGGGAATATTGCCAGACCTTGACAAAGTTGATCTTAAAATTCCAGAAGTAACCATCGTTGACCAAAAAGGAAAGAGAAAATGTGGAATAAATTATCCAAAACTTAAAAGGCTGATGAACGGGCGGGCTTTTACGCTTCTCCGGAGCGATTTGTCAAAAGTTATTTACTGTCAGCTAGAAAAAGATACGGAAATATATTTTGGCGATTCAATTACCAAGATAGAGCAACACCCAACAAAAGTGGCAGTAACGTTTCTTAGCGGAAGAATCAGCGATTTTCATTTAGTTATTGGAGCTGATGGGCTACATTCAAATGTTCGCCACCTGGTGTTTGGTGAGGAATCCCGATTTGAAAAGTTCTATGGTTACTACACTTCTTCCTACACCATTGGAGATAGCATGTTAAACAGTAATGCATTTCTAATGTATAATATTCCTGGTAAACAGACTGCGATCTATTCAACTAAAAAAGGTAAAACGACAACAACTTTTTTTATTTTTTCCTCACGGCAAAAAATACCTTATTCTCATCACGATATCGAGATGCAGAAACAAATTCTGCGAAGCGAATTTCGAAACGTTAGTCGGCAATGCTCTGACTTACTTTCAAAAATGGATTCAGCACCCGATTTTTATTTTGATGTCGTAAGCCAGATACAAATGAGTAATTGGTCAAAAGACCGGGTAACTTTAGTGGGCGATGCTTGCGATTGCCCCTCCTTACTATCGGGACAAGGTTCCACTCTGGCAATGGTTGGTGCATATATCCTTGCAGGTGAGTTAAAAGAGGCAGGCGGAGATTACCAGGTTGCTTTTTCAAACTATCAAAACATTTTCAAACCATTTATCGAGGATAAACAACATACGGCTCAAGGCTTTGCAAAATCATTTGTTCCCCATTCAAAATTTGGAATATGGATACGAGACATTGGAGTCAAGCTGATGTCATTTGATTTTATTTCAAAAATGTTTATTAAGCCATTTATGGATGATAAATTGAAGCTGAAACATTATTGAGGCACTGGCTATACATGATACTACAAGCAAGGCCGATGCAATACTATTTCATGAAGATTACGAATTGATTAAGGACGATTCTTTTTTTAACGAATGAACTTGAAAAGGGCATGGCAACGGTCGATGCCATGAAATGCAGGTGTTGTGTTCATAAAGAAATTAATTGTTCTATCAAACGATTTTAAATGCATTAGTGCTGGAGCAGAAAAGCATCACGCAGCTAAAGTAGCCAAGCAATGCCAGCAAGGTCATGCTTGCCTAAATGGATTGGATGCTCAAACAATGAGCTCGCGCAGTTGATAAACTGCTAAAAAGCATAGATTTTCGTCGAATGCATTTTTCTGCCGGGCATTCTTTCCAATCAAACCGGATCCAAATACGTTATGTTTTTATAATTGCTTTATCGGTAACATTTACCCGTTTCATTAGGCGTTAATACGCCAGTTTCGTTTTTCAATTCTAAACTGATGCTGCTAAACCGAATGCTATAAAACTTTTGCCATTGCCATGATGGTATTGATCGCCTTTGATGCACAAAAGATAAAGTATCCTTTATCGATGTGAAAAACAACCGGGCATACCGCTCATGCTGTGAAGAATATTTATTTGCGCCTGTTTTTTTTCTCTTGCTTTGTAATTGCGGCAATAATAACTTTTTGAAAGTCTTCATTAAGGAATTTATTATCGAATGAAGTGCTTTTGTCTTTGTGCATTGTGTACGAAAAACCTATTGCGTTTTTAAAAAATAAGATACCCTGATATAACTCTCCCTCTGTCGTTTTTACTTTTTGATACTTCAGTTTGTAGTGTTCACCTTCAATTTCAAAAAAAGTTTCGACCATTGAAATAAGCTGTTTAAGGTTGTACTAATTTTCGTCATTACCTTTCCTCTTTTTAATTTTCAAAATAAAATTAACGCCAATAAGATAAAAAGGGAGTGATTTATTAATAATTCAACCAATTGAATTGCTGCTAATTTCAGTCGTTGTGATTAGAATGTCGTTAGAGGAGGATTAGAATTGAATTAGAATTGTAATAATTGCCAGAACTCTTGATAGAGCCGCTTCTTATTATAATTTCGATAGAATTATTAATAATTGGTGAAAATAAAATTACCTGTGGATATTATGGCAGGGCAACATCTTACGAGTTCAAATATAGCTGAAGTTGACAGTAAGACTTTCATAGCAGGTATTGTTTTAAACATGTTGTTTGTTGGAGTTGAATTTGTAACAGGATTCGTTACTGACTCTATCGCACTTTTAAGTGATGCAGGCCATAATTTAAGCGATGTTGAATCGTATTCGCGGCAAGCGGAACTCAAGATATTTAGTTTTTGCCCCTGTTGATCGCTTACCAAAAAAATTTTATTCTCTTTCAGCAATATAAAACCAGTATCCCAAAAAACAGTTTGTCCATTTTTTTCTGTGTTGTTCTTATACCATGTTCTTTGATTGTAATAAATGGAATTCTTGTCGTCTTCGGGGGTAAAGCTCCATACCTCTGTATAGTGGGTGTCTTCAATGGTTGGAAATTTTGCAAAACCTTCTCCTTTCCATTCGCCTTTTAAAAGCTTTTTTAGTTCAGAAAAATCTATTTCTATATTTTACCTATTTTAATGTGATTATAAGTTTATAAACGGTTATTCGATATCAGCCAATTTAATGTTAGTACTGTCGCAGAAAAAATGCAAGGTACTGATGCATGGAAAAAAGAAGAGTCGTTTTCAAGATTGGCTTTACTTATTAAACCCCTGCAGAAATAGTAAAAATAATTCCGCTATCAATTAAAAATATCTTTTTAAACCAAACTGATCTAGCGTTTGATCGCGCTCATTTTTCCGGCTTTGGTGACTTCAGTCTCAACTTCGAATGTGTCTATTACGTTTTGACTGCAGACTACAATATCTATACGGACATACAACAATCTATTTGCCTCGAACGATTCAAAATGCCCGAAATGAAATGTATTCAAATTTGCAGATCCAACACATACTGTATTGCTGAATAATGAAGCGATGGCAACTTTACAACCGACATATAGAATTGTTTTAGTTTCTGAAAGGAACCGGCTTTACATATTTCAACCAAAGCTTCCATTAGAAGCTCCGTGAACAACAACATCAAAAAACCCAACCAAGGGGTTATACGTAAATTCTTTAATTAATCGTTAGGTTCGGTTGGTAATCTGTCAGGGATCATGTATGATTGATTTGACGATTTATAACAAAAAACCTCCTGCTATGAGTAAGAGGTTTGCAGGCGGCTCTTGCAATTATTGCTTAATTCGCAACCATGTATTTAATGTTCTTAAATGAGCCTTCGGAAATGGTATATTCAGAATTGCCGGTTAAACTTTTAAGCGTTTGTTGAAACGTGCCGGATATAGTGTGCGCATCTTCATCGTTGTTTGTGATGCTTATATCGCCGTTTTCAGCATATACATCTGTTACAAGATTACTATTGACATAAAATGACAACGTTACAAATGCATCTGAATCGATTCCTTCATCTTCAGGCGTATTTGGGTCATCATCATTAAATAGCCTTACATTATGTTTACTGATAGCAACACCATTTCCAGATGCAGTTTCTTCACCAATGGTCAATATAAAAACAGTTTTACCATCTTCTGAGGTACCGCTTATATCAAGCCGTTTTTGATTGTCCGGAATAGAGCGGATTAGCGTTGCCGACATAATATTAAACGTAGTTGCTGTACCGTTGATTTTTAGCTTGAACGTATTGCCCGAGGACGGCGAATTCGATTCTTTTTGACAGGAAAAAAACAAAATTGACATTGAAACAAATACGAAAAGAACTTTTCTCATAAACTGTAAGCGGATTATTTTTTAAAAATTTAGTGATTAAAGGGTGCAAATGTAATGGCTTCGATTGACTTTTAACCACAAAAAATGAGCATCATGGTGGGAAAAACTTTCAGTTTGTTTTTATCTGAAAAAGCCGAAGAACTACACAACTGGCGCTATGCCGGTTTATCTGAGAATTACTGCAGACGGAATTCCAAAAGAAATTTCCTTGGGAAGATTATGGGAACCAGAAAACTCATTCTTAATATCAATCCTCCCTGCGGAAAGGTTTCATTTTCCTTACTACAGATGTCGGCATTCAGCTTTACATTAATGATCCGGGACATTAACCCGCCACCTGTTAACACCAGGATATAACCTATAACTGTAGTTAAAACATGGAGTATGAAATTGGCTTTCATCAGCGGGAAAGTACAACATAAAAACACTGATAAAATTCGTGATCCCCAGGTTTATGGGCAAGGCTATAAACTTCGGAATATCTGAACAGAAAGTCGCCGGTGAAATTAATCAGGCATATGGCCAACTGAACATTAATATACATTCACCTTGAAAATCAAATCAGCAATAGGCAGGTAAAAGCGGAAGAATAAGCCGGTTTAATCAGCTTCATAAATTCGTCATGATGCAAAGCAACATCAAAAAAATTTTGTATACAAATAAAACTTTTTTATGTTTACAAAATAATCAATAGTTCTACTTTTTAAATCATTATTGTCCGGTAAACTTGGGCTAAAGCCCGTTGGATAAGGGTTTCAGATAAATAGCCCCAGGCTTAAGCCTGGGGCTATTGAAATGCAGTTCCATAAAGGGCTTTAGCCCAAACGAAAATATTTTAGTCGGACAACAATGTTTTTAAATGATGTTACTTATGTTGAAGCTACAGTATTTAGCCTGGCTGAAAGTTAACCGGGTTCAATCATTAAAGTTTATACAAAGGATAAGTGTAGCCACATTTTTCCTGCAATTCCTTCCGTTGGATTTCAAAGGTAACTTAAGCGGCAATGTATGCCGCACCAGGGTTGACATTAATGTCTACCTAAATTATTCGTCAGAAACGAGATAAAACTGTCTACAATATCAATAACAAAAAGAAATGAATTTGCAAGAACGCTCAGATCAAACAAGATACAAACAAAATAACCTTGCCATTTTTACCCTGGCTTTTCTCTTTATTCTTAGCTTCCTCTGCCACTCAGCGCTTTTTGGACAGACCGGCAAAAGCTTTGTACTTGAAAATAAGCTGATCAAGGTTGAATTAAACAGTGACCGCCCTTCCGTCCTGCACTACATTTTGAAAGAGAATAATGCAGTTCTGCCCGGGAACATACATAACATCTCCCCGGCAATTTCCTTTTATAAAGGGGACGATCCTGTTTACCGGATGCGCACAAAAATTTCATACACACCGAAGTACGATGGAAACAAAGTAGTGTATCATGCAGAAGTGGATTATGAAAACAGACCTGCGGTAAGCTTCGACCTGCTATACCGGTTAAAAGAAAATGAACTCGCCATTACCCTGAACAACGTAGTGGAAGAAAAAGATTTTTACTTACTGAATATTAATATGCCATCGTTGGTTTCGGTAACGGCTGGTGATGGCAAACTTGTAATTCCCGCTGATGCCGGCCGGCTGATAGATGTGGGTGCGGCTTCGCTTAAAACTTATGAATACGAGATTGATTGGCTCAATCCCATACTGGCAGCCATGGCTTACAATGCCAAAGTGCTGGCAGTAGTGGATACCAGGTCTATAGAAAATCACAGTGCTGTAACTATCTCGGATCGTGGCAGCGAAAAATATGGAGCTGTTTCGATGAACTTTATCTACCGGCTCAGGGAATATGATCTGCCGGGCTTTGGTACCATGATTCCCGCAAAAGATCACCGCTATTTTTTGAAAGTGCAGGATTCCTGCACGGCAACGGTTGCAATAATAGGGGATTATGATGCAGACGGGAAAGTGGATTGGGTTGACGGAAGCAAGCTGTTAAGAAACCAGGTGAATGCAACACCCAATCCTTATTATAAAGACAAAACTTTTGTGCGGACGTTTTTAGCCCGAAAAGGCGGAAGTAATGAAAATCTCACTTTCAGGCAGGTGCTCGGCAGGATAAAGGCATTCGCATACCAAACCGATTCCGCCGCCTGTGTCATGTATTTGCTCGGCTGGCAATATACCGGCCACGATTCAGGCTATCCTTCCATTGATAGCGTGAACAACGAACTGGGCGGCTATAATGAGCTTGTAAACCTTATCGGTGAAGCCAGGAAGTACAATGTGAATGTTACCTTCTACGATAACTATGATGATTCCTACCCAACACATCCGGGTTGGGATTCCGGCGTGATCTGTATGGATCCGGAAGGAAATCTCATGAAAGGGGGCGCATGGGATGGCGAACAATCTTATTTGATCAGCAGCTACAAATATGCGGTAAAATCAGGGCTGGACAGGGTAAAGAAGACGTTGGATACATATCCAGTAAAAGACGCTTACTTTATTGATGTGCTGGCAGGCGGCTACAGGGGTGGCAGGAAATACGATTTTAATCCTTCAAGCCCGGCCGGGGCAGAGAAAAATTTTGAAGGAAAAAAAATGATCATACAGGCATTTAATGACCGCGGCCTGGATGTGGCTTCAGAAGACTTTACAGGTTTTTTTGTGGGCCATGCCGGTACGTTTGGCGATATTATCGCGTTCGACAACATTTATTTTAAAGGAGAACAACAAATACCGCTGATACCATTTATTTATCACGGTAAGACGAGTTTTGGTATGAAGACAAGCAGTGAATCGCAATATGCAAAAACCTTTTTGTACGGGCAACGGGCGCAGCAATTTACAAATGCACGGCTTGTTTATACGCCTGCTGATTATATACTCGATGCGTTACCCAAGCAAATATTATATGGCAAATCCATGAAGGCTTACCGCAAGAATGATGAAGACGAGCAGGTGACCTATGAGGATGGCACTATTGTAAAAATAAACGTGACGGCTGATACGTATTCCGTTGCAATGCCCAATGGTGAAGTAATAGCACGCAATTACACAAGTTTTGTACCCGTAAACAATAATGTCCGTTTTGCCTGCAGCAAAGATTCCGGCCAGTGGAAATACAGGCTTCCGGCGGCGTGGAGCGATCAGAAAAAGATTTCCGTATACAGGCTTGAAAGCGACGGTGAAAAAAAACGTGTTGCCTTTACCGTAAGAAATGGTGATATAGAATTTAATGCGGGCGCAGAAATTCCTTATAAAATTATGTATCAATAAAAGCAATTCGTGCGGCAATTGCTTTCAATTCTTTAATTATTCAATCAGCAATTTCCATAATGATCAGAAAACTTATTTTAACTCAGTTTGGCTTATTCCTGACTTTAATGTTGTGGTCTCAGCAACCTTCAATGAAAGATATTATACAGAAGGAAAATGCGAAGCCGGGAACTACCGATTGGATCATCACGAAAGTGATAAGAGAAGACAGCGAATATTATGAAGGTGGTTGGCGCCGCCGCAAAGCCATTGAAGGCTATGTTTCGCACACCAGTATCAGGGCAGGAGAAACCCTGGACATATATGTGAGTACCGGGCCCGCTGATAATTTCAGGCTTGACATCTACCGCATGGGGTATTATGGCGGCAAAGGAGGGCGGCTGGTAAAATCAATCCCCTCTGTTAAAGGCGTTTCCCAGCCAACACCGCAAGATGGCAGGCGCTACCTGATAGAGTGCAACTGGAAAGCCGGCATCAGCTTTACAATTCCTGATGATTGGGTAAGTGGTGTGTATATAGGCAAACTGACAACGGAAAATACCGATGCACAGGCCTACGTAATCTTTATTGTGAAAGATGACCGGCAAGCCGACCTGCTCTTTCAATGTTCTGACCTGACCTGGTGCGCCTATGACCGCTGGCCTGCCTGGCGATCACTCTATGATACACCAACAGACCAGTGGGCGGGCGGAACGACAAATACATATGATGTTGGATTCGACAGGCCCTACGCTCTTTACTGGAATGGCTACCCGGCAGGCTTTGAGCCGCTCACCAATGGCTCCGGTGAATTTCTCATGACTGAATTTCCGCTGGCTTTCTGGCTGGAAAAAGAAGGGTATGACGTTACCTATATTTCAAACGTTGATACCCATGCCGATGCACGGGGCTTGCTGCGCGGAAAAGTTTTTCTTTCGGTTGGCCATGATGAATACTGGACCCAACAGATGTTTAATAATGTTTCGAAAGCAAGAGACGCCGGCGTTAACCTTGCCTTTCTTTCGGGCAACTCCGTTTCAGGGCTTGTGGAATTATTGCCTTCCACTGACGGGCGACCCAACCGCGTTGTTCATTATCTTGACAGGTTTAAAAACGAGGAAGATCTTATGGGAGCCAATTCATATGGCGTGGGGCTGGCGCCCTGGGTGTGTACAGCTCCTGATCATTGGCTTTTTGAAGGTACGGGAATGAAAAAAGGCGATAGTATTCCCGAGCTTGTTGGCTGGGAATATCACGGGCCTCCTTTTGCCGGCGGCTATAAAGATTTTACTGTGCTCGCGGAAGGTAAGGTACACCTATTCAACGGTGAACCAACACCCCGGGAATATGCAGCTACTATTTATACCGCGCCAAAAGGAAATTTTGTGTTCAATGCAGCTACCTGCTGGTGGCCGAAGCTTCTTTCCTCGCCGCCTGGTTTTATGGAGCCCCCTTATCGCTATTTCAGGGAAGGAGATGAGCGTGTGCGCCGTATGACTAAAAATCTTTTGAACAGGATGATCTTGCTCGATACCAGGCGGCAATAAATCTTTCATTAAGTATTGACGATTTCGTTCAAACTGCCGGTTAAAACGCCTGGCGCATAAAGGTTTTCTTCCGGCCTCTTTTTTAAAATACCAAACAATTAAAATAATGTTTACTGAATAAGGGTATTTTTTGTAAACAGAAATTTTTATTATATGATTCTCCGATCGGCAAGCTGTTTGCCGGCGCCGGTTTGCGGGGTAAGGTTTCTGCGGTAATTCCCGGAATCTGCGGACAAAAACAAATACAAAATCCTGGAAATTATTTCTAGTGTAACGTCAGGATAATATTGCCATATTTCCGATGCAGGTCACTAAGAGCACAATGAACCGCTACGAACACGAAGAGGAGGAAGTTACGTTGTGATCTTTGTGTCTCTTTGTGCACTTTGTGACCTGTTGGAGATACATATCGGTCCGGCATAATGTAGTTGACATTACATCAGGCAAAACATTCCTTATAAGTATTTCATAGGTTGATATTTTCAACATGCTCTGAGAAACCTGTGTTTGTTGTAGCACCACCGGCCTTTCCAAACCTGAGAACCGGTCAAAAAAATTTTGATCGAAAAAAATGTTTATTTAAAATATTTTTTTAAGTTTACAAAAAATATATTTATTTGTATACATTTATAGTAATCCTTCCTCTTTGAATTTTACCTTCTTCAAATTTAAAGCTATGCCAAGGGCCAACACTATTCAAAAATTAAACAATTTTTTGTTTGCAAATTTCCGGATCATGCTGAAGTATTGGGCTCCGTTTATTGTTTCCTGTTTTTTTTCACAGGCGATTTTTGCCCAACAGGTGGTCAGCGGTACAGTACTGACAAATGACAGCGTGCCGTTAAAAGATGTAACCATAAATGTAAAGAACACACATACAAGCGTACTCACCGATGAGAATGGCAGGTTCAGCATTGCGGCAGCGCAAAACGCAACGCTTGTCATTTCTTATATAGGGTATGAGACGGAAGAAATACCGGTAAATGGCCAATCAACTATTTCCGTTGAATTAAAGCCTTCATTAGGTGCACTCGACCAGGTTGTTGTTACCGGTTATACGCGGCAGGTCAAAAAGGATATTACCGGTTCGGTTGTGGTGGTAGATGTGGGTGCGGTAAAATCTATTCCAACCGGCACCCCGGAAAAGGCATTGCAGGGGCAAGCTGCGGGGGTTACGGTAATTACCTCAGGGGCGCCGGGGGGTGAGAGCGACATTTTCATTCGCGGGGTTACCTCATTTGGAAACACGCAGCCTTTAATAATCGTTGACGGCATCCAGGGCAGCCTTCATGACATCAATGCAGCCGATATAGAATCAATACAGGTTTTGAAAGATGCCGGCGCCGCGGCTATCTACGGGGTTCGCGGATCCAACGGCGTTATTATTGTAACAACCAAAAAAGGAAAGACCGGGGCGCCACAGATATCTTTCGATTCCTATCTGGGGTATAAAGTACCCCCGGAAGGAAATGTTTTTAATATCGCCTCTCCTGCTGATATGGCTGCATTTGTAAAAAAAATGACACCAGACACTAAGTTGTTTCCCAACGGCGTGCTTCCGGATTATTTGTACGCCGGTCCCGGTGTGGTTGGCATAGCTAATGAAGGAGACCCCGCAGTAGATCCATCCAAATATGTTTTTGATGAAAATAATCCTTCGAATGATTACCTGATCCAGCGTGTGCCCAGGCAAGGGACAGATTGGTTCCACCAGGTTTTCAAACCCGCATGGACACAGAATTATGCACTCTCCGTAAATGGCGGCGGGGAAAAAGCGACCTATCTTCTTTCACTAAATTATTTAAATGAACAGGGTACGCTGATTGAAACATATTTGAAAAGGTATGCTGTCAGGATAAACACCAGCTACCATATCGGTAAAAACATCCGCATCGGGGAAAACGCATACATATTCTCCAAGGAAAACCCGTCTTTCAGCAACCAGGACCAGGATAATGCGATCTTCATGGCGCTTGCGATGCCGCCATTTATCCCCGTATATGATATCGCCGGTCATTACGGCGGCACGTGGATAGGCCCTGAATTAGGAGACAGGTGGAACCCCGTGGCCATGCTCAAAAACACGCATTATAATCATTCA
This sequence comes from Parafilimonas sp., assembly GCA_036274175.1. Taxonomy (GTDB): domain Bacteria; phylum Bacteroidota; class Bacteroidia; order Chitinophagales; family Chitinophagaceae; genus Parafilimonas. Next base: position 19,719 of record DASUGF010000003.1, read on the forward strand.
AACACATGGGGTCTCCTGGGTAACGTGTATGGTGAAATTGATTTTCTCAAACACTTTACGTTCCGGACCAGCATAGGCGGTACGTTGAACGACACGTATTTCTACAATTTTTTCCCGAACAGGTACCACGACAAAGAACAACACACCAGCGTAAACTCGTACAATGAGAATTCCATGTACGAGAGAAGCTGGATATTCACAAATACGCTTAACTATTCCGCGTTGTTTGGCAGGCATGATGTGAAACTGCTTGCAGGCTCAGAAGCCATCAAAAATTCCGGAAGGGCTGTCGGTGGTTCTTCCGCAGGCTTTTTCTCTACAGATCCCTATTACCTGGTCTTAAACAATGGCACGTCTGCCGTTACCAATTACAGCGGGGCCCACTCCGATCAGTTGTATTCCCTGTTTGGCCGCCTTGATTATGCATACGGCGATAAGTATTTGGCATCTGCTACCGTCAGGCGGGATGGTTCATCCAGGTTTGGTACAGATAAAACATATGGCGTGTTCCCGTCATTTTCTCTGGGATGGAGATTATCCCAGGAAAATTTCATGAAAAATATTGCCTGGCTGGATGATCTGAAACTAAGAGGAAGCTGGGGTAAATTGGGCTCGCAGAACAACGTATCGCCGACCAATCCTTTTACGCTTTTCAGTTCCGATTTCGGCTTGTCGTATTATGATATCAGCGGTAACGGAACGATCAGCCAGGGGTTCTATCAATCCAATATCGGCAATGCCAACACCGGCTGGGAACAGGATGTTGTAACCAATATTGGCTTGGATTTCACGCTGCTGAAACACCGGATTGACGGTTCCGTTGAATGGTACAAGAAATCAATAAACGGCTTATTATTCCCACAACCTTTACCGGCAACGATCGGGGGCGCTGACCCTCCGGTCGTCAACATTGGTGATGTGCAGAACACAGGCTGGGATATTGCGCTGACCTATCATATCGGCCAGCCTGCAGGATTTCATATGAATATTGAAGCAAATGTTACTACCTATCACAATATGGTTGTAAAGGTGCCAGACCCGGGATATTTCGATGTAGGAATTGTTCGCAATCAAACAGGCCATCCTGTAAGTGCATTCTTTGGATATGATGTTATCGGCTTTTTCAGGGATGACGATGAGGTGGCAAAATCGCCCGTTCAGCAGGAAGCGGCGCCCGGGCGGTTTAAATACCGCGACGTAAATAATGACGGGGAAATTACCCCGGATGACCGAACGTTTTTCGGTGATCCCAATCCTAAGATTACTTACGGATTAAACCTGAATGCCGGCTATAAGGATTTTGATTTTTCAATGTTGCTTTATGGATCGCAGGGAAATGATGTATTCAACACGCTTACCTACCAGACAGGGGTATGGGATTCCTACATGGCTGCCAAAAGCAACGATTTGCTGTTTAATTCATGGACTCCCGACAATCTGAATCCCAAATTGCCTATCGCCCAAAATGCGAGTAGTTTCAGTACGGGTGGAGATAATTCTTTTTATAAAGAAAACGGCTCCTTCTTAAAATGCCGCTTGGTGATGTTGGGATATTCGCTGAATCCGGATTTGCTGAGGCGGTTCAGCATCAAAAAACTGAGGATTTTTTTCCAGGTTGAAAACCTGTTCCAGATTACAAATTATTCAGGCCTTGATCCCGAACTTACCTCCGGGTTCAGCACCCTGGATGCAACACAGCAGAGCGCTGCATTTGGGATAGACTACGCAAATTACCCCAACAATTTCAGGAACTATGTGTTTGGGTTGAATTTATCCTTCTGACAATAAAATATCAAATCAAAATGAAGGCATATTATAAATACATACTGGTTGCCGGAATTGCAATTTTCGGATTGGTAGTTTCCTGCAGGCAAAGCTTTTTGGACACACAGCCTTATGGCTCCACAAGTGTTAATACATTGGCCAATAAGGCAGGAGTTGAAGGATTATTGATCGGCGCTTATTCGATGCTTGATGGTATCGGGGGGCCGAGTGATTTTGACGGCACACCCTTTTCACAGGGAATAAGCAACTGGGTATTTGGCGGAATTGCATCTGATGACGCCCATAAAGGCTCTACGGATGATGACCAGTCATCTGCCGGTGATATTGAAAAATATGCTGTGAATTCGGCGAACCCATATTTAAGCGCCAAGTGGGTAAGTATTTATACCGGCATTCAGCGGGCCAATGATGTGATCCGCGTCATGGCCAGGGTAACAGACGGATCCATCACCAAGGAAGAAGAAACCGGGCTGAAGGCAGAGGCGTTATTTTTAAGAGCCGTGTATCATTTGGAAGCGGCTAAGCTATGGAGAAATGTGCCTTACGTAAGTGATTCGGTCAGTTATGAAAATAATAATTTTTATGTGCCAAATACCGATCCTGTCTGGCCGAGAATTGAGGAGGATTTTCTGTTCGCTATTGCTAACCTTCCGGCAGTTCAGCCGCAGGTCGGCAGGGCCAACACCTGGGGCGCCAAAGCATTTCTTGCCAAAACGTATATGTTTGAACACAAGTTTGCAGAAGCAAAAAACCTGCTCGACGATATCATTCAGAACGGGGTAACAAGTTCCGGCCAATCTTATGCCCTCGTAAATTATCCCGACAATTTTGATCCTTCGAAAAAAAATAATTCCGAATCCTTGTTTGCGGTCCAGATGTCAGTACATGATGGTTCAAGCGGTGCGAATAATGGAAACATAGGGGATGTGCTGAATTTTCCTTACGGCGGTCCCACCACATGCTGCGGATTTTATCAACCATCGTTCAGCCTGGCCAATTCATATAAAACAGATGCAACGACAGGATTGCCATTATTAGACACATGGAATGACTTTGACATAAAAAATGACCAGAACATCGGCTCTGATGTTTCATTCACTCCTTATGAGGGTACATTGGACCCCCGGTTGGACTACGTTGTTGGCAGAAGAGGGATACCCTACCTTGATTGGGGAATTATGCCGGGACAGGCCTGGGTGCGGGCACAGGCGCAGGGCGGACCCTATATCCCGAGAAAATTTATCGTTTCAAAGGCCCAGTCATCTACAGCAAATGATGTTGCCGGCGGGTGGGGTGTTAACCAGGCGTCGTCGGTAAATTATGTAATGATTCGTTATGCAGATGTGTTGTTATGGGCTGCAGAAGCCGAAATTGAAGTCGGTAGTTTAGATAAGGCGGAGGCATATGTGAATATGGTGAGAGACCGTGCAGCCAGGCCTGGGAGCTGGATGCATACGTATGTGGATAATAACGACCCATCGAAAGGGTTTACCAATACCCCTGCAGCAAATTACTTCATCAGGCTTTACCCGGCCGGCATGTTTGCATCGCAGGGACAGGAGTATGCCCGGAAGGCTGTTCGTTTTGAAAGGAAGCTGGAATTTGGCATGGAAGGCCACCGGTTTTTTGATTTGCAGCGGTATGATAACGGCACAGGGTATATGGCAGATGTGCTTAATGCCTATATCCAGCATGAGACACATATTGAAGGATTTAATTTTGAACTGTTGAAAGGAGCGGTATTTACCAAAGGTAAAAATGAAATTTATCCGATCCCGCTGGATCAAATAGACCTGAGTGTGCACGGCGGCGCTCCTACCTTAACACAGAATCCGGGGTATTGATTTATAAATAGTGTGGTGTCAACTAAATTATGACGCAGGGAAATACCCGCACAGAAGACGCAGAGATAACAGTGGAAGCTCTGTGTGCTCCGTTACCTCTGTGCGACAAAAACGTTTCTTTGTGCACCTGTGGGAGATGCGACAATTTTATGTTGACACGACATTATTATTAAGTTAACCGTGAGTCAGTGGTGAATGGTGAGTAAGTTCACTCACAACTGACCATTCACCACTCACCTGAGATACGTAACCGGATAATTTGTTGTAACAGAAAATCAAAATAAGGATAAGTCATTTATTTTTAACGACGAATCAAATAGCATATGAGAGGTATTAAAGCAATCTGTTTCCTGCTGGTTCTGTTCCCGTTTCATTTGCTCAAAGCGCAAAGATCCTTTGACCCGATGGTGAAAGTTGTTATCGGCCCCGACCATAAGAACTGGGTATATAAACGGGGCGAACAGGCAAGGTTTCATGTTACGGTCATGCTGTTTGGTAATGCGTTGGACAATGTGCCCGTTTCTTACGAGATAGGCCCGGAAAGGATGACTCCTGTAAAGAAAGACTCTTTGGTTTTAAAGAAAGGTACAATAGATCTTGACGGAGGCACGATGAATGTCCCCGGTTTTTTAAGATGCCGTGTATTGGCTAAAGTAGATGGAAAAGAATATGAAGGAATGGCGACTGTAGGTTTTGACCCGCTCGATATTCAACCTACCATTGAAAATCCTGCTGACTTCACTGCATTCTGGGATCATGCAAAAGAGGAGCTTTCAAAACTGCCCCTCGATGCACGGGTTACGCTGATGCCGTCCCGCTGCACCGAAAAAGTGAATGTGTACCAGGTAAATATGCAGAATTACCCGGCAAAAACCCGGTTATACGGCATATTATGCGTGCCGAAAGCGGAAGGCAAATATCCTGCGCTGCTTAATGTTCCCGGCGCGGGAGTGTATCCGTATGCAGGAAATATCGAAATGGCGGAAAAAGGTCTTATCACACTGCAGATCGGCATACACGGAATACCTGTGGATATGGATGACGTGGTGTATGAAGACCTGGGTTGGGGCGCCCTGAGAGGTTATATGAATATTAACCTGGATGATCGTGACCAGTTTTATTACAAGCATGTGTACCTGGGATGTGTAAGGGCAGTGGATTTTATTTTTTCATTACCAAATTTCGACGGGGAAAATATAGCGGTTTCGGGTGGCAGCCAGGGAGGCGCCTTATCTATTGTTACGGCCGGTCTTGATCATCGCATCAAATACCTCGCGGCCTATTTCCCGGCACTCTGCGATCTCACCGGTGACCTGAAAGGCCGGGCAGGCGGATGGCCGCATTATTTCGAAGGGAATAAATTGCATTTCAACAATAAAAAAGATAAAATAGAAACCTGCGGATACTATGACGTGGTAAACTTTGCGCGACTATTGAAAGTACCGGGCATGTACACCTGGGGCTACAATGACGACACATGCCCTCCCACTTCCATGTATGCTGCCTACAATGTCATCTCCGCCCCGAAGGAATTATACGTGGCAATGGAAACCGGGCATTGGGAATATCCCGAACAGAATGAAAAATTAAATAACTGGCTTCTTAAACAATTGAAGAAATAAGGATCGCCGGGCACGAAAAACAATTTTCAAATATTCCTTTCATTTATTTTTATGATCTGCCTACCACCGGTTCTATAAAGGCAAGATCTTCAGCATTGCGCGGTTTTAAAAAATCAAAATCACAACCTTCGTCAGCCTGCAGCACTTCACGGATGTACAGTTTCGGATAACCCCTGGTATACCGGTTTCCAGGCGGTTGCCAGTTGTTTTGCCTTTGGGTCCATTCAGATTCAGAAATATGCAGGGTTAGCTCCCTGCGCGGAACGTCGATAGTTATGTCATCGCCGGTTCTTACGATTGCCAGCGGCCCTCCTGCCGCAGCTTCCGGCGCCACATGCAATATCACTGTGCCAAAACTGGTACCGCTCATCCTTGCATCGCTTATACGAACCATGTCCTCCACTCCCTGCCGCCGCAACTTTACCGGTATCGGTATCATTCCCCATTCCGGCATGCCCGGTACAGCCTTCGGACCTGCATTGCGGAGTATCAAAACAGTAGTTTCATCTACCGGCAAATCTTCATTCTCAACATCTTTCAGCATTTGGTCGTAGCTGTCGAATACGTACGCCTTACCGGTATGCTGCAGCAAGCCCGGTGAGGCTGCGACCACCTTGATTACTGCACCTTTTGGAGCGAGATTTCCGGATAATATTGCAAGCGTAGGCGGAGCGGTAACCGGATTATCAGGGGATCTTATGATATCGTTGCCGGGCAATTCCACCGATGCAAGCTCACTCCCCAAAGTGAAGCCCGTATACCTAATCGCATCAAGATGAAGATAACCTTCCAGTCTTTTCAATACAGCCGGCACACCACCCGCCATGTCGAAGTCATCTATAAGCTGTGTACCTGAAGGTTGTACGTTGGCGATACAGGGTATAAGATTGCCATATTCATTAAAGACACCCGGATAAACAGAATGGTGTAACCGCCCTGCAATAGCAGTAAGATGAAGAACAGCATTGGTAGAACCGCCTAAGGCAAGGCATGTAATGACCGCATTCTTAAAAGCGTTAAGGGTTAGTATACCGGATGGCGTCAGGTTGTTATGAACCATCTCTACGATTTTTTTACCTGCTTCTTCTGAAAGAGCAAACCGTTTGTCGCTGTCTACCGGCAGTGTGCTTAACCCGAGCGGCATTACTCCCAAAACCTCCAGCAGGGCATTCATAGTGGAAGCGGTGCCCATTGTATTGCAGGAGCCAAAGCCACAGCTTAATACCCTGCCGATATCCTTCCATTCCTCCTCCTCAATTTTGCCGGTGCGCAGGTCATCCCAATACTTCCACAGGTCGGTGCCGCTGCCCAGGCGTTTGCCGTGATGAAATCCCGCTTTTTTAGGCCCTCCGTTTAATTGTATGCATGGAAGATTGGCGCTTACCGCTCCCATGAGCAAGCCCGGCACGGTTTTATCACAGTTGCCTAATAGCACCACCCCGTCAACCGGGTAGGAGCGAAGGTTCTCCTCCACATCCATAGACAGCAGGTTCCTGTAAAGGCCTGCCGTTGGCTTCATCAGTTCTTCCCCCAGGGTGATAACCGGAAATTCAAGGGGAATGCCGCCGGCTTCCCAAATGCCTTTTTTCACCGCTTCGGCTACCTGGCGCAGGCTCATATTGCAGTTGTTCAGTTCACCCCAGGTATTGGCAACGCCGATTACGGGCTGCCCATGATAATCATCCATATTAATACCCGAGGAATGCAAAGCGCCTCTATGCAAAAGACCTGTCTCGTTTGCACCCCAAAACCATTTATGACTTCTGAGTTTTTTCATTTTGACTGCCTTCAATGAAAATAACAGGTTGGTTCTCCAACTGCTGTTCCCTGATCTTTTTAGGTTTCGCCTGCCTGTATTCCCAAACCGTGATTGCAAGTGTACTCAGCAATACCATAAGTCCCCCTACAACAGCCATGAAACTTAACGTTTCTCCAAGCCATATTGCCGCGATGGGTAAAGCAAAAAAAGCGATCAGGAAATTTGACAACGCCACCTGTATAGCTTCCAGTTTTTTTAAAGCCGTAAAAAAGAGGATCATAGACAAAAAGTTATGGAACACCGTCAGCAGGGCGAGGCCGGTCCATGTTTGTGTTGTAAATTTTGGCAAATTGGCAACCTGGTTCCGTTCATATACCCATACCAGCGGCGCCAATAAGATTACCATGAAAATGTAGGTATAAAAAAGCATTTCCATTTCGGTATAATCCGCCGCAATCTTTTTACAAATAGTATTATATAACCCGCTACCGAGAATGCCGGCAAAAATGAGAAGGTTACCTACCAGGTACCGGATATTGAGATTTACCCCGAGAAAGTCTTTGCCGGAGCATAGCACAACCCCGGCGATCGCAACGGCAAAACAAACCCAGCGCAATGCGTTCATTCTTTCTTTCAGGAGCATTACCGCCAGCAAAGCGGATACGATCGGGAGGGTAAGGCTGATTATCGCTGCATTGGTGGCCGTTGACTGTTGCGTACCTACCGTTGTAAGCACCTGTGCAGGAAACTGGCCAAACAACGCCAGTAAGGCAAATATTTTGAGATCGCTTAATTTTCGTTTCCTGTTCCTTTTTACATCTTTATAAACGAACGGTATCATAAAAAGGGTAGCCAATAACATAGGGATAAACACGGTGCTGAAGGCGCCCACCTGGTCCTGGATAAGCTTAATGCAGGTAAACTGCAAAGACCACATAAGATTGCAGGCAAATAGCGCAAGCCAGGAATAATAATTCTTTTTGACGGAGTATTTCATTTGAGATTAAAAACATATTTGATTTTCAGGATAATAATACCAGGTAACCATCTCGCCGGCAATAGCAATTTTTTAAAAAAGTTTACAATAATAAGCATATTTTGTAAACAAAATTTATATTTACAAAAAGAAAAATTTTGGAAAGAGATAAGCGCTTTGCAGGTAAACATGTTCTGATTACAGGAGGAGCAAGAGGTATCGGTCTCGCAATAGCCCGGGCATTTGCACAGGAAGATGCCCGGCTGACCATTTTTGATAGTAACAAAGAAAACCTTGAAAAAGCTTACGCCGAATTAAAACGGATCGCCAGGGAAGTATTTACAGATGACGTGGATATTTCCAATTTCGGGTCAGTAAAAACCGCGGTGGCTAAAACCGAAGAAAGACAGGCTATTGACATCCTTATTAATAACGCCGGTGTGGCAGTTGAAACTCCCTTTTTGAAAATTACGGAAAGTGAATGGCGGAAAATAATTGACACAAATCTTTCCGGCATGTTTTTCATGTCGCAATGCGTATGCAAATACATGGCCGGGCGGAAAAGAGGGGTGGTTGTCAACATGTCAAGCAAAAATGGTATTGACGGGGAATTCGGCTATGCGCATTATAATGCATCGAAGGCGGGCGTTGTGCTCTTAACGAAAACAATGGCGCTTGAGTTGGCTCATTTGGGAATCCGGGTAAATGCAGTTTGCCCGGGATATATAGAAACCCCTATGTCAAAGGAGATAGATCCTCCTGAATTTACCGCTGCATTTATTGATCGCTACATCCCGATGAATATGGCAGGTACGCCGGAAATGATCGCTCCGCTTTTTCTTTTTCTTGCCGGCCCTGAAAGTGCATTTATTACCGGGCAGGTGTTGATTGCAGACGGCGGCCAGTTAGCCGGGCAAAAGCCGGGCAGGGATTTATTATCAAAACTTCAATAGAATTTTAACCAACTGAATGAAACGAAACACGTGCCTGTTGATAATTTTTTTTGTCGCAGCTATATCAATATATGCCTGGCAGCCTGCAACCTCTCCCGGCCCCGGAAAAGCAGGAATAGAATGGGTTGAGAAAAAAGCCCCCGGGTTTATTAAGTCCCTGGAAGAATTAGAGAGAAGCCTGGCGGCACTCAATCCCCGGGACAGTTCCACGTTAACCGAAGCCCAAAAAAAGCTCGGCGCCTGCCGCCTCCAGTACAAAAAAATATCTTACCTGCTGGAATACTATTTCCCTTATGAAGCGGCGATATGTAATGCCCCGCCGGCTCCCGATCCCGAGGAGGACGAGGTTAGTACGCCTTACGGACTGCAGGTAATTGAATCATTGCTTTATAGCGCTGACCCCTGGTCACATTTGCAGGATTACGCGGTTCAAACGGGGATAATGAAGAACGCGATTCAAAAATTATTGCCTTTAATTCCTGCCCTTAATACAACCGATGTTGCTTTTCTCCAGGGGCTCGATCTTGAACTTGTGCGCATTATCACCCTCTATGTTACGGGGTTTGATGCACCGGAATTAAAAACTGGAATTTCGGAAGCGTATGAGTCGTATAATTCTATTGAGGTGGCATGTTTGCCATTTTGTAAGGATGGGGCTGAAAAAGAAGATGCGTTGAAAATCTTCAACCGGGGCAAGGAATTCTTCATCAAAGACAGTAGTTTCAATTCATTTGACCGGCTGGGTTTTCTGACGCAGGCTGCTTTACCATTACAGGATCTTTTGCGCAGGTTAATGAAAAGGTCTGACGGGTCCGCCAGTTTTCATACGGCTCTTGATTACACCGCCCATAATTTGTTCGCACCCACCGCTTTGATGCCCGATGCTTTTCCCCATTCGGAGAACGGCAACTATGATGTTTTGATGAAACTCGGACGAAAATTGTTTAATGAAAAGGCGTTGTCCAAAAACCTTCAGCGTTCCTGTGCGAGCTGCCATAACCCTGACCTGTATTTTACGGATGGCTTAACCCGTAATCGTACGCTTAACGGCTCAGATTCATTACTGCGCAATACACCAGGCCTTTTGTATGCGGGCATGCAGTACATGCAGTTCTGGGATGGAAGGGTGAGCAGTATAGAAGAGCAGGTTAAGACCGTTTTGAAAAATGCCAGGGAAATGGGTTCCTCTGAAGATATCATCGTTGAAAGGCTTCAAAAAGATACCGCGTATATTAATGCCTTTAAGAACGGCTGGCCCGATGACCCGGGAATCACATTGGCACATGTGGCTGCATCACTCAGCATTTATGTTCGTTCATTAGCGCCATTTTCATCCGCATTTGACGAGTACCTGGAAGGCAATTATAAAGCCTTAACTCCTTCACAGCAGGCAGGATTTAACTTATTTATGGGCAAGGCAGGTTGCGGCAAATGCCATTTCGCCCCGGTGTTCAACGGGCTGCTGCCGCCGGCTTACATCTCAACAGAATTTGAAGTAACCGGGATGACAGCGGGCGCAGATCTTAATAAACCTGTTTTGGACACTGACCAGGGCAGGATCAACGTAATACCTGTGGAAGCGTACAAAGGCGCTTTCAAGACTCCAACCGTGAGGAATGCTGCGGTCACCGGGCCTTATATGCATAACGGCGCTTTCCATTCGCTGGAAACGCTGATGGATTTTTATAATAAAGGTGGTGGCGGGGGACTTGGGCTGAATGTACCGCAACAAACACTTTTACCTGCACCGCTCAATTTAACTGAAAAGGAAAAAAAAGATATCATTGACTTTATGGGATCCTTAACTGATAAATCTATCAATAAATAACGTGAGTTTTGGATGTTATTGAACCACATAAGGAAGAGAAGCATAGGTTGCACATAGCTTTCAAAACAATTCTACTATGTGTTACTCTATCCACGCCTGAGGCGGGACAAGTTGTGCGCTATGTGGCTATGTGGTTCAGTTTACTTCTTAAAAATGTAACAGGCTGCTTTTCAATTCGAAAGACCCAAAACTCACGTTAAATAATCACCTGGCGGCCTTATGAGCCAAAGCTCACCGGGATACCTGCACTGTTGTGCCATGTGCCTTGTGAATGACCAGGACACCCCCTTCGGGCAAGGGCTGCCAGTACCAGCCTTCGCCATTTTTATCAGCAGTTTGTTCCAGTTCTTTCCCGTTCACGTTAACCTCTTTTGGCTTTGAAGCGAGCCTGAATTTTTCGAGTGAAGGCTCATCAAAAGTTATGTAACTGATTTGCTGCGGAGCATAACGGATCTCTTTCACGATAGATGAAGAGCGAAGCAGGTGATCCTCATTACCCGGCGCCAGTTGGGGAGCAGCCGCCATGGCCCGCAGGTAATGGCGTACGTAATCGCCATAGCCGTCGGTCATCCAGATATCGTTGGTCGGGTAATAATTTTTGCCGTCATCATCCACCATATATGTCGCCCAGTTCAGTTGACGAACGGCGTTCCGTACGTAGGAAGTGTCGCCCGTTTTTTCCCAATACATCAGCTCAACAGATGCTTCGCGTGACGAATGGCTGTTACCCGGCACACGGTAGGCAGTTTGCTCGTCCGTTGTTTCCACTCCGTATTTCATAAATTCTTTATCTCCCAGTTCTTTGTGTACCCAGGTGAAGGTATTTTTAACAGCCTGCTTCCAAGCAGGGTCAAGTTCGGGGTGCTCCAGCAGGTACATGGCATAAGTAATGGCATTTATTTGCGTATCCGACCAACGTGGTACATCTTCAAAAAAAGGTCCCCACCTATTTGTTTTGGCCGGAAAATTTTTCATCCAGCCAAGCGCCATATCAAACGCCCTTTTATAAGCTGCAGTGTCACCCTTATGCAAAGAGATGAGTTGATCAAACAGCTCCAATGTACCTGTCCAGTTTGATGTATAGGCTGACTGCATTGTCTTCCTGTTCTGCCTGCGAATATCTTTGTCCAAGCCTTCATACCATACTACCTGGTCCAATACGATTAACCCGGCCCCGCCGGTCTTTGCATTTACCTTGAACGGCCAGGGAGAGTGGGAACTGTCACCGGGTTGTACTTTTTGCGCCAACGTATTGGCTATATTCACTGCAGCATCCAGGTATTTTTCATCCCCTGTTTTTTTGAACAATTTCACAAGTTCAAAACCAAACGAACCGCCTTTGTCAGGTTGCAAAAAATCTTTTCCAAGAATCATATCGCCGTCATAAATCCCCGATTCAACATTTGTATTATATGGATAGGGCAGGTAAGGCCAGGCGCAGCCAGGGGCAGATAAAGAATGTTCGAGATAATAATCCGCCATGTACTTCATGTTTTGTATCAAACCAGCATCACCGGTGTAGTCATAGTACAGGTTCCAGGAAGACATGGCCATCATTAACTGGTCACCGCCAAGGCCACGTTTATCATGACCGGGACGCCATACCTGGTGATTCATATAATATTTTTCCCCGTTGGTATCGGTCTCCATGTTCTTCCAGAATTGCCATACCCGCTTCAATACATCATTATACGCTATTGCAGGATCAGCCGAATACCAGGGCAGAATGTTTCCATCCTGGTTCACATGTACCGGGTGATAGACGATGGTATCGTTTACAACTGAATCTTTGCCCGGGTGAATAATGGACTCATCCAATCCTTCATAGGCAACGGGTTCTATCCCGGGGGAACATTTAATCAACAGAAAGGCGATAATTATGATTAAAAATTTTCTGCTGCGTGGCATGTTTGGTTCAATATTAAAATATAAAATCGGGCTATTCAGAGTTGTGCTATAATCTCTTTATGTTTCCGGAGCGTCTTGTAAATGTCTTCTTCCGAATGAGCATAGCTGATAGAATTTTGTTTGCAGGCAATGGGGATTTGGTAAATGCCTTCGTCAATCAATAACCGCCTCAGGCGAAGGTCAAATTGGAAGTCGTGATGCGTTAAAATATCGTGCGCATCCAGGGGTGCTTCCTCACAGAAATAAACGCAATACGCTGATTCATTCCTTGCCACTACAGCCGGTATCCCTTTTTCAGCAAATAAGGATTCGAGCCCTTCGTACAAGAGGTTGCTCACATAAGATATTTGCCTGTACACTTCCGGGTTCTGCAAAATACGAAGGGTTGCAATGGCCGCCACTGTGTTCACCGGGTGAGCATTGTAGGTTCCTGCAATCAGCACTTTTTTAGCAGCGTCGCTGGCGTCAAACAATTCCATGATTTCCCTTTTGCCTCCAATGACGCCCATCGGATACCCGTTTGCAATAGCTTTCCCGAATACCGATAAGTGAGGTTTTACATTTGCAATGCTTTGATAACCGCCAAGGGCGGAACGGAAGCCTGTTTTCACTTCGTCAAAAATGCACACAGCATTGTGCTGCTCGCACAGGTCAAACAATCCCTGCAGGTAGCCCGGCTTAGGCAATACTACGCCAACATTTTGCAATACCGGTTCTGTAAGAACGCAAGCAACCGGGTATTTTTTCAGTACATACTCCACTGAGTCGAGATCGTTGAAATTTACGCAATGAATAAGTTCTGTCACGGAGGAAGGTATGCCGGCTGATGCGGGGAGAAAAGCATATTCTCCCTGAGATATCCGTGGCCCGATCTCCTGCAGACCTGGCAGCACCTGGCGGGCTACATCATTGTGCCAGCCATTGTAGCCTCCAACCATCAGGATGACATGATCTTTACCGGTATAAGCCCGCGATAACCTGATCGCATGAGCCGTAGCCTCACTGCCCGTATTGGTAATCTGGACCAGTTCCAGCGAAGGAATAAGATTGCACAGTTCCTTTGCCAGGAGGATCTCCAGTTCGTTAGTGCTGCTGCCAAACAACGATTTATTTTGTATGATGGCATTTATTACTTCCTGGTTAACTTCCTCGTTATTATGACCCAGGAGAAATGGCGCAAAGGCAGCGTGGTAATCAATATATTCTTTCCCGTTTTCATCCCAGATCTTACTGCCTTTTGCTAATTTAAAAATTATCGGGGGGTCTACTTTCCTGTTAAGCGACACCACGCCCCCGGCAATGTATTTTTTGCTTTCAGATAAGATATCCGCAAATGGACCTGTGTTTTCTTTAAAAAGCATTGCTTTTTTGTTTATTTTTATTCAAACAATTAAAATAATGTTTACAAAATAAGGGTATTTTTTGTAAACAAAAATTTTTATGAAAAGTGACTCCCTCGCAAGCAAGTCGTTTACCGAGATTCGAAAAAAGATTTTAAGCAATCAAATTACGCCCAAAACACGGCTCAAGGAAAATGAATGGGCCAAAAAATTAGGCGTAAGCCGGGTTTCCATCAGGGAAGCATTAACGAGGCTTTTGGGAGAAGACCTCGTGGTACTGGGTGAAAGGGGAGGCTATTTTGTTAAGCCTTTATTACCCGAAGACGTGCACCAGGTGCGGGAACTGAGAGAGGTACTGGAATTAGGCGCCCTCCGGCTGGCGCATAAAAAAATTAAAAAACGCGACCTGGAAACCCTCGACAAGATTTGTGATGATTTCACAAATATGTATTCAAAAGGATACCACGGCGGAGCACTGGAGGCTGATATGAAATTCCATGAGTCGCTTGTTGAGTTTGCCGGCAACGCAAAACTGCTGCACTTATATCATTCCTCCCATATTCCCCTTTTTCACCAGAAAATCGGCAAAGAGTATACAAGCATGGACGACTTTGAGCAGACGGATACCGAACACAGAAAGATCGTCGAGGCGCTCAAAGCAGGCGATATCGGGCTGGCGGAAAAAGTGCTTGTCAAACACTTTGCCCGAGGGGAAGCAAGAGCGCTGAGCCTTGAATAAAACAGCTTTCCCGAATCCATTTTGTTACACCATAATTTTTTAAATTCATCCCTCGGCCTGTTGCATCATATAACCTGATCTTCTTAATTGCCAGTCGAAACTTTTCTTTCCTTCAGGCTTGCATGATCGTTTTAAATTTTGATAAATATTTTTTTCCTGTACATCCGGTATAAGATCAGCCACTCCAGCAACAGTACGAGGCTTCCCTTTACCAAGGTTGTGTAGGCCATGCCTAATACCTGATCATAATGTTGCCCCAAATGAATATACAATGAGTTTACTATGAAGGGTGAGAACCCGTCAGCGAGGATATAGGCAACAATCGAATTCATGCCGATAACCATGAACAGGAATGACCATTTCTTTTTGCCCGCCACATCAATGACGCCATAAAAAAAAGCAAGAAAGAGAAAACATATTCCGCCACTGAAAATTGTCCATGCAGGAGTCCAGATACGTTTTACGACAGGATTAATACCTGTTACCTGTAGTATGGTTCCCAATGCAATGAGGCTGAATCCAAGTATGACAAAATATTTCAGTTTTTCTTTCCCTGCGGTTGGCGACCGTAATGCCTGGCCCGCAAATAAGCCCAGCATCATGGTACCCAATGTTGGAATGAAGCTAAGCGTAGCATATCCCCCACCGTTATACGCAAACGTTTGTTGCCTTGGGAATAAGTTCAGGAACCACCGGTCAAATGCCCATGCCAGGTTTGTGTTCTTGTTCCAGTGCCCTGCAAACCCATGCGCATTATATTGCCAGTCGGGAGGTACTCCCACTGACGCATAGTCGAAATTCGGGCCCGGCAGGGGATAAAGTGCAAAAGCCAGCCAAATACCCGCTAAAATAAGCATCAGCGTAAGAATCTGTATATGTTTCGGGCAGAATGAAATCAACACCAGGAAAGTATATCCCAGGCCGATCTGGCTAAGCGTATCTTCAAAGGTGAAATAGGTTTGTGTTGAATGCATTGACCGCAGGAATATGCCGAGACCTACCAGGATCACCGAGCGTATGACCGTGTGCTTCATTAAGGCACCAAAGCCTGCTCCTGTTTTTTTCCTGCCTGCAATGGAATAGGGTAAAGCCACACCAACTAAAAATGAAAAGGAAGGTTGTATCATATCGTGCAGGCTGCACCACGTCCATGGTACATGGCTTTGATTAAATGCCAGGAGATGCCAGACAGTATTTTGGGGCAACGCCCCGGATACTGTTTCAAAGGAGAGTATCTCTCCCATCATCAGCAGCATCACAAAACCGCGGTATACATCTATGGAAGTGATGCGCTGAGGCAAGACCGGGACACCCGTTCCGGCTGCCGGAGAAAGTTTTTCACCGGCAGGAGGCGGAACGGCTATGGTATTTTGCATGACTGTATTTTTAGTGAAATATTTCTTTCTTATTGAAATTGCTTATATGGCTTATGTTAGGACGGTATAATTCTATTCAATATTTGTAAACAAATATCATCCATTTTTGTAAACGTAAGTTATTATCATTATAAATTGCGTATCGCCAAAAAAAAAATTTTTCAGTGATCTATTACTGTATAAGGGAAAAAACATGCGCATCGGAACCAGGAGTGGAAAAACGCAGGAAGTTTGAAAACCCGGTTGGAAATATACCTGGCGGAAATTCTTCCGCAGGCCGCACTTTTCTGCATCCCTGTCAATACGTAGTGAAACTACTGCGCCACCTATAAATGTCACTTTATCAGCATAATTGTCAAGCGCCCCAGACACTTGCTTTATGCTTTCAATATTCTTATAATGATTCATCCGGCAGCTTGCTGTACAATGATCTTGTTGCCCCCGGATAGCAAAGTATCGCGGGATGCATAGCATTCGAGTTAATGACAAATTCAGGATCATTTTAAAAATTGTAAAACAGAAAGACGGAACAGAAATAGTGGAAATTGCAGCAATCCATGATCTTATAGACTACCATTAATCGTAGTCTATAACGGGTAATGAAATGTTTAATAAAATGTGGGCGCAGTAGATGCTGCATTCTTTGAAAATTATGAAAAATAAACACGTTGGACACGAAATTTTCATCCCTGATTTTTTTAAGTGGGATTGACTTAAACCCGGCTCCCTTCCTGTAACCAATGCCGTCCCAAATATTTTAAAATTCTAATTACATTCTAATATGCACTTAATTCCCGTCTAATGGGTAAGTGTTAACTTGCAGCAGGCCGGGATACTGTATAAACAACCCTGCTTAAACGCTTAATATGATTTCGGTAATAATACCCGCTTTGAATGAAGA
>DASUGF010000004.1:0-16247 GCA_036274175.1 Parafilimonas sp.
CCGGCTGGGCATGTATAAACCCGGCCTGAATTTAAGTGCATATACGCCGCCCGATACGATCCCTGTAAACGGGCTTGGTGGCGGATATTTTGATAGCTTTGTAAGAGGGCAAAAATTTTATGAGTTGAGTAATCACTTAGGTAACGTGCTGGTAACGGTTTCCGACAAACATATACCTGTGGTTGATAATGGTGTAATCAGTTATTATAAAGCAGATGTAGTGAGTTAATGGCAAGGAAAATGATAACGAAGTAAAAGGCACAGGTAATCAGCAGGATTATGGAATGCGCATCTACGATCCGAGAGTTGGAAGGTTTTTATCTGTTGACCCATTAACATCAAAGTATCCTTGGTACACGCCGTACCAGTTTGCAGGAAATAGACCAACAATAGCCATAGATATAGATGGTTTAGAACCTCATGATGTTAATACAAACAAGCTAAAACCAGAATTTGCCCCAACAGCTGCTGACCATAAGCCAACTAATGATCCAATTGCATATGGTAGTGATGCAAGACCCTGGGAAGACTTAGTAAATTTTAGAATTTCTGATAACTTAATAGGGCCAAGAAGTTTTAATGCGACAGAACAAACAATTGATCATGCTCGGGGCTCTCAGACTAATTTAGATTATTATACAGTCCAAATACCGAAATTACCTAAAGGCATTAACAATGGTGGAGAATTGTTAGAAGCAATCAGATTAAATTTAGGAGAATTCTTAGATGCTAAAACAACATTTGCGGGATATGCGTCAGATGGTTCTGATACCAAAAAATGGCGGTCAGGTAATCCCTTAGGTTCTATAATGTCGTTCGATGCAAAGTTTGAAGATCCAGTTCTTCATTGGAATTGGAATTTAGATGATGCTTCAGTTATGACGTCTTCATATTTTAAGAATAACGATGGCGGGTTTTGGACATTCTCAACACTTTCTACTACTGCTGATGGCTATCATCCTATAGGAGGCACACGTCAATTTGGAGTATCTGCAAATCCTAAAGGAGGATATACTTTTTATATTAGGGCAGCAGACAGAGCCTTTGATCTGGCAACAAACGTTTTTGGTGGTCAAACCACGGTGTTTAAATCTGCAGAAGTAACTTGGAATGCAGTATGCAGCAATATTTTCATGTATGTAAATAATAATGGTGGAAGTGCTTTAGCGCCTTCAGCTCCTATCTCAAAAAGAGTTCCTTGGGATAGTGTAAAAGAACAGACTAAATAAATCATGATAACAAGGCTATTAAAGAAATCTTTGTGGTATACTTTGCTGATACATCTTGTTCTTTTTATTGTCTTTATGATTGGAGTTATAATTAATAAAGAACGATATGGCGATGACTATATCAGTTACGGAATTTATTTTAATTTTCTGTTTCTACAGTTTGTCCCAATTACGTTTATAATAGTTTTTCTCGTAATGTTTGTCTTTTACAGATTTGTGCGAAAAAGCAAGCTGTGATAAAACTAAAATTGCTGTAGTTTGTTGGTGTTCCGTGCGGTTGCCGTTGCTGCGTCTTGTGACCAGCAACTGAAGCAGGCGGTGAAGCTTGTGCAGGTTCTTGACCATTGTAAGTTCAACATACACTGGTATAACATGGTCATAGCTTGATTTTTTTTTCCTGATTTTACTACAATAACCGGAACCTCTAAAATCTAATTTGGGTTAGTTGGAAAATTTGCGACAGCACCTTATTCAAATATTTTGTGCGCAATTTGGATTACTATGATTATAGTAGTAAAAAAGCAACTATTTCATATAATGACTCCGATTTTTTTCAATGGTGGAAAGCTAATGCAATGTCAAACAGATGCTAAGAAACTTTTTTTCCCGCGGGCTTCTTACCAAGTATTTGTGTGAAGGCTAAGATCGGCAATATATCCTATCTACATTATTTCTATTTTTCGTTATGATGCCTGTAAGAAGGTAAGTAAACAACACGCAAAAACCTGGCAACCAAACAGATTAAAGTCCCGGCTAAGAGTAGTTGAGTTTTCATGAAAATTGATTTTTGTGAATAAAAGGAATTGCCGTTTAGGAATGTGAAATGTTGTTTAGCTGAAAAATTAAATGGATAAACCTAAATTGTAGTATTCCTGTTTTAGAAACATAATTTCAATGCTATTCCCTAATCCAATCTGTGGATTAAAATATAATGCTCTTCTATGCCATAGAACTCACTAACATGATTTTCCTGCATTGATTAAATGGTAGAAAGGAAGCTTACAAAGGTTTTCCCTATAACATTAGTACAAACTGCTTATTTTCAAAATAAGCATTGATTGGCATTCGTTGCTGTATATATTTTTACATACAAGCACTCAATATTTGTTTAATCAATTGAAAAAATCCCATTCTTAATGGCGTAAATTACAAGTCCTGCCGTTGATTTAACGCCTGTTCTGTCCATTATTCGCTTCCGCGTACCTTCAACGGTTCTTGCACTCATAAATAATAATTTTGCGATTTCTGCATTTGTCTTTTCCTGGCAAACCAATTTTGTAACAGCTTTTTCTTTGTCATTCAGGCAATCAGCGCTGGCCTTATTGTAAGGATTGAATTGGCTCTTTGAAATTTTTCTTACCAGGCTGGAATTAGTTGTTTTGCAGTAATAAGGGTGATGTTCATTAAGTGTTCTTACTGCATCAACTACTTCACCGGCATCAGCATTTTTTACAATGTAGCCCATTGCCCCTGCTTCAAGAGAGTCAATAATTAACTGATGAGAGTTATAAGTAGATAATACAAGGCATCTTGCAGTCAATCCTGCCGCCTTCATTTGTTTAATTGCGTTTATACCATCTATTTCCGGCATTTCAATGTCCGTTATAATAACATCGGCATTAAATTCTTTCGCCAACAT
Source organism: Parafilimonas sp. (assembly GCA_036274175.1). Taxonomy (GTDB): domain Bacteria; phylum Bacteroidota; class Bacteroidia; order Chitinophagales; family Chitinophagaceae; genus Parafilimonas. The sequence goes on from DASUGF010000004.1 coordinate 2,869, forward strand.
AATTAGCTTTCTTCCGTCAGAAGCTTCCGCTACTACTTCAATATCATCTTCTTCATTCAGAAATGTTCTTAGTCCCAGGCGAAACATGTCATGATCATCTGCAATTATTACCCGTATAGTTGTATTCAATTTCATTTATACATCAGGAATTTCAATAAAATACTCCACGCCTTTGCCGGGTTCCGGCGATGAATAAATTTTTGCTTTCAAAAGTTCTACCCTGGATACTATATTTTGCAAACCTTGACCGGACCCATTTTGCAATACAGCTTTTTTATCAAATCCAATACCATTATCAGATAAACGCAGGAGTATAAGGTTTTTATATTTCTTTAGTGATATTTCTACTATTGTCGCTTGTGAATGCTTAATAATATTATTCATTATTTCCTGAACAATGCGATAAATATGAACTCTTTTTTCTTTATCAACCGGATCAACATTGCACTCACACTTCACAGATATTCCGCTTGTATATTCGATTGTTTCTGCCAATTCTTTTATAGCGTCAGGCAAACCGTTTCGTTGCAATACCTGTGGCATCATGCTAAAGGAAATGTGCCGCAGTTTCTGTATAGCTTCATCAATATATCTCCGTGAATCTTCAACTGTCTTCAAAGCCTTGGCGTCATCTGATTTCAGATGTCGAAGCTGCAGCTTTATAGCCGAAAGGGAAGAACCTAAATCATCATGCAGGTCAGAAGCAATTCTGATCCGTTCCTTTTCCAAAGCGCTGATTTCCAAACTTAGTTGGGCCAATCTTAATTTAATTTTTTGTTTTTGGTATCGAATCGCAGATGAGATAAAAAAAGCAATCAATATAATAATTACAATAACACCGGTTAATACTGCAAAGAAAATTCTTGTTTCGTTGGAATGCATAAAATGGCGATAGCATAAACTATATTAGAGAAAAGATTTGCAAAATACAAAATCATAAAAATGTTACGATTAAACATATCGCTGAAACCTAAATGAAAAGCATTAAAAACTTCAATAAAAGCTTTGCAACCGTAGTATGTTAAGAATGCAATGCAAATTAAGAATTTGGTGTTTTTCAGAAGACCGCCCCGTTCGGTAATAATAATCTTGCTAATTTGATCAATACTCAGAAATACTATAATGAACGAGTAATAAATTCTAAATATAGAATTGTTATCAACTATGCTGTTTATAATTAAATTATCCGTAACCCATGCAATAAATCCAATAGATATCATTAAATATAGCCTGCCTCTTTTTATCCCCTGCCACTTGTGAAATTGTAACAGGATTAAGCAATATTCAAGTAAAACGTAAATGTTGGAGTTTGCTGTATTGGTTCTGAACTTATAAATTAATAGAAGACTCAGCGTTTCATTAATAAGCCCTAACCATATAAATAAAATAAAAGGGTAATAGGATTGAAAAATAGGTTTGAGGCGAAAAACCGCAATAAGCGCAGCTATTGTTACTGAATAATTTAATAAGATATCAATTACAAAATTTTGCATATTAACCACCGTTTAATGGAGATCCGGGCGGACAAACAGGAGGACATCTAAAGCCGTCTTCCACAATAATTTTGTCGCCGGTTTGTTCACCGGAGGGTTCAGCTTCCGAAGGTAAAATATCTTCATCTTCAGCATTTACTGCAACTAATATTGCAACTGCCTCCATGTTTTCTTTCATCCCGGTATAAATCCTTATGAATTTACAACCTTCGGTTGAAATAAGTTTAGTTATCACCTCCACTTCAAATTTTTCACTGAGTGGAAAGTTAGGTGGCCTGTTTTCCCGGTACCGGGTAGTCATTTCGATTGCCTGCTGCAATGAAATTTCATGATTGTTGTTACTCATGGGTATATTATTTAATGAGTGCAATGTAGATACACTCTATGTCTTTGGGCTGCGTATAAATACTCAAAAACTGCGTATTTATACTCAATTTTCAGAGGATATTCAATAAAAGATTATTCGACATATTATTATTGCATCGTTACTACGATTAACTCTTATAAAAACAGAGATTACAGCAACAAAATGAATTTAAAAATTAGTGCAAGCGGATTCGAGGACTTTCCTTTACTCAATGAAGTTCCAAAACAATTCAGTGAGTATTATATTCCTGGTAGTGAAGTTATCAGTTGCGTTGGAGGTTTTGGCAGCTTCCTACAACAATATATTGATATGGGCGAAATTAGTTTTACCTACTGCATCTTTGATATTCGTGATGATGTTCAATTCTCAATTTCAACCCTTAACCCTTCTTTAATTTGCCATTTTTGTTTAAAAGGAAGATATGAATTTGAAGTAAAATTCATTGACCGATTTAACTTCCTGGAAAACCAGTTTAATATTTATTATACTCAATCTTTTCAAAAAAGCATTTTTTTAAAGAAAGGAACTCAATATGTGTGCATGTATATAAGTTACCCTGTTAGCTTCATACTGTATGCATTAAATTTTTTTCCCGCACTTGATGAATTTCACAGCAACATCAGATCCTTAAACCCAGCATCGCTAAAAGGAAATTTAAAACTAAATGTTCAGTGCATTGATTTTATAAATAAGCTTATCCGCTCTCCATTTTCCTACTTTACCAAAAATTATCAAATAAATATCAGTAAACGACTTTTGTTTGCCATGTTAAAACAGGCTTTGGAAAATAATACTGACCAAATAAAGTTTATGGTTGAGCAAGTTGATACTATACACGCAGCTAAAGAATTTATAGACGGCAATTTGCCTTATCATTTTTCAATCCCGCATATAGCAAGAAAGGTGGGCATTAATGAACAAAAACTTAAAAAAGGTTTTAAGGAAATTTTCGGAATGGGCCTTTATGCCTACCGGCAGGAAGAAATTTTAAAAATGGCAAAATGTGAGGTTGAACAAACGACCAAGCCCGTAAAACAAATTGCTTTACGTAATGGCTATAAAAATGCCAATAATTTTTCCAGCGCTTTTAAAAAGAGATTTGGAATGTCGCCCCTGGAGTGGAGAAAGCAGGCTTGTAAATATGAAAACTGTATGCAATAATAAAATAATCCTGCTCACATACATTATCCTTCCACATTCATATTTTTTCGAGTGTAGTTTGCAACAAGAATTATCAGATTGTATGTAAGACAAGTGAGGATAAGTGAATAACTCTTAAAGCGGCTATTATGCAGCGCAATTTTCCAGTTACTATTATCGCATGCGTACTGATTTTTTTATTTGCTTATACTGCTTTTTCTAAATTAAATGAGCATGAGCTCTTTTATTCCCAATTAAGAAAGATGCCCTGGATTTCGGGTTGGGCCGTTTTTATTTCCTGGTTTGTGCCTTTTTTAGAATTAGTTACTGTTTTTCTATTATTGTTTACATGGAGCAAACCGTATGGGCTATATAGTGCCGTTATATTATTAAGTGTATTTACTTTTTTTATTATTGCCATGGTATTATTTAATAAAAATCTTCCTTGTTCCTGTGGCGGTGTCATGGCAGAGCTTTCATGGAAGCAGCATATATTTTTAAATTTATTTTTTCTACTGTTATCCCTAACAGGAATTATAAACCTAAAGCAAAAAATCGTATAAAGCATTTCGTTTAATTTAAACCTGATCATGAAACTGAATGCTCATTGATATAGATAAACTTATCCGGATACTTGTTGAAGGTTAATACCTGCCACCTTTAGGCAAGTAATACGTAAGAGCAGGTAAATCATCATTTAAATTAGTTTTTATGAAGAAGTACTTAGGAGGCCTATTGACTATAATCCTGGCCTTTGGTGCAGCCGCATTTACGGCGCCGCATAGCAACGCAGCTAATGCCTTACAATGGTATGTTTTTAATGGTGGCAGTCCATCTTCAGCCAGTAATTACACATTGAATGCCGGCGGCGCAGATCCTAACTGTCCTACAAGCCCTACAACAGTTTGTGCGATTAGGGCGAATGCCGGTACAGGAGGTCATCCAAGTCAATCAGATCTTAATACTATTGCTTCCGCCAGCAGTAATTTTACCAAAACTGCTGCAAATTTAGAGTATGTAGCTCCCTAATTACATTGGAAAACATGATTAAAAGAGCCATCTTTAGAGGGATGGCTCTTTCATTTACTGGCGAACGTTTTGTTCGATACCCGACATTTCAATAACCTGTGGCGGCACCATGAATGTATAGCGTGGATCATTTGGCGGCAGGTTATAGATTTGCCCGTTTTCTTTTCTTGTAAGCAGCGTGCTGTATTTACCTTCCGCGTTAAGGCGCCTTAAGTCAAACCACCTGATATTTCTTCCCGTTAATTCTTTTCTTCTTTCTTTTAAAATAAGCCCGAGCGCTTCTTCGCTATTATTTGCTGTAAGCGGAGTAAATGTACCTTCCTGATAACGTTGTTGCAGCAAAGTATTTAAATCGTTTAAAGCTTTGTCTTTCGCCCCTGCTCTGGCCGAACATTCCGCTCTTATAAGATACATTTCGTCTGTCGCTATCCCATTAAAAGGTATGTCATACCGGTATGATCCATTGTAGCTGCCTTTAAAACTATGCGTGCCGTCGGGATTCCTCTTAAAAAAAATGTGTTTTCTTAAATCAGTGTTTGCATACGATTCATAAAACAAAGTATCGGTTTTGGCAATCGGTGAATAAATGGAGAAAGCCTGTAATGTAGAACATTGAAAAATCACCTCTTCGTTAAAACTGTTTACAGGCGCCGGTAATGTTGAGTCAAGTTTATTATAATCTATCAGAACGGGATGCAATAGCAGGCATGAGTCAGCATACAATCCTGCATCTACAAAGTTATTCATTGCAAGATATACCCTTGCTAATGCACCAAAGGCAGCGGCTTTGCCGGGCCGTGATACGGGATCGGCAGTTTCAGGAAGCAGACTTGCGGCCGCAGTCAGATCTGCAGTGATCTGCCGATAAGTTTCTTCAAGAGATGCCCTGACCGTTTTTTCATTTACATCACTGGTCATGCGTAACGGAATTCCTAATTCCGTTGATGCTGTCGTTGCATTATAAGGAATCGCGAAATATTCCGCAATATGAAAAAAAGAAAAGGCTCTGAAAAACAACGCCTGGCCTTTGGTAAACTTCCATGAGTTGATGTTGGAAGCATCAGGTTTAATGTTTTCAGTTGTTTCCAGGGCAAGATTAGCGTAGAGCACATTCCCGTAAAGATATGACCAGTCGTTATAGGTTTGAGCGTTCACATCCCATGTATATACCTGCTGGCCAACCAGGCTAAGCGCGTTATAATTATTATCCAGCAGGTAATGATCGTCATCAGACTCTTGCCCTGTGGAAGGATATGTCAGGTTAAGCTGTTTGTAATTATCCAGTAAAGCCTGCGCGTCCTGCAAGGTTGATGGCACTACTAGTTTTTTATTTGTTTTTTCATCGAGGTATTTTTTACAGCTGAAAAAGCATATCAAAATACCAATACATAAAGTAAGCTTCGTTATGTTGCTGATTAATAAAATCATAATTGCATGTTTAGACGTACAGAATAAAAATTAAAAATCCGCTCTTATTCCAAAGGCTATATTCAGCGATGGCGGCAGTTCTAGATAATCCGGATCAAGACCCAATTTATTTGCCCGCCAAAGTACAGGCAGATTACTGGCATAAATATAAGCCTGCAAGGTACCGGAGGCGTTACGCAATAGTTTATTAGTCGGAAAACTATAATTGAGGTTGATATCCTGTAATCTTATAATACCGCCTTTTTCTACCGTTGCCTCCGACAGTTGGTAGAACTGGTCTCTGAAAAAATCGTAAGGATAAATCATCGACGGGACCGTCGTTTTGTTTTCATCACCCGGCTGTTGCCATCGCTTTTCAAAATCTGCATTCATTGTCCAATTATTAAATAATGCATAATAGCTAATCGTTGGCCGCCTGAACCAATATTTAAACTTATAACTCACATTAAAAGATAATTGCCAGTGCTTATAAGTAAATGTTTGCAGAAGGCTTCCAAAAATCGGGGGCCGGGTACTGCCTCCTACAGCCAGGTCATCCCAGGTGGCGTTATAAATCAAGCTGGCATAGTCTGTGGATTTTTGATCGCCTGCAAAACCTGTAGGACTACCCGCGCTATCAAGGCCGCCAAAACGGTAACTAATCAGTGCATATGGATCCTGTCCTTCAATAGGTGTTATGATGTTCCCGTAGCCGGCATAACTTCCGGGAACTGCCAATGCAGTTAAGAGATACTTTGTTACTTTATTGGTTGCGTAATTAAACAGTAAATGCACATCCCACTTCAGTTGCCGGTTTAAAACAAGATAGTTAATCTTCAGGTCAATGCCCTTGCCTGAAAGATGGGCGGTGTTTACATTCATGTAATCGAAACCAAGTGTAGGGTCAATCGGTGCAGGCGCGATCAAATTTGAAGCTTTTTTCAGGTAGTATTCAACGCTGCCGGACAATCGCCCGTTAGAGCCGGTAAAATCAAGGCCGATATTTAAAATGCCTGTTTTTTCCCAGCTTAGTTGTGGGTTTGACAGGTTATTGATAAAAGCAGAATTTAAAAAAGTAGGAGGGTCCCCACCTGTGTAAGTTATTGTCGGTACTGCAGCGAGATCGTTTCTAACATTACCACCATAACCGTATGTTGCCCGTAACGATAATGAGGGCAGCCATTTAACATGATAGAAGTTTTCTTCTGAAATCTTCCAGGAGGCACCTGCAGACCATAACGGCACTCCTTTTTGATTGGCGGTCACGCCAAATAAATTAGATGCATCTTTCCGGGCGCTTCCGGTAACGGTATAACGGTTTTTCAGCGAATAGGAGGCATTTGCATAAAAGGAAGTATACCTGTTTACAACATCAGACAGGTCATCATGGAAAGGCACCTGTCCATACCCGAAGTTGCCATACAATGGATAATAGTTTATATAGTCCATTGGCGAGAAGGCAATAATGTCATCATCATACCCATAGTACCTGTTTAACTGGCCCGAGGCCCGGGACTGCTGGACTTCCGCACCTGCCAAAGCTGTAATATGGCTGTTGCCAAAGATCTTATCATAGCCTGCCTGCGCCCGCAGTGAATAAGCCGACAATACGTTAAGGCTCTTATCCAAAATTCCCCCGCCAGGTATCGCATGGGTAACCGCAGCACCGTCGTTATAAGAATAAAGGTTATACAGGTTTCTGAAAGTGTAAGCGTTGCTGTTGTAATAGTAACGGACCGGGTTATAGTTTTTTTCATATTGACCGCTTATAGAAACATCCAGCCCGTTATTGATCCTGTACTTTAAGCTTGCTTTTAACAGGATATCATTTAGCACAGAGGTATTATCCGCATTCTTAATTTCATTCAAAGGCCGGTACAGCCAGTCTGCCAGCAAACCGCTGCCGGCAGTATCCACATAACCCATCCTGTAATCTTTAGGTACTGGTAATGCGTTACCGTTAGCGTCGGCTAATTGTGCATACGGATAGAGATTAAATTTATCCTGCCCGGGTATTATTTTACTAATTCCGTTGTACGTGTTCTTGCCGGCAGTATAAAAGGTTTCCGTTTCAAATTCAAGATTCTTAAAAGGCGTAAAGCGTGTTGAAGCATGCAGGGTAAGCCGCTTATTACCGTTGCCCGCCACTACCGATTCATTTTGGTTATAACCAATGTCAAAAATATATGCCAGCATATTTGTGCCGCCTGACAGGTTAAGCGCATATTGCTGCTGCAAAGCATTTTGGTATAAATACCGAGACAAATCTTTTCGAAAATCCAGCCCGCGCAAAGCTTCTATTTCCCGGTTGGCTTCAGTCTCCGGTATATCACCGTTTCTTTTACGGTTTAATATTTCTACCACGGGTGAAATGAGAGGCCATCCGTAAGTATCATTCAGGGCATCATCATAAAAACCCTGGCCGAACAAATATTGCTCCACATCTATGAAATCTTTGGACGGTATGAAGTTTCGGCTATAGAACAGGTCAGGCTTTTTTTGCCAGGCGACGCTGCTATTTACAGTAATATGGGCTGTGCGGTTATACTGAGCCTTCTTCGTAGTTATTACAATAACTCCATTGCCGGAGCGGGCACCCCAAATGCTGGCTGCCGCTGCATCTTTAAGCACGGTAATGCTTTGCACCTGGTTGGGATTTATGTTATTGATATCGCCCTGGTATGGAAAATTATCGAGTATTATCAGCGGCTCCGTTCCCGCATAGAGCGTACTGATGCCTCTTATATAATACCCGGTATTTTCTTCTGTTTTTGCAACATACAAACCTGATGTAATGCCATCGAGGCGACTTAATACATCTGTGCTTACTTCCCTGCTGTAAAGTGCGCTGTCTATTCTTTCAAACGAACCGGTAGTTCTTGCTCTGTTTAAAGTCTGGTACCCATTGGATATGACTGTCACTTCGCCAAGCTGACCTTGTTTGCGCTGTAATTCAATACGCAGTACCGGCTGGGTTGAAGCGGCTACCTGCAGCGTAACAAATCCTGTAAAACTTATGCCAAGCGAATCGCTATCCTGGTAAACCATTATAGTAAATTCACCTTTGTTATTGGTAACGGTTATTACTTTATTTTTGGGCGTGCTTATAACTGCACCCTCAAGTGGTTCTTGTGTGTCTGCGGCTGTTACAAAGCCTTTTACCAGCCGCTGGCTATATGCCGGCTCGTTTATCAGTATTATTATCGCCAGCAATATTGTTAGATATTTCATGTGTTGTTAATTAGGTAATGGTATAAACTGCCGGTTTATTCAGCAGTGCCTGTTTCAGTGATTGTGAGTATCGGGGTGTTGCGGATGAGCTTTTGAAACACGAGCCCATACTTTGCCAGCACTATATTTATTTCCGCTATGCTTTCATTGCCCGACAATGGTAATAACAGGTTAGTATCAACGTTGCTTTCGTTTAATACTGGCGTGCCGTACCGGTTATTATTGAGCAAGTAAAGCAGGTTGTACAGTGTAACGGCCGACGTAGTATCAGCTATGTTTCTGTTATTTTTACTTGTTGCTGTATCCTTCAGCACAAAACAGTTTGTTTCCTGGTTTTTAAAACTCGCCTGCACCCCGAAAAAACCATCCAGGTCTGCTATCACTTTTTTCTGCACCGCTGCTTTTGACATATGCAGCGGAAGCAGCGTTTCATAACAATACCTGTTTTGCCTGTTCCAGACATCGAGGTATTCTGCATCTTTTTCATATACATACCGCAGCCTGTTGTTTACATGTAACTGTACATGACTATGCGGTAAAAAAATGCTGTCGTACGCCAGCAGGTACATTTGTACAATTGGGTAATTGGTGATGCAAAATCTTTGAATGTTTCTCAAGCTATCCTTCCTGAAAAGAAAGGATACTGCTCTTGTATTGATATAACCGCTGGCAAAAGTGTAATAGCTATTTACCGGCGGTTTAAAGTAAAGGCTGTCTGCATCGTAATATGTTAGAAACGTGTTAGCATCGTCGTATAAAGGAAGATCCATTTTCAGCGGCCAGTTTACCGGGCCGCCGGCAAGCGCCTTTGCAATATTTTTATCGTTCACATATTCGCCCTCAGTAATCGCTATCACCCGCTGCTCCGCATTTATCCATACTTCGTGGGAAAGCGAGGTATGCGGGAAATACTGGCACAGCAACGAATCGTTTGTAATAAACGGCAGGTGTATTTGTTTCCCGATATGATTGCGGGTAAGAAAGGCTTTCACACCTGGTGCATCTTCATACGTTACTAAAAATATCTGAAGTTTGTTTTTGTATTTCTCTTGCAGACTATCCAGCCTAGGCAGCGCCATTATGCAGCCCTTGCAGGTAGTAGCCATAAAATCAAATACCAGTAGTTTACTTTTCCAGGTGGCAGTATTGGAACTTTCATAACCCGCGTTTACTATGTTTGAAAGATGCAGCGGGGGTATCCTATCGCCAATGGAAAGCGGCCTTACAGGTAAGGCTTTGGCCTCCAGCAACAGCAATAGCATGGCCAGCAAGCAATATTTTAATTTCATTGCAGTTAAATTTTAAATTAGGAAATAAGAAGTGTAATTGAGTTGCTGCGGATTTGGCTACACCGGGTTCTTTGGTTTCTTGGCAAATTGTGTTTTAAGCAGTATTAAGCCCTTCGCAGTTAAACGCAGTAAAAAACCGGCTGCTTGCTCTGAATGTTTTTTTATGTGCCATTTTATTTTACCGGTAAGCGGCAGTTGCCTGTATGCTTTTTTACAGGTTATCTCGTGCAAGAGGTATTGGTGTACAAAACCACTTATGTCCTTTTGGGTAAAGCCGTGAGCCAGCAGTTGTTCGTAAAGATTTCTTTTTTCAGGCATGGGTATTATATTTTGGAGTGAAAGGTTTAATAATGCAGGCGGTTGTTTCATCCCTGTCCGGGTTCACCGGTCCGTCTTTTGGCGCAGACATGCTGCACAGGGTGAGTGATAATTTTTTTACCGGGGGATGAGAATGTGCTTTCCCTGGCACCTGTATGCATGCGTTAATCTCCGCCGCAGCAGTAATTGCGGCATTTGCTTTTATAGCAAGTTTTCTGGTAAATAAAAAATAGCGGCGCATAGCAAGCTGGTTTATCTATGCTGCGATTCTTTTAATACGCTATTGTCTTGTGTAAGTTTTTATAATTGAAAGAGGAGCATATAGCTATTTCTTCCTAAAGCATCTGCACACAAAAAGAGCGCAGATCTCAACTTACCGCATTGGGGCACTGGCATGCCCTGGAACGAATAAGTGAGCCCACGCCCTTTTTAGGCGTGAGCTATTCAACTTATTGCCTCGTTCCAGAAGAAAATTGCCAGTTTTCAATGCGAGACTCAAGCGAATTGCTTCAAATTATTTCATGAAGAATCGCAAATTTATCACAGTAAATTTTATTTGCTTTTCTTTATTTCAGTAAGATGTAAATATACAATAAAACAAATAATTTTTTACAAAATGTAAAATAAAATTATACACATGCAATGAATAAGCCTTTTCATTTTTGTAAATTTTGCTTAATGACGGTTAACATAGGAGAAATTATAAAAACAAAGGCATTGGAAAAAAATTTAAGTCAGGAAAAATTAGGAAGACTTATCAACAAAACCAAGCAAAATGTAAATGATATTTTTAAAAGGAAATCCATTGATACCGACCTTTTGCTAAAACTTTGCGAGGTATTGCAGTATAACTTTTTTGAGCACTATTATGATGAGGAACCCTTGAAAAGCATGCGCAATGAAGAATTCGAAACTTTTAAAAAATTAATTGGGGAACTCACCAAAAGCAATGAGCAAAAAGATGATACTATCACTAACCTGAATAAGGTTATAAATGCCAATGAACAACTACTGAATATTCTGCAGGAAGAAAGGGCACGTTATAAAAAAGAAACTAACAAAAAGAAGTTTTGAACTGTGAACTGTTCCGGGTAATATCGCCTTTCGGTTTGTATCTATTGATTCTTAGTGATAAGCCACTCTAATTTATGTTTTGCCTGCAAATCCACCAAAGTACCAGATCTTAAAAAAATATTTTAGTCTGTTATAGGCATTGATGTGCCCATACCTCAACAATAAGAGACATTTTGAAATTAATTAATTTATTTATTCTTCATTTTTAAACACCCATGGAGTATGTCCCGTTAGCGCTACTTCTTTGTGATAGGCCAGTTTAATATTCTTTGTGCCATGTAGGAACGCCCAGTTTTGTTGTGCAAATAATTATGATAAATGTGGTAGTGTTCTATGAGTTCCTCCTGCTTGCTTTCTTTAACGTTTCATCAAACTGCAGAAAACGGTAGTGCAGTTCCCTGACACCTTGTGTTACAGTTATATCTCCCGCATGCATTTCACGTATAGTATTGTAACTACTAAGAAATCATAGTGCTTTTTCTAAAGAACTTTTTCAGATATCTTAATAGTTTAAAACCGCTTCAAAATCTTCAATTATAGACTTATCCGTTTCTTTCTTTAAACTTAAAGCTGCAAGTTGCAATTCTGTCTCAATTTTATCTGGTGTTACTGTAGATTCTATGATAACAGGAACCGCGGGAATAAAGTCTGCAATCTTTCTGAATGATAGTAATGCCTCGAAAGTTATACCTTCATGCTGGCTTTGTGTGTTAACAGAACTGATATGAATTTCCCTGAGTCGATGCTTGAATTTAGTTACCATTGTATAGGCATCTGCCATTGTAGGATCAACCTGGTGGGCATGAGCAATATCGAAACAAAAGGAAGCTTCAGGCAGTTTTTCAAATATCGTTTCCATATCGGCGCTCGTTCTGCCTGTTGGTTTCCGTTTGTCCATATTCTCTATGCATAAACAATTGTTCAATTGCCTCCAGGCCCCATAGTCTGAAATTATATCCGGGTGAACAATAACAGGCCACCCCTTCTTAACAACAGGAGCCACAAGATTTATTAATTCCCTTTCATGCATAAGAAAAAGTTTACTGGGCGCATGAAAAGAAATATATTCATATTTGTCTAAATTCAAATCACTCAATACTGCAATTAAAGTTTTTACTTCATCTTCCCTTAAAGCTGAAAGTTCTACAGCATTTGCCGAGCTGCCTTGTAATAATTCTAATGCGAGGTAAAAATTACCTTTTGCAAGTGCGCCGGTTGAGAATCCTTGTATTATTTTAGAATACGCCATAAGTAATTGTAAACTCCTTAAGCGGAGTATTTTCATAAAAGAAAATTTGAGTTAATACCTGCTGATAATTGTTGGCATTTTCTCTTGCTTTTAAAAAAGCCTCGTCATCATATACTTCTTTCATAGGCAAATTTTTGATATGGTTTCTTAAATCCTCATCATTAAGCATGCCCAGAAATATATCATAAGAATTTAATAATTGAACTATAAGCCTGTTGTCAATTCCATACCTGATGAATTCTTCTGTCACAAATTCCAGGGCAGTTGAAGTTACAATTTTGTAGAGTTTTTTGATTAATTCCAATTGCGATACGCTACTTTCTTTGTAGAAGGCAGCACACATTAACAGGCCTTTTAAAAAGATGAGCTTTCTCGACATTCTAAGTTTAATGTTTCTTAAAGCCCAATTTTGGCCGCCTTGTTTTCTCTGTTTATAGGCAAAATCAACACACATAGTTCTCCAAAACCGCACTATATCGTTTAACAGGAATCGTGGTACATTATCTTGCTTACTATGATGCGAGTGAAATGCAGAATCATTAAAAATATATGATCCCAGAACACCTTGAATTACCCTGTCGTAGGCGCTCCAGGATTGCTTATACTCTGGTCTCGTTACAATATGTTCAGATTCCAGTAAGACCTTAATTCCGCAAGCAAAAAAAGGCAGAAAAGCTAAAGCCCCTGTCACAATAATGTTTCAGGGGCTTTGCAGCGTTAATGTTTATTCACTTGTTTAAGTGATTGATACAAAACATAACGCGTGAAAGTACAACAATCCA
>DASUGF010000005.1:0-66584 GCA_036274175.1 Parafilimonas sp.
TGGATTGTTGTACTTTCACGCGTTATGTTTTGTATCAATCACTTAAACAAGTGAATAAACATTAACGCTGCAAAGCCCCTGAAACATTATTGTGACAGGGGCTTTAGCTTTTCTGCCTTTTTTTGCTTGCGGAATTAAGGTAATATTTTAAAACGTGATGAGGTGAAGAATCAAATAATGAATAATGAATAATGAGTAATCAGTAATGAGTGAGACAGGTGAATGGTTATCAAATAATCAATAATCAATGTTCAATATTCAATGCTCAGGGAGAAACGTAAAAACTTGATTATTGATTATTGAGTGTTGAATATTGAATATTCTTTGTACTTAATACTTATGTTCTCCACATGCTTGAAAGCATTGGATATAATAAACTAAGTGAATGATCAATAATCGGTAAGGAGTGAGGCAGGTGAATGGTTATCAAATAATCAATAATCAATGTTCAATATTCAATGCTCAGGGAGAAACGTAAAAACTTGATTATTGATTATTGAGTGTTGAATATTGAATATTTCTTTGTACTTAATATTTATGCTTCTCCACATGCTTGAAAGCATTGGAAATAATAAATTGCTGAATGAATTCGGGTATAAGCCTGCTGATATGATACGATAGTTTATTTATAAAGCCGGGAATGATGCGTGCTTTTCCTTTTAGCATTTGATCAATGGCTTCTTCAGCTACATGTTCAGGCATTAAAATAGAGCGCTTTGCCATGCCTTTTAATTCCTTGTTAATGGCAATGGTATTTTCATTACTGTCTGTTCCTCCCGGGCATAATACGCTTACAATTACATTGTGCTGTTTTAATTCTAGTCTCAACGAACGGCTGAAATAATAAATGTATGCTTTAGAAGCTGAATAAACTGTTTTGCCGGGTATCATATAAAAACCACCCATACTGCCTGTATTCATTATGTGGGATGGCGCATTGGCTTTTAGTTCTTCCAGCAAAAGGTGTGTAAGCATTGTAGCTGCATGAATATTCAGCTGCAATTGTTTTTCATAAAAGCATGTTTTAGTATGTTCAAAATCTCCCTTGGAGCCAATACCAACATTATTGATAAGAATATTTATGTGAAAATTATGCTCCTTTATCCATTTATAAACAAGACAGAAAGATTCCGGCTTGCTTAAGTCAATGCCAAGAGGGTGGCATTCTGTTTTATATGCAGTTCTTATCTCATGTACAGTATTGTCAAGTTCCAACCCCGGCAGGGCAAGCAACAACAAATTCATTTTTCTTGAAGCGCATTCCATTGCCAATGCCTTGCCAATGCCTGCTCCTGCTCCTGTTATCAGGGTGAACATTTTCATAATTGCTGATTATTTAACCAATCTATTGTTTTTTGCAAACCTTCTTCCAATGAGACATACGTATAACCTAATTCGCGTTGCGCTTTTTCGCTGCTCATACTCCAGTCATAATAATATTTCCTGATCCATGGCGGCGTTAACAGCGGCGGTTTCCCGGTGAGCTTTGTATAGAGTGCTAAAACATTTCCTGCAAACATCATTGCCCAAACCGGCAGTTTTATCAAAGAAGCTTTTTTACCGGTAAGCTTCGCCAGCAAATCAAAAAATTCAATATAGGAGGCATTAACACCTCCAAGACAGTAACGCTCTCCACTCCTTCCTTTTTGCATCGCTAATATATGGCCTCTTACAACATCATCCACATACACATAACTACCGGTACGCTTACCATCACCAGGCATTATCTTCCATTTGCCCGCCATGTATAATTTGATTAGCCTTGTAACTGCATTACTTTCTGTAATGATCCCGGGGCCATATACACGCGGCGGGTTCACCATAACGATGTTCATCGAATATTTGTTACAATATTCCCGGCATAAATTCTCGGCCTGGGTTTTACTTGCTTCGTAAGTTGTGAACGGTTCGCCTATTCTTTCATCGCTTTCTTCAACAGGCCTTTTGCCTGAAGGGCCGAGTGTACCCGCTGTGGAAGTAAATACAATTTTACTGATGCCATAAGCCCTGGCAAGGTCAAGAATATTTTTAGTGCCTTCAACATTTAAATTATAATAGGTTGAAGGATCTTTAGCCCAAACTCTCGCATAAGCGGCCAGGTGATAGGCCTGTTCACAGCCTTCCATCGCTTTTTGTATGGATGGGATATCGGAAATATCACCACTAAAAATTTTTATATTGGGGTGATCTAAAATCGTGCTTTGAACATTGCGGCACAAAGCATGAATAATATTGCCTTCACCGGCAAGTTTTTTGGCAAGATTATTTCCGATATATCCTGTCGCCCCGGTTATAAAAATATTCATCGGGCTGCATGATAAGCACAATTAATAAAGAAGAAAAATTAATCAGCATAAAATATTTTAATTTTTTATGCCGTTCGCTGACCGCACAAGGTTAAGTAAGTAATTTGAAATGTTTATTTTTGTTTTTTTAAGTAAGGATTTTTCATGAAGAAAATAGAATTAGAAATCGTAGCTCTGTCACACAGTATTACACAAACGCATTCTTATGCAGTGGTTTTAGGGGAAGTAAACGGGTTAAGGCGCCTGCCTATTGTTATCGGCGGGTTTGAAGCGCAGGCAATTGCTGTAGCATTGGAACGAATGCAACCCAGCCGGCCTCTTACGCATGATCTTATGAAAAACTTCATGTATGCCTTTAATGTTGAGCTGATGGAAATAATCATTAATGATCTGCAGGAAGGAATTTTTTATTCAAAACTTGTATGCGTTAATGAGCACGACACTATAGAAATTGACAGCCGCACCAGTGATGCGCTGGCACTTGCTGTAAGATTTGGTTGCCCCATTTACACCTATGAGAACATTTTGGAGAATGCAGGCATTTTAATGGAAGACGAAAGCAAACAAAAGAAATCAGAAATACCCGTACAGGAATCGAGTTCGGCAGCTTATCGCGACCTCTCAAAATTGAGCATTGAAGAACTGCAAAAATTATTATCCGACGTGTTGGAGCATGAAGATTATATCCGCGCTATTGAAATAAGAGACGAGATCAACAAACGTAAATAAGGCTTTCAATTTATCATCGCTTTGATAGTTTTTCCCAACTGCAAGATCAATATCGGCTTAAATATTATTGGCAAAAGAACCGATGGCTATCATAACCTTGAAACAGTTTTCTATCCTCTTCCGTTATATGATGTACTTGAAGTAATTCAACACACAAATGCCGGCCAATCCTGCGAATTATTTCTTTCGGGCGTGAGGGTTGAAGGAAGTGCTGAAGATAATTTATGTGTAAAAGCCTATTATTTATTAAAGAAGGATCATCCTCAACTGCCGCCGGTAAAAATTTACTTGCATAAGACAATTCCCGCAGGCGCGGGCTTAGGCGGAGGAAGTTCTGATGGCGCATTTACGCTTGGGCTGCTGAATGATAAATTTCAACTGCATTTATCAAACGAAAAATTATTGAGCTATGCGCTTGAATTGGGAAGCGACTGCCCTTTTTTTATTTTCAATAAGCCATGTTTTGCGCAACAGCGCGGGGAAGTTTTGGAACCCCTGCCGCTAAGCTTACGCGGTTATAAACTGGTACTTGTAAACCCCGGCATTCATGTTAGCACCGGGTGGGCTTTTTCGCAGGTAAATTATTCCGCGAATGATTTAAAAAACAGGATAGGCAAGCCGGTTGAGCAATGGCATGAATTGATAAGCAACAATTTTGAAGGCCCTGTTTTCAAAAGATTTCCCGGGATAGCCGCCATCAAACACCAGTTGTATGCATCCGGCGCTTTGTTCGCTTCGATGAGCGGAACCGGCAGTACAGTATATGGAATTTTCCCGGGCAATACAGCAATTGACAAAAGACACTTTCTGCCACATTATTTTGTAAAACAATTAGAATTGTAGTTTCTGTGCACTTTAAAAATTTAGATTTGTGTATCACTTACACAATACATATTTTCGTCCGCCGATAGATTGCGCTATAATCATGTTTTAATTACTTTTCTAATTTCTAAAATTTAATTCGTTGGCAACTGAAAAGTCAAAAACAAAAAAACAGGAAACCGTATCAAATGCTCCTGAAAAAAATGAATTAGACGGGAGGGATAATCAATCAGAGCGTCCTGTGAAAAAATCAAAAACTGCGGGGAGCAATAAAAAAACAGCTACGCCAAAGAAGACAGCCGCTGAAAAAAAGAAAGCCGTTTCAAAAGCGGCTCCCGAAAAAGCGGCGAAACCGGTTGCAAAAAAAACTGCTGCAAAAAAGACGGCAGCAAAGCCTGCAAAAGAGAAAGCAGCGGAAACGGCGCCGGTGGAAAAAACCAGGCAAAAGACAGCGCGTAAAAAAGCTTCACCAACTACTACCAAACTTATTTTTCAATTAAAATTCCATACGAAACCGGGGGAAACGCTCTTTATTACCGGTAATCATGCGTTGTTTGGAAATGATAATCTTGCTGATGCTTTGCCGCTGCAATATGTGAGTGAAGAATATTGGGTTGTTTCAGTTGATATGGACGGCGCTTCCATTCCTGCGGAAGGTATCACCTACAATTACGTATTGAAGCATCCTGATGATTACAATGTGTACGACTGGGGAAGTGATAAAAAAATACTGCCTGCGCTTTTCAAATATGAAGAGGCGCTGATCGCAGACTCGTGGAATTATGCAGGCTATTATAACAACGCTTTTTATACAGAACCGTTCCAGCAGGTATTGCTGAAGAAAAATTATACAGAAATAATAAGCAAACAGCCTAAAACCATTACACATGTTTTCAGGATAAAAGCGCCTTTGCTTAAGAAAGGTGAAACAGTTTGCCTGGTTGGTTCGGCCAAACAAACAGGTGAATGGAATAATGGCCAGCCGGTTCTCCTGAGCAGAAACCCCGGCGAAGATTTCCACAGCGTATCGCTTGATCTTTCCAAAACCAATTTCCCGCTTTTTTATAAATATGGTATTTATGATACGGTAAATAAAAAATTCACCGGGTATGAAAAAGGTGATAACAGGGTATTGTTTCACGCACATGCCGCGTCAAAAAATAAAATAACCATTGCCAATGATGGCTTTATTATGCTTCCGGAAAATATATGGAAAGGCGCAGGCGTATCCATTCCTGTTTTTAGCTTACGAAGCAAGAACAGTTGGGGCATTGGTGAATTCGCCGATATAAAACTGCTGGCTGACTGGGCTAAAAAAGCCGGTTTGCAGGTAATACAAATCCTGCCCGTGAACGACACCAATGCAACAGGTTCATGGGTTGATTCTTACCCGTATGCTGCTATTTCTGCATTTGCCCTTCATCCGATGTATTTGAATTTAGATGCTTTGGTTAATAATAAGGACAAGAAGCTATTGGATGCAGTAAAAAGAGAACGGGAGGAACTTAATCGAAAAGATACAGTGGATTATGAAGCGGTACAAAATTTAAAACGGAAGCTGATTGAACAGATTTATGCTTCGCAAAAAAAAGAAACCTTTTCTTCCGCAGCATTTAAATCTTTCTATAAAAAGAATAAGCACTGGATGATACCTTATGCCGCTTTTTGTTACTACCGCGACCTGTATAAAACGGCAGATTTTAATAAATGGGCGTCCAACAAAAATTATGATGCAGCTAACGCCGAAGCATTATTTGATAACGCACAAACTGCTGATGCGGTTTTGATATATTGTTTTGTGCAATTTCATTTGCATGAACAACTACAGGATGCAGCCACGCATGCACATGAAAATGGCATTATAATCAAGGGTGACATACCGATTGGCATCTATCGTTACGGCGCCGATGCCTGGCAACACCCTGAGCTATTTCATATGGAATTGCAGGCAGGGGCGCCGCCGGATGATTTTGCCGTAAAAGGCCAGAACTGGGGATTTCCTACCTATAACTGGCAAAAAATGGAAGCTGATCATTATGCATGGTGGCGGCAGCGCTTTGAACAAATGAGCGAGTATTTTGATGCTTTCCGGATAGATCATATTCTTGGTTTCTTCCGCATATGGAGTATCCCTATGCATTCAGTGGAGGGAATAATGGGTCATTTTGAACCTTGCATACCTATACATATACATGAGTTTAATGAGAAGAATATCTGGTTTGATTATAACCGTTATACAAAACCGTTTATAACAGATCAGGCGTTGCACGATATTGTTGGGAATGAAACGGAGCAATTCAAACAAAATTATTTACAGCCTGATGGCTCCGGCAATTATGTATTAAATGAAGAATTTTCAACACAAAAAAAAGTGGAGAAGCACTTTTCCGCGTCAGGGGCCAGCGAGCATGATAACCAGGTGAAGCAAAAATTATTCGATCTTATTTCCAATGTTATATTGTTTGAGGTAGAAGGTTCAAACGGGCAACAATATCATTTCCGTTTTGCGGTTGAATCCACTAAGTCATTCCAATATCTCGATCACCATACGCAAAATCAGTTAAGAGACCTGTATGTTGATTATTTCTTCCGTCGCCAGGATGGTTTCTGGATGAAAGAAGCGATGAAAAAATTGCCGGCATTAAAACGCTCCACCAACATGCTTATCTGCGGTGAAGACCTTGGCCTGGTTCCGGGATCTGTTCCGGAAGCCATGAAGCAGCTTGGCTTACTAAGCCTCGAAATACAACGCATGCCGAAGCAAACGGACCGGGAATTCTTCCATCCCAATGATGCACCTTATCTGAGCGTGGTTACCCCTTCAACACATGACATGAGCACCGTTCGGGGCTGGTGGGAGGAAGACCGGAAAAAGACACAACGTTTCTTTAATTATGAGCTGGGCCAGTGGGGCGATGCGCCTTATTTCTGTGAGCCGTGGGTGAGTAAAGCCATCCTGGTACAACATTTATATGCACCTTCCATGTGGTGCATATTCCAGTTGCAGGATATATTGGGTATAAGCAAGGAATTGCGCCGTGAAAACCCACATGAAGAACGCATCAATATTCCTGCTGTGCCAAAACATTACTGGAGGTACCGCATGCATTTATACCTGGAAGACCTGTTAGATGCAGATGAATTCAATAAGGAATTAAAGGGAAATATAGAAGCTTGTGGCAGGATATGATAAAACTTGAGGGGTTTTGGATTTGATTTTATTATAAACAAATGTATAATCCCTGCTCTTATCTGAACGATAGAATCTGACAGGAAAAATGCCGGAATAATATGCCCTGGCTCAACTCCGGCCTGTTCTATTCCATTTGGAGTTGCCTTGTTTGTAATAGTTTACTTGTTTTTAAAGCAACAATATAAGTTCCTCTAGGCACTATCGCATTGGTGAATATTTTATGATACTTTCCTGAAAAATTTAAAATATTTTCTCTCAAAATAACCCTGCCGGTCCCAATTTCAATAATCGAAACAATTGCATTACCGGGCTTTGCCATATTAAAATCAATTGAAAAGCTTTTATTCGCCGGATTCGGATATATATTAAGATCCAAAGGCTGTTCTATAAAAGCCGTGCCGGCATTATTCACAGCAAATGAATTTTGTGTTACAAGCCCTGTAACATCGGTTACGTTCCAGTTATCAAACACGACGCTTGAAAGTGTGGTAGAATCGTTGCTTGTAACTGCCATGCCAGTTTTAAATTTTGCATTCGACTTCGGTAAGATAACGACTTCTCCTATCTGCTGCCAGTTAGTGCCATCAGCAGAGATATAGCCTGAATAAACAGAATCCCGGCTTTTTTTAAGCTGCAAATAATAAGGCGCCTTAATATTTTGAATGTAATTTGTATAAGTTATTCCATTTCTCTTTTTCCTGTATTGAAAAAATGCGCCGTTTTTGCTTGTTAATCCAACAAACACATTTTCAACGTTGGCTACATTGGCAAACCTGATCATTATCCCTGCCTTATTAAATGGATTTGATGAATCCTGCTGGTTAACTTTTACAGTAATTATTTTATTGCCAGCCAAATCCTGGCGGACATAAAAAAACGAATCGGCTTTATTACCAATGGTGGCGCCTGAACCATTCACTTCATAACGATTATACGAATAATAGCAGGCATTGCCCTTCAATTTAGTATAGCCAATCTGCACTTTTCTTACCCCGGTTGGAAGCGCCCCGCAAGAGATGGCCGTGGAGTTAGCAATAAAGCTTTTGAATTTAGCATTGGAAAGCTCAGAATTATTATGGCTCGTAACAGCGAGTCCAACATAAATACCGTTTGAAACCATTTGGTTGACAGTCGAACCGACTAAGTCCCAGTTCTTATTATCAGTAGAAATATAGCCCGAGAAAACCTGGCCTTTTTTCACAATCTTCACATAACAAGGAACAGAATTTCCGGCTTGGACCATGCTTACCGCATTGTTTCCTTTTGATTGCCTGTTTATGAATACAACTTTTTTGCTGCTCGTTATCCCTATAAAAACGAATCTTGCATCAGCACTTAAATCTTCCCGGAACATTACGCCCGCCTTGTTCAAAGAATCAACTATGTCAACAGCAGTAATCTGTGTCCTGATATTGCCATCACCGTTGAAATCTTTGTAAACAAAATGAAATGCGTCTGCAGCATTCCCGATATCAGCTCCTGAGCCATTAATGTTATAGTTAGCAGGGGTAAAATAACATCCCCGGCCCGGCACGCCAACATCGCCTATATCTGTTTGATATGTTCTTGTAGGAAGGATACAATTATCGCATCCCAATGTGTTGAACGCTCCTGTTTCTGTAGTTAAGCTCGTGTCTGTATCACATTTTGATTGCACAGCATACTGATAATAATTGTTACAGCTTAGCCCTGTAACGCGCAGAGAATCTGCATTCGTATTAAATGATTGCCATACGGAAGCTGGCTCCGGTTTAAATTTTAACGTATAACCTGTGGCATTACCCGCCGCATTCCACCGGATCGTAGCGGCAGTAGTGTCAATCATATTTACAGTTAATCCTGCCGGTGGTTCACAACCTGCAATCGTTCGCCCAAATACAGTTAATTCCTTTATTGAATATCCATTGGCAGAATCGCCGGCGCTGCAATAAACCCGTACATACCTGCCTGCTGTTTTCAGGCTGTAGCTATTATACGTGGAATTATTTCCGGTAATTGAATCTACTGTTTTCCACATGATAGAATCATCAGATACCTGTATAAGAAAATTGGTTGCATACAGCATGCTGTCCCAATGAATAGAAACGCTGCAAATGGAGTCAATAATGCCAAGATTAACACCAATCCACTCATCGGAAGAAGGGTTACTTGCCCATTGTGTGGTTGAATCGAGGTCAAAAGCTGTTGACGCCTGTCCTCCTGCAGCACTACTGGATGAAAAGGCAGGCATATCTGTTGACAATATTGTACTGGCTGAACAATCAGGAAGTTGTGCAGTGGTATCGATAATCCCGTAAACATTTACGGAGCCGGTACTGTTGGCGAGATAAACTTTCCCGTTGGCAATGGTGGGCACAGCAAATTTCATAAACCCTCCACTACTGTCCCTTTTTAAATTTTGCGTAGAATTCCATAATTCTTTTGTTATGTCATTTGCATCCAATGCAGAAAAAATCTGCGACCTTTTATTACCCGGCCGGCTTATCCAAACTATACCCGTACCGTCTGTAAGGCCATTGGATGATGTGCTTATATTGGAGGAAGGTATGGTTATGGAAACCAATCCGGTTTTAAGTTTGGCGAAATCAAACCTATGAGTGTCCCGGTCAAATGGAATTGCCTTCAATTGAGATTGTTCAGACCAGATATAAACAAATTCATGATCGCTGCTCTGGTAAAATGCCGGCTGGCAACGCATAAAAACACTGCTGCCCAACTCCAGGGATTGTGCTACCTGGTCACCGGAGGCGTGAAAACTTCCCATGCTGTCTGTATTGAGTATGTATATATTTCCATCCTTTGCACCGGTGAAGTACAGGTTGTCGTTGGGTACAAGAAAAGAAGCCATGGAGCCATAATCCAGATCAGCTCCGTCGTTAAGCGCCTTATAATTGGAAGGAGTGAAAAAATCTACCGGTATCAAAGCAGTATCGGTAATTTTTAGTTTGATGGCGCTTTGAGCCCTGTCAGACATATCGGCTGGATTGCCGTTTTTACCGATGCCGTCAACCTCTGCATTTCCCGTTACAATATACATGTAACCGTTATTATCAATAGCCATTCCGCCACCGGCTTCCCAGATACCGCCGCCCATTCCGTTAGGAGTAGCACAATAGATAATTTTTCTGGAAAGCGTTGCTGCATCATAGCCAAAAATCCACCCATGATAAGGAAGCCTGTCGCAGTGTGAAGAAAACCCGACAAACACAGTTCCATTGTAAAGAGTAAGTGCTAACCGTTGATTTTGAAGTTTAGGATAAAAAGGAACCAGACCATTCACCGCATCAGCGGCGGTACCCGGAACAGAACCGGAGATCAAAACAGGGCTATTGGTCCTTTCATTCCCGTTCGTTATGTCTACAGCATGCAGGTAGGTATAATAGGTTCCAACGCCATCTGTTCCGGCATCTGTTCCCCTGGCAACAAAATATAATGTATTTGTTACCGAATCAATCACAGGCGTACTTATAATTCCAACATTCCTCGAAATATCAGTGTTTTCTCCACCGACACACTTGCCAAAATCGGTATTCAATACTCTGCGCAAACCCGGGGGAGTGAAATTTTTGGACCAGAACAGGTTGCCATTATCAGCATCAAAAACATATACTGTATTGTTTACTGTGGCGGCAACAGCAATGTTGTGGGCGCCTGCTGCAATATTTACGTTACATAGTATTAATACCTGAGCAAACATGTTATCATCAATGGGCACACTAAAAATCTTACCGAATTGCCGCACGTTCACATTTAGAGGATTTAAAATCGCTTCTCTATTATTCCAGCCGGCACGCGAAAGATTATTGTGTTGCGTAACAACAGAGACCTGCGCACGCACACCTACGCAGAATAACAACGCAGCATAGAGGAAGATAATTCTTACGCCCATAAAATAGTAATGGTTTAATTACTTAATTAAAATCCCGGAAAGAAATTTCTTTGGCTTAATTAACCGGCACTCCGTTTGGTTAAAACAATTCAATATTCATATGCAAAAATTATTGGTGGTAAACCGGGCTGAGTTCGTTATTTCAATAAAACCACGGCCCGTTTGATAATAGACCTCCCTCCAAGTTACCTGAGATTATATCCTGAAAAGCTTTATGCCGAACGCGTTTAAATTTTATCACTAAAACCATGTACCGCTATCCACGTTAAGATGTAGATCGTGTTGTTCACAGAGTCCGCAATTACTATATTGCGTAACTGTCGCCCATCGCAATATCACGTCATAGCCGGGGCTGGGTGTAAACATGATCATCTCTGCAGCCCTGATGATCTTGCCCAACTGCCTTGCCTTTACATCAGCAGTCGTAAGCATTTGCCTTTTGTTATTCCAACCTGGTATTGTGTGATCATCACTTCGCGCAATACGGAACCCGGACATAACCGGCAAGCCCATAAAAATAAAATACGGATCAACATGTTAGTGGCTTGAAAGTTGTTTTCATGAGCGGTTTTACTCCCGCTCAAATTACTCAATCATCAGGAGTTCGCCAAAACAATTTACACGTAATAACAACCATTAATAATAATCCGAAGTGACGGCAGAAAGTAAATGCAGGCAGGCAATTTTACAGGAAAAAGAAATTTATTTTTTTAAAGCCGTCTTGTCGTCCGCGAAGCGTCAATAAATTTATATTGCTGATTTAAAAAAATGCCTTGATTTTTGCAGCCACCTGCATCAGCATTGTAATCGCCGGAACCGGCCCGGTGCAGACTTAAAAAGCGATGCCACAGAGCATAATACCGGTATCATAAAACTACAATCAGAAATGAGTGAATTGAAAGTTTATAATTCATTAACCAGGGAAAAGGAAGTTTTTACATCCATAACACCAAAGCATGCGGGCATGTATGTGTGCGGGCCAACGGTGAGCGGGGAAAGCCACTTAGGCCATGCAAGGCCGTATGTCACCTTTGATATCGTATATCGCTGGCTTATGCATTTAGGTTATAAGGTGCGTTACGTACGCAACATCACCGATGCCGGTCATTTTGAAGAAGAAGGGCGTGCAGCAGAAGATAAGATTTCCAAAAAGGCCGTGCTGGAAAAACTGGAGCCGATGGAACTGGTGCAGAAATATACCAACCTGTATCATTGGGCCATGCGCCAGTTGAATAACCTTGACCCAACAATCGAGCCCACTGCAACAGGCCATATTGTGGAACAGATCGTAATGATCGAAAAGATTCTTGCTGATGGTTATGCCTATATAACAAACGGCTCCGTATATTTTGATACCGAGAAATATAACGAAGATTTTTCCAAAAAGGGTGAGCCATATGGTATGTTGAGCGGAAGGGTTTTAGATGACCTGATGGCAACTACCCGCGAACTGGATAACCAGGAAGAAAAACGCAATACCGCTGATTTTGCTCTATGGAAGAATGCACCTCCCGAACATATTATGCGCTGGAAAAGCCCGTGGGGATATGGTTTTCCCGGCTGGCATATTGAATGTTCTGCCATGAGCACTAAATACCTGGGCGAGCAATTTGATATTCATGGCGGCGGTATGGACCTGCTTTTTCCGCATCACGAGTGCGAGATAGCCCAAAGCAACATCTGCAATGATAAAATTCCCGCCCGCTACTGGATACATAATAACATGATCACCATCAACGGGAGGAAGATGGGCAAGAGTTATAACAATGTGATTACGCTAACACAGCTATTCAACGGTGATAATCCGGTGTTGAAACAGGCTTATCATCCGATGGTGATACGCTTTTTTATTTTACAGACACACTACCGTTCTACTTTAGACTTTAGCAATGAAGCATTGCAGGCATCGGAGAAAGGGTTGAAGCGTTTAATGGAAGCATATGATAATTTAACGAAGTTACAGACGGAGAATTATCCCTCATCAACCAATACAGAACTCGATGCAAAAGTAATTAAGCTGATCGCAGAATTTGACGATTTCATGAATGATGACTTCGGCACAGCAAAAGTGCTTGCCAATATATTTGAGCTTGTTCCGATCATCAATGGCATTAAAGACAAACATGTTGCAACAGATGCTGTAAGTTCTGAAACCATTCTTTTGCTGCAGCAAAAAATGAAATTATATATTGAAGATATTCTCGGCCTTCAAATGCATATCGCTTCTGACGATAGTAAGCTGGATGGCATTATTAATTTACTCATCAATATGCGCAAAGATGCAAGGGCAAAAAAAGATTATGCCACCAGCGACCGGATACGGAATGAGTTGCAGGCGCTTGGCATACAGCTAAAGGATGAAAAAGACGGGAATATCAGTTACACGATCAATTAATACATCATGTGAGTGGTGAGTTGTGAATGGTGAGTCAATGTTGTTGAGTACAAACACTCAATATTCAATATACAATACACAATGTTCAATTGAAGAACCACATACATGAATATTGTTTATTGAATGTTGATTATTGAATATTTAAAAATTGATACTAAGTAAACCGCAATGAGTGATGAGTAGTAAATAGCGAAAGAATCAAACTCACAACTGACCACTCACAACTCACCAATGATAACTTAAAAGAACACTCGTCCGGAACACAGCAAGGCAATAAAACAACTATAGAATGAACAGAGATCTCATGTTACAGCAACTCGATGAAAATAAAACATGGGATATGCTTATTATTGGTGGTGGCGCCACTGGACTGGGCGCTGCTGTTGATGCTGCTTCGCGTGGGTTTTCCACCATTCTTATCGAGGCGGAGGATTTTGCAAAAGGCACGTCAAGCCGCTCTACCAAATTGATACATGGCGGCGTACGCTACCTGGAACAGGGCAATTTAAAGCTTGTCCGCGAAGCGCTAAAGGAAAGAGGCTGGCTGCTAAAAAATGCCGCCGGTGCTACGCAAACCCTGGGCTTTATCATTCCTGCATTTTCTTTCGCACAAAAAATATATTACGGTTCCGGGTTAAAGTTTTATGATATTCTTTCGGGGAAATTAAGCTTAGGCGCAACAAAGTTTTTAAAAAATAAAACCGTACAAAAACTCGCTCCCGGTATCAATCGAAAAAATTTAAGCGGGGGGATTCTTTATCACGACGGACAGTTTGACGATGCGAGGCTTGCCATTGATCTCGCCTGTACCGCAGCGCAACATGGCGCGGTATTGATCAACTACTGCGAAGCCACAGCCTTGTTAAAAACCAGGAACCCGTCTGCGGGAAAACAAAGCAAAGTAAGCGGCGTGGTTGCTTATGATAGTGTAAACGACAGGACCTTTGAAATAAAAAGTAAAACCGTCATTAATGCAACCGGGGTTTTTGCGGACGATATTTTGCAGATGGATAATAAAGAAGCACCGGATATCGTAACACCATCACAGGGGATTCATTTGGTGGTTGACAAAAAATTTTTCCCCGGCAACTATGCCATGATGATACCCAAAACAGATGATAAGCGTGTATTGTTTGCCGTACCCTGGCATAATAAAATCGTATTAGGCACAACAGATACCCAGATAGAAGATATTAGTGATGAACCAACTCCCTTACAGGAAGAAATAGATTTTGTGCTGGAACATGCCAACCGTTATTTACAATCAGATATTACTTCTACTGACATAACCAGCATGTTTGCAGGATTGCGGCCATTAGTGAAAACAAAAGGCATTACCAATACTTCTTTATTAAGCAGGGACCATATAATAATTGTTTCGCTTTCCAATCTGATAACCATAACCGGCGGCAAATGGACCACCTATCGCAGGATGGCGGAAGATGCAGTGAACAATGCCATCTTCGTTGCAAAGTTTCCTTATAAAGATTGCAGGACAAAAAATCTTCCCATAGCCAGCAGTGAATTTGACAACATTAATTATGACGATGAGATAGGCAATATTTATTCAGCAGGTAATATAAAAAAGTTTGTAGAAAATGAAATGGCTGTATCCGTTGAAGATGTCCTGGCACGGAGAACAAGACTATTATTCCTGGATGCAAAGCGCGCTATCAGTGCCGCACCGCTGGTTGCAAAACATATGGCTGCAGTGCTTAATAAAAATGAAGAATGGATAAGGTCGGAAACGGACAGCTTTATACAGTTGGCGAATAATTATTTACCGCAGAGGAGTTCATAGGAGTTGAAAAGTTGATTGGTTGATTGGTTGATCGGTTGATCGGTTGATCGGTTAAGAACTTGTGAACTCGTGAACTCGTAAACTTGTGAACTTGTAACCTTGTAAACTATAAAACAAATATCTAAAGTATGACAGCTTTTACCGGTGAAATTGTTGGCACAGCTATATTAATGATTCTTGGAGATGGTGTTGTTGCGAATGTTTTGCTTAATAAAACCAATGGCTTTAACAGCGGGTGGATAGTGATAACGACAGGTTGGGCAATGGCAGTTTTCACTGCTGTTTTTATAAGCGCTCCTTCCAGTGGGGCACATTTAAATCCTGCCGTTACCATTGCATTAGCTTGTGCGGATAAATTCAGTTGGTCGCTTGTGCCACAATACATTCTTGCGCAAATGTTAGGCGCTATGCTGGGTTCGTTTATTGTTTGGATAGCTTATAAACAACATTTTGATTCTACTGAAAATGCGGGAACCAAACTGGCTGTATTTTGCACCGGGCCTGCTATAAGAAATCCATTATATAATCTAACGACCGAGATCATCGGCACTTTTGTTTTTATTATAGCGGTGCTGCATATCATTTCTCCTGCAGATGCACTTGGTTCCATCAGCGCTTTACCTGTTGCCTTTGTGGTGTTCGGTGTTGGCTTAAGCCTTGGCGGCCCGACAGGCTATGCCATCAATCCCGCCCGTGACCTGGGCCCGCGTATCATGCATGCCATACTCCCTATAAAAAATAAAGGCGGCAGCGATTGGCAGCATAGCTGGATCCCTGTTATGGGACCGATAATTGGTGGCGTGTTGGCAGCGTTTCTGCTTAAATAAAATAAATTTAAACAGGCGACGACGATAGAGTTTTTATTTCCCGCCATTTCAATTTTTTATCAATAGGATGCTTCTCTGCAACAATTGCTGAAAAATAATTTTTACGTTGCTTACCCGAACGCGCTTTTTAGTTTAAACATTAATCAACCGCTTTATAGCTGAACATGTTCAACATGTTTTGAATAGCATCTTCCGAGTGTAATGATTCCGTTTGTTCCAATGTTTCCTTTGCAATTTCAGACGCTCTTGCACGCATTTTTTCTTCATAGAATGCAATGGCAGTTCTTGTATCGTCAAATGCATCATCTGTAAGACAGTTGCTTAATTCCAAAGCATCCTGCATAGCCATATTTACTCCTTCGCCTGCATACGGAGGCATTAAATGTGCTGCATCACCCAATATGGTTATATCAGGTTGCGCATCCCAGTATTGATCCAACGGCATACAATATAGTGGACGTGGAATAAATGCAGGTTCAGCGTTTTCAAACAATTCCAGCCAGGTATTATTCCACTCACCATATTCTTTTTGAAACCATGCTGCTATTTGTTTATTATTGGTGAAATCAAGGCCGCTCTCCTGCACCCAGCTTTCGTTTGCTTTAAAACCTGTATAAAACTGAAGGCTGCCATCGCCTTTGGCACTAACGATCAAAGTTTTTGAAGCACCCATAGCGAATATTTTACCTCCTTTTAATAGTCGGCTTATCATAGGAGCATTTGTTGCCGCATCATACACTGTTCCTTCAATGGCTGTAAAGCCTGTGTAAAATGGAACAACAGAAGTTATATACGAGCGGATTTTTGAATTAGCGCCATCCGCGGCAATTACAATATCTGCGGTAGCAGTTGTTCCGTTTTTAAACTCAAGCCGCCAACTGTCATTTATTTTTTTCATGCAGATAAAATGACTATCCCATATAACAGTGCCGGGCATTAATGAATCCAATAATATTTTTCTTAAAGGTCCCCGGTCTATTTCAGGGCGAAATACAGCTTCGTCAAATGTTTTATCGCTGATGGGTGTTTCATGTTCATCGAATAATATGTTAGCATCTTTATCAATGATCCGCATCAGGTCTGCGCCCGGGCGGTAATTTTCTTTAAATGCATCTGTCAATCCTGCTTCACGCAATGCTTTTAAGCCTGACTCTTCATGCAGATCCAATGTTGCGCCCTGCACTCTTACATCTTTATTAATATCACGTTCATATACTTTCACACCGGCGCCTTTTAGCTGTAAAAGCCTTGCCAGTGTTAATCCTCCGGGGCCGCCGCCTACTATTGCTATTCTTTTATCCTTAATTATATTCATTGTTGTTATATTTTTTAAAGGGATTATAGGGACTTTTGTGACATTTTTTTGTTTTCTTAAATTAAGGATAACCTGACAGGTTTAATTGTTTATGCTATCTGCCTTTTTTGAACAAACCTGTAGGTTTAACTCGATCTCATTAAATTGAGTTTAATATTTAATTCACCGGTATATCCTGCTGCGGTGTTTCTTTTCCCGGAATGATGGGTAAACTCACGTGTAAAACACCATCAGCATAATTGGCACTGATGACTGATGTGTCAATGCTTTCATCAATGGTGAAGGTGCGTTCAAAGCCACCCCGGCTGTATTCTCTTTTTATCCAGTCAGGTGCAGGTAATCCTTCCGGTGGCGCGTAAGAAACGGTAAGCTCAGTGCCTTTTGATTTTACGCTGAAGTTTTCTTTTAGACGGCCCGGCGCGAATACCAGCAGTTCATAGCTGTTTTCTGTTTTATACACATTTACCGGTGCGCGAAAATGTGATTGCATAAATGGATGCCGTCTTCCATGAGCGGCGCCGAAGGGCGCGAATGAATGCCTGTTGTACATAAATTTTTCTTTTATATTTAATAATAATTACTTGTTGAATCACTTTTATCCTTGTGATCCTGTTTTGATCTTTCATCATAGTTTCGATCATATCGTTCATCACAATGATGAAACCGGTTATAATAGGAATAGTGACGATAATATCCTGGCCTGCCAAATGCAATGTTCAAACTGATAATGGTTGCAATGGCTGATATCAGTCCTATAAAAAATAAACCACCTCTTTTCATGTCAATAAATTTTTTTAATGAGAATAAATTTGTATTGCACAGCGTTTATGCCATCGTTATTCTGTGCTAACATTTGTGTTAAATAATTCTGCTTCCATCTTTTTAATAAACGCTTTGCGCTCTTCATCGCTCATGCTATGCCAGCGTTGAGTGTAGGATGGATTCCAGAAATAATGCCTGCTGAAATTGTGTGGGCCGTAATCATTACGCCATCTTCTGAATGCGAAAAACCGGATGATAAAAAATATCAAAAGAAAACCAAAAAGAAAGCGGAATGGAAATGGTATAAAAAATATGGCAGCGCCTGCCACGATTCCAAATAGTATGGCTTTTAAAATTCTTGTCGTCTTCATAAATTATGTTTTTGAATTGAATACTTTATAAGGAAGACGAACAGAAGAAAAAATTACTTTAAACGAATGAAATTTTTTTTGAATCAATTATTTCAGCGAATGAATATTGTATATTGAATATTCCAGTGGTGAGTAAATTTAAACAGGCTATTCACCATTCACCACTCACCACTCACGTTACCAACATCAACTCACTCTTTTATTATGCAGCAGTTTATCAACAGCATCGGTAAACGAACCTGCACGCGTTATTTCACCTGCATTTACAAAATAAATCTCATCAGCATTTTCGATCGTATTAAGACGATGGGCAATGATGATGCGCGTGGTACTTCCGGGCAATTTATTGAGTATATCTTCCAGTAGTTTTTCTGTAATGGTATCAATATTGGCGGTGGCTTCATCTAAGATTAATACTTCAGGATCACGTAATACGGCACGCATGAATGCTATCAATTGTTTCTGTCCCAAACTCATATTATCACCGCCGGATACAACTTTTGTCTGCAGGCCATTTTCGAAAACGGAAAGCAGACTTTGCAGGTTTGCATTATGAATAACTTCTTCCAGGTGTTCATCATCATAATCCCGGTACTTTTCATTGCCGTATAAAATATTATCCTTCACCGTTCCGGTAAATAAAAAAGGTTCCTGTAAAATGAAGCCTACTTTTTCAGAACGTTCTTCCGCCGTATAAGAGCGTATATCTTTCCCATCCAATAAAACGGTGCCGGCAGTTGGATCATATAACCGTGCAATTAAAGAAGCCGTTGTTGTTTTGCCTCCGCCTGTCGGGCCAACCAATGCATAAGTTTTTCCTTTTGATAATGCTAAAGAGATGTTATGCAAAATCTCTTTGTTGTCATCATATCCAAAATGTACATCCCTGAATTCGATCAATGTGTTTTGAGCAACTGTATTGTTATTGTCAACTGTAACAAGATTTGTATTAAGCGAGAGAATTTTTGCTATCCTGTCCCATCCTGCCATAGCAACCTGGAAGCTTGTCCATAGCGATGCCAACTGCCGCAGCGGGTTATAGAAATAGGTAACATATGCAAGATAACTTACCAGCAATCCTATCGAAAAACTTCCATGTGCAATAAGATAGATGCCATACGTCAACACCGTTAATTGTGCAAGGCCGGAGAAGAAACTATACACAGGCAAAAACAAATTGTTGGCAAGCCCTGCACCAATTGCTGTTTTGTAATTTTGCCGGTTCGCTTCATCAAAACGTTTTCTGAAATAATCACGCCGGTTAAAAGCAATGATCACTTTAAAATTATTGAGGCTCTCCTGTATCTCCCCACTCATCCCGCCAACACTTGTGAGGTTGGCCGCATTTCTTTTCTTGACCCACGGCGATACCAGTTTTGTGAAAATCAATATCAGCAATCCGGGCATTAATGCCGCTACGCCTAAATTGGTGTGAATAAATAATAAAAATATTCCTGCACCTGTCATCGTCATAATACTGCCGATGAACTGCATCAAACTTTGTGAAAAAAACGAATTTATTTTATCGGTATCGTTATTCACTCTCGATATCAGATCGCCGGCTTTATTGGCATTAAAAAAAGCTACCGGCAAGGATTGCAGCTTATGGAATATCGTGTTGCGTAGCGTGAATAACATTCGCTGGCTGATGCTGCCCATCAGTTTGGTTTGATAATAACTCGTGAACAGCCCAATAAGATACATCACCAGCAATACCGCTGAAAATATTAATACGCCATGATATGCTTTATGTACAACATATTTGTCAATAGTATGGCCAATGATAAATGGGCCGGCAAGATTCAATGAGGAATTCAGCAGAATAATGATAACAGCCACTACTAAATTTTTCTTTTCATGCGCTATCAGTTGCAGCAAACTCTTCAGCGCCGGCCAGGTTGAAACTTTTTTCCTTACACCATTCATATCATTAAGACTGTAATTCATAGTGGCTGGTGCTTTTTTGTGAATTCAATAATTGCACATATTCTGGACTTGTATGTATCAGTGTTTCATGCCTGCCGGTGGCAATAATTTCCCCTTGCATCAAAAGAATTACCTGGTCATAATTTTCAACACTGGTTATTCTTTGCGTAACGGAAATCAGCGTTAGCTCCGGATAATTGATTTGTATATTATCAAGGATCTTCTTTTCCGTATTCGCATCAACGCGGGCAGTAAAGTCATCAAGCAATAAAATTGTTGGATTCAATGCTAATGCGCGTGCCAGCATGATCCTTTGTTTTTGACCGCCTGAAAGACTTGAACCCCGCTCCGAAACAATGGTATCCAGTTTACCTGGCAGGCTGTTGATAAAATCTTTCAATTCCGCTGTTGCAATTGCCTTTTCCAACGCATCATCAGTGACCGTATCGCTAAATGCTATATTTTCCCTGATGCTCATATTAAAAATGATGCTGTCCTGGAAAACAAAACCAACCTGTTGATGAAATGTTTCACTGTTATATTCATCAATTGCATGCCCGTCGAATTGTATGGCGCCCGATGAAGGTTTTATTAACCCTGTAAGCAAATACAGTAATTGCGTTTTGCCTGCAGCAGTTGGCCCGGTGATGGCAACACGCGTTCGCGGTTCAACTGAAAAGAAAATATCATTTAATACCGGTGTTTGGCCGTATAACATAGATACATTTTCAACAGTTACAGCGCCTTTTAATGGCGCCGTTATAGTTCCGGTTTCAGGCGGATCAGGGGCCTCAATTACATTGCTGATGCGTTGATAAGATGCAGTTGCCTGTGCAATCACACCACTCATAAAACCTATTACCAAAATGGGGAATATCAGCATGGAGAGATAACTGTTGAATGCTGCAAAATCACCCAGGCTCATACTGCCCGTTATAACAAAATGACCGCCTAATGCTAATATAGTGAGCGCTGCCATGTTCGAAGTAAATGTTATAACCGGTATTAGTCCTGCAAAAAGTTTAAGGATAGCCAACCCGAAATCTTTTGCTTTTGTATTCGCTTCAAGAAATTTATTGTATTCGAATTGCTGCGAATTCACTACGCGTATAATAGCTGCTCCTAAAATGCTTTCATTAATTACTTTATTCAGCCAGTCAATAACAGCCCGGCTTTGTATAAATAGTGCCCTTACTTTTTTCAGCACAACAAAAAATGTGATACCGATTATGGGAATGATAGCGATGACACATAAAGCAAGCTTCCAGTTAATCGTTAATAATAAAATGCTTGCGCCGATAATAATGAACACAGACGAAACAATGGATACGATTGCCTGGGAAATGTATAATTTAATAGAGTCAACATCAGCAGTAAGATTGGTTAACAATTTTGATGGATTGGCTTCCTGGATAAATGCATAAGATTGCTTTGAAATTTTATCAGACAATTTTGTTCTCAGATCTTTTGCCACACGTTCTGAAGCATAGGTTTGAATAATACTTTGGAGATAAGAAAACAGGAATATACTGAGGATGGCGGCAAGAAACTGTACTATTATTTTTTCATAAGAAAATTGCCCGGCGCCGAAAGCATCTATTCCATGTGATATCAACTTAGGTATCCATAAATTGATGCCATTGCTTACCAGCGTAAATAAGATTAATAAGATCACTATGCTTGAATAAGGTTTGAGCAAACCCAAAATGCCTGGTTTCTTTTTCATATCAATTCTAAAGGGCGGCTAATGCAATTTTATACAATAATTATTTAGGTTCATTCTGAATATTTTCCTCCCCCGGTCTTCCACATCTTTTTTGTCTCCACTCCTCTCTGAATTTAGCTCGTTCCTCGTCGCTCATATTCATCCATTTCCGCCGCCATTGCGGTCCTCCGCCACGCCACATTTGCGAACGATGATCTCTTGGTCCACCTCGTCTAAACCCAAAAAACAATATGCGGCATAACACCAATAAGGCAACAGCCTGCCAGTAAGAAATTTTTTCTGTATGCAATACCGATGGAAATATAAAATTCCACAACAGCATTACTATTAATCCCATTAATAACACAGCTATGATTATGAAAAACGGGAATGCAAAAAACATTCTTCTCCTGTTATTACGCATAATGAATAATTTAATAGTTTATAAATTCGTTGTACAGGTCTTCCAGTCGTTTACGCAAATGATTCACTGCATAACGCTTTCTTGAAATAATTGTCTTAATATTTTCACCTTGCAAATCAGCAATTTGCTGCAGTGTTTTGTCTTCCAGTTCATTCAGAATAAAAGCCTCGCGCTGGTTTTGCGGCAGTTCTTCCAAAGCGCTGAATAATGTTTCCCAAAACAGTTGTTGCAGTTCTTTCATATCTGCGTTCCCTTCCTCTGCCAAAAAAATGTCCGCAATATTCAACCCGTCTTCGTCCTCTGTAAAAAAATCATCCAACGGGTCTTCCTTTTTCTTCCGATACTTATCTGTTATTTTATTTCGCGCCACGCGATGCAGCCAGCCACTGATGCTGTTGATTTCTTCGCTGGCATCCTGGTTGCTCAACTGGTACCAGACATCCTGCAAAATATCTTCCGCATCTTCATTGGTAGGCACGCGGCTGCGTATGAAACCAAACAATTGGTTGCCATAAGATTTAATAGTTTGTATGATGTTATTTTTCTCCGCGGCCATTGCAGCCATGCCTGCCATTTGTGTAGAAGACGATTGAAAGATAAGTTTACTTTAAATAATGTAATAATTATTACAAGCTTGCATAAAGGCGCATTTCAAATCTTAGCAGGCGGGTGAGGACATCCGCCTGCAGAGTACGCTACCGGTCGTGTCTTCTCACCATAATTGCTCGGAAGATATATTGCCACGACTTTTAAGTCGTGGAATTAAGATTCGCAAACTATAAATGGCTTTAGCCCAAAATAACTATTTAGGCTGAAGCCATTTTAAACAATTATTAATTATCCTGCTACCTAAAGGTAGTGGCAACCAGCGTCAATAACGCAGCGTATACAACATATTCCGAACAGTTATGGTACCCTCACCGAACGGAATATAAATGTGAAATGAATTATTTTGAAATGTCTGCTTATATTAAGGCCTTAAATAATTTTCATTAATAGTATCGATGCTGAAAGCCATTCCATACCGCTACAGGGTGCTTGCATTGCTTTGCTCGCTCACCACACTTACTTACCTTGACCGCATTTGCATTTCTATTGTTGGCGTAAGAATTAAATCAGCGTTTGGCCTGAACAATGAACAGTTTGGCTGGGTGCTTGCTTCATTCGCATTAGCCTATGCTTTGTTCGAGATACCTTCAGGCATATTGGGCGACCGTATTGGTCCGCGCGCAGTTTTTATACGGATCGTTTTATGGTGGTCGTTCTTTACAGCGGTAACCGGTTTGGTAAACGGACTTATCGGGCTGCTTATTGTACGTTTTCTATTCGGTATGGGAGAAGCGGGCACTTATCCTAATTGTATAATTGTAGTATCAAGATGGTTCCCTGCAAACGAAACAGGGAGGACTTTAACCTGGATGGGCATTGGGTCACAGATCGGTGCTGCCATTGCACCGCTTATTATTGTGCCGATAGCCGAAGCTTACGGATGGCGTATGCCTTTTTTTGTAAACGCCGCCATTGGACTTATATGGGTATTGATATGCATTGCCTGGTTCAAAAATTTTCCTTCGGAGATGAAACGTATTTCTGAAAAGGAGAAATTAAAAATCGCAAATGATTGCCGGTATAAAAAAGAACAGCATCCTATTTCATGGAAATTCATTTTCAGGAACCGCACGGTGTGGGCGCTCATGTTGATGTATTTCACTTTTCAATGGGCCAATTATTTTTTTGTTGCATGGATGCCGGTCTATTTACAGGAAGGGAGGCATTTTTCGGAGCGTGATTCCAAAGCCGTGATCTTCCTGCTGTTCATGGCAGGAATTGTTGGATTGCTTGCAGGAGGGTTTGCCTCAGACTGGCTGGTAAAGAAAAAAGGGTTGTATTTCGGCAGGCGTTCTGTTGGTATGACAGGTATTTTTCTATGTGGCCTGATGATATTGCTCGCAGCAGTTATAAAGGAAAACACGGTTGCTGCCGCCTGCCTTATCGGCGCCAATTGGTCGTACTCATTTGGTGTGATGTCTTCGTACGGAGTATGCGCAGATGTCGGGAGAAATAATTCGGGGACGGTAACCGGCGCTATGAATTTTGCCGGGCAAACGGGTGCGTTTTTTCTCGCACTTGTTTTTGGAAAAATTGCAGACATCACCCATAATTTTCAATATCCTCTTTTTGTGGTTGCAGGCGTTTTAGGTATTGGTTTCTTGCTTTGGTTTTGGATCAATCCTTTACAACAGATCAACATGGTTACGAATGACAATACATCTAAAAATCCAGGGCAAGAAATTTCTGTTTGAACAATATATAAGCTATCATAAAAAATATTGACTGCTTTTCTTCGCCACAAAGACCACGACGAGCCGCAATGTGCACGAAGAATTTATGCGTCGTGAACTTTCTGCGCCTTCGTGCCCTTGTGACCTCTTTTAACGAATCTTTCATAAAATACCAAACATAAAAATTTATTCGTACGAAAAATTTCCTACCTTCATTTTATGAAACTTTCAAATAAACAAAGCACCGGTAAAGCAGAACCTACAAAAGCGGAGCTCGAAATACTACAGGTTTTGTGGCAATACGGGCCTTCCACCGTAAGGTTCGTTAACGACAAATTAAATGAACATACCAGGACAGTTCAATACACTTCTACCCTAAAGCTCATGCAGATCATGAATGAAAAAGGTATGCTGAAAAGAGATGATACCAATATGAAGCATATTTATTCCCCGGCAGAAGCAGAACAAAAAACAAAAAATTATTTGCTGGAACGTTTTGTGAACTCCATGTACAATGGCTCTGCCAGCAACCTGGTGATGCAATTATTGGGCAATAAAAAAACATCGAAAAAAGAGTTACGGCTAATCAAAGACATGCTTAATAAACTGGATGCTGATAAATAAAAATTTTAATTCCTCACACACAATTGCCTGTTATGAAATACTTCTTTACCAACGAGATCACACATGCCTTGTTCTATACGTTGGTACATTCTTTATGGCAGGGTTTGGCACTGGCAATGATAGCCGGAGCCGTATTGATGTTCACAAAAAAATCAACGCCGGCTTTTCGTTATAATTCGCTTTGCATATTGCTTATAATTTTTATTGCCTGTAACCTCATCACATTTTATTACGAATTAAAACTGGCTGACGAATATGCCAGCTCTAAACTAACCAGCTTAATTGCTGCTGTTACCATCAACGTTCCCGGAAGCGCTCATATCGACAGGCATCCAATAAGTGTCATTGGAAGAATAATTCAAACTATAAAACCTTATGAAAATCTTATTGTATTTGCCTGGTTTGTAATTATCTTCTTAAAATGCACTTACCTGGTTGCAGGTTTCAAACAAATTCATGTATTAAAAAACAGGCAGGTTACCGATGCAGGTGAATACTGGAACAACCGTGTAAAGGAATTTGCAAGACGTATCGGCGTGAAAAAACCTGTTACATTAATGCGGTCTGCTTTGGCAAAGATTCCCATGGTAACAGGGCATTTGAAACCGGTGATCTTAATCCCTGCATCCCTGCTAACTGCACTTCCGAAGGAGGAAACAGAAGCTATCCTTTTACATGAGCTCGCGCATATCCGCCGTAAAGATTACCTGGTGAATATGCTGCAAAACATCATTGACATTATTTTCTTTTTTAACCCTGCTGCATTATGGATATCATCCAAAATAAAAGAAGAAAGGGAAAATTGTTGTGATGATATTGCCATCAATGTTATTCAAAACAAAAAACAATTCATACATGCACTGGTCTCATTCCAGGAATATAAAATCGATGTGACAAAATACGCCGCCTATTTTCCCGGGAGCAAAAATTATCTTCTCCAAAGAGCAAAACGAATTATCACCAACAACAATAAAACATTAACAAACATGGAAAAAATATTTTTAGTTTCAGGTTTAATGATCACCGGAGTTTTAATGGCTTCTTTTACTTATACGAAACAAATTGTTCCCGGGCAGAAAGAAACTATTGTAATATCAGTCAACAAAACAATTTCAAACAGGCAGGCAGATACACTTTCACCTAAAACCGGGTCAAAAAATACGATCTCCACTTCATTTGAGGGAAAGCAATATAAAATCATTGAACAAAATGGAAAGGTCACCGAGCTATACATAAACGATAAAAAGATCCCGGACAAGGAGATCACTCAATATGCATCCACGATAGATAAAATCCGTCAACAGGCAAAGGAACAAATGGATAAACAGATCGTGCAAATGAAACTGCAACAGAAAGCATTGATAGAAAAACAAACTGACTTGATGAAACAGAAAGAATTGCTAATGAAGGCACAGTTGGACAGCCAGGATCAAATGAAATTATTGCAGGAAAAACTAATAGCAAGTGCCGAAATGACTAAGCAAAAAGAATTGTTGAATAAGATGCAGGCGGAACAGAAAGTTGAGTTGATGAAGTTGCAAAACAAAGTTTTATTGGAAAAACAAGCTGACTTAACAAAAGAGAAAGAGCTCCTTATGAAAGTACAAGTGGATAAAGAAAATGAGCAAATGGAAATTTTAAAAAAAGAACTACTGGAAAAGTACGAAATGGATCAAAAAGAACCGATCAATAAGGAACTGTTAAACAACCAAAATGACCAAATAAAACAATTAAAAGATTCATTTGAAAAAGAGTCAGAGCAAATGAAATTAAAAAATAAAGAGTTGATGAACCAGGTCGACCAATTAAAAAGGCAATTGCAACTAATGAATAAAAAAAAGCAGGACTCATTATATCAAGAGAAACCAACTATACCGAAAAGCCAGGTGAAACCGATGAAATCAAATACGACCGATATAGCCATTAATCTCTATAAGAACAAACAAGATTGAATTACATCAATAAGTTTTTAAACTGAATTGCCAGCATCCTTAGTTTTGCAGAAACGTGTTTTTACACATGAAGCAAAGCATTTTCAGATCAGTATTTATTGTCCTGCTAAATTTTTGTGTATCTCCTTCTGTTATTTTTTCACAGGATATTTTTATTCCTGCAACGGATACCCATATCCTTTATGAAGGAAGGATACCTTTTAAACAGGACACTGCCGAATTAACCTGGCCGGGAACATCTGTTTACATAAATTTTAAAGGCAAAGGAATCTCGGGAGTTTTCAAAGATGCTGATACATCAAATTATTATAATGTTATCATCGACAAAAAAAGCATTCAAAAATTTCATTTCGATACGATAAAACAAACATACGTGCTGGCGGCTGATCTGCCGTATGGCAAACATACTTTACAATTGTTCAAACGCACAGAATGGGATAAAGGCAAAACATTATTTTACGGGTTTGCATTTGATGACAATGTTAACCTGCTTTCGCCGCCGGTATTGCCAAAAAGAAAAATCGAATTCTTCGGCAATTCGATCACCTGCGGATATGCGATTGAAGATACTGTAACAGATTCTCCGGTTGGCTACTTTGAAAATAATTACAATAGTTATGCTGCCATAACAGCGAGGCATTTTAATGCACAATATCATTGCACATCCAAAAGCGGCATTGGAATAATGATAAGCTGGTTTCCTTTGATCATGCCGGAAATGTATGACCGTTTAGATCCGCTTGATTCCGCTTCCAAATGGGATTTCTCAAGCTATGTTCCCCATGTTGTTGTGATCAATCTTTTTCAAAATGATTCCTGGCTGGTAACTATGCCTGATAACGCACAGTTCAAAACCAGGTTTGGAACAAAGGCTCCAGAAGAAAGTTTTATCATTGATGCTTATAAAAATTTTGTCCAACTGGTGCGAAACAAATATCCAGACGCACAAATAATTTGCATGCTGGGTAATATGGATATAACCAAAGAAGGCTCGCCCTGGCCGGGTTATGTGCAAAAAGCTGTTGCAGCATTAAACGACAAAAAAATATTTACTTTTTTTGCTCCGTATAAAAACACGCCGGGCCATCCGAAAACACCGGAGCAGGAAGTATTGGCAAAAGCATTAATTGATTTTATAGAGCAAAATATCAAATGGTAAGATGAGATAATTGACAACTAATTATTTCATCTAATTATCCTTCATTTTTTATAGAACAAATATGCAGATACTTAACAAATCGCTTCATTTTTTATTAATGAGTTTCATTTTTTTGAATGGCAGTTTAACTGTGTTTTCACAAACAAAGAAAACTGATCGTCCTAATATCATCATCATATTTATGGATGACATGGGTTATGGAGATCCTGAATGCTACAACGGCTCATTGTATGAAACGCCCAACATTAACAGGCTCGCCGCAAAAGGTATGCGTTTCACCGATTTCTACGCAGCGCAGGCTGTGTGTTCTGCATCAAGAGCTTCGTTGCTTACCGGTTGTTATCCAAACCGTATCGGCATTCATGGAGCATTAATGCCCTGGGCTGATTTTGCGCTGAATTCAAAAGAAGAAACTATAGCAACTTTATTGAAGGGTTCAGGATATGCAACGGGCATGATCGGTAAATGGCATATAGGATGCAAAGCGCCTTATCTCCCAACCTATTTTGGTTTTGATGATTATTTTGGTTTGCCTTATTCAAATGATATGTGGCCGGTTGGCTATGATGGCAAGCCCATAACAGATACTTCTAACTGGCGCAGCCGTTATCCCCCATTGCCATTGATCGAAGGCGAAAAACCGGTGAAGTATATACAAAATTTAGATGATCAAAGCCAGCTTACGCAACTGTACACCAGCAGGGCTGTTTCCTTCATACAAAAAAATAAAACCAAACCATTCTTTCTTTACCTGGCACATTCAATGGTACATGTTCCCATTGCCGTTTCATCAAAATTCAAAGGGAAAAGCAAGGAAGGTTTATTTGGCGATGTGATGATGGAAGTTGACTGGAGTGTTGGTGAAATCATGAAGGCATTGAATGATGCAGGCATAGCAAAAAATACATTGGTGATCTTTACAAGCGATAATGGGCCCTGGCGCATTTTTGGCGATAATGCAGGCAATACAGCCGGCTTCCGTGAAGGAAAAGGAACATCATTTGAAGGAGGCCAGCGTGAGCCGTTCATTGCTTGTTGGCCGGATGTAATTCCTGCAGGGACAGTGTGTAATAAGATGGCGGCTACCATTGATATCCTTCCTACCATTGCGGCCATTTGCCACGCAAAACTGCCGCAACAGAAAATTGATGGTGTGAACATTCTCTCTTTGTTTAAAAATGAACCAGGCAGCGAACCAAGAAACGAATTGGCATATTATTACCAGCGAAACAGTTTGGAGGCGGTGCGTAAAGACAAATGGAAATTGGTGTTTCCGCATATTTATACTTCATACAGCAAAGACAGTACAGGCCACAATGGTTTTCCTTCGCGTCTTATAATGGATTCTACGGGTATGGCATTATATAATCTAAGAACAGATCCGGGTGAAACGGTAAATCTCCTTCATAGTTATCCTGAGGTTGTAAAGGAATTGGAATCAGTTGCAGATAAATACAGAACTACTTTAGGAGATGATCTTACACACATGCCTTGCACGGAATGCAGGGAAGCGGCGAAATTAACCGGCAAATAAATTTTCATATTGCCTTTATACACCAATCAATTTATAAAGGCAATGAACAAAAAAAAGTTGCTCCTTGCCCCGGTTCGCTTTCAACCCATATTTGTCCGCCCTGCGCTTCAATAAATTCTTTTGAAATGGCTAAACCTAAACCGGTTCCTTTTTCGTTGGAACCCGGGACTTTAAAATACCGGTCAAACAACTTTGGCTGATATTCTTTTGCAATGCCTCTTCCATGATCCTTTACAGAAAAGGTAATGCTGTTATCCTTTTTGTAAGCGTTTACCTCAACGACATTATTTCCGGGAGAATACTTAATAGCATTAGTTAAAAAATTATTCAGCACCCAAATCGTCTTGTCTTCATCTGCATTAACAACAGGCAGATCATTTTCAATAACCTTTTTTATGGTAATGATTTTCTCTTTCGCATTGGCCTCAATTGCATTGATCGCTTTATCGATAATATTCTGTGCATTTGTTTG
Source organism: Parafilimonas sp. (assembly GCA_036274175.1). Classification (GTDB taxonomy): domain Bacteria; phylum Bacteroidota; class Bacteroidia; order Chitinophagales; family Chitinophagaceae; genus Parafilimonas. The sequence continues at coordinate 30,489 of DASUGF010000005.1, forward strand.
TGCGAAATTCAACTGGATTTTTCCGGCTTCCAATTGCGACATATTTAGCAACTCGCTTAAAATTCTGAGCATGCGCTGGTTATCCTGTTTCAGGTTTTCGATCAATTCTTTTTGAGCGGTTGATAAACTTCCCGTCCGCTGATCTTCCAGTAATTTCAAACTGAAATCTGAAGCAGCCAGCGGCGTTTTTAATTCATGCGATACTGTAGCGATAAAATTTGTTTTGGCTTCATCAAGTTCCTTGAAGGAAGTAATATTTTTTACAACGATCACCCTGCTTTGGTTCTCTTCCTGGCTTATCTCAATAATTTCTTTTATAAAATAATTCTCCCTGTTCTGTACAACAATTTTAAAAGGCGTGGACGCTGCATCTTCTACCAGGAACCTGAACAGGTCATTTCTTTCCGAAACCTCAGGAGCTCTTTTCCCAACAATATCTTCATTACGCATATTCAAAAGCTGTAAGGCCTGCTTGTTCGCAAAGAGGATAATATTATTCTTATCAAGACCGATGCTGGCATCCTTTAAACTGTTTATCACAGCCTCCGCCCTGCTCTTTTCAAATAACAGTTTATTGAGATTGCTGTTCTCAAAATATTGTAACCGCGCCGCCATTTCATTAAAAGCATCGGCCAGTTTTCCAAATTCATCTTTGTTATCTATGTGAATACGATATGCATAATTTTTATTAGATATTTCCTTTATTGCTTCGGTAAGTTTATTGACCGGGTTTATAACGATGGAAGGAAAATTTATAATAAAAGTAAAAGCAATAAGAAAAATAGCTGTCGCCAGGCTTATGATATAAGTCAATGCGTCATTGGCTGCAGATTCTGCTTTCTGGTTCTTCCGGTGAATAGCATTCATATTCAGCAGGATGATTTTTTGTATGCTGCTTTTTATTTCACTGATAACAGCCCTGCCGGTATCCCGTTGTTTTAACCGCTCCAAATTTTTTTTCACATTATTTGTCGCTTCCTGTTCTCCGGGCTCTGTAACATTATGCTCCTGTAATTGCAACACACTGTCAAATGCTTTTACTGCAGCATCATATTTCACAGGCAAACTATCTAATTGCGCCTGCATGGTATGTGCATAAGAAAGTGTTTCATAGTTATCCTGCAATATGGCCTTTGCGTCATTCTTGATCTTAATGGTATAGTAAATATTTACACCGCCTGATAACAGTAACAACAGGAACAAAAAAAATGTGCCCAGCCATATCTTATTTTTTACGGAAGTCATCAGGAAAGTATTACAATATCAATATTGTTTTTTGAAAGCGTTTTCAGCAACTGGTTGAATATACCTGTTTTTAGAATAACCTGGAAAAGGCTGAGATGCGGTTTGCCCAGGCAAATAGTTGTAATGTTATTTTCCATTGCTGTTTCAATAATGGATGTGGCAACATTGTTATCTTTCTTTTGAATGATCTCTGCACCAAGCTCCGTTGCGTTCTTAAAATTATTAATCAAATGCCTCTGGGCAGCGAGTTGAATTTTATCTGCAGATTCTCTTTCTGTCTGCACATATAACACAAACCATTTGCTGTTATAATAAGATGCAAGCCTTGCCGTTTTGCGAATGATATGTTGCGCAATTTCATGATTGGAAGATATGCAGGCCATGAAACGTTCATGCCTGAACGCAGTTTGTTTTGCCGTGATCTGGTAATCCACTTTTCTTTCAACCTGTCCTGCAACTTCTTTCAGCGCCAGTTCACGTAACTGCAATATTTTTTCAGGCTGAAAGAAATTGGTCAGCGCCTGGTGCACTTTTGCATGATCATATATCTTTCCTTCTTTTAAACGTGTTATCAATTCATCTGCAGTGAGGTCAATATTCACCACCTCATCTGCGATCTGCAACATTTTATCAGGAATCCTTTCTTTTACTTCAATACCTGTAATTTCTTTTACTTCTTCGTTGATGCTTTCAATATGCTGGATGTTTATGGCTGATATCACATTGATACCTGCATTTAAAATATCCAGCACATCCTGCCATCGCTTTTCATTTTTACTGCCGGGAATATTTGAATGCGCCAGTTCATCAACGATCACCACGTCAGGATGCAATAACAAGATGGCATTCACATCTAATTCATCTAATTTTTTGCCCTTGTAAAAAACCTCTCTTCTCGGGATAACCGATAGCCCATCAATCAAAGCCTGTGTTTCTTTCCTGCCATGCGTTTCTATATAACCGATTTTTACATTCACACCATTGCGTTGCAATGCATGCACTTCCTGCAGCATGCGGTATGTTTTGCCTACACCGGCGCTCATACCAATGTAAATTTTAAGGTTACCTTTTGAATGACTAATATTTAAAGATGAGGTTTCGATAATGGTTGCTTAAAACGTGTTAGGTTATTAAAATCCATTTGATATTCTTTAATTACTTCTATGTGATAACCTATGTCCTAATATTTCTATGTGGTTAAAGGGTAATTTTACCTCATAGCATATAGAAAACATACGAGTTCACATAGAAAATGTTGTAACTCTAATAGCACACATTACTTTAAAATTATTTAAGCCTATCCAATGCGATATTTAATTTCAGCACGTTCACTTTTGATGGTCCAAGCAAGCCAAGTAAAGGATGTTGTGTGTGATCGTCGATTAATTTGTTTAACCTTGCTTCGTCAATACTGCGAACAGCGGCAATGCGCTTCACCTGGATCTTTGCACCGGCCGGAGAAAGGTCGGGATCCAAACCACTGCCTGATGCCGTTACCAGTTCTGCAGGAATATCTTTTTTATCAATACCCGGATTGTGAACGAGAAATGTATCAATTCTGTCCTGCACCGTTTTTAAATAATCAGGATTGGTAGGCCCTTTGTTTGAACCAGCCGAACCAGCGGCATTATAATCAACCGCTGAAGGGCGGCTCCGGAAATATTTATCTTCTGTAAATTTCTGGCCAATGTTCGCATAACCCACCACTTTACCATTCACACTTATGGTTTCTCCATCGCCACCACCGGATGTTAATTTTCCAACGGCTGCAATAAGCAAAGGATATAGTACTGCACAAAGAATAATAAGTACGAGTGTGAGCTTCAGAGAGGGGCCAATATATCGTTTCATATAATAGATTTAAATTTGAATAAATGATTTGTTATGGAGGCTACATTTTCAATTAAAGCAAGTGAGTTTGATGAAGCCCTTTTTGAATATATTAAAGGATTATTGAAAAGAAAAGAAGACTTAATAGTTACAATATCTATTGGAGAGCAAAGCTCCAAGGGCTTTCTTCGTAATGAAACACGAAAAGAATATTTCGACAGATTAGACAAGGCAATAAAAAATCTAAATTCAGGATACGGCAAAAGTTTTAGTGAAGAGGAACTTGATAATTTCTCCAAACAACTTTTGAATGAACCATGAGTAATATAATTTTTGATATTACCGTCGTTCAGGATTTGAAAGACTGGTCTAAAAACGAACCCAAACTTGTAAAGAAATTTTTTGACTTGCTTGCAGATATTCACAAAACACCTTTCGAAGGTCTTGGCAAACCCGAAGCACTGAAACATCAATACAAAGGACTCTGGTCCAGGCGTATTACTGATGAGCATAGACTGATATACCAGGTCTTGAGCAACGGCGATATTTCTATTATAAGCGTACATGGTCATTATGAAATGTAATGCTGAATAAAGAATCCACGGTACAAGTGAGTGATCCCGAATAGCTTTGCTTTCGGGACAGGCGCCACAGAAGTTTAATAGCATTGATGTCGTTGGTAACATAAAAATTTATTTCATAAACAAAGTGATCGTCATATCAATTAATTTTATTCCTATAAACGGCGCAATGATGCCACCCAGGCCATAGATCAATAAATTTCTTCTTAGTAATGCACTGGCGCCAATGGGTTTATATTGAACGCCTTTAAGTGCAAGCGGGATCAATAAAGGAATAATGATGGCATTAAATATCACTGCAGAAAGAATAGCAGTTTGCGGGCTGGCAAGGTTCATGATATTCAGCGCCTGCAATGCAGGAATTGATGTGATGAACAGCGCAGGAACTATCGCAAAATATTTTGCAACATCATTGGCGATAGAGAATGTTGTGATCGTTCCCCTGGTGATCAGCAACTGTTTTCCTATCTCGACGATCTCGATCAGTTTGGTTGGATCATTATCAAGGTCAACCATGTTGCCTGCTTCCTTTGCGGCTTGTGTACCGCTGTTCATGGCAACACCAACATCTGCCTGCGCCAATGCCGGTGCATCGTTTGTTCCATCACCCATCATCGCAACAAGCTTACCTCCTGCCTGTTCTTTTTTGATGTAGGACATTTTATCTTCCGGCTTTGCTTCAGCAATAAAATCATCAACACCCGCTTTGCCGGCAATATATTTCGCTGTAAGCGGGTTATCACCCGTAACCATTACGGTCTTCACACCCATTTTACGCAAACGCTGGAATCGTTCCTGTATGCCTGGTTTAATGATATCCTGCAATTCAATTACACCGGTTGCTTCATCATTATAACTTAATACCAAAGGCGTTCCGCCATTGCCTGCTATTTCCTTTGTCTTGTTGATGATGAAAGGAGAAATTTTATTCCCCGCTCTTTCAACACGGTTTTTAATCGCATCAAAAGCGCCTTTGCGAATGTGCATGTCATGTATGTCGATACCGCTGCTTCTTGTTTCTGCAGTGAATTCAACAAAATGAATCTCACCCCCCGCCCTCTCCACAAGTGTAGAGGGAGCTTTAAAACCCCGCTGTTCTGCCAGTTCGATGATTGATTTCCCCTCAGGCGTTTCATCTGCCAGTGAGGCAAGTACACAAGCTTCTATAAATTGCTTTTCAGGCTGAACACCATCGGCCCAAAAATTAGTTGCCTTCCTGTTACCGATGGTTATTGTTCCTGTTTTATCCAACAACAATGTATCAACATCGCCTGCAGTTTCAACGGCTTTACCGCTTTTGGTAATAACATTTGCACGTAAAGCCCTGTCCATTCCTGCGATACCAATGGCGCTTAACAAACCACCAATGGTTGTTGGTACCAGGCAAACAAATAAAGAAATATAGGCTGCGATGTTGATACTTGTTTGTGCATAATCTGCATAAGGTTTCAGCGTAACACAAACAATAATGAAGATAAGTGTAAAGCTTGCCAGTAATATTGTCAAGGCGATTTCATTAGGTGTTTTCTGGCGGGATGCACCTTCAACCAGCGCGATCATTTTATCCAAGAAACTTTCACCCGGTTCTGTTGTAACACGCACTTTAATCCTGTCGCTTAAAATTTTTGTTCCGCCCGTAACGGAAGATTTGTCTCCTCCCGCTTCTCTTATTACCGGTGCGCTTTCGCCGGTGATGGCGCTTTCATCAATGGTGGCAATACCCTCAATGATCTCTCCATCCATCGGAATGGTATCGCCTGCTTCACAATAAAAAATATCCCCTTTTTTTAATGTTGATGAGGGAACGATTGAATAAGCTGCGAGCTGTGCGCTATGAGCCGTGAGCAATTCATCAACCGGTGATGCACCATTGACTATTGACTGTTGACTATCGACTTTCTTAGCCGGTGTTTCCTCCCTTGTTTTGCGCAGGCTTTCTGCCTGGGCTTTACCCCTTGCTTCTGCAAGCCCTTCTGCGAAATTTGCAAACAACACTGTTACAAAAAGGATTGCTGTGATAGCGATGTTATATACAAGGCTGCCCTGCGAAGTTTCGCCCATGGCCACCCATACACATACAGCCATCATTACTAATGTGCCTGTTTCAACTGTAAACATTACAGGATTACGCACCATGTAACGCGGGCTGAGTTTTAAAAAGGATTGCCTGAGTGCTTCTCTTACGAGGGAAGGTTCCAGTAATTTCGTTTGTCTTGTATGTTTTGACATATAGGATAATTATTTTTTGTTTTCAATTATTTTTTGTGCGTGATGGGCTGCCAGTTGTGCGTACACTCACCATTCACCACTGACCACTCACCGTGTTAATGTGTATGCATGCTGAAATACTCTGCAATCGGGCCGAGCACCAATGGAGGGAAGTAGGACAATGCAGTAACAATAATGATAACGGCAAACGTCATGATACCAAACGTGTAGGAATCAGCTTTAAGCGTACCTGCAGATTCGGGAATATATTTCTTGTTTGCCAGTAACCCTGCGATTGCAATTGGGCCAATGATCGGAAGATACCTTCCCAGTATGAGCACGAAACCTGTTGATACATTCCACCAGGTATTGTTATCGCCAAGGCCTTCGAAACCGCTGCCGTTATTGGCATTGGAAGAAGTGTATTCATAAAACATTTCTGAGAAACCATGATAACCCGGGTTATTCAACCAGTTGGCAGGCTGCACTGCCCAGTCAGCATCACCGTGATGAACAAAAATGTAAGCTGCAAAAGCAGTTCCCATCTTTATAAGAAATGCCGAAAGAATAGTTACGATCGCAGCGATCTTCACTTCGCGCACCTCCACTTTATGCCCTAAAAATTCCGGCGTTCGCCCCACCATCAAACCAGAGATAAATACCGCAATGATGATATAGATATAATAGTTAAGAATACCAACCCCACAACCACCGTAAAAAGCGTTGATCAGCATTGCCAACAATTCCATCAGTGCCGACATTGGCATGGAACTATCATGCATGGAGTTCACGGAGCCGGTTGAAATAATTGTAGTAACGATACTCCAATAACCTGATTGGGCAGGGCCAAACCTGACCTCTTTTCCTTCCATAGCGCCTGTAGGTTGCTGTACACCTAATCGTGCTATTTCGGGATTGCCGTGTATTTCCGAGATCATTGTTGGTATGACAAGGCAAAGCATACCGATAGTCATGACTGTAAAAATTACAATAGCGAGCTTTTTACGTCTGATGTAATACCCCAATGCGAAGATCATGGCGACCGGTATGAGCATCTGTGCAATTATCTCCGTCATTGATGTGAGGTAATTCGGGTTTTCGAGCGGGTGAGCCGAGTTGGCGCCAAACCATCCGCCACCGTTTGTTCCAAGATGCTTTATAGCCACAAAACCTGCAACTGGCCCGCGGGATACCTGTACCGTATCGCCCTGCAGTGTTGTGATCGTGTCTTTGCCTTTATAGCTTGCAGGTACACCGTTAAAAGCAAGGATTACGGCAATAACGATACAGATCGGGATTAATATCCTTGTGATCGTTCTGACAAAAATTACCCAGAAGTTGCCGAGATTGTTTGTTGTCTTTTCTTTTAAGCCATTGAATAAAGCAACCAAACATGCAATACCTGTTGCAGCACTGGTGAATTGAAAAAACATGAAAACAAATTGCTGGGTTAAATACGTAGCGCCGGTTTCGCCGGAGTAGTGCTGCAGGTTACAGTTCACCATAAAACTGATAACCGTATTAAAAGCCAGGTCGGGTGTTTGATTGGGGTTACCATCCGGATTAAATGGTAAATGCCCCTGGTAGAGGAGCATAAAAAATCCATAAATAAACCACACGAGATTAATGGTAAGCATGGCTTTTAAAAACGCTGACCAATTCATGCCTTTGTTGGGATCAATACCGCAGATACGATATATAAAGCGCTCGAGCGGACTTAAAAAATCCAGCATGGTTTTTTCGCCCGCAAACACTTTTGCTGCATATTTTCCAAGAGGGATGGCCAATAAAACAGTAAGTAAGAAAGCTACTATAACGCCTAATAATTCTGAATTCATAATTTGTGAGTTGTGAGTTGTGAGTAGTGAGTGGCGAGCATATAACTCACCATTGACCACTCACCACTCACATTAAAATTTTTCCGGTTTTACCAATACATAGCACAGGTAAATAAATACTGCAATTGAAATGATAAGAAGTATGTCGTTCACCATGATTTAAAATTTTTCAAAGTATTCAATTGATCTAAAGAATAAGTAGAAGCAGGCCAGGCCTGCAAGAATTAAAATGATTGTAAGCATATTTGTTTGTTTTTGATTTAATGAAGTTTATGAATGATATAAATCACAGCAAGGAACAGTAGCGCTACACCAACTACTATCAGGAAATCTTTTAAACGTGGCTCATATGGATTCATGAAGCGGACAATGCCAAAAGAAATGCCTGTTTGCCGGTGATTGGTTTAAGTAAGCTGAAATGCCTGCTGTATAAGGGTTTCAGAAATACAATGATTGCAGTTGCCTAAAACAAAAAGGCAAAACCCTTTCAAAATGAAAGGGTGGTTTTTCAAAATGAAAAGGTGAAAGTTTTTTACAAGTCGGAGACTTGGTGCATAAGGACTGCGAAGTCCGGAGACTTCGCAGAGCAAAAGTTGTTGGGGCAATTTTTCCTCTCTCCCGATAGGTTCGGGATGGAGAGAAGATTAAGGGGTGAGGTTATACTCTTCCAGTTTTCTGTATAAAGTAGTCAGCCCAATGCCGAGATATTCAGCAGCTTTTGTTTTGTTGCCTTTGGTGTATTGCAATACTTTTCGAATATGGTTTTTTTCAACACTGCTTAAGCTTAAATTATTGGAGGTGTTTTCGGATTGCGTTTGAATTTCATACGGCAAATGCTCCGGAAGAATGATATCATCTGCTAAAATAACAGCGCGTTCCATCACATTTCTCAATTCCCGTATGTTACCTTTCCACGAATAATTTTTAAGCAACTTCAATGCATCATCGCTTATTTTCAGCGGCTGCTTATTTTCTCTTATTAAAGTTGTGTGTAAAAAATACTCAGCCAATGCAGGAATATCTTCCATACGCTCTCTTAATGACGGTAGTTGAATAGTGAAAACATTTAAGCGATAAAAAAGATCTTCACGAAAATCACCTTCTTCAATTGACTTCCTTAGGTCCCTGTTCGTTGCGGCAATGATGCGTACATTTACTTTGGACGTTTTTTCATCACCCAATTTTATAAATTCGCCCTGTTCAATTACCCGCAGCAATTTTGCCTGTAATTCAATATTCATTTCGCCGATCTCATCTAAGAACAATGTACCATGATCGGCAAGTTCGATCAGCCCTCTTTTATCTTTTGCAGCGCCGGTATATGCCCCTGCCTTATGACCAAACAATTCCCCTTCAAGCAAATCTTTTGTAAAGGCACTGCAATTGATCGCAACAAATGCATACGTTGCTCTTTTACTGTTATAATGAATAGCATTCGCAAAGATCTCTTTGCCTGTTCCGGTTTCACCTAATAATAAAACTGTAGTATCTGTTGCTGCAATTTTTTTTGCAAGCGTAATTGATTGTTGTAATGGTTTACTGTTGCCGACTAAATCATCAAAATTTAAACCGGCACCGCCTTTGATCTTTACAGCCGACTTCTTATTCTTATCAGCTTTAGCAATCGCCTGGTTCAATAAGGGAATTATTTTATCGTTATCGTCACCTTTCAGGATATAATCAAAAGCACCGTTCTTTATTGCCTTTACACCATCAGGAATATTTCCGTATGCAGTCAATAAAATGATTTCAAGCAAAGGATATTTTGATTTTGCTTCAGCCGTAAAATCAACGCCACTGCCGTCGGGAAGCTTTACATCGCAAAGCACCACATCAATATCTTCTTTCAATAAAATTCTTAAAGCAGATCTGAGATCACCGGCTTGCAAAACTGCAAACCCCTCCATAGCAACTATCCGCGCCAGCAGCCCGCGCAGCTTTTCCTCATCGTCTATGATTAAAATTGTAGAAGGCATTGTTATTGCAGGCAAAACTAACCGGGTTTTATTAAATGCCTGTTTTTTTAAAGATGTTTACACAGGTAAATATTGTTGCAAGGCTTATTGTGACACTTAACTTTGTTTGTTCATGAAAAGAATAATCAGCGCTATTGTTATCATAATAATTATTGTTGCACTTGCCGGAGCTTATCTTGTATTTGCACCCGCAACAAAATTTTCAAATGGCGCACGCTATTTATATGTTCGTGATAACAGTTCTCCGCAGGAACAAATACTACATCAATTAGATACCGGTAATATTATCCGAAGTGTTGGGATCTTTAATATGCTTTCCAGGCAGTTGAATGCATGGGATCGTATCACACCCGGCCGCTTTGAGATCAAAAAAGGAGCGAGTATTTTTTCCGTTGTCCGTGATCTGCGCAATAATCATCAAAGCGCAGTCAGGCTTGTAATAAATAAGCTGCGTTTGCGCGAAGACCTGGCAAAGCTTATCGGCAAAAATTTTTCTACCGATTCTCTTACCTCTTTGAATTTCCTTTCCGATACCGATTCACTTTCATCACTTGGTGTTGACACCAATACTTTAATGACATTAATTATTCCTGATACCTATTTTTTAAACTGGAATGCACCCCCCAAAAAAATATTATCAAGGTTAAAAGATGAACAGCAAAAATTCTGGAACAAAAATGACCGTGAACAAAAAGCTGCATCGTTAAATTTAACACCCACCCAGGTTTATACATTAGCGTCTATTGTAGAAGAAGAAACCAACAAAAATGACGAGAAGGGAAATGTTGCCAGTGTGTACATGAACAGGCTTAACAAGGGAATGCCTTTAGCGGCGGACCCTACGGTAAAATTTGCATTAAGAGATTTTGCGTTAAAAAGAATTTATTATGGGCAACTGGCAACACCATCTCCTTATAATACTTACAGAAATAAGGGACTGCCGCCCGGCCCCATCTGCACACCATCCGCATTAACTATAGATGCGGTGTTGAATGCTCCAAGAACTGATTATTTATTTTTCGTCGCAAGAAGTGATTTCAGTGGTTATCATCAATTCACCAGTAATTTTGCCGAGCACGATAAATATGCAAAACTGTACCAGCAGGCTTTGACTGAAGAGATGGCCAAAAGAGTGCAGGATAGCTTAAATAAAATAACACCGCCTTGACGAAGTTTGAAAAATTCCTTGTTAACCTTCCACCCGCTGTATTGGCTATCCGGCAAAGTAAAAAGATTATTTTGCCCGGCTTTCATGGCTTATGCCTGTTTGATGTGGTAAAATTTTTTTTCAGCCAGGTAAACAGGATAGGTCTGCGCGACAGGGCTTCTGCTGTAGCCTTTAATTTTATCATGGCAATTCCTGCAGCAGCTATTTTTTTATTTACGCTTATCCCCTATTTTCCCATAGCTAAAAATATGCAGGATCAACTATTTAACTTCCTGCAGGATGTTTTGCCCAATACAGAATCAAGGGAATTGATAATAACAACTATGCTTGATCTCTTTAATAAAGAAAAAACAGGATTATTATCTATTGGTTTTGTACTCGCCCTGTTTTATTCATCCAATGCCATGCTTGGAATTATCAGGACTTTTGACGCTTCGCTGGTTGAAAAACGAAAAAAGAAATTTATGCAAAAGCGTTTAAGAGCTATCAAGCTTACGCTTGTTTTAATTTTCATCATAATAGCCACCACACTTATTTCAATCGGGCAGGGCGCTTTATTTGCAAAATTTCTGAATTGGCTTGGTGTAACCGGCGATAAAACTTTCTGGACAGAACTGCTGCGTTGGATAATTGTCGTTTTCCTGTTTTTCTTTTCCATAGCTTATATTTATAAATATGCGCCATCTATTCCCAAACGCTGGAAACTGTTATCGCCAGGCGCCGTGTTTGCAACATTTCTTATTATACTAACCACCTGGTTATTTTCCGTATGGGCGCAAAATTTTTCCAGTTACAACCGCGTATATGGCTCTATAGGCGCATTGCTTATTGTTATGCTGCTCATCTTTGTTAATTCGTATATGTTGCTGATAGGGTATGAACTGAATGTGAGCATAAATTACCTGCGGCAAAACATTGACAAAAAGCATTCAGAAAAAGAGGTTATCACAGGCACTGAGCCTTTTACAAAAAACAAGATCATAAAAAAATAGATTATGCCTTCACAACAGGAATTATCGGATGTTATTAAAACCGGCTACAGTTTTAAAGGAGAAAATGTAAAGCTTGGCGTTGCTATGCTCGATGGAAATTTAGTGGATGGAGCAGATGTTTTTCTTCCGTTAAAAACAATGAACCGTCATGGCCTGATCGCCGGCGCAACGGGAACAGGCAAAACGAAAACGCTACAGTTGATCAGTGAATTTTTAAGCGATGCAAGTGTGCCTGTGTTATTGCTTGATATTAAAGGAGACCTGAGCGGCATTGCAGCGGCAGGCAGTTTAAACAACACGATTGATGAACGCTGCAAACTGTTGAACATTACTTACAAGGCTTCCGCTTTCCCGGTGGAATTTTTTTCCTTGAGTGAAGAAAATGGCGCTCGTCTTCGTGCAACGGTAAGTGAATTCGGGCCGATACTCTTAACAAAGATTCTCGGCTTAAATGATACGCAGGGTGGTCTTGTTTCGATGATTTTTAAATATTGTGATGACAATAAACTGCCTTTACTCAACCTGCAGGATTTTATAAAAGTATTGCAATACATAAGCAATGAAGGCAAAGCTGAAATGCAGAAAATGTACGGCAATATATCTTCCACATCTTCCGGAACAATTTTGCGGAAGGTGATAGAATTACAGCAACAGGGTGCCGATATATTTTTTGGCGAACCCAGTTTTGAAGTGGATGACCTGATGCGCATCAGTGATGATGGAAGAGGCATGATAAATATCCTGCGTGTTACCGACATGCAAAATCATCCAAAATTATTTTCCACATTTATGCTGCAGTTGCTTGCGGAATTATATGCTACCTGTCCTGAAGAGGGAGACCTGGATAAGCCCAAGCTGGTAATTTTTATCGACGAAGCGCATCTGATATTTGATGAAGCCACAGATGCTTTATTACAGCAGGTGGAAACCGTAATAAAACTCATCCGCTCAAAAGGCATCGGTATTTTCTTTTGCACACAAAACCCGCAGGATGTTCCGGCTTCCATTCTCAGCCAGTTGGGGTTGAAAATACAGCATGCTTTGCGTGCTTTTACTGCAGCCGACAGGAAAACAATAAAGCAGGCCGCGGAAAATTTTCCTGAAACAACATTTTATAAAACAGAAGACCTGCTTACACAAATGGGTATCGGCGAGGCATTGGTTACTTTCTTAAATGAAAAAGGAATTCCAACACCCTTAGTGCATACCATGCTTTGCCCGCCGCGCAGCCGTATGGATATTTTAAGCGATATAGAATTGGATGCATTGATTAGTAAGAGTAAACTGGTTCAAAAATATAACCGCGTTGTTGACAGCGAGAGCGCTTATGAAATCCTGACTGAAAAACTGAATGTCGCTGCCGGGCAAACACAAAAAGTACAGCAACAGAAACAGGCAAAACAGCCAAAAGAAAAAAGCATTTTTGATACGCCGGCCATGCGCCAGGTTGAACGCACTGCGGCATCTGTAATTACCAGAAGTTTATTAGGTGCTCTGGGACTGGGCGGAAAAAGAAAACGGTTGTGGTAAAAACTTCAAGACTTTATTAAAACAATTCTGACGGTTCTTTTTTTTGGAAACTGAAGGCTTCTGAAAGTTAACAAATCTCACTTCGCAATTTGTCGCACTGAGTTAACAGAGCAAACAGAGCTGTTTCAAAACCTCCGTTAGCTCCCTCGCTCTGTGCGAAAACATTTTGCTAACCATAAAAACTTGTGCTGATCAGGCATCTTCATCTGCAATGAACCACGCTTCCTGTTGAAAGTCCAGGAATTTAATTTTAAATGACTTTTTGCGGTCTTTGTGTGTTTCGTGGGAAATTTATGATCACAGGTATTTCAACGGATTACGCCTGGCGGAAAGAATATACTTTTTGATATTTAGCCAGAATGCCATCACCATATAAATGATCACCGGCGAGCCCATGGTGAGAAAGGAAATATAAATGAACCACATTCTTATCCGGCTTGAGGAGATCCCCAGCTTTTCACCCAATGGCTCGCACACCCCGAAAACCCGCCACTCTATCATTTGCTTCATCCTGTTCATATATGCAATTTAGACAAAATCTCTTTTTGTAATCAGCATCCCATTCTTTTTAAGATGTCATTTTCATTTTAAAGTATTCGAATGTAAATTTGCCGGGTTCTTTAAATAATTTTAGAGACTGTTGTGCACACATCCGGGTATCATTACACCTGCACAACGGTTTTTTAAGCATCACTTTAAAAAAATTTACCTCATGGCCTTTGATATTGAAATGATTAAAAAAGTGTACAGCGAAATGCCTGCCAGGGTTGCTGCTGCACGTAAACTATTGGGTCGCCCGTTAACGTTAGCTGAAAAGATCCTATATGCTCACCTTTCGCCGGAGCAGGAAACTGAAGCATTTGAGCGCGGAAAACATTATGTAAATTTTGCGCCTGACCGCGTTGCTATGCAGGATGCGACGGCGCAGATGGCCTTGTTGCAGTTTATGCAGGCAGGACGACCCAAGGTTGCAGTGCCTTCCACAGTACATTGCGATCATCTCATACAGGCTAAAGTGGGCGCCAAAGAAGACCTTGAGGCGGCGCTAAATGTAAATAAGGAAGTATATAATTTTCTCGGCTCTGTTTCCGATAAATATGGCATCGGTTTCTGGAAACCCGGTGCTGGTATCATCCACCAGGTGGTACTGGAAAATTATGCCTTCCCGGGAGGTATGATGATAGGCACTGACAGCCATACGCCCAATGCGGGTGGTCTTGGTATGATCGCCATCGGTGTTGGAGGCGCTGATGCCTGCGATGTAATGGCTGGCTTGCCGTGGGAGTTAAAATGGCCTAAGCTTATCGGTATAAAACTCACCGGGAAAATGAGCGGCTGGACAAGCGCAAAAGATATTATTCTTTGGGTGGCTGGGCAATTAACTGTTAAAGGTGGTACCGGCGCTATTGTGGAATATTTTGGTGAAGGAGCCGATAGTTTCAGCGCAACAGGTAAAGGCACTATTTGTAACATGGGCGCAGAAATCGGGGCAACCTGTTCTTTGTTTGCCTATGATGAAAAAATGGCTGCTTACCTTAAATCTACCGGCAGAACAGATATTGCTGAACTGGCGAATGGCATTAAAGAACATCTTCGTCCTGACGCTGAAGTATATGAGTCACCGGAAAAATATTACGACCAGGTGCTGGAATTAAATCTAAGCGAGCTGGAACCTTATGTGAACGGGCCTTTCACGCCGGATCTTGCTACGCCAGTGTCAAAAATGAAAGAAGCGGTGGAAAAAAATGGCTGGCCGGAAAAGCTGGAAGTGGCGTTGATCGGAAGCTGTACCAATTCCTCTTATGAAGATATCAGCCGTTCTGCTTCCATTGTTAAAGATGCTGTAAGCAAAGGATTAAAAACAAACAGCGAGTTTACCATCACACCAGGTTCCGAGCTGGTTCGTTTCACTATAGAAAGAGACGGCTTCATCAATGATTTTGAAAGTGTGGGCGGTATTGTGCTGGCAAACGCCTGCGGGCCCTGTATCGGCCAATGGGCAAGGCATATTGACGACCCCAACAGGAAGAATACCATCATCACTTCCTTCAACAGGAATTTTGCAAAACGCAATGACGGGCTGGCCTCCACCCATGCATTTGTAGCTTCGCCGGAAGTGGTAACCGCTATGGCGATTGCCGGAACTATTGCGTTTAATCCCATAACGGATAAATTAAGGAATGAAAACGGTGAAGAAGTTTTGTTGAATGAACCCTCAGGTTATGAACTGCCCCCAAAAGGATTTGCAGTGGATGACCCCGGTTTCCAGGCGCCTGCCGAAGATGGAAGCAGCGTGGTGGTGGCAGTGGATCCTAATTCATCAAGACTACAGTTGCTTGCTCCTTTTGCCGAATGGGAAGGTACCGATCTGAAAAGTTTGAAATTGCTGATTAAAGCGAAAGGAAAATGTACAACAGATCATATCTCCATGGCCGGTCCCTGGTTAAAATACCGTGGACATCTTGATAATATCTCTAATAATTTGCTGATAGGCGCTGTTAATTATTTCAACAACCAAACAGATTCTGTAAAGAACCAGTTAACAGGTGAGTACGGTTCGGTTCCCGCAACACAAAGAGCGTATAAAGCTGCCGGTATAGGAACGATTGTAGTGGGGGATGAGAACTACGGCGAAGGCAGTTCCCGCGAGCATGCAGCCATGGAACCAAGGTTCCTTGGCGTGAGGGCAATCCTTGTAAAAAGTTTTGCGCGTATTCATGAAACCAATTTGAAAAAACAGGGCATGCTGGCATTGACGTTTGCCAATAAAGACGATTATGACAAAATACAGGAAGATGATGCCTTTGATATCATAGGCCTGAAAGAATTCGCACCCGGTGTTCCATTGCATGTAAGGCTGCATCATAGTGATGGCGAATCTGAAACTATTGAAGTGAATCATACCTATAATGAACAGCAGATCGAATGGTTTAAGGCCGGCGCTGCATTGAATATCATCCGAAAAAAATTCAATGCGCCTGCTGAAGTGGTTGCTTAAATAAAAACACAGAGTAAACTTTGAATCACCTTTCAGGCTGCAGTTCATGCGCCTTAGAAAATGTAGGGGTAGATGAGTTTGTTTCCGGTAAAGCAGGTTTCATGATAATTAACGACTTGATACGTGCGATTTATGAGAAGATACAATTTCCTACCTCAAGTCGTTTTGGTTACGATAAAAAATTATGGGGATTTTGGTGTGATGGGATTTATTCATTAAATGATGAAGATTTAGGTAGATTTAACGAGGCCGATATACGTAAATTTATAAACGATAAAGGATACCTTGAGTTAAAAATAGACTATGGCCAAGAGAACCTTGGACATAACATATACAGGTTAATTTTATATTTTGGAAGAAAGTCTTTGAGTAGAAATGCAAAGGAATTAGACTTGCGTGTATGTATCCCTGATTTTGCGGAAGAGCCTGATAAAATCTCAATTGACACTGAAAATTTAGTCGTAGAAATTTTTTTAAAATAATAACCAAGTTTATTCTTAGCCGATGGTGACCAATGTAATGTTAAATACCTGAATGGGGTCTTATTGCAATGAGTGGCATAGTCAACTACTCACTCTTTCCGTTTAGCGTCGCCCGTTAAACTTTCCTGTACGCGAAATCTGGTGATCCTGGTTATTAAGTCTGATGGCAACCGACAGCCTCATGCTTCCGGCTATATTAAATCTTATGGGTCTTCACCTGCCTGGTTAGCACAACATTAAATCAAATACACTATTTTGATAATTAGTACGTATTATCTTAAAGCGATGTGCAATATTTCTTTTAATCACGGCTAACCGGTTTTCAATTCATTATTACGAAAAAATCTTTTGCTGTATGAAAACAATAATACCTTTCTTCTGTGTCCTTTTTGTTATGGGATACGTGCAAAAATCATTTGCACAAAAAGATAAACCTTATAAGGACTGGGTGGAAAATAAAGACAATTTTCGCTTATCCCGGGAGAGTAAAACCACGCCCGATAAAGAAAGCATTTATTCTGTACAGGCAGCTAAAGACATTACCTATACTTTACCCGTAGTAGTACATGTTATCACTACCGGCGATGCAGTGGGTTCGCCTGATAATCCCACGACTGCAAATATCAAGGCGATGCTGAAAACACTAAATAATGCATTTGCAAAAAAAGGCACGGAGTACGGCGGGGTAAAAATGAATATTAAATTTAAGTTAGCAGTAAGGTCTCCTTCTAATACTGCCACCAAAGGTATCAACCGCGTAAAAGGCAAATCCGTTCCAAATTATGTTTCGGGTGGCATAACAAACATTAATACGCCGGGCTCTGCAGATGAGGTTGCCGTGAAAAATTTGAGCCGCTGGCCCAATACAGATTATATCAATATATGGATCGTGAACAAGATCAACGGCAATTCAACTATGCCTGGCGGCTATACCTATTTCCCTGAACATAATTCCGCTTTAACTGACGGGCTTGTATTACAGGCAAGTGTTGTTGACGGAACAAACAAAACCATCATACATGAAATGGGTCACTATTTCAGCTTGTATCATATTTTTTATGACGGCGCTTTTGAAACAACCTGCGCTGCTAATAATAACTGCAATGAAGACGGTGATAAGATTTGTGACACCGAGCCAACACTCAATGTAGCATGCAGTACTGCAACAAATTCCTGTAACAATAACAAGCCCTATAAAATTGCCGATGCCGGTAAAAATTATACCGTGCTAAATAATTTCATGGGTTATACAAACTGCCAGTGGATGTTTACCAAAGATCAAAAAACAAGAGCCCGCTCTGCATTGCTTAATTTCCGCGGAGGCTTAATAACTTCAAAAGCATTAACTGCGCCTGATGGTATCTTGCCCGTAACCGCCTGTACACCCGCTGCCGCTAACGGGCTATCGCCTTATTATGGCATAGAAAGAGTTCAGTTCAATGCATTAAATGTTTATTCCAATACAAGTAAAGGAGACAATAACTTTTATATTGACCGTACTGCTAATCAATCAACAACTGTTACCCAAGGCAGTTCTTACTTAATGACAATTACGGGAAGCTATGGGAACCCTCATCGCATTGCTGCATTTATAGATTACAATAATGACGGCGATTTTAATGATGCGAATGAAACATTGTTTTCTGTTTACACAGACACGGCCAGGCAAAACCTAACCATTCCCTTATCAGGCGCGGTAACAGGAGTTCCTTTAAGAATGCGTATCGTAGCGGATAATCCTGCGCTGCCGGCGCCGACCGCCTGCAACCTGCACGGAACTTCGGCGGATGGAGTTGGGCAAGCGGAAGATTATGCAGTAATAGTCATGCCTTTTGCGGTCGCAAACTACAAACAAACCAGTACTGATCCCCAGCGCCAGGTTATAATAGTTTCTAAATAAAATGCCGGCTCAAAATATCCACCTGCAATATTGATTTGGAAATTATTTCATCTTACTTTGTTACATGTTTGGCGTAACCATACTTGGGAATAATTCAGCGCTGCCTGCTTATAACAGGCATCCTACTTCACAGGTTATTACTTTAAGCGATCATCTTTTTTTAGTTGATTGCGGTGAAGGCACGCAAATGCAAATGAACCATTATAAGATCAGGCGCAGCCGCATCAATCATATTTTTATTTCACATTTGCACGGCGATCATTATTTTGGCTTACCGGGCTTGCTTACAAGTTTCGGTTTAATGGGCCGCCCGCAGGACCTTCATTTATATGGGCCAGCAGCTTTACAACAAATAATTGACTTTATATTAAATGTAGGCGCAACCGTACTTCCGTATAAGTTGCACTTTCATGCGCTTGAAGAAAAATCCATGCTGGTGGATGATGAACATTTTTCGGTAGAAAGCTTCCCCGTATTTCACCGGATCGATTGCTGGGGATTTGTCTTCCGCGAGAAAAGAAAGCCACGTAAAATAAATCCTGAAGCCACTACACAATATAATGTTCCGATTGAATGCTTTGAGCGCTTAAAACAAGGCGAGGATTTTATACAAGATAGCCGTACAATTCCAAACGAAATATTAACTATACCCAACAAGCCTTCTAAAAGCTATGCCTTTGCGGCAGATACGCTGTATAAGGAAAGCCTGGCAGACATAGTGCGGCATGTTGACCTGCTTTATCATGAGGCGACTTACCTGGAAGATAAGCTCGACAAAGCAGTAAGCCGTTTTCATTCCACCAGCGGGCAGGCTGCCATGCTGGCAAAACGCGCCGCAGTAAAAAAATTATTGATCGGGCATTTCAGCAGTACCTATGAATCGCTTGACAACTTCCTGGTTGAAGCAAAAAAAATTTTCCCTGCTACTGAACTTGCTTTGGAAGGACAAACGTTTATGATTGTATAAGTGCTTATATAATTTTCAAACCGCTTAGCCGTCAGAAGCTAACTTACTTATTTGGCGTTATCAATGAATAAACCAGCGAATCCATAAACTTTCCGTTGTAATAATAGTTCTCTTTGAAATGTGCTTCCCGTATAAATTTATTTTTTTCAAGCAGCAGGATAGATGCAGCATTGGCAGGATTCACATTCGCTTCAATGGAATGTAACCCCATCATATTAAAACCGTAATTGATCACGGCAGTAATTGCTTCCTGCATGATGCCCTGCCGTTGAAAAGCATCACTTAACAGGTAGCCGATCTCGGCACGGTAATGTTCTTTTATTATTCTCCAAAGACCAATAGTACCAATAAGCTGTGCATCATTTTTTAAAGAGATTCCCCATGTGATACCATCATTATTTTTTAGTGCTGTGATGATGATCCCGATCAGGTTTAATGCATCCTGCATTGTCTGCGCCAACGGCCTGTCGATGTACTGCATAAGGTCTTTGTTGGAACGAAGTGTAAAAAAATCTGCTGCGTCTGCCCTTGTAATTTCACGCAGCAACAACCTTTCTGTCTCTAATTGCGGGAACGGATAAAGATTTAATTGTAACATTGGCTTAGTTTGTGTGATATAAGATCAATCTATAAAAATACTTTTATTACCTGCAACTTTGGTTTCCCTGTATGCAACAACCGGTAAACATCATGTGGTTCCGGCGCGACCTGAGGCTTGATGATAATGCCGCATTATATCATGCACTGAAAAATGCAAACCCGGTTATTCCCGTTTTCATTTTTGATAAAAATATTTTGGATGACCTGGAAGATAGAAAAGACAGGCGGGTGGAATTCATACGCGATGCGTTGACCGGTATGCAGGAAGAATTGGAAAAACACAATTCCAGCCTGCAGGTTTTTTATGATACACCATACGATGCTTTTACCAAACTGCTGAAAAAATATACTGTTCAAAAGGTTTTTACCAATGAAGATTATGAGCAGTATGCTATTGATCGTGATGCTGCTATTGCATTGCTGTTAAAAAAACACGATGCTGAATTGCAATCCCACAAAGACCAGGTGATCTTTTCAAAAGATGAAGTGGTGAAAGATGATGGCGCTCCCTATACCATCTTCACGCCTTATAGCAAAAAATGGCTGGCAAAGCTGGATGTATTTTACTTAAAATCCTATCCAACAAAAAAGTATTTTAAGCATTTTTATAAAGACACTCCACACAGAATTCCTTCATTGGAAAGCATGGGATTTGAAAAGGCGGGCAAGCCATTTCCATCAAAAAAAATTCCTGTTGACATAATCAAAGATTATAAAAACACAAGGGATTTTCCCGGCATCAATGGCACCAGCAGATTGAGCGTTCATTTACGCTTCGGAACTGTAAGCATTCGCGAGCTTGCTTCAACAGCAAAAGAATTAAGCAATACTTACCTGAATGAATTGATATGGCGTGATTTTTACCACATGATACACTGGCATTTTCCGCATGTACGCAAAGGGCATTCTTTTCACAAAGAAATGGATGCAATTCCATGGAGGAATGATGAAAAAGAATTTAGAGCCTGGTGCGAAGGGAAAACAGGGTATCCCATTGTTGATGCAGGTATGCGTCAGTTGAATGCCACCGGTTTTATGCACAACCGGGTACGCATGATCACCGCATCTTTTCTTGCCAAGCATTTATTGATCGACTGGCGTTGGGGTGAAGCTTATTTCGCTAAAAAATTACTGGATTATGACTATGCACCAAATAACGGCGGCTGGCAATGGAGTGCGAGCACGGGTTGCGATGCCATGCCTTATTTCAGGATATTTAATCCAACCGCGCAGGCAAAAAAATTTGATAAGGATCTGAAGTATACCAGGCAATGGATACCGGAATTAGATTCGTATGATTATCCGCAACCCATCGTTGAACATGAGTTTGCCCGGAAGCGTGCATTGGAAGTTTATACAAAAGCGGCTAAGAAAAAATAAACGAATTTCGGTCAGAAGTTTATAAAGACACCAGGAGCTGCAAATAATCAATAATCAATAATCAACACTCAATCATCAATATTCATTTATGTGATTCTTAAATTGAGCATTGCGTATTGTTTATTGGAGCATTGCGTATTGTTTATTGGAGCATTGAGTGTTAAATATGCATTACTCAACGTCCGATACTTGATAATTAATATGGCTTTCTTCATTGAACATTGATTATGGTATATTGAATATTGAGAGTTTGAATATTTAATGCTCGATATTCAATATCCGTTTATATTGGAAAGCGCAATATATGCGCTCACAATGAATGCCTTATTTTTAAAGCATGGAAAATGTAGATATCATTGTTATTCTTTTATTCGGCATTACTTTTTTAGCGGTACTTAATAAAAAAAGAAATTTTCCCTTTGCTATCATTCTTGTTTTGTCGGGCATTGTTATAAGCCTTATCCCCGGCCTTCCCGGCATTTCCTTAAAACCTGATGTGGTCTTCTTAATTTTTTTACCGCCGCTTTTATACGGCGCCGCATGGAATACAAGCTGGCATGATTTCAAAGC
This sequence comes from Parafilimonas sp., assembly GCA_036274175.1. Classification (GTDB taxonomy): domain Bacteria; phylum Bacteroidota; class Bacteroidia; order Chitinophagales; family Chitinophagaceae; genus Parafilimonas. The sequence continues at coordinate 52,754 of DASUGF010000005.1, forward strand.
AGCGATCAGGCCGATCAGCCTCGCATCCATAGGCCTTGTATTTTTTACCACCGCTGCTGTTGCTGTTGCCGCGCATTATATGATCCCCGATTTCTCCTGGCCTTTATCTTTTTTATTGGGTGCGATCGTATCACCGCCGGATGCAGTAGCCGCCACCTCCATCACAAAAGGGCTTGGCTTACATCCGAGGCTGATCGCAATACTGGAAGGCGAAAGTCTTGTGAATGATGCAAGCGGTTTAATTGCCTATAAATACGCATTAACCGCAATAACAGCCGGCAATTTTGTTTTATGGCAGGCAGGGCTGAACTTTATCTGGGTGGCAGCAGCCGGTATTGCTATCGGTCTCGCCATCGGATACATTACTTATATTATTCAAAAAAAGTTCTTTTGCGATCCGGTGTTGGAAGTCACACTAACATTCCTCACACCATTTGCTTCCTATCTGTTAGCGGAGCAGGTGCATGTATCCGGCGTATTGGCTGTTGTGACTACCGGTTTATTTCTTTCCTTCCGCTCCGCAGAAATTTTCAGCAATGAAAGCAGGATAATGGCTTATGCGGTTTGGGAAGTAGTGATATTTATTCTCACTGCGCTTGTGTTCGTGTTGATCGGTTTACAATTAAAAGAGGTAGTAAAAGGTATCAGTAATTATTCATGGACTGCGCTTGCCTTGTATGCACTTGTGATAAGTCTTGTTGTGATCATTGTGCGGTTTATATGGGTAGTGCCTGCCGCGATATTACCAGGAATTTTAAGTAAACACATCAGGAAAAGCGAGCCTTTTGATGTACGTAATCTCGTGATATTCGGATGGGCCGGCATGCGGGGTGTTGTATCCATGGCCGCCGCATTGGCCATACCGCTTACTTTAAAAGATGGCACTTCTTTTCCGCAGCGTGATCTTGTTATTTACTTATCCTTCTGCGTTATCTTGTCTACATTGTTATTACTCGGGTTTACGCTGAAATGGCTCATCCGCAAACTAAAGATCGATCCTTATTCTTTAGTGGCGGAAGAATATGAAGTGCGCACGCAGGTAGTGTCAACAGCTATCAATTATATAGAGGATAATTTGTCCTTAACCCCTGACGAATTACTTAATAATATCAAAAGCAAATATGAAGTCAAATACAACCGGCTGCAAAAAACCGAACTGCCTTCTAATTATTTTGGTGGCGGCAAAACATTGGCCGGCACCATCTTTAATGAGTTTACAAAAATACAGATAGACCTTATTGCCGTTGAACGGAATACGATCAAACAATTACATCGCCTGGGTAAAGCCAACGAAGAAATTCTGCGCAAGATGGAAAGGGAATTAGATCTAGAAGAAACAAGATTGAAGCTGGAGGTTTATGAATAATAGGGCGATCAAATTTTAATATTCAATATTCAACACTCAATAATCAATATTCAAGTAGAGGAACGCCCTTATCATTGAGCATTGAATATTGAACATTGATTGTTGATTATTTGCCAAATACATCAAGCAGGTAATAAATCATAAATTTCATACCAATAATCATATGTTCTGAAGGCCAATTTCGTTCGCAGAATTTATCTGCCTGAACACCTGCAATAATTTATCAACCGCTTTCCTCCCGTCTTCACCCAGCGCGACAGAAAAATTATTTACATAAAGATCTATGTGCTGGCGCATCACCTGTTCGCTCATTTCCTGTGCATGCGACTTAACATAATCACTTAACTGGTCATAATTATGCCGGAAAGCATATTCCACACTTTGCTGTATCAGCTTATCAATTTCAGCAATTATCTTTTTATCTAAACTTTTTTTTGCAATGATGCCACCTAAAGGAATGGGCAACTGCATTTTCGTTTCCCAGTAGTCGCCGAGGTCCACCAGTTTATGCAGGCCTTTTTCCCGGTAAGTGAACCTGTTCTCATGAATAATAACACCCGCATCTACTTCTTCATTCAACACAGCGCTTTCTATTTCATTGAACACTTTGAACACTTTATTTTTTGCACCGGGAAATGCCAGCGAGAAAAGCATATGTGCTGTGGTGTTTTCTCCGGGAATAGCAACCAGTTTATCATTGAGTTCATCAATGCTCATCTTTGTTTTGGCTATCAATAAAGGCCCCACTCCTTTTCCCAGTGCGCCGCCGCTTTCAAGTAAAGTATAATGATTCATCACCAGTGGCAAAACGCCGTAACTGATCTTCGTTACATCAAGCTTTTGAATTAATGCCCATTCATTCAGGGTTTGCACATCTTCCAGGTGTACATCAAATTCAAAATCCTGTATATCAATTTTTTTGTTGACGAGCGCATCGAAAATAAATGTGTCGTTCGGGCAAGGGGAAAATCCAAGCGTTAATTTCATAAACGATTCATTATTGAGTTTGAGCTATTTACTATTGCAGATTGGCGATTGCAGATTGCAGATTTGCAAAAATGTACGATGCCAGATGTCGGATGTACGATGTTAACCTTTCAACTTAATCAACCAGTCAACTATTCAACTCCCTCCAAATTCCAAATTACTAATTCCCAATTCCATCCCCTCACGCAATCTTATACAATTTATCAATATACTTTATCAGTGTTGTATTTAAATTACCTAACGCCTCCTTCATCATCCATTTGCTTTTATCTCTTTCGCCCACATAATTGCTGATGGTGCGCATTTGCAAAAACATGGTGTTGGTGTGCCTGCAGACATAATGCAGCGCGGCGCCTTCCATTGATTCCGTTACCGGCTCATATTTTTTTATAAGTTGTTTAATGCGTTCTTTGCGCGTAGTGATCTCATTGACTGTAACACCTGTTACTGCTTTTAATTTCAAAAAATTCAGTTTATCAATATGCGGATTGGGCAGCGTTCTTTTCACATATGGCGGGTAATTAGGTTTCTCCAGCTTTAAATTAAAAAGATCCCGCCATTTATTGTTTTCTTCCACACCTGTGTTGCCTTCGATCTCTTTTTCAATCAACACAATCTTACCCAATGCAACAGAAGTGTCATAACATCCTGCCATTCCGACCTGTAATACCAGGTCAGGTTTTTCTTCTGTAATTAATTTTGTAAGTGAAAAAGTGGCCGCCATCATGCCAACGCCTGATTGATGAAAATATATTTTAAAGCGTTTACTTTTTTCTGTATAGAGTTTATTGATATTAGAAAAACATGGCATCCATTCGCCAACCGTTGCTGCTGTAATATAAACACGCATAGCAGGCAAATTTCGGGAAATGAGTACAACATTTACTGTATTTATTTGTCCACAAACAGCACTACAATCAGGTATAACCTGACAGGTTTGATTGTTTATCACTTCTGCCTGATAAGTAATCTCCCAGGTTTAAACCGACATTCAGTTTCATATTTTTACAGCCTTTCTTATTGTAACTTCGCGCAGTTTTAAAAGCACCAATGGTTTACCTCACAAGACTCGAACATTTTAATGCCGCGCATAAACTGTATAATCCTGCGTGGAGCAAAGAAAAAAATGAAGCGGTTTTTGGTGACTGCGCCAATGAAAACTGGCATGGCCATAATTTTAATTTATATGTAACCGTAAAGGGAACTCCCGATCAAGGGTCCGGTTTCGTCATGGATGCAAAACATTTAAGCCGTTTAATTAAAGAACATGTAATTGAAAAACTCGATCATAAGAATCTTAATCTTGATGTTGATTTTTTATCAGGCAAAATGTGCAGTACAGAAAACCTGGTAGTGGAAATATGGAAACAGCTTCAGCCACATATTCCGGCTAATGTTACACTGCACAGTTTAAAGCTATATGAGACACCAAGAATTTATGTTGAATATTTCGGAGAATAAATAAATGTATAAAACAGCCGTTTACAGGACAGAACATTTTAATGCAGCACATCGCCTGCATAATCCCGCTTTTGATGATGCCACCAATGATAAATTGTTTGGCAAATGCAATAACCCGCATTTTCATGGGCACAATTATGAACTAATCGTAAAACTTACAGGCGAACCTGATAAGAACACCGGTTATGTGTATGACCTGAAAAAGCTGAGCGACCTTATCAGGAAAGAAATTCTGCACCGTTTTGATCATAAAAATCTCAACCTCGATGTTCCGGAATTTGCAGCATTAAATCCTACTGCAGAAAATATTGCGATCACTATTTATCATATCCTGCGGCCTTTGATAGAAGACCACCTTGACTTGCAGGTGCGTTTATATGAAACAGAAAGAAATTTTGTAGAATATCCCGCATAATTGTTTTTTATACTTTTAAAGAAAATCTATCGCTACATGTCATACCAGAAGAAAGATATTTACAACGACCAGCAAGTACTGCATCTTAAAGAGCATTATACAAAAGTCATTGAACTCCTGGGGGAAAATCCGAACCGGGAAGGCCTGCTGAAGACACCGGAACGCATTGCAAAAGCCATGTTATTTAATACGCAAGGTTATAACCAGGATGCTGTGGCAATACTTAATTCAGCCAAATTTCATGAAGACATCAGTGAAATGATCATTGTAAAAGATATTGAATTGTATAGTATGTGTGAGCATCACATGCTGCCCTTCTTCGGTAAGGCGCATATTGCTTATATCCCGAACGGTTATATAACAGGATTAAGCAAACTGGCAAGAGTAGTGGATGTTTTTTCACACCGGCTCCAGGTGCAGGAAAGATTAACAACACAGATATTAGGCGCCATCAAAGAAGCATTAAATCCCATCGGCGTTGCGGTTGTTATTGAAGCGAAACATTTGTGCATGATGATGCGCGGCGTACAAAAACAAAATTCCGTTACAACCACTTCTGCCTTTGATGGCGAGTTCATGAAAAATCCAACACGCAGCGAATTCTTAAAGCTTATCAGTTCGCATCTTGGGTAGGATGTATGATGTATGATGTACGATGTATGATGTACGATGTATGATGTACGATGTATGATGTATGTTTCACCACTCACCACTCACCACTCACCACTCATCACTCACCACTCACCACTCACCACTCACCACTCACCTTTCCCTCCCTATCCGTCGCCGCAGGGTCTTCATGGCAAAGCTTTTTGTGAACAGGCATGAGACCCTGCGTTCATAGCCGTTATCTCCACTAACAACGCAGGGTCGCGCTGTCCTTACACAAAGCCAATAACGCAGATCCTGCTGAGGCTTCAAGCTTTAGAATAAAAACGCAAAACAGTTTGTTAAACATTTTCAACCATCTATATTGCGTCAATCGACTCAATGCTCTGGTCTTCGCAGAAATAATTTTGTACGCAATAATTAATTTTTTATGAGTTCGGGCATAACAATAAATTATTGTGTTATGCTGAAAGCAATCACAGCATCACTCAATGAAAGCGAAAGTTTATAGAGGAACAAAAGAAATTGGAGGAACATGTGTAGAATTAACTGCAGACAATGGAAAAATTCTTTGGGTTGACCTTGGAGCACCGCTTGACACCAAAAATTCAAACATTGACTACGTTCAAAATAGAGTTGACGCACTTTTAATTTCTCATCCGCACCAGGACCACTACGGACTGATGGAAAAAATGGGCGCTACCGTTCCAATTTTCATTGGTGAAGTAGCTTATGATTTTATAAATGCGCCAAGAATATTTTTAGACTTTCCTTTATTGAAAGGAAATTTCAAAAAAATAAAGCCCTGGCAAACTTTTGTAATTGCCAATACTTTTAAAGTAAAATCATTTTTAACTGACCATTCGACTCCTGAGTCATTTTCATTTCTAATTGAAGTTGACGGAAAAAGAGTTTTCTACAGCGGCGACTTTAGAGCTACCGGAAGAAAAAAAATGGTGTTCGATAAAATAGTCGAAGCACCTCCAAAAAACATTGATTTGCTTTTAATAGAAGGGACTATGATAAAACGCGGAAACCATGTTTATTCATCAGAAGCAAATGTTGAAGAAGGAATTTATAATGTAATCAGGAATCAGAAAAATGTATCGTTTGTTATAAGTTCCGCACAAAATATTGACCGTTTAATTTCGATAATCAGGGCTTGCAAAAGAACAGGAAAGCAGGTTGTAATTGATGTTTATACTGCCTGGTTATTGGATATGCTTCACAAACAATCAGGCAATGTTCCTACAATAGAATGGAAAGAAATTATGGTATTCAATCTTGAACATCACATGAAAAAAATACCTGACAAACAATTCGATAATTTTCGTGCAAGAATAGTTAAAAACAAAATTGGAGCCACGATTTTTAAAACACCTTCGGATTTTGTTTATTTCACCCGGGATCCCAATATAAACCTAATAAATAAATTAAGAAAGCACGGAAAAATAAATATCATCTATTCTCAATGGGAAGGGTATTTAAAAGAAGAATACAAACAGCATTTCACAGATAATATTAATGCGCTTAAAGAAGACAATGATATTGTTTATCATTCAATTCATACAAGCGGGCATGCAGTTGTTCCTGACTTAATAAAGTTTGCGAAAGCAATTAATTCAAATAAAATAGTTCCCATTCACACCGAATTTCCTGAACAATTTAAAAAGGAATTTGAGAAAGAAGGATTTACCAATGTTGAGCTTTGGGAGGATGGAAAAGAGCATTCAATTTAAAATCTATAACAATGTGTAATAATAATTCAGAAATTTTGAGAGGAATTATGAAAGAGTTTTTAAATACTAATGAATGGCGAAATATTCGACTTCCGGGAGGAATAGATTTTTGCATCATTGCAGAAGATACTGTACAGATGAAATTAAAAGATAATGCTGTTTGCGCCAACATGCAAAGCGATGCTGCCGCATTTGAAGGATGGGCTTTAGTTATAAAAAGATGGACCAAATTTAAAAAAGTTATTATTTGCTGGGATAAGCCAAATGAAATTAATGATGGACATTACCAACGCTTTTTGTTTCGTCTAACTTGTTTCATTGAAGATTTTAAATCATGGTTTTCTATTGATGACAGTTGTAAGGATTTACTTAATGCCTCAAAAATAAAACCAGGGAAAATAATTTTAGTAAACATGCCCTTGTGCGAACGGAGGAATGAAAGCTCATCAAATGCTGAGTCAATTTTAGAAACCCGTTTTGTAAACGGTAATTTGAAGAAATGTTTAATGGATATTACCAATGCCGATTTTCTCGACAAACAACTGCCTGTTGGAGTTTTTGAAAATGAAATTAAGGATAAAACAAGAATATTTACAGGCCGCAAAAGCGCAATTGATATATGGGGCTTTACTAAATCAAACGAGGACATTACTAAATTAAAAGAGTTATTAGTGTTTGAGTTGAAAGCTGAAAATAACACAAAGATTGGAATAATTACAGAACTGTATTTTTATGTTTGTGTTTTACAAAAGTTACAGAAAGGAATATTTAAATACAAAGATTCCTCTCATGAAAAACTAGAGAAAAAAAAGGTAAACGCATATTTTTTATGCCGCATACTTCACCCGTTAATAGATAAGAAGATTTTAGACCTCTTAAATGAAGTAAACCCTAATGAGGTCAAATATCGCTATATCAATATCAACAAGGATGATAAATTAACTCTTGTCTTTGACTAATAGCCAGCAACTTATTTAATTTCCGAAGGTCTCTTAAAAGCCTTGCGCACAAGCGGGGACATTTAGGCAATCAAAAAATGAATGTTTGAACAAAAAAATAGTAAAAGAAAAATATCATGAATAACGAAATAAATATAAACGCTGACTTCCTTACTTTCAAAACCAAATCGTTGAAAATTTGGCGAGCAATATTTTGACGAGGGAGAAATATTTTTTGTGCGTGCAGTAGCTCAGGCAGAACAAGGATTATTACACAGTGCTGTTTCAGATGGAAATTTTGCTTTGAACCTTACTCAATATTCCATGACCAAACCGGCATTGAATGTATAGTTGGTTTTCTTTCTCAGTTACATTGTGAACCTGGGCAAATCAGCAAGGCAAAGGCATATTAGAATTGGAGTTAAAGCTTCTTGATAAGGATGCACCGGGCTACGAAAACGATAAAGAGATGTATAGAAAATTAAAAGAATTTATTGACAGCGAAAGCTGAAAGGAGCGTATTGAAAATAACAATGAAGAATAACCGGATTTCGGAATAATGAGCCTTGTAAAGGAAATAAAAACCTATAAAAAGCATTTAATTAAAGCCAAGTGATAATAAGCGTTTAAATCTTTTGAACAATGTGCTGAATTAAAATTTATCAGTATTGTCCGGTTAACTTGGGCTAAAGCCCGTTGGATAAAGATTCCGTTATATAACCCCAGGCTTAAGCCTGGGGCTAGTGAAAACCAAGCCCATCAAGGGCTTTAGCCCAAGAATTTCCATCGCCGCAGGGTCTTCATGGCAAAGCTTTTTGTAAACAGGCATGAGACCCTGCGTTCATAGCCGTTATCTCCACTAACAACGCAGGGTCGCGCTGTCCTCCCACAAAGCCAATAGTGCAGACCCTGCTGAGACTTCAATTTCTGTAAGTAAGAATGAGACTGTGTTCCTCTTTTCACTACATTATAACTGCCATCTTTATTGATAAAACAGCCGCCCTGCATGCCAGGACTAACACCGAATCCCGTACCTGCATTACTCTTTAAAATAGAGGTGATTTTTTTTAGCTGTTGCCATGCATTTCTGTTGATTGAAAAGAAAGACGCGCAAAAATCAAAAATCTGAAACTGTTAAAGCAACAAAAAAATTGATCAATTATTTCCTGCGCTTTTTACCTTTGGTTCAGGAAGTACCTTTTTTAGTTCATCGCTCTCCATCGTACGGTTATGATAACGCTTGTTTGTTTACCTGGGATTTTTTGCTGATAGCCAATTAAAAATGTCATAGTTCAATTTAACCGCTGCAACATTTATTGCATTCATTACACTACGTCATCTATTTATCACCATAAAATATATGCATATGCTTACACAGGAAAACATTACGCAGTTAAAACAATCCCTGCGCGGAAAACTGATACAACCAAATGACGCAGATTACGATACCTGCCGCAAAGTGTATAACGGCATGATAGACAAAAAACCTGCCTTAATAGCCAAATGCGCAAACATAGCAGATGTGATCACCGCCGTAAATTTTGCCAGGGAAAATAACCTGCTTACCGCTATCAGAAGCGGCGGCCATAATGGCGGCGGGCTTGGCATTTGTAATGATGGCATCGTGATAGACCTTTCCATGATGAAAGGCATAAATGTAGATCCGGAAACGCAGACAGCATGGGTGGAAGCCGGCTGTACTTTGGGAGATGTTGATCATGCAACACATGCTTTTGGCCTTGCGACACCCAGCGGAATTTTCTCTACTACCGGTATTGGCGGCATTACTTTAGGCGGAGGGTTAGGCCACCTTTCAAGACAGCTTGGCCTGGCAATAGATAATGTGCTGGAAGCAAATATTGTATTGGCCGATGGCAGTTATGTAAAAGCCAATGCGAAAAAGAATGAAGACCTTTTCTGGGCAATACGCGGAGGAGGAGGCAATTTTGGCGTGATCACCTCTTTTCTTTTCAAGCTGCATCCTCTAAGCATTGTTTACTCCGGTCCTATGCTATGGGAATTAGAGGAGTCGGAAGATATACTAAGATGGTACCAGGACCTGATCAAAAAAGCGCCGGATGAATTAAATGGTTTCTTTGCCTTCCTTACGGTGCCGCCGTTCCCGCCATTCCCGGAACATCTGCATTTAAAGAAGATGTGCGGCGTGGTATGGTGTTATACCGGCGGCCTTGATAAAGCGGAAAAAGCTTTTGAACCGATCCGCAGTTTTAAAGAGCCGGCGCTTGATTTTGTGGGACCCATGCCGGTGCCTGTTTTAAACAGTTTGTTTGATGGCCTGATGCCGCCCGGTTTAAACTGGTACTGGAAGGCGGATTTTGTAAATGAACTAAACGACGAGGCCATTGATATCCATTTAAAATTTGGCGCTGAAATGCCTACACCGCTTTCCACCATGCATTTGTATCCTATCAATGGCGTTGCCTCACAGCCGGGTAATAATGATACCCCCTGGAATTATCGCGGGGCAACCTGGGCTATGGTAATTGCCGGTATCGATCCTGACGCGGCAAATAATGACAGGATATCAAAGTGGGCAAAGGATTACTGGGAGGCGCTGCACCCCTATTCTGCCGGCGGGGCTTATGTAAACTTTATGATGGAGGAAGGTGAAGACAGGGTGAAGGCAACTTACGGCAATAATTATGATAGGTTAGCTGCCATTAAAGCAAAGTATGATCCGGATAATTTATTCAGGGTTAATCAAAATATAAAACCCAAAGTAAAAGAGGCAGTGGCTTAAAACCCCATGCCCTAAGAAGCTGTTTAAAAATGATTTACTGAATTTTGTATCAATGTAGTTTACTTAAGCAGTCGGCTTGACATATGGAGGCTTCATAAATTTCAGTAATTACCAGGGATGCTTCTTCCGAATGATTTTGAACAGGCGTTAAGTAATTTTTGTAGAGCCATAGGCTCAGCCCATTTTGTAGCAATGGATTTTAATCCATTGCAAGTAATATAGATTTTAAAGAGAGTGCTGTAGGCACGATACATTTCTTAGAATGTAGAATATTATATGTACCGAACCTACAGTTCTCTGTTCAGTTGTTATGTTGTTCAACGGATTGAAATCCGTTGTTACAATATGAGCCGAAGCTACGCTTCTCAAATTCAATTTATCAGCTGAAAAGATTTTAAAATGGTCAAATTTTATTTTGATGCCTATGCAAATGCTTTCGGGACGGTGTGACGCATTCCCTTAAGTAAACGACATTGAATTTTGTATTAGTATTTTTTTGCCCGCAGATACCGGTGATTTACGCAGAATGCTACCCCAAAAATTATTTTAAATCTGCGCTTATTTGTGCAACCTGTGGGAACATATTGTATTGATTAATAATTTTAGACAGTCTCTAAGAGAAGGATTCAGGAGATCAAAAAGTGCCTGTATTATTTACAGCGTAACAAGATTAATATCTAACCTGATACGTTTGTTGCCGTTTAATGTAACGCGGGTTTTTATGTTATTGAACCATATAAGGAACATAAAAGCGGTTGCACAATCCGCATTGTCGCCACAAATCAAACCGAAGTAGCAACAACACTTTTTTCTGAAGATTTGATCTTTTGTTCAAGCAATAAGATACTTATGGACGCAGCAACACATACGGCGGTAAGTATCCACCATAAAGCAGTAAAGCTGTAGGATGCTGCAATACGGCTTCCGGAAAGCGGCGCCACAATTTGGGCAACGCTCCAGGCGATCGCATACAAGCCGGCATATTCCCCGCGGTTATGCAGGCTGCTGCGTTGTATCCAGAATGAATTCATAAAAGGCATAGAGAGCATTTCCCCGATGGTTATGAGTATGATTGAAAAGATTGCTGTAAAATAACCGGGTGGCAAAATATTCAGGCAGGCAAATGATATCCCCGCAATAAAAAAACCGGTACGTATAAAAAATGTATTCAGCCTTTTTCCTTCCAGGGAATACACCAGTATCATTTCTATTACAACAATAATTACACCATTTAAGGCCATAAGAAACCCAATGAATATTTCATTGAAATACCATTCGGTTTTAAAGAACACCGGCTGCACGGTGAACAGTTGAAAAAAACAGGATGCAAAGAAAAACGCGATGATAATAAAAGCAACATAGAATTTGTCGGTATAAGCCCGCTGTTTAACTAAAGGCCTGTCTTTTACAACACCACCTTTGCTATTGGCATAGGGCAGCAATTTAAATAGCAAGACCGCTGCGATGATGTTGGTAACACCATCCACCCAAAATAATAAATGATAATTGATGGAAGCCAGTAAGCCACCTATGGCGCCGCCAAAGGCCCAGCCAAGATTAATGGCAAGACGGTTCAAAGAATAGGAACGCGTCCTGTTATCCGGTGCGCTATACCAGGCTATGGCTGCTGAATTCGCAGGCCTGAAAGATTCATTACACAGGCTCAGCATAAATGTGCCGATACATAACGACAAATAGGTTTTCAGAAATCCTGTTACAATGAACATAACACCGCCAAGGAACAATGATGCCAGTTGCTGCCTGTAAAAACCAAACTTATCTGTAGTTCTTCCGCCAATAAAAGCGCCTGCAATAGCTCCGGCTCCAAACAAAGCCATCACAGTACCTGCCTGCGGTAAAGTAAAATGCAATTTTTGCGTGCAGTACATGGTCATAAAAGGGATGACCATCGTACCGCTCCTGTTCACCAGCATTACGATGGATAAATACCAGGTGTTTTTTGAGAGTCCTTTAAATGCATTTTTATACAGAGAGGCTGTTGCCGAAAGCATGTTGCGAAAATAAATAAAGCGGGTTTGACTTTTTGCAGGGCATGCGTAAAGCGCAGGGCAAACGCATCTGAATTAAATACGGCTCTAAAGGATGCTATTCTAAATCCCGTAGGGATTGAATAATAATAACCCTGCATGCAATGGAGGGATACAAGCACTCCGTGGTTGAATCATCTCTCTGAGGTGCGTACATAAACAGGCAATGCATTGAGATCAATACATATAGATTGAAATCGCTCTTAATTAAATCCTTTCAGGGTTTGGTTGGCTATCAGGTCTTCTACCCGCCGGATCTCACCCGGTGCATTATTATTCAGGCCTTCCAGGCTTAATAAAAATCAGATGCGTTTGCCCCGGAGTAAAGCGGTGCAATTGCTTTACAATACTGTATTGCCTCCCGGCAGTTGCATCGTTCCTGCCAGGTAAGATTTGATGCAGCAATAAAAGTAATGCTGGCTTTCTTCAACCTGTCAGGACTTGCAGACCTGGCAGGATAAACACTGCCGTACTTCACCCCGGCACATCCAACATTCAAAGAACTATTCATCTTTACTTCGTAAAACACTCAACAAAGGGAGAAAGCAGCGTTTTTATATTCAAGTGAATCTATTAGCCAAACGATCAACGACAATGAAAAAACTTATGCTTTCACTCGCCCTTCTCTTTGCTATCATTACTTGTTTTGCCCAGGAATCAGCAGAAGATAAAACCGTAAAACAGTTTTATACAGAAATGGGAGGACCGGGCATCATGTTCTCCGCCAATTTCGACACGAGGTTTATTAAATCAAAGCAAACCGGGTTAGGTATTCGTTTTGGCGTAGGTTTTACCGTTAAGGACAACGAGGAATATACAGACGCGAATGGCAATATTCAATACCGGTTTCGCACCATAGGCACAATTCCTGTTGGTATCAATTACGTGCTTGGCAAGGAAACATCGCCACATACATTCGAAGCCGGCGCAGGCATTACCATATTGACCTCCAAAGTAGAGATGCTAAACTATGAAGGCCATCAAAAAGCAGGCAATATCATGGGTTTCTTTTCTTTCATGTATCGTCGCCAACCCATCAACAGCGGGTTTACATGGCGCATAGGATTTACGCCGCTTATCAACACCGCAGGCGACATTGTACCTTTTGCCGGGGTGGGAATTGGTTATAGTTTTAAATAGGGCTGCTGATTACATCAGTGCAATTGGATTTTTAATTCCTGCCCATAGTAAGGTCTTCATTGTAAGGTTACTTGTATAACACAGGAAACTCCGCTTTATGCTACCTATTTATTAGTTTAACGTGAGTTTTGAATGTTCTGAATGGAAACTCGATCTGATAACATTTTTAAGTAAACTGAACCACATAGCCACATAGTTCCGCAAGGCGCATACACGTCAGGTTAAAAAATATATTTAGCTCCGGAGGAGCTTCGTGTTTATAGAAAAAGTGCATTGACAGGAACCATAACAGGCTCCTTCGGAGCCACGTAAATTCACAGGCATGCAGCTTCCCGGGAGCCGGTTTGTTCATTGCCGGATTTCCTGA
>DASUGF010000006.1:0-38423 GCA_036274175.1 Parafilimonas sp.
GGTTTCGGTAATAGCTGAAGTTTGCTGTTTCATAACTAATGTTTTTGAATTAAATAATCAGCAAAGTTCTTCATTACAGCCTTGATCAAATCTCGGACTGTTGCTGTACCGAAACCTTTTACATATAGACTCACCACTCACCTTCCGGCTAATTCAGCTGCCTTATCCAAATATTTCTAAAGCTGATCGGCTCACTTGGGTCACCATGCGATTGCAATTTAATTGGCGCCGCACCATGCGCTTTATAATAAGGCAAACCGATATACCTTGTTACACCTCTCAAGGCAAAATTATTTTGCAAAAGCACGCCATTATGCAGAACGGTTACCCGGGCAGAATCTGTCAAATTGCCGGCGGCATCAAAACGCGGCGCCCTCCAGATAACATCATAGGTTTGCCATTCTCCGGGTTTTTTGCAGGCGTTTGCCAGGGGAATCCCTTGCTTATACATGGCGCCTGTTTGACCGTTAACATAAGTTTTGTTGTTATAACAATCCAATACCTGTAACTCATACCCCTCGTCACCCATGCTCGTATTTGCGAGGAAGATACCACTGTTACCGCGTCCCTGGCCACTGCCGTGTATATCGGTGGGAATGCGCCATTCAATATGTAACTGGTAATCTGTGAAACGTTGTTTGGTTATAATACCGCCCGTTTTTTTATTTACGGTGAACGCGCCGTCTTTCACGATCCATTCAGCAGGTTTGGTGCTGTCTTTATCTGAATGCCATGCATCCAGGTTGTTACCGCCAAATAAAATGATAGCATCAGACGGTGCATCCTGTGGTGTTGCACCCGGTGTAACAACCGGCGGAACCGGTCTGTAAAATTCTGTTGCCTGTGGTTTGGAAGTGTCTCCAACATAGCGAAGCGATGCCGTCATTTCAGTGGTAGAATCCACCTGGGCGTTGGCTATAATTAAACATACAGAGCAGGCAGCGGATAGGAAGATTTTTTTACTCATGTGGGGAATATTTGTTTAATGATTTTTTATTAAAGCGATGTTGCAACATACAACATAGTGTGAAAAATGAAAGTTGATTTTTTTGAATTTCTTTTTGTATGCCATTGAATATTGATTATTGAGCATTGATTATTGAGCATTGATTATTGAATATTAATAAATCAATGCTCAATAATCTATCAATGTCATGAACTAAAACTCTCAATATTCAATATTCAATACACAATGTTCAATTGAAGAACCATATAAATGAATATTGCTTATTGAGTGTTGATTATTGAATATTTAAAAATTGATCATAGTAAACAGCCTTGATAATCAATAAAAAATTTATATTATTAGTTGATAGATCATTACACATTCGGCAACTCGTACCCGTTATGATATTTCGCAGCCAGTAACTGGTTGGAATCATCATCGGTAAATTTATTCTTTGTGTCATCCCAATAAATTTTCTTACCGGTTCTGAATGCGATATTACCCATCTGGCAAACCGTCGCCACGTGTGCCGCTGCCTGCACCGGGCATTTTAAATCTCCCATCTTCCTTGACTTCATTACCTGAAGAAAATTTCCTGTATGCAGGAAGAGCCCGTCATCTGTTTTTGGCTGCCGTGCCACAGCATCCATTTTGTTGCTTCCATTTATCTTTTCAGGCAATACTTCCCATCCGCCACGGTCAACAATAAGCGTTCCGTTATTACCGATGAATGCAACGCCATGATCTCTTGTGTAAGGTCCGTCGTTTATTCCGGTGGCATGTTCCCACAGCATGTTGAAACTACCAAAGTCATATACCGTGGTAAGCGTATCGGGTGTTTGTTCCGCATCGTCGGGATAAGCAAATTTTCCACCGCTTGCCATGATGCTTTTGGGAACAGTTGCCTGTGAACCCAATAATGCATAGTCGATCATGTGCACGCCCCAATCTGTCATCAGGCCGCCTGCATAATCCCAATACCAGCGGAAATTAAAATGAAACCGGTTAGGATTGAAAGGACGTTTCTCAGCGGGACCAAGCCACATATCATAATCAACGCCGGCAGGTGCAGGTCCATCAGGTAGCACAGGAACTGACTTCATCCATCCCTGGTATGCCCAGGCTTTTACAAGACGAACATTCCCCAGTTTTCCCGAGCGCACAAAATCCATGGCATCCGCATAGTGTTTGTTGCTGCGTTGCCACTGGCCAACCTGCACCACTTTATTATATTTTTTTTGGGCATTAACCATTCGCTCACATTCAACAATTGAATTGCCCACCGGTTTTTCGCAATACACATCTTTACCGGCGGCACAGGCATCCACCATAATCTTGCAATGCCAATGATCAGGCGTGCCAATGATCACCGCATCCACATCTTTATTTTCCAGCAGTTTGCGGTAATCGCCATAAGCTGTTACATTGATATTTTTTTGTTTAAGCTCTGCCACGCGTTTGTCTAATACGTTTTTATCCACATCGCATAAAGCCACAACTTCTGCTTCGGGATGCTTAAGCATCGCAGTAAGGTCGCTCCAGCCCATACCGTTAATACCAATCGCACCAATACGTATTTTATCAGCCGCTGCAATTTTCTTTGCTGCTGATAAATTTTTGGGCAATAAAGCAGCGCCTGCTGCGTACGCTGCTGCTGATTGAATAAAATGTCTGCGTTTCATGTATAAATTTTTATTTTTTTTGTTACCTGTAATGACTCACATGCTTTAATTTTTTAATCGCGTTTGCGAACTCTCAACCTGTTATTAAAATAATTGATGGTGCTTTGCCTCAAACTTATGGCTCATTTCATGGCGGCAATAAAATTATTTTATTTATGAGGGCTTAAAAATACGCAGTAGATGGATAAGTCAGCATAAAATCCGGCAGGTTTTAAAAAACACCGGAATTATATAAGAATGATGCTGAGCAATTATTTTTGCCTTACTAAATATCTGATGAGCACTTATTTAAATTATACACGTATTGTTTTGATCTTTGTTTTTTTGGTGATTCTTGCCGGCGGCATTGTGCGTACAACCCAAAGTGGTATGGGCTGCCCCGACTGGCCGCATTGTTATGGAAAACTTGCCCCTCCTTTAAGTGCAAAAGACCTGCCGGCAGACTATAAAAAATACCTGGACAAACAGGATATTGACAAAGAATATAACCCTGTTCATGCCTGGGTAGAATATGTGAACCGGCTGATTACAGGCATGCTGGGAATTTTATTGGTGATACATGTTGGTTGGAGCTTTAAAAAATTTTTCAGGACAAAACAGGCCATATGCTGGTTCTCCTGTTTATTCCTTGTCGGAACTTTGTTTGAGGCATGGCTCGGCAAGCTGGTTGTAGATACAAATCTGGCGGTGGTTAAAATAACATTGCACATGCTCGGCGCATTATTTCTTGCTATCATTCCCGTAATAATTTTACATAAACTGAATGATGAGAAATTTGTACACGACAAAAAATTGCGTACTATCACCACAATAGCGCTTATCATTGTATTGGTACAGATAATTATCGGCGCCGACGTTCGCGAGCAGGTGGATGAAGTTTCAAAGGCATTGAATTATCAGCAGCGCGAAACCTGGCTGCAACAATTGAATACCGTTTTTGATATGCACAAAATCATTGCGGTTATAACATCGGTATTGGTAATAGTAGTGTTTTGGCGTTCTTTATCGTATGTGCCGTTACAGCGCGGCGGTTTGTTTTTATTATTGATTGTTCTTTTATTGATGGCAGCAGGTATTTCCCTGGCAAGTTTTAATATTCCTGCCTTCATTCAACCCATACATTTACTGTTATCGAGCATATTGTTTGTTGGTTTATTTGCATTCAGGTTGAATATAAAGAAATGACTGCCATCTTAATGGTTTAATTCGTTTTTGAACTCAAAGCCTTAGTTTTATTTTTTTAATCGAATAAATGATAATGAAAAAGCACCAACTGCTCTTCCTCTTTTGCTGCATTATACTAACCGCATCAGCACAGGAAACTTTTCCCGTTAACGGCATTCAGGATTACCGCGAAGGTTACGTCGCATTTACACATGCGACCATCGTAAAAGATCCGAAGACGACATTGAATGATGCGACACTCATCATCAAACAGGGAAAAATAATTGCGGTCGGAAACAATATAACTATTCCCAAAGGCGCACCAGGCATAGATTGTAAGGGAAAATATATCTATCCCTCTTTTATTGAACTGGCAAGTGATTATGGAATTACAGTTGCCCAACAGCCACAACGCGCAAGTAACCTGCCCCGGTTTGTAAGCGAAACCAAAGGCGCTTATGGATGGAACCAGGCAATACGCCCGGAAACTGATGCTTCGAAAATTTTTACGGCTAATGAAACAAAAGCAAAAGATCTGCGCAGCATTGGATTTGGTGTTGTGCTTTCTCATTTGCAGGATGGCATTGCCCGTGGTACCGGAACGTTGGTAACACTGAGTGATGAAAAAGAAAATTTAGATATGTTGAAAGACAAAGCAGCAGCATTTTATTCTTTCAGCAAAGGCAGTTCAACACAGGATTATCCTACATCAATGATGGGATCAGTTGCTTTGATCAGGCAAACTTATTTAGATGCACAATGGTATAAAAACCTTAAACCCGAAGAAAAAGAGAAATCAACAAGTGAAGGTATCAATCTCTCGCTGGAAGCGTGGAACAATAATCAAACACTACCGCAGATCTTTGATGCCGGTGATAAATGGAATGTATTACGCGCCAAAAAGATTGCCGATGAGTTCGGGGTTCAATATATAATCAAAGGCGGTGGCAATGAATACCAGCGCATGGATGAAATGAAGGCATCAAAAGCCAGTTTTATTTTACCATTAAATTTTCCAAATGCCATTGATGTGGAAGATCCCAATGCAGCAAGACTGGTGGCATTAGGTGTGATGAAACATTGGGAAATGGCGCCGCTGGAACCAGGCATATTTGACAAGGCAGGATTAAACTTTGCGCTCACTTCGAGCGGAACAGCAACATCTGATTTTTTAGCAAACCTCCGCAAAGCAATAGAAAACGGGTTAAGCGAAACCAAAGCACTGGATGCATTAACCAAAACGCCCGCAACTTTAATCGGCGTTTACGATAGAATAGGAAGCCTTGAAGTTGGAAAGCTTGCTGATTTTATTATCACTACCGGGCCGGTGTTTGATGAGAATACCATCTTTTTACAAAACTGGATACAAGGCAAAAAATTTCTGCTCACCAATAATGGATGGAAAGATTATCGTGGTAATTACAAGCTATCGGTGAAACAAAACAACAACAATAAGGAATATAATGTTGCAATAGAAGGCAAGCCGGGTAAACTTTCTGCAACTGTTACACCAACAGGGGATACAACCAAAACAGATCTACAGTTAAGTATCACTAATAATACAGTTAACTTAAAATGGAGCAACAAAGCAGACAGCACAAAAAACAATTTGTTGTCTGGTATCATAAGCGATGCCATGTGGACCGGCTCCGGCTACGATGCCAATGGAAACGTCGTTGCATGGAACATGCTTTCCTCCGGTGCTTATGTTGAAAAGCCTGATACATCGAAGCCAAAAAAGAAAGAAGCCATCAATACAACAGTGCTTTATCCTTTTAACGGATATGGGTTCTCAGAAGCCCCCGAACAGGAAGATGTGCTGATCAAAAATGCTACGGTGTGTACCAATGAAGCTGATGGCATTTTACAGAACACAGATGTAATGATTAAAGCCGGAAAGATTTCCGCTATCGGAAAAAATTTAGCTGCAGGCAACGCCAAACAAATTGACGCAACCGGCAAATACTTAACAGCAGGTGTGATTGATGAACATTCGCATATTGCTGTCACAGGCGGCGTAAATGAATGTTCCCAGTCTGTAACAGCAGAAGTACGCGTTGAGGATGCTATTGACCCGGAGGATGTACAAATATATCGCCAACTCTCTGATGGTGTTACAAGCGCACATATTTTGCATGGCAGTTGCAATACCATCGGTGGACAATCACAATTATTAAAATTACGCTGGGGTAAAGATGCAGAAGAAATGAAGTTCGCTAACTGGGATCCATTTATAAAGTTTGCCTTAGGTGAAAATGTAAAGCGTTCTTATAGCCCCACTAATAACCGTTATCCCAATACACGTATGGGCGTTGAACAGGTTTTGGTGGATGCTTTTACCCGTGCGGAAGATTATCAGAAACAAGGCGCTGATAAAAGAAAGGACCTGGAGCTGGAAGCATTATCAGAAATCCTCAATCATAAAAGATTTATCACCTGTCACTCCTATGTGCAGAGCGAAATAAATATGCTGATGCATGTTGCAGACTCCTTTCATTTTAAAGTGAACACATTCACCCATATTCTTGAAGGATACAAGGTGGCCGATAAAATGAAAGCACATGGCGCCTATGCATCTACCTTCAGCGACTGGTGGGCATATAAGGCAGAAGTGGAAGATGCCATTCCTTATAATATGGCATTAATGACAAATGTTGGCTTAACCGTTGCCGTAAACAGCGACGATCCTGAACAGGCGCGGCACTTAAACCAGGAAGCAGCCAAGAGTATAAAATATGGTGGTTTAACAGAAGAACAGGCATTTAAACTATGCACCTTAAACCCGGCAATTATGTTGCATATTGCTGACAGGGTAGGAAGTATTAAGGCGGGCAAAGATGCCGACGTAGTTTTATGGAATGACAATCCCCTAAGTGTATATGCCACGGCACAAAAAACATTTGTTGACGGCATTGAATATTACGACAGGCAACGTGATTCAAGCATGCGCATCTATATAACACAGGAAAGAAACCGTTTGATTCAAAAAATGTTGTCCGCGAAAAAAGGTGGCGCCAAAACACAACCGGCGGTGAGAACTTTTGATCAGGTGAATGAATGTGAAGAAGACAGAAGAAGTTTAAATGTTCAAGAGTTCACAGTTGATTAAAACTAAATTCTAAAAAATGGCAACTATAAAACATTTTGAGGATATTATTTCCTGGCAGAAAGCAAGGGAGTTAAATAAGTTTATTGGTGATATAATTGACGAAGGAAAATTTAAACGCAGTTATAAACTTATTGATCAGATTGAAAGTTCTTCAGGTTCGATCATGGACAATATTGCTGAAGGCTTTGAGCGCGGCTGCAATAAAGAGTTTATTCAGTTCCTTTATATTTCAAAAGGATCATGCGGTGAATTCCGTTCCCAACTTTATCGGGCTTTGGATAGAAATTATCTTACGCAAAGGGAGTTTGATTGGCTTTATAATCTCGCAAAAGAAATTATCGTATTACTGCAAAAACTGATTGATTATTTACACAAAAGTGAAATGAAAGGAACGAAGTTTAAATAACCTGTGAACCCGTAAAAACGTGAACTTGTGAACTCCAAACATTAAACTAATAATAATGAAAAATATTCTCACCATTCTTTGTTTACTAATCATAACAAAAACATTTTCCCAGTCCAACATCCTCCCCGCTCCCCCACAAACCGAAACAATAGCATTAACCCACGCAACTATCCATGTTGGGAATGGAGAGGTAATTGATGATGGAACGATTATTTTTTCAAATGGGAAAATAACAGCTGTTGGAAAATCAGTTGATGTAGCCAATGCAAAAACCATTGATTGCACCGGCAAGCAGATCTACCCCGGATTAATTCTTAGCTCGAGCAATATTGGCTTATCAGAAATAAGCGCCATTAGGTCTGAACAGGATGCCTATGAATTAGGCGATCTGAATCCTGATGTTCGTTCGCTTGTTGCTTATAATACAGATTCAAAGATCATTAATACGGTACGGAGCAATGGTGTATTGTTGGCTAATATTGTTCCGCAGGGTGGCATTATAGCAGGTTCATCATCTGTAATGCAGCTAGATGGCTGGAACTGGGAAGATGCAGTTTATAAAAAAGACATCGGTATTAATTTCAATATGCCTTCGCTGGTGGCAACATCAACAGAAAATACTTCAAACAAAGTGCTGGAAGAAGCTTACAAACGAATTGATGAAGTGCGTAATTTCTTTCGTGAAGCAAAAGCTTATTTGAATGAATCAACGCATGCCACAACGAATATCAAGTTTGAATCAGTGAAAGGTTTATTTGATAAAACACAAACGCTTTTTGTGTCTTGTGAAATGGTAAATGAAATGATGATAGCTGTTGAATTTGCAAAGGAATTTGGTTTTAGAACGGTAATTGTGGGTGGGACGGAAAGCTATAAAATTGCGGACTATCTTAAGCAAAACAATATTGCTGTGGTGTTGAATCAAATGCACAACCTGCCATTGATGCAGGATGATGATATTGATGCATATGCAAAACTGCCTTACCAGTTACAACAGGCAGGCGTGCTCTATTGTATCAATGATTTCGATGAGATGAACCGTGGAAGAAATTTGATGTTCAATGCGGGTGTTGCAGTGGGTTTTGGCTTGACAAAAGAACAGGCGCTGCAGGCCGTCACATTGAATGCTGCAAAGATCCTGGGTATTGACAAACAAACCGGCTCACTGGAAACAGGTAAAGATGCCAACATCATTGTAAGCGATGGCGATGTGCTTGATATAAAAACCAGTAACATCGGTTATGCGTTTATTCAAGGACGCCAGTTAAATCTTGATAACAAACAAAAACAGTTATACGAACGCTACAAAACAAAGTATGGGTTAGGCAAATAATTAAGCATCAAACCGAAACCACTCACCTGGTATAAAAAAACCCCGGCACAGATGTACCGGGGGACCAATTGAGCCCAAGGTTGATTCTTAATTCCATATAATTAAAGAATCTTTTCTTTTTTTAAGATCACTAAGATTTACACCTTTAAAACTGTTGGCGAGGATACTGATATTCCCGTGTGGTTTTTCTGAACCTTCTGCTGCTTTAAATAGTTTTGAAACAGCTAATATTTCCGGTATCATAAATGAACCGTTCATATGGATCAGCATTTAAATGCTATAGTTAATAATTCAACTATTGTGCCATATGTGCATTAAAAATGATGTGTTTTACAGGTTTATTTCTTAAGCTTTTTTTGAAGCCGATGTATCAGCAACTCTCGTCCATTTAGAAAGGATTGTGGTATTGTACATTAATTGCAACACACCATCCCTGATCATAAAACGGTTTGTTTTTAGCAGGTTGTCCACGAACGGTTTTTCATTATAACCCGGGCATACCATTTTTGTTGATACCACATTGTCACCGAATCTTAGTGCATCCTCTTTTATAAAAAAACTGCCGCTCATGGTATTACATCCGTTATTACCGGAAAATCTGCCGCCAGACAGATCAAAATTCAGTGTTGGAATTTTTCCCGCGGCGGTGTCTGACGGTAATACAGGCATAAGATACCAGCCACCGGCTATAGTAGATGTATCCTGGATAACCTTACTGTCTCCCGGATACCGGAGACTATTATTTTGCATATTGGACCCGTATAGTACAGCAGATAAAAATAACCCTGCAAAAAGTAAATGTTTCATAACGGCTTAGCCTCAATTTTCACGCCACCGCAGCGGTATGCTTTATACAATTTTGCCAAATTATAAGGCTGCAGCATTCAAATTCACTGGTTTCACAGGCATGGACATTCTTCTTTAACACAAATTTATTTTGCGTTATTTTAACCGAGGGTGTAGGTTGAATTCGTTTATTTTTGCCCGCATCAAAAAATTCGAACTCAATAAAGCAGAAATTCTTTACCGGTGAAGCCAAAATTCTGCCCGCAATGACTTTTAAACAAAACGCACTAATGAAAAAATCTTTTGTTCTCTTTCTGTTTATAATTGTTTCGGTTATTGCAAGATCACAGGTTGATACAACGGCTATACTTACCACACCGGAAAAACCAAAAAAAGACTGGTCGAAGCTTGACCTGAGCACAAGGGCAAATGACCATTTTATGATCCAGTTTGGCGCTGATGGATGGGGCGATGTTCCAGATAGCATTAATACATCAGGTTTTTCAAGGCATTTTAATGCATATGTTATGCTGGATAAACCTTTCAGGTCCAGCCCTAATTTCAGCGTGGGTATTGGGATAGGTGTGGGAACGAGCAATATATTTTTCTCCAATACTTATGTCAACCTCAAATCGAATACACCAACGCTGCCCTTTACCAATGTAACATCAGTTAACCATTTTGATAAGTTTAAATTGTCAACGGGTTTTATTGAAGCACCGCTCGAGCTGCGTTATGTAGGAAACCCTGTGCAACCTGATAAAGGATTTAAATTTGCAATAGGTGGCAAATTCGGACTTTTAATAACAGCCCACACCAAAGGGAAAAATTTTGTTGACTCAAGTGGAAACTCCCTCTACGCTAAAAACTATATACAAAAAGAGTCTGACAAGAAGTTTATTAACAACACCCGTTTCGCACTCACCGGGCGCATCGGTTATGGACATATTTCGTTGGATGCTTCTTACCAGGTAACAAGTTTTCTAAAACCCGGCGCGGGCCCTACTATTCATCCTTTGGCCTTTGGTATTACGTTAAGCGGCCTTTAATTTGTGTTTGATATTCGGCAATTTTTGTTCTATCTTTTCACAAAAAGCGATTAACATTTGATTGACATCAGGCAACAGGTTAAGGCTGAAGAAAAAGCAATACTCGTTGGTGTGATACAAAAAAACCAGGACGAGCGTGAAGTGATGGAGAACCTGGATGAGCTTGCCTTTCTTGCTGAAACTGCCGGCGCCATTGAAATAAAAAGATTCTTCCAGAAGCTTCCTCAGCCTGACAGCAGGACTTTCATCGGAAAGGGCAAACTGGAGGAAGTAGCCAATTATCTTAAAACACATCCTGCCAACATCATCATTTTTGATGACGAGTTAAGCGGCTCGCAAATAACCAATATTGAAAAAGCGGTTGATGTGAAAACAATAGACCGCAGCGATCTTATTCTTGACATATTCGCAAGGCGGGCAAAAACAGCGCGTGCAAAAGCACAGGTGGAGCTGGCGCAATATCAATACATATTGCCAAGATTGCGCGGCATGTGGAAACACCTTGAAAGGCTTGGTGGTGGTATCGGCACAAGAGGTCCCGGAGAAACCGAAATAGAAACAGACAGGCGTATTGTGCGCGATAAGATTTCGCTGCTGCGCAAAAGATTGCATGAGATCGATAAGCAATCCTTCACACAGAGAAAAGAACGGGGGGAATTCATCAGGGTTTCATTGGTGGGTTACACAAATGTTGGTAAAAGTACCCTTATGAATCTTGTGAGCAAGAGCGATGTTTTTGCCGAGAATAAACTTTTTGCCACACTGGATACCACCACCCGTAAAGTTGTTTTTGAAAACACGCCCTTTCTTTTAAGCGATACCGTGGGTTTTATCAGGAAGCTGCCACATCATTTGATAGAAAGCTTTAAAAGCACGCTGGATGAAGTACGTGAAGCCGACCTGTTGTTGCATGTGGTGGACATTTCGCATCCCAAATACGAAGAGCAGATGACGACAGTAAATAAAACTTTACAGGAATTAGCTGCTTTTGACAAACCGGTGATTACGGTGTTTAATAAGATAGATGTGTATGAAGAAAAAATGTTTGATGAATGGCTGGATGACGCCGCCAAGCAGGAGATACTGCGCCAGTTGGAGCAAAGATGGCTACAGGAAACTAACGGAAACGCAGTTTTTATTTCGGCAATAGAAAGAACAAACATTGATAAACTCCGGAATTCCATACTACAGCAGGTAAGAGCGTTATATAAGTCGCGTTATCCTTACAAAACAGATTATTTCTTTTAACAAGGGCTTTTAAAATTTCAGTTGCTGAAAATGTAAAAACCTTTATTTTTGCTGCCCCTTCTGAATAACTCAATCAAAGGGGCAAAAACATTCCTGAATAGCTCAGCTGGTTAGAGTCCCGTACATACGGGATTAATCAGGGGGGTCACAGGAAAAAGAAAAAAATATTCCTGAATAGCTCAGCTGGTTAGAGCATCTGACTGTTAATCAGAGGGTCGCTGGTTCAAGTCCAGCTTCAGGAGCGCTTAAAATGAGAGAGTTACGGTTTCTGTAGCTCTTTTTTATTTTATCATTTCACCACAACTCCGACACAAACCAATAGATATACTACCAATTGTAGTTTTGAGTTTAATCTTTTATAATAAAGAGTGTAAATAGTTGGCTGTATCTGTCAGGCCATTTTTTCTCAACAGGTCTAAGACCTGGTATTCATCCAAATCTGGATTTTTCTTGTGCAATACCATTTCTTTAAATGCTGCAATTGCACGATCCGGATTTAAGTCAATTATATCAGTAAGAAAATCATCTGCTGTTTTGGCTTTTAAACCAAATGAATCAAGGTACCCTTCAGGAAAGTCCT
Organism: Parafilimonas sp.; assembly: GCA_036274175.1. Lineage (GTDB taxonomy): Bacteria > Bacteroidota > Bacteroidia > Chitinophagales > Chitinophagaceae > Parafilimonas. The sequence goes on from DASUGF010000006.1 coordinate 12,304, forward strand.
TTATGTTATTGGTAACTATAAGGTCGGCATTCGTTTTTATGGCTGCGGCTAATACGTGACAATCCTTCGAATCAGGTAATTTTAAAGTTTTAATAAGCGCTTCATAATTTTGTACCAATGCGTCCGGGAAAGCAAGGTTCGCTTTTTGAACTCTTTTTTCAGCTTCTTCAGGCGGTACTCCCTTTCTTTCCATCACATCTCTCCACTCATCAAATATATTGTTACTCCATTTTGGAGTATATAAATCATAATGAGCAAACCAAAACAATAAATCTCTGATTATGACTGGATAAATAACATTTGTATCAAGAACAGCTTTAAACCTTACACTATGAATCATATAATCCTATTTCTTCATCAAAATTCATAATGTCAATAATGCGTTTCTTTTGCTGCTCCTTCATTTTATTTTTGTATCCAAGAATGTCTTCATATTTTATCCGTCTGTGCTTACCAACTTTTGTATAGTTTATTTCTCCTCGCTCTAATAGTTTCACAACATGTGGCCGGGAGCATCCTAAAATTTCTGATGCTTTTTGGGTAGTGACTTCAGCAGCTATTGGAACCATAGATATAAGTTTACCCTGGCTCATGGCTTTCAAAATATCACTTAAAAGCTTGAGTGCTTTTAATGGAATCTTTATTTTATTGTTGGTTTCCTCTATCTCTATTTCAGTTTGTTCAGAATGAATTTGCTTGAGAACAGCAGCCAATGCATTATAAGATTCAATTGCCACCTTTTGCTCTGATTTTGATGGCCTTCTAATTTGTTCTAATGCTTCCATGGTTTTTTGTTTTATACCAAACGTAAACGAAATAAACGAAATAATCAAAACAAATGAAACAATTTAACACAATAGTTATTTGTATCCTAATTGAAGAAACAAAGGTCTTTCAGTTTTTAAACGAAGTAGTAGTTATACAACTCCTGCATTTTTGAGTCATTTGACGCACTGTATTGCTTCTACCTGGAATAGTTTTGCAACGCAATCGAAATTAACTGCAAAATAATTTAAGAGTTTTCTACCGTTTACTCCAAACTTGCCCCGCTAATATGGGGCTTTTTTGTTTGGTCATCATGGCGCTTTCATGAAGGAAGCATGGATGATGTATGAAGGAACCATGAAGGAGGATCATTGAAAACTCAGCCCGGTTTGCACCTCAATCTTATGAAAAAGCGCCGGCCTGAACTTGCCCGTAATGTAATCATTCAGGTTGCTGCGGTTCGGTTCAAATATTTTGATGCCGTATTTCTTTTCAAGCAGGCCAGCATAATCAACATTTGAACTAAACAATAGATTCTCTTCGTACACCAAGGCAAAAAGCCCTTTGTAAAGCGCACCGGTTAGTTTTAAATCCGGTGTAAATAAACCAGGTCTTGGATTCAGGAAGGCTTTCTTTTTAGCATATCTGACATTTCGATAGCGTGGAGTTATTTTATTGCCGGTTGCATCGGTGCCGGCATACAGTTGAGCTTTAATATCATCTGTCAGGCTATTCTTAGTTTCTTCAATGGTATTATTAATGAGTTGCTCCAGGTTTGCCTGCAGACGATTAAATACTAATATTATCTGATCAACTGTTGCCATACATGGATATTTGTAAATTGCCTGCTTGTCTTTTTACAACATATTTCTTCTTACCCAATTCATCAACTCTATATCCTTGCCGATATTATTATTCACCTTCACGTAAGGCCGGTTCCTTTTATAGCCGTTTACAATTCGATCAGCACTCTTGTTAAATCCTTCCTTCAACTCTTTAATAATTGGCTGATAGTTATTATCTGACTTGCCGTATTTAGAATGAATAATTTTCTTTATAGTTTGTGATGACGAAATATTGCCAAGCTCATGATTCGGGATCACCTCTCCGCCCTTTTCAAGATATAAAATAGAAGGCTTTGCCGGCGTGTAAAACATTTCCCCGGAAGGTGAAATATAAAGCTCCCTGCCTTTTTCTGATACGAGTACCGGGCCATCTTCTTTAACCTTTCCTCCTTTTTCCATAGCAGGCACAGCGGCAATAGCCGCAATTTGCGCTGCACCCATCGCAATCACAAGCGGTATTTGTGCGATAATGCTTGCTGCAGATGCCAATGCAACTGAGGCGTAAGCGGCTGTAAACGGGTTTGAGGCTAATACTGCAGCTTCGGCCTTTGCTTCTGCTGCTTTAGTGATAAGCGTTGATACTGTTTCCGCTGTATGAATGCCAATGGTCGCAATTCCAATTATTTTGTCAAGACGCGCTTTTTTTCTATCGATTTCCATCTGTTCGTTTTGAAATTGCTTATCCTTCGCAACTTGTTCGGCCTGCAATACGGTAATTTTGTCGGCCTTTTCTTGTTGTGATAAGGTAGAATTTTGAATGTTTGTTATCTCCTGCTGATAAGCGGCATCTTGTGTTACCATTAAATCTTGTATTGCCTTCTTTTGCTTATCATATCCTCCATCAATAATTGCCTGAGTGAGATTGATAAATTCATCGACAAATTGTTTTTCAGTATTCTTAAGATCATTTAGATTTTGTATTCGCTCATTGGTTACTTTTTCATCCAATTGAAGTTGAAGGTCTGCAAGCTGCTTCTCATACTTCATTCTTTCTTCTGCGGATGTTTTTGTCTCATTTATAAGCGTATTCAAATTCTTTATTGAAATAGCAAACGTATCGGCTGTATATTTTGTAGCAAGTGCTACAGATTCTTTTTGAAATTCTTCCTGGGAAATTAATTGATTATTAAATTTATCATCAAGGGCTTTCTGCTCTTTTTTATAAGTAACGGCTGTTTGATCAAGAATGTATTGATTGCCTTCTTCAATTGTTTTTATATAATCGGATTCAAATTTCTTATGCGCTTCGAGTTGCTTTTCTACCTGTTCTTTGTAGGGTAGATTATTAAATTCATCGGCTCTCAGTTTTGCAAGCTTTAACTGATAATCTTTTTCAGATATTAAACCTTTTGTGTGAAGGTCTTCAAGCTCTTTGAGCAGCCGTTCATTCTCTTGGTGCGGAGTGGATATTGATGGATTCTGTTGAAATTTATATCTGTCAGCATAAATTTTCTTAAGATCTTTATTTAATTCGTCTTCATTTTTTTTAATGGCTCTTCCAGCTTCTTTTGAAGCTAATTTGCGTTTAGCAAGTTCAACTTCAATTAATTTAGCAGCTTGCGTTTCAGGTATTTGGTTAATTTCCAATTCGTGTTTTATAAGCTCAATTTGCTCATCAATTGCATGTTTTTTATGAGCTAATTCCAGATTGATGAGTTTGGTTGTTAAATCAAAGGACTTCTGAGCCGCATCATTGCGAAAAGTATAAAGAATGCTATCATTGGCTGTTATTTCTTTCTGTTTATCAATTTCATTTTCAAGCGATTCTTTTCTATCTTGAAAACTTGTATTATGAAGTTCTTGGTTTATTTCTCTCAATCTTTGCAACTCGTCCTCATCAAACTGCTTTTGCGCTAACTGTAGTTGCCGCCTGGCAAGGTCAACTTCATTTATTTTTCTCTTCTGTTCTTCCTGCAGGTCGAATTGTGATTGCACTATTTTGTTATAATCTTCTTCTGCTTTTTTAGCTTCTTCAGAACCTTGCCCATATTTAGCTACTATTGTACTAAAGGCATCACCTGCCTTAAGCGTTCGCTCTGTAGCTTCTTCAACTTTTTTGCCAAGCTCATTATATGCAGTAATTACAAAAGCCAAATTGTTTTTTACATCTAATAATTGTGTTTCAGCGCTGTTTCCAAAAAACCTGACTTTATTACTTGTACTGTATAGCTGCTGTAATTGCTGCAGCTCTGTGTTAAATTCACTTAGAGACTTCTTTGCGTTATCCGCTTCTGATGCATATAACTTAAGATTTTCTGCGGCGGCTTTTGTTGCATCGGCGCCCTTGAACATACCTGCAACCCATTCAACAAGTTCTTTTCCGTATGCAGTTAGCAATGTAATTCCAACAGCCAGCAACGTTTGCCATGAAAACAAAGCGCCCCCGATTCTCGATAACAATGAAGGGGCATCTTTACCTTCTGCTTTCAGTGCTGCTATTTCTACTTTTGCCCTGGCAATTTCATCGGCAACCATTGGGAGGTTATTCGAAATAGCCAAAAAGAATTGCTGTGCTGAAATAGTTAAGGAGGGCAACTCCCTTGCCACTTGAGCAAAAGATTGGTTTAGGCCATTGAAAGCAGATGCATAGTTACCTACATTCCTTTGATGTTGACCTACTGCACTATCAACACGGTAAAGAATATCATACATGCCTTTTGCATCCTTTACAGTCTGAACGGTTACCGGGTGCTGTTCACCTAAAGTAAGTGCATAGTTTTTGGCTTTGAGGGCTGCATCATTATAAGCCTTACTTAATTGCAGATAATCATTTGAAAGCTCTGCAGCCTGCTTTGCTTCCTGTAAGGAAAGTTTTGTTACAGCCTCCTGTTCCTGACGCTTTAGCTTTTTGGTTTTTATTTGTTCCTGTTCCTGCTTTTCCTCTTGCTGCATCAGCTTGACAGTCTCCTGATCAGTCTTAAGCTGCTGTTGCTTTGCTTTATCATTGTCGATAGTGGCTTTTGTATCCTTCTGCTTTATATCAATCATTGTTTTATAAGCATCAGTAACAGACTTGGTAAGATTGACAATATCAGCTTGTACTTTTTTCAACTCTGACAAGCCGTTTGCATTCATCAAGCTAAAGCTTAGCGGCTTAATTGATTTGATAGTTGCATCTACTTCTGCGAGTTTCTTTTTAGTGGCGTCGATCTCCTGGCTTATTGCAGGTATATCTACTATTGAACTAAGTTTAATTTCTCCTGGCATATATGCTTATTATTTTTGTTGTGAGGACTCGGCTTTTTCTATTTTCTTTCTTACTATAGCGATCATTTCCACAAAATCGCTCGTTATTATTTTATTTCGGTCTATATAATAACCGTTATGTTCACTAAGTACTACAACCAGCCTCGAAAAATGATTTTTTGACATTTCTATTTGGCCTGATTGGCCTTTGCTTAATCTTTGCAGCTCTTTTCCCATTTCATCAATATCATATATAAGCCTCCGTTTATCATCAATCGCCCACTGCAACCCTTTCAGGTAATCTTCTTGATCGTTAGTGTCAATTTTGCTGAAGTCGAAATGACCAATATGCTCTGCAAGTTCTTTCCATATTTCCGAATCGAATTGAATACAGAGCCGGTACAGGATTAGATCTATGGCCTGACATTTAATCTGATTGTAAGCAATTCGCCTCTGCAAAAAAAGTATGTCACTCATTTCATCACCCATCAAACCATCGTTATATGCCTGTAGAATATCAGACCATGCGAGCTTTAATTCTTCGCTTGTTGGCTCACCGGAAATTACCAATCCGGAAAAATCGTGATCACAGTAAGCATTGATGAAGGCGCCTAATGTCAAAGAGTATATATCGTGAAGCTTAGTTTGCATTGCCAAAGCGTTTTCTAAATAGCATCAACTCTATTTGTTCATACTTGGAGTAGAGGTTTTCATCCCATTCAACATATGAATCAATCACCCTTTGAATTACAATTCTTACTCCTCTTTCTTCGTTGACAAACTGAGAATAGAATTTATCATCATTTGAGGCTTGCATTAAAGCGTCAGATATCGCTCGCAATCTATCTGAACGCATTTGTAAAATGCTTCTATTTACAGCCCTGGAATAAACTTCGGCACGTTTAATATTTTCATCAGTTGCATCTGAAATTATTCCCATTTTTTCAAAATCAACTATTCCTTTTGCTTGAGCATGGAAGTTTTGTTTGGCACGTTCAAAAGCTTTCTGCGACTCTTGAATGAGGCTTATATGATGTTCTACTGCTTGGCTAAAATGTTCCATAAAAACTATGTTGTAGCGTTATTTAATCAAATGCATTATTCCAGGAACATCAAAACAAAGATGTTTGTCATCGTCTGTTGTTAATACGCCGCCACCGGTTGTAATAACACAAATACGTTTATCTATCGTTTTTAATTTATCTGCAAAAGCATCGAATTGATTCTTCAATTAAAGAAATTGTGAATAGATCTCAGCTTGACTGGTGTTAACGATTTTTATTGAAAAATCATCTTTCATCTTTTCGGCTGTCTCCATCTGCAAAATGACCTTGCCATTTAAAGCAAATTTGTTTACATCAATGTAAATGGGATAAACAGAAGATGTTACCAGAGCTTTTAAAGCAGCATGATATTTTTTAATTGACCTGTGAAGTTTTTCCATTTCAGCATCACACTCCTTTGCAACTGCATTGTTAATCGCATTATTAATGATGCCGGCTTTCTTTATGGCGTCAATAGAGGTAGTTATATACTGCTCTTTATATTTGCCGGTATTGTATTTCAGCAGATCGTTTAAAACTGGGTGAGTAAGCTGCCCTATTCCAAAACTCTCGTAAATCGCTTTTATATCGCTTATATAAGGCGCGACTTTATCATAGCTACTAATTGTGGTTTTATAGTCTGCTTCCCTGAAATGTAATATTGTTCCTATTAAATTTTCCATATTATTGTTTTTATTTAATTATTGAATCAACCCATTCTTTTAATTCCTTATCTACTTTCTCTGCTTCAGATTTTATTTTATCCTTCTGCTCTTTCTTTTTTATTTCTTCCTGGACTTCTTTAAATAGATCCTCATGAATAGACTGAGGAATCAAGTCGAGTATTTTACCCATAATTTGAAATTTTATTGTTTTAAAAATTGTTTACTATCGTTAACCTTGCTTATTTATTCGCTTGTGTCGTAATAGTGGCGTAATTATCTTATGTCCGTTTTTATGTTCTACATAACTTATTCATTAACATACATTTAAAATGTATTTACCTGCATACAACTCATGATCATTGATCATAAACGCTACTTAAAAGTTATCGTTTGGCTTTTATCCGGATACAGCCGATCCAATTCTTCTATCGTTATTTTTTGCCCTGTACTATGATTTTCAGCCCATCCATTGCAGCAGTACCATACTTCATCCTGAGATATTTCATCATCCAAAAACTTAGATCTTTCATCAGAATTTATTTCTCTTCCACTTGCGACCTGTTTCAAGAAATTTATTTTCTCTCGCCGGCTTATTGTTTGCTTATGCATCTTGTAACATTTTATTCAATCTCTGTAAAATCAATTTTGCTGAATTCAGGCAATGCTTGCCATTCTGCCTCTGTCATTGTTTTTCCGCCAGGTTCAGTTAAAAGGCCGGTATCACTATCAAGATACCATTCTTCGTCTATGTCGTCGTTAAGGATTAACTTATCAGGTATGCTTAACTTTTGCCCGCTTGCTATTTTTTTAAGCAAATCAATTTTCATTTTACGGGTAATGCCCTTGTTGCTCATCGTTAAATATTTTGGGGCCTGGAAACAATTTTGTTTATTATTCTATCAAGATCTTCATCACTCATTTGCTCAAAATCAAATCCTAACTCCTGCTTATCAGCTAATCCAAGTTCGCGGGCAATGATTGAAGGATTTAATAAATCCGCAGCAGCGCCTTCAAACTTTTGCTGATAAATCAGGTTTTTTATTCTGCTACAGATGTCGGAATACGCTTCATCTTTTTCATACTGATTGAAAGTATCTCTTGAAATGTTAGCATAATTACAGAAGCCTATAATTGTCATTGCCCGCATTTTTGAAACTGTCATGCGCTTGCCGGTGCCAAATACCTTTTCTTCTTTCAAAGGATTCTTGTCGGCCCATTCAAAATATTGCAATGCTATTTCCCACAGTTCCTGCGGTTCATAGCTTTTCGGCTTCGTGAAATTCTTTGCGAGTAAATAATATTGATTTCCTTTTGCTGCGGCCATAGCTTAACAGGTTTTAGATTGTTCAGGCTGTTCAAATAATTCGAAGCCGTTACGACTATCTTCAAATGTTTGCTCATACCATTCAATAAAACTTTCCATATCCGTTGCCACATGGTAAATTCCTCCCGCAGCTTCAATACGCTGTTTTTCTTTCAACTGATCAGGCCGCATACGGTCTTTTGTTCTTTTGCATTTAACTTCTATTGCAATATGTTTTCCGTAGATCACAGCGGTTATATCAGCCGTACCGGGATTGGTATTACCGCGTGTCCAGTTTGCCTTTTTGTAATGCCCGCCATTGGCAAGCTCTACACGTTCAAGCCTTACCTGTCCTTGTGAGTTGATGCGGTTTGCGTAGTGCTCTTTATATTTCAGCCAGGCACAGATACACCTGGTTAATGAATTGGTGTCTTTATCAGAATAAACAGGCAGGGGTACGCCAAAATCACGGGCTGCGGTATGATGCTTTAAATACCATTGCTCACGTGCACGGAGAAGCTTTTGTTTCCAAAGCGGTTGCCGGTTGTTGTATGTTGTGTTATTACGCATTATTTACCTTTTTTGTTATTAAAAATTTCTGTTCACCATAAATAAAAATTCCTCCGTTTGGGTTTACTCTAAGCCATTGATAAAGTTTAGTCACAGCATCGTTTATAAATGCATTGCTTAAAAAGTTTGAAAAATGGTCCGTGCGTTTATCATTGTTCTCCATTCATTAATTTTTAATCACTGAATAATTGGGATATATTCTCTTGTTTCCGTATCGAAATTGAAACAACATGAGCCTAATTTTCCAAGCCAGCTTTGTTTTACTTTTTGAATAAAAACTTCTGTAATTCCCTTTTCAAAATCCCTGTAAACAGTTATACCGTTATGTGTTTTATTGAAAAAATGCGCAGAGCCGCTTATGCTGTAAAGTGTTGGTATTTCATACTTCTTTGTTAGTTGGCTCTTTTGAATCTTTGTTGTATGTGCGATAAGAAATAAATGTACATTGTACCTCAAACAGAAGTTTATCATTTTAGTCATGCTTTCGCAGACGTATTCCGTCTCTGTTTGATTTGCCGGGCGCTTGTGTTCAATACAACTCCATGGATTTATGATAAGGGCATTGATTCCATAACGCTTTACCAATTCCGCAGCCTTGGATAGTATTTTATCAATCTCCGCGCCTGTTTGCTCTATATCGATGAAAAAGAAATGCTCATTAATAAACTCAAATGATGCCTGAAATTCCTGTTCATTTATTCTTTTTGATACATCTTTTCTAAAGGCAAATGACTTATTGGTAAGTTTTTCCTGGAGTTTTGTTATCGTGTATGCAGCCGGTTCTTCGAATCCACTAATTCCAAATTTCCATCTGTGATATCTGGCGAGCTGAGTGCTGATATAATTCAGAAATTCATCTTTACCGCTTCCCGGTATTCCGGTGATAATAGTCATCTGACCGAAAGCAAATCGAAGCAATTCATCAAAATTTGGTATGTATGCTTTACACCCTTGCGGATAGCCGTTATCGTAATAATCTCTCACATGATCAAGGACGTCATTTGGTGTAATTATCCCCTCCAATGGAATTGGCTTGGCAGCTTCTATTACTTGTTTCAATACGCCTTTGCCATGTTTAACCAGAACATCATTCGCGTCTTTGCAACCTTCAGGGTATTCAACAGTAAAGCATCTTTCCGGCCCAAACCTTCTACATAGCTCCCTCATCAAATTTTTACCCGGGACATCGTTATCAACCGCCAACACAATCTTTTCAATTCCTTCAAAATATTGATAGCAATTATCAACATACTGCAATTGTAATTTGCCATTTGCCGCTCCGTTTGGCACTGAAACGCAGCTATAAACACCGGCTTCATAACCACTGAGGCAGTCAATCTCTCCCTCAAAAATCACGCATTCTTTTTCACCTTTTACAGAATCCAGGTTATAGAAAATAAGCTTTGTACCGCTTTCCAGCCAAAAGGCTTTTTCAGTTTTTGATCTATGTTTTGCTGTTATTATTTCAGTGTCCTGATAATATGGAAACGCAATGCTTTTATCTGTTTCGCCTATACTATGCCGCAATAGCGTATTATTCGAAATCCCTCTTGATTCAAAATATTGTATTGTAGAATCGCTTAGCTTTTTCAAAGCTAAAACTGGTTTTCTATAGGCTTTAGAATCTTGCTCTAACCCAATATGATATTTACCGGCAAGCTCTTTTATTACCGTATTGAAGTCTTCGGATTTATATTTCATCACAAAGTCAATAGCGTTACCGGTTTCACCACATCCGAAGCATTTATAAATTCCTTTATCGCGCGACACTTTGAATGATGCTGTTCTTTCGTTATGAAACGGACAAAGCGCCTCGTAATCACTGCCTGATTTTTTCAGCTTGATAATATCGCCAATCACATCGACAATATCTAAAGAGGCTTTTAGTCTATTAATTGAATCTTCGCTAATCATACATGCACCCTCCCTATTTTATTATCATTCTTATCATTCTTGTTTATATTATCGGGTTGTCGTTGCTTTCGAAGCGGCTTCGTAGCTTTTTCGTGATTGCTATCGTCGTTGCTATCGTATGTCGTTGAATCTTGATAATAGTTATAATTACAAATAGTTATGAGCATTCCGTGTGTTGCTTTCGTCGTTGCTATCATCGTTGCTTTCACGTTGCTTTCGTGACCCCCTTCGTCAGGGTTTCGTAACCAGGCAATAATTTGAAAGATTTGATCCTTGGTTGGCTTCTCTTTTCTGGCTCCAACATAGTAGCTGCACGCTTCAATAATTTCAGGAATGGAAGTGAATAATTGCCCGGGCTTAAGCAGTTTATAATCGCTGTGCTGTGCCTTTAGTAACAGGTACACCCAAACTTTTAAATACAGTGGCGGCTTACTCCAGATGCTACTTTCAATTAGCTTTCTGGCTATTTTGATATAACCCAATGAAACGTTATTCAATACTACCGGCTGCATTTACTAATTTTTTTAGTATGTCTGATTAAAATTTTTATGCTGTCTTTTTCTTAAGCAATGCATTATCCGCAGCAGTATCTATCTCACTTTTTGAAAGCCGTTTACCGCTTTCTAACCAGGCTAAAAGCTCATCCTCGTAGAAATATAAGCGGCCACCTTTTTTGATGTTGGGAATTGCTCCTGACGGGGCCAAAGCATAAATTCTCGATCTGGAGAGATTTGTTATTGCCGCGGCCTTCTCAACCGAAATAGGTTTCCGGGATTCGCTTTTCGTTTGAATTTGTTGCTGTGCCTGCAGTTCTTCTTTCACAATGGACCTTAAACCGTTGAGGAGATCCTGCAGCTCAATTGGAGAAAGAATAATCTTATCCATGAGATACCTCCTGCATTTGTATTGTTGACTTTTTTGTAGGCTTTTTTATATTGGTTTGCTCACGCGTGGCATCAGCAACATACAACCGCAGCGACTTGTTAACGCACTTTTGAATTATGTTTTCAAGGTCGCCTTTATTGATTGTGATTAGGTATGCTTTTTCCATAATTATAAAAACAATTATGGAGCAAAGCTGAAGAATAAATTAAATGATTATGGCAAATGCACATGTGCGCACACGAATGCACATAGGATTAACGTTTGGAAATTTTGATTTTCCCAAAGTGAGATGAAGCAAAATCACGGCCGTTATTAAAATTTCCTTTTTTATTTACACGTTTATTAGCATTAGGAATACCAATTAACTCAAATACGTAACCAATTATATCTTTCCATTCAGCGCCATATACAAAATAGTCTTGTTCATCTTCAAAACGTGATATTATCCCGGCTAAAAACTGTTTATCAAACTTTCCGTTTAAAGCACCATTTTTTATTATTTCTTTACCTTCCAAGAAATGTAAAAATTCTTGCTGCTTTCCATCATCAACAAATACACTTTTTTTACCCTCACATCTATCATAAGCATTGAATAGTGCTGCATACTTCTTTTTAATCAAATCAATTTTGTAAACTATCCCTGAATAATAACCATATTCTTTTATAGCCTTGTCAGAGAAAATAACAGGATAACTGTTTTTAACCCATGACCAGGGTTTTATTTGTTTTGTCCCTTCTTTCGAGCCATGATAATATTTATTGTGCAATTCCTGTACGTGAAGATTAGCATCTGGCCCGCTGATAGCGTAATCTATATTTTTATATTCTTCGTCAAAATATGCCATCCCTTCTTTGTATCCTTCAAAGTAAGATTTCAAAAAATCTTCGCCATTTATCATTAAAGATTCTTTACTATGGCTAATAGTAACGGGCAACTCTTTTGAGAGAAGTATAAAAGCAAGTTCCGGCGTGTAAACTTCTGCCGTTTCCCTTGTCTGAAAATTTACGCCTGCATTAACACAACCATTTATTTCCACTAATTTTTTATAATGCTTGTAGGCTTGGTTATCCTTTATCTTTTCAAAGAAATCTAATTCTAAATCGTAATAAGGTTCACGCTTTATTCCTGATATGCTGATTATATCTTTAAATGCGGCGCTTAATTTTTGAAGCCGTTCTTTGTTTTGTAAATCTTTATCTTCGCTCATATACTTTGAATTAATTAAAGCCCTGGCATTCCTGCCGGGGCTTTGCATTTACACATTTTCCAATATAAAATTTCCGTCAACGCCTAATTTTTCATGTATGGCTTTGAGGAACGGCACATCGGGCTTGCGTTTATTGTTGAGTATCTGGCTTAGCTTGGCGGTTCCTATATTCAGCATTTCGGCAAGTTTTGCCTGCGTTATATTAAGTTCCTGCATCTTTACCGATACAACGTTTTCAATAGTTACAGGCAAGGGCATAATTTTCAATACTTCGTCCTCGTACTGTTCAGCAAGCAATGAAAGTTTTTTCAGTTCAGCAGTTTCTTTTCTATCCAAACTGTCAAAGCCGCCGCCTGCTGTTGCTTTATCCAGATGGTTTTCAATCATTGCCATTACCTGCTCATACTGTTTTTTTGTTCTGATCTTGTCTATCATATTTTTGAAATGTTTTTAATCTTATCGTATTCTGCATGTGTGCCTATAAACCGGATATACACAGTCCTGATGTCAAAATGTATCATAGCTACCAAACGGAACGCATTGCCTTTAATATTGAAAACATACCTGTCATTGCCTATTTTATCCACGCTGTTAAAATCATTCAGAATATCGGTAAAACTGTTCCAGCTTGCTTTGTGTACTATATCATACCAATAGTTTAAAGGCTCTGCCGCTGCGGCATGTTTTTGCGAAAATCCGTTAAGCCTTATTTTGGTAACTATAACCATTGTTGCAAAATTAATCAAGCGAAACAAATTTCATAAAATGAAATCATAAATCTATTGTTGTTTTGTTGAAGCTTCATGTTTTTATTGCCCGTAGTTAACGCCGCAAACCACGGGATAAAAAGCCCGGCTGGTAACCGGGCCTGCTTATGTGCTATTACGGTAAGCGGTTTATTGGAATTGCTAAAGATTTGGGTAATGACAGTTTTAAACATACAAGGAAGCAAACAATGAATTCACACGATGCAACACTTTTTTCTTCAGCTTAGCAACCTTCTTTTTTAATTGTTTTTTCTTCTTCATAGTTTAACCTTTAATAAGTTTAGAAATCCACTCCAAATCACTTTCTTTTGCTTCACCGTAGCTATTAATTAACCTGTAATATAACAGAAGCATATACATTTCCTCATCTTGCATCCGTTCAAAAAACCAAAGCATTTTTTCAAGCATCTTACCTGCGTGTTTCTGAGTATAACTGCTTAATTTTTTTGATATTTTAGGGTTAGTAAGCAGGCATGCTATTTCAGTTGCGAAATTGTGTAAGTCTAAAAATGGTTCCCAGGTTGAGGTAAAATCATCATCATTGCCTAATGAGTTTAATTGCTCCATTAACTCTTGATTTAAGTAATCCCATCTACTTAAATATTTCTCCTTTAGTTGTGGTGCTAATTCGAGGGAATATTCTTTTTTGCTTGCAATAGTTGTCATAATATCTTTTTGAATGATTTTGTAATTGTTTAAGCGGCTTTTTCAATAATCTTCTTTTGATATTTATCAATCACATGTTGTAAGTCTATATCAGAAAGATGATTATTATTTACTTCGTATAAATCAAACTCTACATTACACATTGGATCTTCTTCAACGTATTCAAAAAAGTTAATCATGTTGAATAGAAGATCACCGGCTTTTTTCTGAAAAATGCCTTTCAGTTTTGAACTTATTTTAGGGTTAGTCAGTAATACCAAAAGTCCCTCGCAAAACATCTTGTAGTTACTAATATTTTCCCGGTGATTTTCATATTGGCACTTCATTATTGCACCCGAAAATTGATCATAAACATGCTGTACCATACGTTTATGGTCATAAAACTTATCAGCAGCCTTATAAGCGTTGATTTGATTAATGGCTGCATTCTTTAAAACTGAATTTGTTTCCATAAAATTTATTTATAAATGGTTATTGAATAAGATTGTAGTGTGAATTGAATCTTTTCGGATTTATTTATGATAAAGAACCGGACTTGCTTTCATCACGATCAGACAGCCGGTTAATTCTGTCAGTGCTTTCATATATTTTATAAAGCTGGGTAATAGCTGTTCTGATATCATAAAATTTATTATGAGCGTTAAAGCAAGTAACTTCTTTAAACTTGTCTTCTTTTTCTTCATCGCTTAGATCTTCTGAATAAAAATCAAAGGGAAATAAAAAATCTTCCAAAGAATTGAATAGTACTTCCATTATTGACTCAAAATCAATTGAATTGAAAAGCTCATTGCAGTAAGAATAAAGTGACATGCATTCACTAAAGGATTCCGCATCAGTAAAGTAAAATTCTCGTGCAAAAGCATATTTGCGCTCATTAAAATTTGCTACTTTATGTTGTAGCAATTCGATAAAGTGAATGTTGTTAAGCAATGGAATTGATTTTTCCTGTGATTCTGTTTGCATAAAATTTGTTTTATATGGTTATGAAATAAGACGGTCCAGGCAATGAAGGAACCGCCAATGAATACATCAGGCGGCCTTATTTCCGGCAATAGAAAACAAGGATTGTTTTAATAACCGCAGCTTGATTGGTGGTTTATCCAGGCATAGCAAGCTTATTTGAATGCCTTGTGAGGTGAAGAAGGATTGAAGTTGAAACTTCATAAACTTTCCGCTGCGGGATGGCCCGGTATAACGGCCAATAACATTCTTTTGGAGTGTATTGCCCTGAACAAAATCAATCGCGTACAATTGGTTAATACATGGCTGCTGCGGTGGATCAGTAACCGGTTTTCTTTTTATAACCCGGGTTAAGCGCTTAATTAAATTAGTTGCTTTTACTTTGTAGTTCATAATAGTGAGAGGTTTTTACTGTTATTGAATCGGGAGGCGCAGGTGCGAACTGTGCCTCTCTTTTGTTATACAAATGTAACGATTGTAACAATATAAAGTAACATTTGTAACAAATTATTTTTATTTTTGTTTTTATGACTATCGCAAGTGCAATTGAACAGCTTATTAGTTCGGAAGAGTTTAAGTTATCGGCAAAAATTCAGGCTAACTCAAAACTTCGTGTTTACTTAAGCCGTTACAGAAATGGAACGCTTACTGAATGCGGCTGTATTGAACTGCTTAAACAATTTGGTTACATTATCGACGTTAAGAAGCCAAAAAAGTAACCGACATTTACTTTTTAAATCCTATCCTCTCCCGTTCATTCCATTTGCGCTCCTGTGCTTTTTCATCCAGCAGGTTTTCCATTGCATCGTAAATCTGTGAAAGCTGCACATCATGTTCACCAATACGCGCTACAATCTGCCTGAGTTGCTCTTTCAGATCGTTCTGAAGCAATATCACCCGGCGCACTTCCACAAAAGCCCGCATGATAGCAATGTTCATATCAATAGCCTTATCAGAATGCAATACAGCGCTTAACATGGCTACTCCCTGCTCTGTGAATGCATAGGGTAGATACCGGGTTCCACCCCTGCCTTTTGAGGTTTCAGTTTGCAACCTCAAAGGATGATCACTTTTTTCTAAGGTTTCAATTTGAAACCTCAAACTTTCCCATTCTTCCTTTGTAAGCTGAAACATGAAATCGGATGGAAACCGCCTGATATTTCTTTTTACGGCAAGATTCAGCGCTTTGGTTTCAGTTTCATACAGCGCGGCAAGATCGCGGTCCAACATTACCCGCTGGCCACGTATTTCGTAAATCCTGTTTTGAATGCTTCTAATTATGGTCATGTGAATGGTTTTTAGATTGTTGGTTCGCTTCATTATCAGCTCACATTCTTAAAAGCTGTCAGCGCCTTGGCAACTTCTTTTTTCTTATCATCTTCGAAGCTTGCCAGGTAGTTTTGAGTTGTCTTCAAATTACTATGCCCCAAGACTTCAGAAATAAACTCCACACTGGCGCCAGAGCGCTTTAAAACCGTGGCAAAAGAGTGCCGGGCTACATAGGTTGTCACATTCGTTTTAATGCCTAAATCAGCGGCAATCTTCTTTATGTGATCATTTATTAACCTGGTAAGCAATTGTATTAATTCACGCTCACGTTTAGCGTTGATACCGGGCTGCAGGATCGGGAAAATATAAGCGTCCTGGCTAACGGCCTTATTACCGTATTTCTTGATGATCGCTTTTGCGTCATCATTCAAGGGCACTCGTATTTCCTGAATTGTTTTCTTGGTCCGTTCACTTTTTGCCCGGAGGAAAGAAATAAAATCATCATGTACGTTTGAATATTTCAACCGGCACATATCTTTTACATTTAATCCATTACAGTAGTAAATGAACATCCAATAATCCCGCATGCGCTCTGTTGTGCTTCCTTTCTCAGGCTTGTAATTATAAATCAATCCTATATCTGAAAGGGTTAAAGCTTTCTTTGTGTTCCGGGATGCCGGTATTTCATACTTACGCTTGCCAAAAGGATAATATTCCTTTGATACCAGTCCTTCATTAATGGCAATATTGATGATTGCCCGGAGTGAACGCAAGTAGATGCCGATTGTAGTAGTGCTGTTGCCATTGTCAAGCATCCATTTTTCATACTTTTTCAAGAATGCCGGTGTGACATAGGAAAACGTATAATTACTTATAAATTTTTCCTGGGTTGTTTTAGGATTATTGACCTTTTGAAGCAGGATCTCATTTTCAACACAAAACTTATTCAGACTGTTTTTTGCAACGTTATAAGCTACTGCAGAGCCAATTCTGTTGTCTTCGCTGAGTACTTTAATGTATTCATCAAAAGCATAGTTAACAGTGTCAGAAAGGCCACGGTTTTGCATGAACACTTTTTCAAATGCATCAAAAGTGAATGCCGGCAGCTTATCGATTATATCCGCAGCCTTTTTTTCCAACGATTGCAGCTGCAGCAAGATGTCTTTAAGTTCTTTCCTGGGCCTTTCTCCCATCATGCGGTTATATTCATCAACCGTTACATTAAACTTCGTCTGATAGTATTTCTTTACCCGGTTAAATGTTATCCGGATCGAGATCGAGCATTTTTTATCTGCTTTGGGATGGTATTTATCAATGAAAATGGCAGTAGTTGGAATGCCTGGCATATGACTCAGTTTTGTAGATTGGAGCTATTCCGACACAACTCCGACACAACTCCGACACAAAATTAATTAATAACAACAAATAACGATTAACAACAACAAACTTTATTTGTCAATGTTTACAGGCATTTCAGAGGAAAAATAATTGTTTTTACTTTTTAATTTTTATTGATAATTATAAAAACTTATGACTGTTAATCAGAGGGTCGCTGGTTCAAGTCCAGCTTCAGGAGCAAATCCCGCTAACTGCGGGATTTATTGTATATGCTCTTTATTTATATTTTGTATTCAGTCTCGGCTGATAAATTTTATATCGGCTATTCAGATAATCCATTACGAAGGTTACATGAACATAATACAAAACCTTTCAACACGTTTACTTCCAAATACAGGCCGTGGGAATTAAAAGCTGTGTTTGAATGTGGCTTAATTGAAAAAAATGCTATGCAAATAGAAAAATTTATCAAGCAACAAAAAAGCAGGAGACTGATTGAAAAACTTGTTGATCCTGATTTTATTCCTAATGGTTTTTTGGCTCACCTGGTTAGAGTCCCGCACATGCGGGATTAATCAGAGGGTCGCTGGTTCAAGCCCAGCTTCAGGAGCTTTAAAGACTGAATCACAACACCAGGTGTTCAGCCTTTTTTATGCCTTTAAACAGGCATAGCTTGATTAAATAAAACTGACTGCAGTCTTCAATAATTTAATTGACAATTACTGCATATCTGGATGAGAACGGTCATTTAATAGCCAATAATAAACCTGGTTTTCTGCCAGCAAAATACAGAGTGGCTATGGCGTATTATATCAAAAACAATCGACAAACAATGCTTCGAACTTATTTATTACTGGCTGTATTATTCACTACCTTATCAGTGCAAGCACAAACATACAAGGATGATGTAAAAACACAGTTTTTGGAATATACAAACCTGTTACTTGAGAAAGACTTTGAAAAGTCAACAGATTATTTGAATCCGGCTTTTTTTAAAATCATTCCAAAAGATCAGTTGGTGAAATTAATGGAGCAGACTTATAATAATCCAGAAATTGACTTCGAAATTGAACAGCCGATCATTTTGACAATTAAAGACAAGATTAAAATTGATGGCAGCGATTATGTAAAATTCCAGTATTCAAATTATTTAAAAATGCGTTTTAAATCAGAAGATGGAGAACGAAATGATACAACTCTGACTAAAAATGCACTGGAAAAGCAATTCGGGCATGAAAATGTAACTTATGATGCTGAAACTGATTTTTATAAAATCCTGGTTTACAAAGATGTTATTGCTAATTCTTTAGATGATAAGAAATGGACTTTCCTTGTTGTTGAAGACAAGCAGAAACCAATGCTTGAAAAAATATTACCCAAAGGACTTTTATAAACTTACTCCCGCCAAGAAATTGCCAGAGCGACAGATTTCCAATAGCAGATCTTCGCATTCTTTACCGTTGAGAAATTTAAATACAATAAACTCAAACGCATGAAAAAAATTAAAGCAACATTAGGTATGCTTCTGTTGACAACGTTAACGATGTCATTTACCGATCCTGGCGACTGGATTTTATTTACAACTAAAGATTGTAAGATTTCTTTTCCCAAAAAGCCTTCTGAGCAATCTCAAATTCTCAACACGGCTATTGGACAATTACAACTAAACATTTATTCGTATGAAGCGGATGATAATGAAAAAGATGATAACCTGGTGTACATGTTAATGGAAACAGCATATCCGGACAGTGTAATTAATTCTGACAAGAAAGAAATGCTGGAAAATTTTTTTAGAAAATCAATTGATGGCGCTGTTAATAATGTTCACGGCAAATTGCTTACAGAATCAATAATTCAATATGAAGATTTCCCGGGCAGAGAAGTTCGAGTGGACTTTAGGGACGGACTTGCAGTTATCAAAATGCGCTTTTATCTGGTAAAGAATAAAATGTTTGTTATTCAAACGATCACTGATACAAAAAATGATTTTAATAAGTCAATTGACAAGTTTATGGACTCTTTTCAATTAGTTAACTAAATGTATGTAAGTATAACATCTGTTATCTATAACAATGTATTAAGCCATTAAAAATATTGGAATGATTTATAATTTTTTCAGGAAACATTTGGAAGATCCTTATAACGAAAGAGTGGCAAAGATTGAACTCTTTATTGTCGTTCGGACTATAAAACTTAAGATAAGAATACTTTACTAATCACCAATGAAGGGATAAAAACACAAGCTGAGATTGACATTTTATTTGTCTTTCGATTGATCTATGAAGCGAATAAACAATAGAGAAAAAAGCCTAACAAAGCAGCTACGGCCACGCAAATAATCCTAACATATTTTTCTTTAGACACTATAAAAATATATACGCAAAGGAAGAAGACAATTCCAGAACCTGGTAATCCGCCGTATTTGCTATTTAAAAATTTCGACACGCCCAATTTTTCCATCCCCTCTTTAAAAACAATAAGCCCTGCTATAAACAGCATCCCGTATCCGATTATTGAGGCTAAAAAGTCAAGCGGCCCTGAACCTTTGTCTTCGCGCATACTAATTCTATTTGTGCAAAGTTATTTTTACAGGTCCCGGAATTTTGCGTCAAATGGCGCAATCATTTAGTTACACACGGAATACTTTTGCTGTGCAATCATTGAAATAAAGTGAGTAAGAAATAGTCGAAGATTGAGCAAATAGTTTTTAATCTAACTCGAATTAGCCTCTTTAGCGGAGGCTTTTTTATTTACGTCTTAATTTCCAAAAGTATTATCTCCGGTATCCATGGAATATCACTATAGCATTTTTGGTTATGCCTTTGGATTTATTACCTGCGGTAAACGATATGCGTATATTTCGGGCTTCATAAATTCAGCATTGATACCGATGAGAGTAAGAAGCTCATTTTTCAAAACCGATTCCGCAATAATAAATAAGGGCAATTCTTCATTACATATATAAACTACAATGATTATAACCCATAATATCAACAACAATCTAAAACATATAGACCCAATGAATTGATTCTTAAAAATTAAATATTTTAACATAACACCCGTTATGGCAGAAATTTGCATAGGGTGTGTCATTTCAAACTAACGCCCTAAAAAATTTACAGAACATGAGCAACCATTTATTGAAAAACAAAAAAGTGGCCATCATCGGCGCGGGGCCGGTTGGTCTAACAACGGCAACATTACTGCAACAAAAAGGAATAGATGTAACCGTTTATGAAAGAGACAATAACGCACAAACAAGAATTTGGGGCGGCACCCTTGACCTGCATAAAGCTTCAGGGCAGGAAGCAATGAAGAAAGCAGGCTTGCTGGAAAGTTATTATGCAATGGCAAGACCTATGGGAAGAACCTTGGCTGACGATCAAGGCAATGTGTTGTTCACTAAAAAACCTACACCCGGAGAGCAATATGACAACCCTGAGATAAACAGGAACGATTTAAGAAAAATATTGCTTGGCAGTTTAACAAGCGATACAGTTGTTTGGGACAGAAAATTTACAGGACTGGAAGAATGTAATGGGAAATGGCTTTTGCATTTTGAAAATGAAATGAATGCAAACGCAGATTTTGTTATCGGGGCCAATGGGGGAATGTCAAGGATAAGAAAATATGTTACAGACGCGGAAGTTGAATATACCGGGACTTTTATTATACAGGGCGAAGTATTGCAACCGGAAATAAAATGCAGAGATTTCTACCAACTATGCAACAACAACATACTGATGATTGCAGGCAAAGGCAATTTATTAGTTGCAAATCCCAGGAACAACAGCGTATTGAGCTACAACGTAATTTTTAAAATGCCTGAAGAAGTCGCCGCAGCGAATGAAAATGGATTAAACTTTCAAAATACGGATAGTATTATTACGTTCCTTTCAACCAGGTGCTCTCACTGGAATGAGTGTTATAAACAATTATTCCGCTCAACATCTTTTTTTGTTGGATTGCCGACAAGAAAATTGCCGTTGGATAAACCCTGGAAAAACAATCGCCCTTTACCTGTAACGCTAATTGGAGATGCCGCACATTTAATGCCTCCCTTCGCAGGTCAGGGTGTGAACATCGGGCTGTTGGATGCATTAATCTTATCCGATAACCTTACTAACGGGAAATATGAAACGATACAAGCCGCGATTAACGATTATGAACAAAAAATGATTGTTTATGCAACAAAAGCACAGCTTGAATCAAACAGAAACGAAATAGAGCTGCATCACCCCAACTTTTCTTTCCAAAAATTTATCAATTAGTTACCACAATACAGTTCGCACAACAAAACTGTGCCTTCTCAAACACGTGCAGTCATCTTTCCTCGATTCACACAATGACCAATTTTGAGTCAAATGACGCACAGATTTGTGATTGCGCTGAATAACTTTGCAGTACAATCAAATCAAAATAAAGCGAGTAAAAATAGTTGGAGTCGTGTAAATAGTTTTTAACCCTGAATTTAAATTAGCCTCTTTTACAGAGGCTTTTTTATGGGTTGAGCAGGCGAATGAAAGCGGTATGAATGGCTTTCAGTTTGTTGAAAAAGTTTCAATTCTTTTTTATTTCATACCATAGTTCCACCATCCCGGTCTTGTAAGCGGTTACGTCTTTTAATGACAATAATTGTTCCTGCCCGATATGGTCAAAAAAGAGCAGCCCGTCACCCAAAATAATAGGTATAACGGACAATCGTATTTCATCCGCCAGGTTTAAACGAATGAAATCTTTCACAATCGCAGCGCCGCCTACAAGCCAAACATTCCTGTAGTTTGGTTTTAGTCGTTCTTCCACAAGCCTGTTCAGATCGCCAGAATAAAATTCAATGTTCTGCCGCTCAACCGGCAGGTTCCTGTGCGTTACCACAATTACAGGTGTGTCTCCATAAGCCCACCCATAGGCTTTTGAAAGTTCAAGGGCAAGTTCATACGTCCGCGATCCCATTACATAGCAATCTATTGTTTTAAGAAACCCCTCGATGTCTTGCCCGGCAACTTCAATTCCTTTCTCATAATAACTGGACGTTTCAAACCACGAAACGCTATTGTCTTTTTTGGCAATGATGCCATCAAGACTTGAAACCATATGTATTGTCACTTTAAATGGAGCTGTTGGCATTATATGTCATTTATAAATTAACGATTTATCATTTCGAATAAAAGAATCGTATAACTGATAGCCGGATATGAAGACCATGCCATTCCTGTATAAAGTCAATTATATTTTATCGTTGAAGATACATTCTTCCCTTGCCGGTTTAAATGCTTTTCGCCCATATTTGCAAAAATTTTAAAGTATGAATATTGCTGTTTTAGGCGCCGGAATGGTGGGCAGTGTGATGGCGGTTGACCTTGCCACAGAACATTCTGTTACTTCTGTTGATGTAAGTGAAAAAAATCTTTCCTCCGTACAAAAACAAAATCCAAACATTAAGATAATTAAGACTGATCTGAAAGATTATGCTTCCTATAAAAAATTATTGGCGCCGTTTGATCTTGTTGTTACAGCCGTTCCGGGCTTTATGGGTTTCGATACTTTAAAAGCCGTTATTAAATGCGGAAAAGATGTTGCGGATATTTCTTTTTTTCCTGAAAATGCTTTAGAGCTTGATGCATTGGCGAAAGAAAAAAGCGTAACCGTTATCACAGATTGCGGCGTGGCGCCGGGCATGAGCAATTACATTATCGGCCGGTATGATGCGAAAATGAAATTGGATGCATTTGAAGTGTATGTCGGCGGCCTGCCGAAGATCCGTAAAAAACCTTTTGAATACAAAGCGCCTTTTTCTCCTGTTGACGTGATAGAAGAATACACACGCCCCGCACGCTTAATGGAAAATGGCAGCATCATTATTCAACCGGCATTAACAGAACGGGAATGGATGCATTTTGACGAAATAGGAACGCTGGAAACTTTTAATACGGATGGTTTGCGCTCTTTGTTATTTACTATGCCGCATATAAAAAACCAGAAGGAAAAAACCTTGCGGTATCCCGGCCATATTGATCTGATCATCGCTTTAAAAGAGAGCGGCTTCTTCAGTACAGAAAAAATAAATGTTGATGGCAAAGAGATCTCACCCTTGCAATTCACTTCAAAAATTTTATTCAACGAATGGAAACTGGGCGATGCCGAAGAAGAACTAACGGTGATGAAAGTGATACTGAGATCAGGCAAAAAAATAATTGAATATAATTTGCTTGACCGTTACGATGTTACAACGAAAACATCATCCATGAGCCGGACCACAGGTTACACCTGCACAGCATCAGCGAATCTTATTGCAAAAAAAGTTTTTACTGAAAAAGGTATATTTCCACCGGAATTGGTAGGCAAACACAAACCCGCTTTTGATTTTGTAATGGATTACCTGCAGGCAAGAAATGTGGTATGGAGCAAGAAAGAATATTAAGGATTTCACGCAGAGGCGCTAACAAAGCAAAGGGAACAAGATATCATCTTTCTTTGGCAAACTTTGCCTTCTTGCGTGAAAAAGAAAACTAATTCCTGCTGTAATTCGGCGCTTCTCTTGTTATTTCTATGTCGTGCGCATGGCTTTCCCGCATGCCTGCATTCGTGATCTTTACAAATGTTGCCTGCTGAAGATCGTTTATTATTTTGGCGCCGCAGTAACCCATCCCTGCACGTAAGCCGCCGGTGAACTGAGCCACCACCTCACTTAAAAAACCTTTATAAGCAACACGGCCTTCAATACCTTCCGGTACAAATTTTTTAATATCATCTTCCACATCCTGGAAATACCGGTCGCTGCTGCCCTGTGCCATGGCGGCAATGCTGCCCATACCACGGTATTCTTTGAACTTCCTGCCTTCGTAAATTATAGTTTCGCCCGGGCTTTCTTCCGTGCCGGCAAATATGCTTCCCATCATCACCGTATCGGCGCCTGCTGCAAGCGCTTTCACCATATCCCCGGTATAGCGGATACCACCATCTGCTATCAGCGGTGTGCCTGATGTTTTCAGCGCTTTTGCCGCTTCCATTATTGCCGTTAACTGCGGAACACCGGTACCCGCCACAATCCTTGTTGTACAAATAGAACCCGGCCCGATACCCACTTTCACCGCGTCAGCACCCGCTTGTGCCAGAGCTTTTGCTCCGGCTGCCGTGCCCACATTTCCTGCAATCACCTGCAGGTTCCTGAAATTTTTCTTCAGCGCCTTCAACGCAGTTATTACACCTTTGCTGTGTCCGTGCGCACTGTCCAGCGTAACCACGTCAACTCCGACATTTATTAATGCAGTTGCTCTTTCATTAATGTCTTTTGTGATACCTAAGGCTGCACCTACCAGCAATCTTCCAAACTCATCTTTCACAGCATTGGGATAATTGCGCAGTTGCAAAATATCGCGGTAGGTGATCAACCCTGTTAGCTTACCGGCTTTATTGACAACCGGGAGTTTTTCAATTTTGTATTTATGCAGAATGGTCTCCGCCTTTTTAAGATTAGTGCCATCAGGCGCTGTAATAAGATTTTCCTTCGTCATGGCCTCGCTCACCTTTCTTCTTTTATCCGCCTCAAATCTCAGATCACGATTGGTAAGAATGCCAACAAGAAAATTATTACCATCGACAATGGGAATCCCGCCAATCTTATTTTCCTTCATTAATTTCAATGCATCTCCAATGGTGGCATCCGGCTCGAGCGTGATCGGGTCAACGATCAAACCACTTTCACTGCGCTTTACTTTCCTCGCCTGCTCAGCCTGTCTTTCGATGGTCATATTTTTATGCAAAATACCCAGTCCTCCTTCCCTTGCCAGTGCAATGGCGAGGCTGGCTTCTGTAACGGTATCCATTGCTGCAGACAGCATTGGAATGTTGAGCTTCAACGATTTTGTAAGTTTTGTGGAAATATCTGTTTCGCGGGGGAGAACCTGGCTGTAAGCCGGCATTAGCAGTACATCATCGAAGGTTAAACCTTCACCAAAAAAACGCGCCTGTTTGGAAGAGCTGATTATTGTTGCCATGTGCAAAGATATAGCTGCAGGCAATTGGCTCAAAATTTTGCCTGTTAAGTAAACCCCTTACTGCAATTACTTACCCAGTATATTTTTCAGCGAATCCAGGATGCCGCCACTCTCCTGATTGTTCCCGTTCTGATGGCTGCTGCCCAATCCAAACTGGCTTAGTACAGAGCTCACATCAAAACCGGAGCCGCCAAGTCCGCCAAGTATGGAAGAAATATTGAAATTGTTATCGTTGGGATCATTCGTCCTGTTAACGAGTTTTCCCAGCACCATCGGTATAAGCGAAGACGCAATACCGCCTGCCTGCGCATTCGATAGGCCGAACTTTTGCATCAGGTTGTCAATAAAATTACCCTGGATATTTTGCGTGAGTGGCAAAGAAGAAACATTGCCGCCGTTGTTAAACATTTGCATCACATCAGCAGTATTACCTGACTGCAATGCATTCCTGAATGTTTCTGAAATAGATTGTGTGGCAAGTTCAACGGCTTCGTCATTCCTTTGATTAGGGATGGCGTCGTTACCGATAATATCGGTTTCTGAATTTTCTTTTACGAGTGATAATAGTTGGTCAAACATATGGTTAGATTTTGTTTTAGCCTTAATTCCGCAAGCAAAAAAAGGCAGAAAAGCTAAAGCCCCTGTCACAATAATGTTTCAGGGGCTTTGCAGCGTTAATGTTTATTCACTTGTTTAAGTGATTGATACAAAACATAACGCGTGAAAGTACAACAATCCA
>DASUGF010000007.1:0-3618 GCA_036274175.1 Parafilimonas sp.
CGTTCGTAACTTAGTTTCTCGATTTCAGCCTCGCTGATTTTGAATGAAAGGGTGGCCATGTTTTGTGATTTCGTACTTACAAAATTGCCACTCTTTTTTAATAGACTATCAATTCACTTTTTTATCCCTTGCAGAGTATAAGTATCTGTTAATACACGTTAATAGAATCAGATCAAGTGTCTTTAGAGTTATTTAATATTGATAAAGGTTATTCCGTTTTTTCTAAAGGTAATTATGAAACTCAGCAGCATTCTCATTACCCCATTGAGATTGTATTTTGTGTTGAAGGCTCGTTCAATATAACAACCGATCTTTTAGCATATACAAATATTAAAAGTGTAATTATTCCGTCAAATCTCGTACATAGTTTTAGTTGCATACATGCTACATGCAATCTTTTATTTTTAGACCCGCTTTCAGATATCGGAACATATTTTTTGCAGGAATATGATTTGGCTTCACGGAAAAGTATAATCGTTAATCCTCCCGGATTAAATCAAATCCATAAAAACGGAGAATTCGATATTTCATCGATGTTGAATAGGGCCAAATTACAGGACACCAGGCATGTGGACTTCAGGATTTCTACATGTATTGAAACAATGAGCGCTCTTGTTACAGATCAAAACCTAACTGTATCTCGATTATCGAGAGCTTCATTTTTATCGGAAAGCAGGCTCGCTCATTTATTTAAAAAGCAGTTGGGGGTATCTGTTCACCAATGTGTTCTTTGGAAAAAAATATTATTGGCGGTATTAAAATCAAGAGAAGGGTATTCACTAACTGAATGCGCCCATTATGTTGGATTTTCGGATTCTTCACATTTCAATAAAGTGTTTAATAAAATGTTTGGTGTTAATCCTTTCTTCGTGCTTAAAGATTAGCAGGTTTATACAATTTTTTTGTTTCTCATTTTTTGAGCTTTGTGTCATTATTAACTATAAACATAATTATAATGGAAACAATGGAAGCAAGAATGAAGATTAATGAAATCGCCCGCTACTTTGTGAACTGGAGGAACGCAAACAATGCCGACAGGTTGCGTGCCGAGCTTTACAGTCCAGACATTGAAAGCATCGAGGAAGGAGATACCAGTGAGATTGGCCGTGTGAAAGGCATGGAAGGCTTAAAGAAAAAAGGACAAGGGATGTCACAGCAGTTTGAAGTGCATAGTATTAAAGCATCTGCTCCCCTGGTAGCCGATAACTGGTTCTCCGTAAAATTTGAAATAGACACAACGGATAAAAATTCAGGTCAGCGCTCTATATTATCTGAAATAGGTGTATATAGAGTTCACGACGGTAAAATTGTAAGAGAACATTATTTTATGTGGTAAAAGGCAGATAATTGTAATGACATAAAAAGTATCGGTCGTTAGATCGGTACTTTTTTTATCGGGTTTCAATAATGCTTCACATAGCAGCAGGGTCTTTGTAAGGCCGTATGTACAGCTACGAGATTACCGCATAAGTAGTACAAGCGCTGTGTTTTATTTTAATTCATAATGAAGCGGAACAGCCTTGAGTGAAAACGTTCAGCAGGTTTAGTAGTTATTATATGTTGGTTGCGAAGTGCTGCAAGACACAGGGTCTCATCCTGAGCTCATTAGCTATGATATGAAGATGCTGCTGCGAGGAAAATATCCTTTATGCAGTTGTTGTTATTAACACCTTGCCCGCTTATTGTTTGATATCGCGGGATTTATTTAAACAGATTTAAATAGTTTTCAAACACAAAGATCCTGTTCCGTTTGTAGCCTGTCTGTTCTTTCAAAATGCCCAGCTTTTCAAAGTCTTGTATCAATGCATGCGCTGTCTGCTTTGTTATCTCTAATTTATTTGTAACATCTGCTACTGTTATTACGGGTTTTGAATATAAATATTGTAATAATGCTTTCGCTTTGGATATTCTTTTGCCAAGCCTGATGATGCTTTTGTTTTCCAGTTCATTTCTTAGTTTGAGAACGTTGTTAAGTGTTTCAATCGCTTTATTAGCAGTTTCAACAATACCCACTAAAAAAAATTTCAGCCATTGCACCATTTCATTTTTAGTTGATACCGCAAATAAATTATCATAATAATGCTGCCGGTTTTTCTCGATAAAATCTGAAATGTAAAGCGTTGGTTGATTCCTGGTTAATTGGTTCAGGAATGAAACCTGAATAGCCATATTGTTTGGTTAACTTACCTGCTTTGTAGTGCTTTAAATCCATTAATTCTGTTGAAGGCAATTTAAAATATAAAAGCTCTTAGTCAAAGAAAACGCATTTTCTTTGACTATAAAAATCTATAGTCCGGTTTCTCACTAATTGGGCATCGCGAAAGCTTTCGGAACATTAGGGACGAGTTTTATATTTTTTGTTCTTTAAATTGGCTGAATAATTTAAACGACGTCATTATTGGTAAGTTGAAAAAGGTGTGGCAAAATAAGCACTGAAAGAAAGCGTTCAGCAGATTTAGCAGTTGATTCATGTGTTAGTTGCGAAGTGCTGCAATGCGCAAGGTTTCAGTCTGTGTTCATTAAATATGCTATGAAGATGCTGCGGCGGCGAAGAAAGTTACTACACCTTTGGTTTATATTATCATGTAAAGCCATATACATGCAAATGTTATTTTGTGTACAGATAAAACGCCAATACAATTATCCAAATGCAGATCTAGGTCAGGGAAAACAAATCATAATAAACATTTACTTATAACACTAATGGGCCAACAGATAGATTGCGGTTTTATGTCAAGCATCGTTTCTCGCAGAGGACGACGCGGAAGTTTTAAATGAAATTTGTTTAATGTATCATCCCTCCCGACCCGGCCTTCGTTAGTGTTCTTCACCGACAAATAATATTTCAATAATAAGAATGCTTCGTTCCTCGCATTGACGTTGAATCATGCCGCCATAAAAATATACAGCACAAGGGAGTGACACAACCGTGATGCCACAAGGTGCTATTGCTGATAACATAAAAATTATTCTTCAGCCTCTGGAATACCAAACATCATTCAATTAAAATTCAGATGATGAATGCGAATCAAAATCAGAGATCGTCATTTCGAAGGAGCATCACAAAATCATTTTCTTTTGCCCGAATCATTCATGCGACTGAGAAATCTCCGGAAATTAAAGCTGTGAACTAAAATGAAATATCTTGGATTAATCATTTTATTTAACATATGACAAAAGGTGGAAGTGTTTACATAATGACAAACAAATTAAAAACCACTTTATATATTGGCGTAACATCAGATCTGCAAGCAAGAATCCACCAACATAAAAATCATTTTTTTAAAGGGAGCTTCACTGATCAATACAATTTGGAATATTGTGTATATTATGAAAACTTTTTTTCAATACAGGAAGCAATTCTTAGAGAAAAACAAATAAAAAAGTGGAGCAGGACAAAGAAAGAAAACTTGATCAATTCAATGAATCCAAACTGGATTGATCTATGGATTGAAATTGAAAAATGGTAGATATATTGCCTTAATTCCGCAAGCAAAAAAAGGCAGAAAAGCTAAAGCCCCTGTCACAATAATGTTTCAGGGGCTTTGCAGCGTTAATGTTTATTCACTTGTTTAAGTGATTGATACAAAACATAACGCGTGAAAGTACAACAATCCA
>DASUGF010000008.1:0-259531 GCA_036274175.1 Parafilimonas sp.
GTTGTACGTTTACCAACCAAATCCCTGACAATTTTCTTTTTGAGCTCCTCCGAGAAAATACGCCTTTCCCGAATCTCTAACTTTGATTTATTCTGCCTCATAAGTGACTGTTTTTTGTCAACCTATTTTAGGCATGCACAATTTTCAATTGAATGGTGAATGGTCAACCGAGAATACGCAATATTCAATGTTCAATATTCAATGCTCATCGATAAGAGCCTTCATTCATTTGAATATTAATTATTGCGTGTTGAATATTGAGCGTTAATATACCTGCCAGTTTCTTATTTGTATTTCTTTTTGAATAAATCCTGATAAAGTTTTTTTGAGATATATAAGGCCTACCCCTCTTGCATAATAAAACAGGTATTCTTCCGAAGTGTAAGCATAAGCGCCTCCAGAAGTTTTGACTAACGGCAGCATTTTTATCTCATATACATTAATAAACGCATTGCCATTTATTGTTGTAGCTGCATTACTGTTTAAACAAGTGAATTCATATTTGAGGTAAATGATATCACCGTTGGATGATGTATCAATATATTCCGGGGATTGCCATGTATCTGCAGTAACAATATTTTCTTTTAAAAACGGGATATCCGCATAAACAGGTTTTTTATATTGAAAAAAAGTAGTGTACTTATTCGGCGCAGCATATTCATAATAAACCGAATTGCTTTTGCGATAGAAATATTGATATGGCCCGCCAAAATGTACGTCTTCCTTTACTGTTTTATAAACATTGCTGTTGATGTTGCTGGAATCAATAACGGTTTCTTTTATGGTATCACCGGTATTCACAAGATCATCATATGTCCAGTCACTGTTGGCCGATAAGGGATAATAATCGCTACCTAAAACGTTAGCCGCAGTCAAAACATTTATAGAAAAACTACAGGATGGTGTTCCGGTATTTATAGTAAACACGTCAATGCCTGCATTAACCGGCGTACCTGAAGCGTTTAAAATAATGGATTGTAAACCTGTTGCAGAAAAAATTCCCGACGCTGAAAAAGCATATCCGTTAACAGTGTTGGTATTAATATTATATGTTCCGGTTGAGCTTACGTTAACCATTACTTTTACAGCAGCACCTGTATCCAATGCAACAGATCTGATATAACTTCCATACACTGTGTCGTCCATGCAGTTACCCGGGGCGCCTTCCAATGAAAATACTGCCGGATTTAAGGCACTATCTATTACTGTGAGTTCTGCTTCGCAAAAAGACCCGTTATATTGTAAAGTGAAATGATCTGTACCGGCTGTAATTGGCTTTCCGGATGCTGAAAGCTTTACATGTGCAAGACCGCTATTGGCAAAAGCACCATTTGCCTTGAAAACATAACCGTTTACTGTATCGGTGATGATCTCGTATGAGCCGGGAAAAGTGACGTTTATATCTACTTCAATATAATTGCTATCATCAAAATTCTGACCGATAAAATAAACACCGGAAACTGAAACAGGAGCACAATTGCCGTTGCTGTCTTTTAAAAGATTCCCTTTTGAAACAGGCAAGGGATCGGGGCTTAGTTCCCGCTGGCATGAAATAAATATTACAATAACCAATAAGCCAAAGGAGACGGGGATAAAATATCTTTTTCTATTAGGATAACATAGAAGTATTGCAGATTGGCGATTGCAGATTGCAGATTGGCGATTGCAGATTGCAGATTGGAGAATGCAGATTGCAGATTTAAAGCTTATCATTCATCAAACTTTAATTTCTTTTAAACCGAAAGTTATCAACCAATCAACTGATCAACCTTTCAACTGATCAACCAATCAACTGATCAGCTATTACCAATTCCTGATTAAATTTATCTTCATTCGGAATATTCTATTCACTGACCAGCTTATAACAGACGCATTTTTACATTTATTAAAAGTTATTTTGAATGTAACGCAATTCCACCCCTGGTATTGCCGCATGACAATGAGGTTACCTGGAAAGTAATAAGACCTGGAAAACTCTTGCCAGGTATAGCATATACATGCAAAATAAAATAACCGAAAATCTACTGTACTTTTTCATATTCTAACCTGTGTGCTATATCTTTTAATTGTTCCTGAACGTTGGGCAAACTTGTCAACTGCGCCAATACTTTAAGCGCTGAAATTATTGTGTGAGGCGGCAACGGCTGTGGATTTAGTTCAGCGACATCTGTAGAAAACCATGATGTTGGTTCGGGGTCATAAGAATAATGCGGATAAGGAAGAGAAGGCCATGGCGGGCACAGATCATCACCTTCTTCCCATCCATTAATTAGATGGGCGGCTGCGAATTTCACCATGGCAGCGCCGGCAGACTTTAGCTGGTAAGCGATCTCTTTATCGTCTATCTCATAAGAAATATCTCTTGCCAGGGCTGCCAGCATATATTCCTTAATTGCATGAGATTTCATTGCAGGGCCATGAGAAACGATAAAGTCCCACATTTCAGGCGGTATTTTTACAAACTTGATGAGAAACCGCATTCTCGCAGAAATACTTGTCATGATCCACATTTTTAATTCAACACTTTATACAGTGTTTGTCGTAGTTCTGAAAGAACTGGAAACGTAACGAGGAAAATACGGGAGTGCAGGGTGAAAAGGCACGCCGCAACATCACGCCCAGGCTAACATGGCCAAAGATCATGCTACATTATAAACTGTTCCGCAGTTTAACAAGGCACATACAGGATATACTTAAACGGATACTACTGTTAAGTTAAGCCTACTATTCCGGGATTTCTTGATTTCGCAATTTTGAGATTAGTCCTTACAACTCAATCGTGGCTTCAATTTCGACATCCCGGAATCTCAAAATCAGCAATACTGTAAACGACATTTTACAATTAACATAACACTACATGCTCATCTTAAACGGGAAGCGGTTAATTTATCAGCTCCACTCCTCTTCTTCTTTTTTCATTTCGTCTTTATAAACCCTTGAAGAAATGTAAACGCTCAGTTCATACAGACCGAATAAAGGAAGGAATACTATAGTTTGGCTGTACCAATCGGGGCTTGGTGTGATAATAGCTGCAAGCACCAAAAGAATTACCAGGGCATACTTGCGGGAACGCCGTAAAAATTGAGGCGTAACAATTCCTATTTTAGTAAGCGCATAGGTAAGCACCGGCAATTCAAACGCAATGCCGCATCCTAAAATAAGATTAGTAAGATTATCAATATAATCGTTGATGGTTGGCTTTGTTTGTACCATATTTAATGCGCTTACCTGGAAAGTCGCCAGGAAATTAAACGTGAAAGGGCCTAAAACAAAATATCCGAATGCGGCGCCGAGAAAGAAAAAGAAAGAGACCCAGAAAATAACAAAGCGGGTTCCCTTTAATTCTTTTGGTTTTAGCGCAGGTTTTACAAAACGCCAGAATTCCCAGAAAATATAGGGAAATGCAGCCAGCAGGCCGCCTATGAATGCAATGGAAAAGCTGCTGAAGAACTGCCCGCCAAAAGTGGTGGTTTGCATGCTGATGTTTACCGGCGGCAGGCAAAGTTTATCGCCTAAATTAAGCTTATGGCTAAGGTTACAGATAAAACGGTAGCTGACAAAGTTCTGATTGATCGGGCCGGCAATTATATTATCGAATACCCATTGTATCTTGATAAAAATGATCACAGCGAAAACCATGACAGCCAGTAAAGAGCGGATGATGTGCCATCTTAGTTCTTCCAAATGATCTATAAACGCCATTTCGCCTTTACCCTGGCTTCTCCGGCCAAAAAAACCTTCTGTCATTATATTCCTCTTTTTATAAAGGGCACAAAAGTAAGGGGAGAGAACGCAAACGGATGTATAAAATTGAAAAGTTAATTATTACTACCGCAGCAGCTTCAATTTTACCATTTCAATACGGGTGTCGCTTACGCTAAGAACGTCAAATTCATATTTATCAATTATAATACGCTCCTTAGCTCTCGGGATGGTTTCATGTTGATCAATAATATAACCGGATAAAGTTTCAGACTCAGTGTCAGGAAAGTCAAGCTCATACTTTTCATTCAGGTAATCCAGTTCAAGCCTTCCTGAAAAAATAAATTCATTTTCTGCGATCTGTTTTTCCACAAACTCTTCGGTATCGTATTCGTCTTTTATTTCGCCAAAAATTTCTTCGAGCAAATCTTCCATGGTAACAATTCCGGCCGTACCGCCAAATTCATCCACTACCCAGGCTATGCTTCTCCTTTCTTTGTTGAATTTATTGATCAAGTCTGTAGCGCTCATTGTTTCCGGCACTACCGGGATAGGTAATAATATAGAACGCAGGTCTGAAGGCTTCTTAAAAAAATCAAGCTGGTGAATATAACCCTGGATATTATCAATATTGCCCTCGTAAATGATCAGTTTGGTTAATTGTGTTTCTGCAAAACGCTGTAATGCCTGTTCAATCGTAGTATTGATCTCAATCGCTTCAATTTCTGTACGCGGCACAAGGCATTGCCTTACTTTAATGGAAGGAAGTGATAAAGCATTCTCAAAAAGTTCAGTGTTCAGTTCCTGCGAATCCGGCGCCTGGTCTTTTGTCT
Organism: Parafilimonas sp.; assembly: GCA_036274175.1. Lineage (GTDB taxonomy): Bacteria > Bacteroidota > Bacteroidia > Chitinophagales > Chitinophagaceae > Parafilimonas. The sequence goes on from DASUGF010000008.1 coordinate 4,536, forward strand.
GCTGATAGAAATGTTCCAGGTCTATCTTGGAAAAAGGCTCGCCTTTATCTTTTATCCTCACATTGAACAGGTATTTTAAAATGCCTTCCGCAAATTTTACAAAAAGAGAAGAAACAGGATTAAACAGGCTGTAAAACAATTTTGCTACCGGCGCCAGGAAGCTTAATAAACTGTCATTGCGTGCCCGGAAAATTGCCTTCGGCAAAAATTCACCAAGGATCAAAACCACTAATGCTGACAGCACCGTATCAAACAACAGCTTTACATATTCATTTTGCAATTTAAGCGGGTTCCAAAGCGACGTACGCATCAGTTCGCTGAACAATAACCCATAAATAACCATGAAAAAATTTACACCGATAAGGCAGGCGCCAAGGAACCGCGAAGGTTGTTCCATAAACTTTGACAAAATGTTGCCGCTGGTTAAGCCCTGCTTCTTTTTCAATTCAACAGAGAGCCTGCTTACGCTGATGAAGGCGATTTCAAGCCCTGAAAAAAGAGCGATAAACAGGAGCATAATGCCGATCAATAAAATCAGGTTAACTGAATCCATATATCGAATATATAGGAAAGTTTTTTAAAAATATTATTTAGCAGTTTCCCCGTAAGTTTAAAGAGATAAATGTGGAGAAAGTGTTTTTGTTAGTTATCTAAAAATAAATAAGAAAATTATTAACGATTGGCTTCTTCCTGCTCCGGCAAATGCTCTTTTTTGCCCATTTCCAGTATCCAGTCCTTACGGCGTAATTCAAAATTGGTTCCGAGATATAACCGCCTTACCTGTTCATTAGCCGCCAGTTCTTCAGCGGTACCATGCTTGAATATCTTCCCTTCAATAAGCAGGTAGGCGCGATCGCAGATAGAAAGCGTCTCGTTTACATTATGGTCAGTGATAAGAATTCCGATATTCTTATATTTTAACCGGGCCACAACACTTTGTATATCTTCCACCGCAATAGGGTCAACACCGGCAAAAGGTTCGTCGAGCAAAATAAATTTCGGGTCAACAGCAAGCGCCCTTGCAATTTCTGTCCTGCGCCGTTCACCACCACTCAAACTATCGCCGTTATTTTTTCTTACATGATTCAGATTAAATTCCTGCAACAGGTCTTCAAGCTTCTCCATTCGCTGCTGCTTGCTCATTTTTTTCATTTCAAGTACGGCGAGAATATTATCCTGCACGCTTAGTTTTCTAAAAACAGATGCCTCCTGCGGTAAATAACCAATGCCCAACTGCGCCCTCTTGTACATCGGTAATTTGGTAATGTTTTCCTCGTTCAAAAAAACTTCACCTGAATCTGCCTTAATAAGGCCTACTACCATATAGAAAGTAGTGGTTTTACCGGCGCCGTTTGGACCAAGCAAGCCAACTATTTCTCCCTGCTCCACCCTGATCGACACATCATTTACCACCGTGCGGCTACCGTATGTTTTTATCAGGTGATCTGTGGTAATTACAATACTCAAAATATTTAGTTTTCAACAAAAATAGATGATGGCGGTTAATGAAATTGCTAAAGCTTGCTGCACAGTACTTAATTTCTATTTTTATGTGTTTTATTAATTTGGAAAACACATCAATCATCATCCTGATATATAATATTGATAAAAAAGAAAAAATATGTCAAAACCAAAAATTTTTGTTAGTCATACGTCAAAAGAAACCGAATTAGCCCGGTTATTAAAAAAGCATTTAATCAAAGCACTTAATGAGCATGCCGATATTTTTGTTTCTTCTGATGGCAAAAGTATTTTGGCGGGAAGCAACTGGCTCAATGAACTAAAAACAGCGTTGGAGGGGGCAGAAATTGAAATTATATTGTGTAGTCAGGAATCTATTGAAAAGCCGTGGATAAACTTTGAAGCGGGAGCGGGGTGGATACGAGGAATCCAGATTATCCCTTTATGCCATTCAGGTATGAAACTGCATGACTTGCCGGTACCTCTGAATTTATTACAGGGATTTGACACAGACCAACCTGAGAATCTGCGCCTGCTTTTTGAATCAATTGCTCAAAAAATTGGCTGCCCTTTGCTTAAAATTGATTATGGCAATTTTACTAGGGAAATAAAAAAAATAGAACAAAAATATAAGTATACAGACCACATAGAGGATCCTAAAATTCTTTGTGCCGCCAGCACGCAATACTCACAGTATGATTTTGAGCTGGACATTAAAGTTTTGGAAAAAGCATTCCCGGGAAATGTTACGATCGAAAGAAATCTTACTTCCAAACGTTTACGTGAATTATTAACAGAAAAGCACTTTGACATCATTCATCTGGTAGTTGCTGTAAATAATATAAACGGAGAGCTGTTGTTTAGTGACGTAGATTCTCATTATAACCCAGTTGGAAATAGAATTGACAGGATATCAGCAGATGGCTTTTCTACACTGGTTACTAAAAGCAATACCAACCTGATTGTGCTTGCTACTTGCCATGCTTTATGTTTGGCTGTTAAAATGGCAAAGACAACCAATATGATTGCCACCAATTCTGTTATCAACGGGGAGTCAATTGAAGAATGGAACGATTGGTTTTATGATTTACTTTCAAAAGGCAATTCTTTATTTGAAGCGTTTGAAATCACAAACAGGAATATCACTTCCGTTCCACTATTGCTGGTTGAACATAAGAATGTTGTTTTCGGCGGGCAAAAATCGAAATAAGCTTTCAATCTGCGGGAAACAGGCTTTTATCAATATTCGGGATGATGCGCAAAGCATTTTTATAATATACCTTCTTCAGGATATCATCGGGCAGGCCCATGCCATACATACGCCAGAAGGCATGGTATTTTTTATGATAGGGAAAGTATTCGTCTTCGGTCTCCAACACCCGGAAATAAGTGGTATATTCGGAAGGAACCCAGCTGTCTTTTCCAAACATTATCCTGTTCTGGTATTTGATAAAAAATGCTTTCGCTGCCCTGGGTTGACGCCCGAGCTCCGCTATGACGGCGCCAAATTCCACCACCACATTAGGTAATGCAGTCAATAATGAATCCAGCTTAGCTAAGTCGTTGGCATACCATCCGAAATGGGCGGCAATAAATGTTGTCTTCGGATGCTTTTTAAACATGTTGTGCTGCTCATTAATGAGCGTTTGCCATGGAGCGGGATTGGTATCGCTTTTTTTACGTCCCGGGTGAGTTTCCAGTTCCAACCAGCGCTCATTGTGTTCATCCATTGGCTCCCAGAAAGGGGCAGGGTCCGCAGTATGAATCAATACCGGTATTCTTAGTTCGCCGCATTTTTCCCAGATGGCATCCAGTCTTGGGTCATCTACTGTTACCCGCTTGCCTGTATTGTCTTTTACAGAAAAACCAAGGTTCTTAAATATCTTCAGGCCATTGGCGCCATTGTGCACATCTGTCTCCAGTTGCTTCACTGCTTTTTCCGTCCAGCCGGGCCCACCAACATTATCAAAATCAACATTGGCAAATATGATAAACCGATTGGGGTATTGTTGCTGCACATTATCGGTCATTTGTTTTAACTTATTCCCATTGCCGCCACTCAGGTTTACCATCACCTTCATGTTGAGGTTATCCATATCCTTTACCAGGCCGTCAAGACTTCCGCTACCCATACTCCACTGATGATTGTGCACATCAATAAAAGGGAATTTGGCTTTTGTTATGATGTGCTGCGGCACCACCAGTGTTGAAACAGGATCATATTTTTCAAAATCCATTTTATCATTGGATTGAGCCTGCACAAATGATGTCATTAACAAGAAGGCAATTGTTGCTTTGAATAATGAATTGAACATGACGTATTTATAATAAGATTTATTAGAAAAAAGCAATTTAGTGGAAAATGTTCGTGGTATTCTTAAATGAAAGAAATTGATTTATAAGCGGCCATTTATCTCAAAGTACATTTATCCCCCTGAATATTGATTATTGCGTGTTGAATATTGATTATTTGTACTTGCCTGAATAATGTTGACTTTCGGTATACATAATAAGAAATAATCAATAATCAATGTTCAATATTCAATGCTCAAGGATAGCGTGTTAATCTACTTGAATATTGATTATTGCGTGATGAATATTGATTATTCCAAACATTATTAAAGACATAGCAATCTCCTGCCGGGATTAATCAAATGCAAAAATTAAAAACCTGCCGGTTCTATATATCAATAATCTCCCCTAATTTGCCCGAATAATATCACACATATGAAAATGATCACCAGGATAGTTTTGGTTATAGCAGGATTTATCTTTTTTTATAGTTGCTCGGCGCCTACTTCTTTATATAATACAGAGAATCTTTCCACATCGGGTTATTCGCAATATAAAACATATGCATTTCAACCTACAAAAGACACTTCTTATACCAGGGTATTTGATAAAAAAAGACTGGAAGCTTTAATGAGTGCAGCAGCTATTAAAGAATTAAGCAAAAAAGGTATGCAACTTGACACCGCAAACCCGGATTGTTTTTTTACTTACAAACTGATTGTAAACCGGAACTATGAAGTAAGCCAGGAACAAAAAGTTGAATATAACCCGAATGTATATACACCGGCATTTGATAACGATGCCAGGATATACACCTTTAGTTCCGACAACAGGCCTGTGACGTATGCCGGCCGGCTCAGCGTTGATACGCTACGTGAAGGATCGTTGGTAATTGACATGATAGACAGGAAACAAGGGAACGTTGTCTGGCGCAGTTCAGCACAAGACAAAACACAGGAAACATTTATGCAACCGACACCGGACAGGGTTAATGAGATTGTCCACAAGATGTTTAAGAAGTTTCCAAAATAATGTTATTTATATCGATTTAATCCTGACAGATTGTAAGCGTGTCCGTTATTTTTTTTCGCCTGCAGTGCAATTATTCGTCCTGTCAGGTCTGAAAGTCCTGACAGGTTTAAAATGTAAAGTGCGTCGTTATTCATCTTTATTCCGCCTGCAATCATGTTGACCTGACAGGAACTTCACACCTGTCAGGTCGCAATATAAAAATTTGCGAAGTAGATATTAAGCGCTACCTGTAAATAGCCACCTGCTCAAAACCGTCGCTGGTTTTCACGCCGCGGTACATGCCTTCACTGTTGAATAACAGTGCAAAATTTCCCTGTGCATCCACACCGATTATTCCGCCCTCGCCGCTGATGGCAACCAGTCTTTCATTTACTACTTTGTTCACAGCATCATGAAGATTTAAATTTCTATACTCCATTAAACAACTTACATCATAAGCCGCCACAGCCTTGATAAATAATTCGCCATGACCGGTGCAACTGACAGCACAGGTTTTATTCTTAGCATAGGTTCCGCAACCAATAAGCGGCGTATCGCCGATCCGGCCATAATTTTTATTGGTCATGCCGCCGGTACTGGTGGCTGCAGCAACGTTGCCGTTTTTGTCACAGGCAACAGCGCCGACGGTCCCAAACTTTTTATCCGGAAATTCATTTGGATTAGTTTGAGCGGAATGATCTAATGCATAATCATCTGAATGACGAATAGCCTGCCATTGATCATACCGGAACTGTGAGAAAAAATATTCATCTGGCTCGAACTGTATGTTTTGTTTGACAGCAAAATCGGTGGCTCCTTCTCCGCTTAAAATAACGTGATCGCTATTCCGCATCACCGCCTCAGCAAGCTTAACCGGATTGCGTACGTTGCGTACGCCACAAACAGCGCCGGCCGATAAATCGCTTCCATCCATAACAGATGCATCCATTTCATGAAGGCCCTTTTTGGTAAAAACAGAACCACGTCCGGCATTAAATAAAATATTGTTTTCTAAAACGACCGTTGCTGCAATGGCAGCGTCTATCGCTGCGCCGCCTTTTTCTAATACTGAATAACCGGCATCTAAAGCACTTCGCAATCCTTCCAGGTAATCATGCTCTAATGAGGGCGTCATTTCACTTTTTAAAATCGTGCCCGCTCCTCCATGTATTGCAATTGTAAATTTCATTGATTATGAATTGTAAGTTACTGTGCTGAATTTTAAGATATTTACGGGCTTGACCATAATCAAAAATCCCGCATTCCAACGGGATTTTTAAAGATAAGATTGTTGAAAAATCAACTTACAAAACTGAAACTATTTTTTCTTTGAGCTATTATATTCTTCATTCAGTTTTGCCACAATGTCTGCTGTTATGTTTCTTACTGAATCTTTATAGTAAATGACATTGTCTTCACTGCTTGTTGCAAAAACATATACGTAACCACGTTGCTCGCAATAATCTTTCAGGAAAGCTTCTATTTTATTTCTGAGTGCAAGCATTTTTTGCATGATCTCATTTTGTAAATCCTGGCCTAAGCTCTGCTGTTGCTGCGTATAATAATTATCCATGCGTGAAAGATCTTCCTGCATCTGGCTTTGCTCTGTCTGCGATAATGTTGCCCCGCGTTTTTGATAATCGTTCAGCTTCGTGGTAAAATCCTGTTTTATCTTATTTAATTTTCCATCCATCAACGCGCTCTTACTTTTAAGATAATCCTGCGTTTCCTTTGCAAATACATAATATTTTTCTAAAGTATCTAAATCAAAATAAGCAATTTTGAAAGCAGTATCAAGGTGGATTTGTCCTTGATTTTTTACAACAACATCAGTTTTTTTACCGGTAAAAAAAGCATAATACAAATAACCGAGGCCAAGGATCAAAACAATATTTAACGTTAATAAAACTTTATTCATCCAACTGTTTTTAAAAACGCGTGAAGATAAAATTTATGGCATCAATAAAATTGTTAAATCAAATAGTTATTTAGACTTGTTGCTGCCAACCAGGCTTTATAGATTCCAAATTGAACGGCACGGAAATTAAAAGAAAAAGTTACCTGGCAGCGCCTAACAGTAATGAAATAAATATCACGTTAATTCAAATACAGTTATTTCCGGTAATATTCCAACTCTCCCCGGGTAACCGATAAAACCATATCCCCGGTTCACGTATAATTTCTGTTTTCCATTTTCATATAATCCTGCCCATTCTTTATAAAACCACTGTACCGGGCTCCATTTGAAATACGGATTTTCCACGCCAAACTGCATACCATGCGTATGACCGGCAAGGGTAAGATCTATATCAGGATATTTAGGGCGCACTTCAGCATCCCAGTGGCTTGGGTCATGGCTCATCAATATTTTAAAAGGATATTTTTCTGTACCGGGATAAGCCTCATCCATCCTTCCGTATTTCGGGAAACGCCCGAACGCGCTCCAGTTTTCAATACCAAGCAAAGCTATTTGTTCGTTATTTTTTTCAAGGGCCACATGTTCATTCATCAACAACCGCCAGCCAAGTTCGCCATGAATTTTTTTAAGCCTTTCCAGGTTTTCCGTTTTAGCTTCAGCGCTTGGCCAACTGGTATAATCTCCGTAATCATGATTGCCTAAAGTGCTGAACACACCCATCGGCGCTTTTATTTTATCAAACACATCCATGTAATCATGCATCTCGTCAGCCTTATCATTTACAAGGTCGCCGGTAAATAAAATAAGATCTGCATTTTGTTGGCGGATAATATCCACTCCCCTTTCAACAGCCGCTTTGTCTGTAAAACTCCCGCTGTGAATATCGCTGACCTGCACAATTTTTAGTCCTTTAAAAGAGGATGGCAGGTTGTTAAAGGTGAGCTTTACACGCCTCACTTTATAATTGTACTTATTGGAAAAACCAATAAGTAAAGTAGTAAATAAACCACCGCCCAGAATAAAACCTGCCCAGCTTAAAAAAGCAGAGCGGCTTATATACTTACTTTCATTAGTAAAATCCACACCGGTCTTTGGAAAAATTTTAGCCATAAGCCACATGGCAAGGCGGCGAATGTCATCGAGCAGGAAAAAAACGGCAGCTATTAATTTGGCAAAGAACAATCCCACTATAATTGCAAAAACATAATTCCTCAATACAATATGTGTCTGCAGAAATTTTGAGTTGGGAAACGAAATAATAAATAACACGGCGCATACGGCAATAGCCCAGTAAAATGAATAAATGATCGTACGGGTTTTATCGCTGTGATTTTGTCCCAGAAATCTAACAGCAGTAAACACGTACAGGTCTATAATTAAAAGTATGGCTATAACAATCCACCATCCGTTCGAGGTTCGCATAATAAAATTTTACAAATAAACAACATGCTTTATAAGATGTTGATAAAAATGCGGTGTAAATAACCTTAAAAAACTAATATTGTTGAGACAGTAACTGTAAAAAATTACTTTTGTGCCCCTTTAAAGAAAAATTTATGCAATTAACATATTATGGGCAATCGTGTTTTATGGTAGAAGTGAACAAGAAAAAGATTTTATTCGATCCGTTCATTACGCATAATCCTCATGCAAAACATATTAATCCAGACGAAATAAAAGCAGATTATATCTTTTTATCACATGGTCATGGCGATCATGTGGCTGACGCAATATCCATAGCAAAGCATAGTAACGCCACTTGTGTCGGCGCTGCAGAAGTTGCCGGTTGGTTGGAAAAAAATGGCATTAAAAAAATACACCCGTTAAATCATGGTGGTCCAATAAAATTTGATTTTGGGGAAGTGCGTGCTGTAAATGCTGTGCACTCTTCATCATTTCCTGATGGAAGCTATGCAGGAAACCCGTTGGGTTTTGTCATCACTTCAACGGAAAGCAATTTTTATTATGCAGGAGATACCGCTCTTACCATGGATATGCAATTAATTCCGCGTTGGGCGAAACTCAATTTTGCCGTATTGCCGATAGGCGGCAATTATACAATGGATGTTGCTGACGCCATTGTTGCTGCAGAATTTATTAACTGTAATACGGTCGTTGGCGTTCATTATAACACTTTTGACATCATTAAAATTGATACGGAAAAAGCTTTGGCAGATTTTAAGGCAGCCGGCAAAACTTTATTATTGCCAAAGATTGGTGAAACGATTGAAATATAGATTGGGAAATTTTGGATTGGGAAATTTTGGAATTTGAACAATCTTAGTAATTAAGAATAAATTTTTAAAAGAGAAACAATTAAAATACAATAAAATTCCCTTTAGGGGATAGGGGTTATGGGACGAATAATCGGAGTTGCGAATCAAAAGGGAGGCGTTGGAAAAACTACAACGGCAATAAATCTTGCAGCCAGCCTCGCCGTACTTGAATTTAAAACACTGCTGGTGGATGCAGACCCGCAAGCCAACAGTACAACGGGCATTGGGTTCGATTTGCACAACATCACAAAAAGCCTGTATGATTGCATGGTGAACAACATACTTGCATCAGAAGTTATTTTAAAAACCGACGTACCCTATCTTGACCTGATACCATCTCATATAGATCTTGTAGGCGCTGAGATCGAAATGATAAATTATCCCGACAGGGAACTGGTCTTAAAACGCATTCTCGATCCTGTAAAAAATGATTATGATTTTATTATTATTGACTGCTCTCCATCGCTGGGTTTGATAACGGTAAATGCGTTGGTGGCTTCAGATAGTGTAACCATTCCCGTGCAATGCGAATTTTTTGCATTGGAAGGATTGGGCAAACTGCTCAATACAATAAAGATCGTACAGAACAGGTTAAATACCGAGTTACAAATAGAAGGCATTTTGATGACGATGTATGATGGGAGGCTACGTCTCAGCAACCAGGTTGTAAATGAAGTGCGCCGTCATTTTGAAGATATGGTCTTTAACACGATCATTCACCGCAACAGCAAACTAAGCGAAGCGCCAAGCGTAGGCAAACCTGTTGTATTGTATGATGCTGATTGCAAAGGATCGGTCAACTATCTGAATCTTGCCAAAGAAGTGCTGCAAAAAAATGATATGACGAAAATAAAAAATGAAGAAAAGATTTTAGAATAACACGTTTAATGTTTAAAGTTTAATGTTGCATGGAACTTTAAACTTTAAACCTGCAACATTAAACTTTAGAAAAATTAATGACCACATCAAAACAAAATAAAGAAGTTTTAGGAAAAGGAATACGTTCGTTATTGCAAAGCATAGATTCTGATCTTAAAACAACTACAGGAGCGTTAAAGACAGACGTAATTGAAGCTGCGACAAATATCTTACGTATTCCTCTTGAACAAATACTGCCAAACCCTAAAAATCCGCGCCGCGATTTTAATGAAGCTTCTTTACAGGAACTGGCATCTTCTTTAAAACAATTTGACATTGTACAACCGCTTACCGTTTCAAAAACCAGTGATGGCAAATACCAGTTGGTGGCAGGTGAGCGCAGATTGCGTGCAGCTAAAATGGCAGGCTTAAAAGATGTTCCTGCCTATGTGCGCCAATCAAACGACAGAGAGCTGCTGGAACTGGCGTTGCTGGAGAATTTACAACGCGAAGACCTGAACGCTATTGAAATAGCATTAAGCTATAAGCGTATGATGGATGAATTGAATTATACGCAGGAACAGGTGGCTGAAAGAATGGGAAAAGAGAGAAGTACAGTTACCAATTATATCCGGCTTTTAAAACTTCCACCCGATATACAGGTTGCTGTACGCAACGGGGATCTGAGCATGGGCCATGCAAGGGCACTTATCAATATTGATACTATTGATAAACAGCTCTACCTTTTTCATGAAATTAAAAACAAACAGTTAAGTGTAAGGCAAACAGAAGAACTGGTAAGAAACCTATATCGCAGTCTGCCAAATGCTGTTAAATCTTCAACAAAAACAAACCTTAACGAAGCTTACAAACGCATTCAGGATAACTTAGCGTCTTATTTTTCAACTAAGGTTACACTTAAGCATAATTCAGATGGCAAAGGGAATATTACCATTGAATATTATTCAAAGGATGAGCTCGATAAGATTCTTGAATTAATGCATGCAACAGCAGACTAAACAATGCGTTTGTTTTTTTTTATATTAATTCTTTGTCTTTCTGTTAAAGTGCATGCACAGAAAGACAGTGTTACCAACGCCAATAATAATAAAGTAGTTTTATTAGACACGCTTAAACCGGCAAAAGACAGCGTTAGTTCCAAACTTGCACAAAACGATACTACACATAAGAAAAAGCAATTTGATCCGCATAAAGCAACAAGGCGTTCTGCTATACTGCCCGGCTGGGGCCAGGCATATAACCACCAATACTGGAAAATTCCGATAGTGTACGGCGCGCTTGCAGTGCCTGCCAGCTTGTTTGTATATAATAATAAATGGTACCAGGAAACAAAAGAAGCTTACACGATTTTAGTAAACAACGATACTGCTAATTTTGATAAGATTAATCCGAAACTGGTAGGGCTTTCGCCTGCAGACCTGCAGTATTATAGAAATGATTTTAGAAAAAACCGCGATTATTCAGTCATATTTTTCCTGTTGGTTTGGGGATTGAATGTTGCCGATGCCACCGTGTTTGCACATCTGAAAGGTTTTAATGTAAGTGATGACCTGAGCATGCAGATAAAACCTGATTTCAACACCAATACAAAATTACCTGCTGTTTCCATAGCATTGAACGTACGGGATAAACAGCGTAAAATACTTCCTTCAGCTTTTTAATTAAGGCCAATAATTTTTTATTATTGCAGCAGTTGATCAGGTGTTCTACCAGTCACAATAAAAAACAAAAATTATTATGAAAATTGCATTGATCGGCCATGGAAAAATGGGCAAAACCATTGAAGAAATTGCTATAGCAAACGGTGATGAAGTAGTGTTGGCAATATCAATAGAAAATACAGAGCTGTTTACAACCGATAACCTTAAGCGGGCAGACGTTGCCATTGAATTTTCAAGTCCTGAAAGCGCAGTTGACAATATAAAAAAATGTTTTGATGCCGGTGTACCTGTTGTATGCGGAACAACAGGTTGGTTAAATCAATATGATGAAATAAAAGAATATTGCAACACTAAGCAAAGCGCATTTTTGTACGCCAGCAACTTCAGTATCGGCGTTAATTTATTTTTTGCTTTGAATAAATACCTCGCAAATTTGATGAGCGCACACAGCGAGTATAACGTGAGCATGGAGGAAATTCACCACACGCAAAAAAAAGATGCGCCCAGCGGCACAGCCATAACATTAGCCGAACAGGTGCTGGAAAAAATTCCGGCAAAGAAAAACTGGGTTAACCATGAAAGCGGCAATGCATCAGAGTTTGCCATTATCAGTAAGCGGGAAGGCGATGTGCCGGGCATTCATACGGTAAAATATGATTCTCCTACCGATTTTATTGAAATAACCCATTCCGCTTATAACCGAAAAGGGTTTGCCAATGGCGCTTTGCTGGCTGCGAAATTTATTGTTGGCAAAAGAGGAATTTTTTCGATGCACGATGTTTTGGGTGTATGATACCAGTTAAAACCCAAGATTTATACCTGCTTTCACCGTGAACCATGAAGACCAGCCTGACAGGTTTTTCGCATGAAAAGTATCCCAGCCAATTGCGGCCTCAAAAGCTGAAAACTTAACCCCGGCCTGGAAATCGTATGCAAAAGGAGTTGCTGAATCGTCGGCATGCTGTTCACTTACAAATCCAATACCTGCATCAGCCTGTAAAAAAACAAAATTCAGCGGCAGGTATTGCCTTAGACCTACTTTTACAGGCACATAGCTTTTATCGCCATAAATATTTGTCTTATCGTCTGCAAAAAAACGTGAGTAGCCTATAGAACCTGCAAACCTTGTAGATTTCTTGCCTGCTAAAATACCGCCTTCGAATCCGCCCCCATAACTATAAAAATCGTTGCTTATACCACCCATGGGTGCTGCATATATTGCATGAATAAATATCCCGGCATGCTGTGCTTTGGTTTTAATGGCAATTAAGTTCATGCAAAAAACCAGCATGATGAAGTATAGAACCGGTTTCATAGATATTAATTTATTACTAAATTACTCCTGCAATTTTTAATCCTGATTTTTTTAAACCCGATCTTACTTATGGAGATTTAATAATGAATAAAATATTAATGATTATCTATAACTATCTTTTAGCATGAACATAACTATTATTGGTTCAGGAAATGTCGCTGTCGCGTTAGGCAAACTTTTTAAAGAAAATAATCATGCAGTGAATGAAGTTGTCGGCCGGAATGCAATAACAGTACGCAATCTCGCAGAAACATTAGGCACAGGTTTTTGCTTTAGCCTCGACCAAATGAATACGAACAGCGACATGTTTGTTATTGCCGTGAAAGATGATGCCGTTGCTGAAGTAAGTGCACAATTAAATCTACACGAAAAAATAGTGGTACATACCTGTGGAAGCGTCTCCATAAAAGCGCTTGAACAAACATCAAAAAATTATGGAGCTTTATATCCGTTGCAATCGTTAAGAAAAGAATTAAACTACTCTCCCGTTATTCCTTTACTCGTTGACGGAAATAATGATAGTACACGACAAACTATCTTCAATTTGGCTTCATCTGTTTCCGATTCCGTTATAATTGCAAATGATGAAATGCGGTTACAATACCATCTTTCTGCCATCATCGTATCCAACTTCAGCAATCATTTATTTGCGTTGGCGAAAGAATATTGTGATAAGAATAATACAGACTTTAAATTATTGTTGCCATTAATTGAAGAAACTGTGCATCGCATGCATTATTATGATCCTGCTGATATGCAAACAGGACCTGCAGCAAGAGGAGATGAAATTACTTTACAAAAACACCTGGTACTACTACAATCTCTACCGGAGTTACAAAAAATATATGAGTTAATGAGTGAAAGTATTAAGCATCGCAGACAATAGAAATAAATTAGAAAGCCTATTAATTAAACCTCCCAAATTTTTCAATTGACCTGTAAGGCGTTTTGAAAAAATCATGTACAACCTCATTAAATTGATCCTTTTTAAAAACAGGTATGGAATGGCCTGAATTTGGAATTATCCACAAATATGATTTCGGAATATTTTGCGCGATGAGCATCGTGTGTTGGGGCAATATCACATCATGATCACCGCCAATTACCAGTGTTGGGCATTTTATAGTATGCAATTGCTCTAATGTTATATGAGGTTCATAAGAAAGTAAATGCGCAAGTTTCCTTTGGCTCTTAACTGTATCGGTTTGTTTCTGAAGAGCCAGTTGATTATTGTAATTCATTGCCCAGTTATACACAAATGGATCAACAGCAGTTGTATCCGGCCAAAGATTAGCCCCCGTTATGGCAAGTTTTTTTACTTTATCAGGATGCCGTGTGGCAAGTAATAAACCATTAATGCCGCCATCGCTCCATCCAATCACACAACAAGAATCAAGATGCAATGAATCGAGTAAAGCGTTCAAGTCATCCGCCATCATTTCATAACTTAAAGAATCACCTTTATCAACCGACTTGCCCTGTGCACGGCTGTCAGCTAATATCACCGTATAATATTTTGAAAACTCCGGTATCTGGTAAAGAAAATTATTAATGGAACCACCATTGCCATGAATGATCAATAATGGCTCGCCTTCGCCATATATTTCGTAATACATTTTGAATCCTCTTGTTTCGACTGTCTTACCGGCAGCGGGGTTACGGCCGTAGACTGTGGTGTCAAAAGGTGAAACCTGCGCCTGCAAAAAATTAAAACACAGGAAAAACAGCATGCAAATGTTAATAATTATAGATTTCATGTCAGGATAAGATCAAGGCCTGAAGCTATGCTAAAATTTTCAGCGAATCAGCGATAATATCAACACATTCCAATACTTGCTTTTCCGTAATGACCAGCGGTGGCGCGAACCTGATTTTATCCCCATGCGTAGGCTTTGCGAGCAACCCGTTTTCTTTCAGTTCAAGACAGAGTTCCCATGCCGCATCTTTATTTGCATGATCAATAACAATTGCATTCAGTAAACCCTTTCCTCTAATTACAGATATAAACGGTGAATTAAGTTTTTGTAACTCATCGCGCAGCAGCGCTCCCATTGAAGCCGCATTTTCAGTCATATTTTCCTCTTTCAACACTTTTAATGATTCCATGGCAACAGCACATGCAAGCGGATTGCCTCCATAAGTTGAACCATGTTCTCCCGGTTTTATATTCATCATGATCTCGTTATCGGCAAGCACGGCAGAAACAGGAATAGTTCCACCGCTTAGCGCTTTACCAAGTATTAAAATATCAGGCCTTACATTTTCATAATCACAGGCCAGCATTCTACCGGTACGTGCCAGGCCGGTTTGTATTTCGTCCCCGATAAATAAAACATTATAAGCCTCGCACAATTGTTTAGCTTTTGAAAGATAGCCTTCATCAGGAACATAAACACCTGCTTCACCCTGTATAGGTTCAACTAAAAAACCCGCAACCGTTTTATCTTCCAGGGCTTTTTGCAAAGCATCCGTATCATTGTATGGAATAATCGTAAATCCCGGCGTGTAAGGACCAAACCTGGCGTTGGCCTGCACATCTGTGCTGAATGAAATTACCGTTGTTGTTCTGCCATGAAAATTATTCTCACAGACAACAATTTTTGCCTCTCCATCTTTAATACCCTTTTTTTCATAGCCCCAGCGCCGGCAAAGTTTAATGGCTGTTTCAACCGCTTCAACACCGGTATTTATCGGCAATAATTTTTCGTAGCCAAAATATTCCGTTACAAATCTTTCATACTCACCCAGAAGATTATTATAAAATGCACGCGAGGTAAGCGTTAGTTTTTTCGACTGCTGGATAAGCACATTTATAATGCGTGGATGACAATGCCCCTGATTAAGCGCAGAATAGCCGCTTAAAAAATCATAATATTTTTTTCCGTCGACATCCCAAACGAAAACGCCCTCGCCTCTTTCCAGCACCACAGGTAACGGATGATAATTGTGAGCGCCAAAATCTTCTTCAAGCTGTAAATAATATTGCGTCTTTTCAGACAAAGTGTGTGTTAGCATAAATAAAAAATGAAAATGAAAAAATCAGGTTATAGTGTCAGCGAAGTATATAACCGGGAAGGTTAATGATTGAGCAGGTCTAAATTTTCGGCGAGAAATTTCATTGTTTCTTATTCTGCTGCAAGATAGCGTTTTAAAATCTATATCCTGCAGAAATCATGAAGTTCCGCGGTGCGCCGGGCCATTTGTTTACATTATTGTAGGCGCCCATCCAATAAGTTTTGTTTGTGATATTATAAAGATTAACTGCAGTGCTAAAGTGTTTTCCTGAATAATGCAACCCGCCATTTATAATGACATAAGATGGAAGTGTTAGTCCTTGCTGCAAAGTGCTTCTTGCACCTGCATGGGAATGACCGGCGCTTATGCCGAAGTTTTTCAGAACACCCTGGCTGAAAGTATATTTTATCCAGCTATTGCTTGCGTTTTTCGGAGCGTTTTCGGCAAGCATGCCAACCTGTGATTCAATCTTACTTTTTGTAACTTTTGCAACGCAATAACTATAATTAAGAGACACACTAAGATTTGAAAAAACATTGCCGTTAATTTCTGCTTCCGCTCCGCGTGACCTGTTTTCGCCCTGTTGCACATACAGGTTAGGATTTGAGATATCATTTGCATTCACCGCAACATTCTTAATTGTTAATTGATACAATGCCAACGATGCGGATAATTGGTTATTAAAAAAATCCGTCTTTACTCCTGTTTCCAATAGCTCGCTTCTTTGAGGTTTAAAAGGGTCTTCAAAAACCTGTGTAGCCGTGGAGGGTTCAAAGGGATCAAAACCATTATTATAAGTGGCATATATATGCAGGTTTGGTTTTATTGAATATAAAATGTTGATCCTTGGCAAAAAAACATTTTCGCGAATACCTTCTTCATTGTCATCATCATCTCCCCTGTAAAACTCCTGCCGCAACCCTAAAAGAAATCGCCATTTGTTGTAACTGATCTCGTCCTGGATATACACGCCATGCGTGTGATACATTCCACCGTCTACGTCTGTGGCATCATTATCATAATCTGCAACCTGGTAAGTATCTACCGGCCTCTTACTATACTGTGGATTCTTCAGACTAAAAGTTCCCACGATACCGCTGCCTTCGCCGAACGCATCGGGAAGTTCAAAATACTGTTGATCAAGGTTTACCCTGCTTTTTACAAAGTCATATCCTATTAACAAATGATTGTTTACCCTGCCGATATTATGTTGCCAGGTAAGATAATTGGTTAACGTGTTTGTCACAGTGTGATAATCCCACGTGTCATAATATAAAGAGATCGAATCGTCGGTGATATAACCATTTAAACCGTGTTCTGTAACATCTTGCTGCGTTACATAATTTAAATACCCGGTATTAAAATTTAGATTCTTTGAGATTTTATATGAGCCTGTAATAATGGAAGCGAGATCTGTTTCATGAAGATAGTCTCCCGGTTGCGTTACTGATAAATTTATCGGCGTTGATCGTAGCAAACTATCATTCAAGAAACCTGGCTGTCCGCGATCCAGAATGGTGTTGATATGCGACAAAGAAATATCAAGATTTATTTTAAACCTGTCTCCTGGTATAAACGTAAAGGAAGGCGCCAGTTGATAGGACTTTGTATAATAGCCGTTACGGAAAGAGTTGGCTCTATCATATCCTGCGTTAAAGCGATATAAAAGCGTTTTCTTTTTATTGACCGGGCCCGTAATATCGCCTTCAGCACGGAAATGATTCCAGTACCCTCCGTAAATATTTATTTCAGCTCCGGCTGTGGTTAATGGTTTTTTTGTAACGAGGTTAATTGTTCCCCCGGGATCGCAATTGCCATATAAAGTGGCTATTGGGCCCTTGATTACTTCTATTCTTTCCACATTAACCAACATGCCGCTTGTATACGTGGTATTATACCCGCGCAGTCCGTTGATATTTCTTGGATTTTCCGCCCTGAAACCCCGGATGGTATATTCATCATACCCTGAATATTGGTTAACACCCGGCACATCATCCACCGCATCTTTCACAGTGAACTCCATTTTATCGCGGATAAGTTCCTTGGTGATAGTTGACACCGATTGGGCAATTAAACCTGATTGCGTTTCTGTCTTCGTGCTGAAATAAGAATAATCGCTTTTATAAGATTTTGCGATTCGACCTGTTATCTCCACATCCTTTAACTGGATGACCTTTGTATTCAAGTTAATTATTCCAAGGTCTCTTGTTTCCCCCTTTTCAAGTGTAATTGGAATTGTTATATTTTGAGAGCCAATGGAACTAATAATTACGGAATCTTTTAATGCAGGTAGATTTTGCAGAATAAACTCTCCATTATTGTCTGTTCCCGTAATTGTTCTTAGGTTTTTCAACTGAATAGTGGCATATGCTGCATTTCCATCCGTTGTAACAATTTTTCCCATAATTACAGCATCCTTTTTCTGCGCAGAAATATTTACTGCAAGCAATAAACTTAATATAAAAAATATGTTCGGTTTGGTTGCCATAAGCAGTCCGAGATTGAGGATACATGTAAACCTTGTTTTCTTCATTCAAGGTTGTCCGTAGCAATTCATCATTAATACCGTTTGTTCCAAAATCTAAATGGCTCAAAAATAGACGAATATTTCTTTAAGGTGGTAACCAGTTAAAGAAGAGTTTTTCTGCGCCTAAAGCTATTCAGAGATTATTTGCCTGTTCAGATTTCAGGTTTTTTGCCATTCATAAAAAAAATATTCAATTAACTTTCTTTTTACGAACACAATCGTATTTTGCTTTATAAACTCGTTTTTTACAATGAATTCATCAAAATTTTTAAAACCCACCGACAGCGAACTGGAGATCTTACAAGTATTGTGGGACAGAGGCGAAGCCACCGTTCGCGAGGTGCATGAGGAATTAACCCAAACCAAAGATTGCGGTTATACAACCACATTAAAACTGATGCAGATAATGTTTGATAAAGGCCTGGTTTTGCGGGATGACAGCAGCCGCACACATATTTACCGGCCAAACATAAGTAAGGAGAAAACACAGAAACAGCTTTTGGATAAAATGGTGAATTCGTTGTTCAGCGGTTCCCATTCCCAGTTGGTAATGCAGGCCTTAGGTTCGCACACACCAACAAGGAAAGAGTTAGATGAAATACAGCAATTACTTGATCAGTATAAAAAGTAACTAACGTGCAGACATTTTTACAGTCAGCATTTTTACAGGCCCTGGCAATGAGCCTGCTCGCAAGCATATGGCAAATGGCGTTGTTATGGGTTATTACCATTGTATTGCTGAAGTATATAAAACTTACTGCAGCACAAAAATTCAATATTGCTTTTATTGCTCAGTTAGGCGGCCTTGTTTTGTTTACCTGTACTTTTATTAACAGTTATAATTATCACGAAGAAAGAATTGCTCACGCTGCATCCGCCGGTAATTTTTTATTCATTGCTAATTCATTTATCGATAAATGGATGCCTTATCTGTCAATAATTTATTTAGGTATTTTACTATTTAAATTGGCCGGTTTTATTTTTTCTTATAATGAATCAAAAGTTTTGAGAACACAAGGCCTTAAAAAAATTTCCGCAGAAAGCAGGCTATTTGTGCAGGAGATGTCCCAAATATTTTCCCTGCATAAAAAAGTCAGGATTTATTTATCTGAAAAAATAACCTGCCCTCTGACCACTGGTCTTTTCAAACCGATCATACTTATTCCGGCTGCAGCGATAAATCACCTTACAACAGAACAAATGGAAGCTGTTATTCTGCACGAACTGGCACATATCAAACGTGCAGATTATTTGCTGTTTTTACTGCAAAGCCTGACCGATAAGATCTTCTTCTTTAATATCTTTTCAAAAATGCTTAGTGATATCATCGAGCGTGAAAGGGAAAATGCGTGCGATGACTGGGTATTGCAGTTCAGGTATAATTCCATGCATTATGCAGAAGCGTTGTTTAAATTGGGAAGGTTAAAATCGCGGCCGGCGCTGGCAATGCTGCTTACCGGCAAAAAAGAAAATTTATTATTGGTAAGAATAAGACGCATTTTACACAATCCGCAAAATGCGCCCGGCTATAGCCTTCAACCTCTTTTATTGGGTTTATTCAGCGTTATAATGGCTGCAGGTTTATTTGTATCTTCTTCAACTAAACCGATTAATATTTCTCCTGCGGTTACACAAACTGTCAAAGAGAAAATGATGATTACAGGCAACCCGGTTTCAGTAAATAAGGCTGCAGTAGTGCAGTCAGCCTTAAAAGATGAAAATTTACAGGCAGAACCGCAATTGGCTGCAGTTAAACCCGCAAAAAAATGTTCACCGGATATTGAATCAAACACAGTAAGCATCGCTAAAGCGGACAAAGCAGAAAAACAACGTGTAGAGCACGCTGAATATAATGATATAATTAATGCATTTCCCTCTAATCAGAATTATCTTGTAAACGTGCAGCATTCGCTCGATTCTTTGCAGGTGACCCTGCCGGATTACACGCAGGCGATCAATTCGCAGGTGGTGGTTACGCCGGAAGTTTTGCAAAAGGCCGTTTCCTATCAAAACTTTAAACAGATAGAGAGAATGCTTGCAGCAAGCGGCAATTACATTACTGTGACTGAAGCTGATGCTACAAAAAACAGCTATCAGAAACAAATTACAATTGAAGCCAGGGATAAAAAAGGCGACAAGCACGTGTACACTGTGGTTGTTCAATTATACCAATAATGCCAATGATATTTAATGAAAAAGCCGGTCATTTGTTGAGCCGGCTTTTTTATCTGAATAAATTTCAGTTTAAATAATCAACATCGCGTCGCCATAACTGAAAAAACGATATTTATCTTTTATAGCCTTCTTATATGCTTCCATTATAAGGTCATACCCGGCAAACGCGCAAGCCATAATTAATAAGCTTGTTTTAGGCAAATGAAAATTGGTAACCAGGCTGTCTGCAACATTGAATTTGTATGGTGGATGAATAAAGATATTGGTCCATCCTTCACTTGGTTTTAAAAATTTTTGTGCTGTAAAACTGGTTTCCATGGCGCGCATTGTGGTAGTGCCGATAGAACAAATGCGGTAATCCGTTTCTTTTGCCTTATTCACGATCTGGCAGCATTCCTCATCTATCCGGTAATATTCTGCATCCATCTTATGCTTGCTCAGGTCTTCCACTTCGATCGGCCGGAAAGTGCCAAGACCCGTATGCAGCGTAAGTTCTGCAAAGCGGATACCTTTTATTTCACAACGCTTGATCAACTCCTTGCTAAAATGAAAGCCTGCCGTTGGCGCGGCCACGGCGCCTTCATTCTTTGCATAAACAGTTTGGTACCGTTCTTTATCTTCTTCATCCGGTTTACGCTTGATGTATTTAGGTAACGGGGTTTCTCCTAAAAATTCCAGCATATTGCGAAAGCTGGTATCATCACCTTCCCATAAAAAACGAATGGTCCTGCCACGGCTGGTGGTGTTATCAATTACCTCAGCCACCAGTTCGTCATTCTCACCAAAATATAATTTATTACCAACACGGATCTTTCTTGCAGGGTCTACGATAACGTCCCAAAGTTTGTTAGGCTTATTCAGTTCGCGCAGTAAAAACACCTCAATTTTGGCTCCCGTTTTTTCTTTACGGCCATACATACGCGCAGGAAAAACCTTGGTATTATTTACAACAAAAACGTCTTTATCGTCAAAGTAATCCAATATGTCTTTGAAATGTTTGTTTTCCAGTTCGCCTGTGTTTCGGTGTACAACCATCATACGGCTGTCTTCTCGGCGTTTGGTAGGGTTTTGGGCGATAAGATTAAGAGGAAGGTCAAATCGGAATTGTGAAAGTTTCATGTATCAGTTTAATGTTTAACAGCCACATTTAAACCGCTTCCGCCTTACGGGGCGGTTGAAACGCATGCTAAAAAATTTTTAAAGGCTGCAAAGGTAATCCAAAAAAGACATCTTCAACAATTTTTTATCATGGAAATTACCTGGATCCTTCAAAACCTTGCATTAAAACTTTACCTTCGGGGATGAAATATGTGCGCATAATGTTGAAAATATTTACAGCCTTTTTCCTTCTGTTCTTCTTCCTGACCACCGCCGTTGCCCAGAACTTCAAAACGCCAAAATATCCTTCCCTTTTTTGGGAGATAAGCGGAAATGGTTTAAAGAAACCTTCGTATTTATTTGGGACCATGCATGTAAGCAACAAAATGGCTTTCCATTTAAGTGATTCTTTTTATAATGCTATCCGCAACACTGACATGGTAGTGCTGGAATTAAATCCTGAGTACTGGCAAAAGGATATGGTAAAGATGGATGCCGCACAGCAACAACTTGAAAATTTTTATAAAGACAATACCACACAATATATTACCGAATCTTCCTTCAGGATTGATAACTATTATGACAAATTAAAAGCCGCTTTTACAGCAGACCCGCTGCAGATAAACAGTTTGCTCTACCGCACTTTTTCCGTGCAACAGGATTATGAAGAAAACACATACCTGGACCTATATATTTATCAAACCGGGAGAAAATATGGTAAACTGGCCGGTGGTGTTGAAGACTATTATCAAACCCAAAAAATATTATTGGAAGCTTACACTGCCATGGCTAAGGAAAGACTTAAAAAAACGGGCGATGCAAACCGTGAGTCCTATACGGCAGACATTGACAAAAAAATACAGGAAGCTTACCGGCGCGGTGACCTTGACCTGCTTGATTCACTTGAACGTATCTCTTTTAACTCACCCGCATATATTAATAAGTTTTTATACGAACGGAATGCAATCCAGGCTAATTCAATTGATACATTAATTAAACAGCACAGCATTTTTGTAGGTGTTGGCGCCGCACATCTTCCGGGTTCAAAAGGTGTAATAGAATTATTACGGAAAAAAGGGTATACACTTCGCCCTATCTTTATGCAGGACAGGGATACACAAGCGAAAGAATCGGTGGAAAAATTAACGGTGCCGGTAAGATTTTATCCCGTTACCACCGACGATAGTTTCATAACCATGCGGATGCCCGGCCCGCTCTACAAAATGTCTTCGTCAAATTTTGCAAATGACAGCTGGCAGTATGCTGATATGGATAACGGAGCCTATTATATGCTCACGCGGGTTAAAACCCAGGCCGGCCTGCTCAATCAATCCAATACCGAGGTGTATAAAAAGACAGACAGCCTTTTATATGAAAATATTCCGGGAAAAATCATCAGCAAAAAAACAATAGAAAAAAACGGTTATAACGGGTTTGACATCACGAACCGTACCAGGCGCGGAGATCTGCAGCGCTACAATATTTTTATTACACCGTTTGAAATCCTCATCTTTAAAATGAGCGGTAATAATGATTACGTAAACGGCGCCGAAGCAGAAACTTTTTTTAACTCGATCAGTATTAAAAAGGAATCTTCATTACCTGTAAATTTTATGTCTGCATCAGCCGGTTTTCATGTCCGCTTTCCACAATACCCGCATATAAATAGAAATACATATAGCGATGATGGCATTGACAGGTGGGAATTTCAGACCACTGACAGCAGTGGCAATGCATACGCTGTTTATAAAAAAACAGTTACCAATTTAAGCTTCATGGAGGAAGATACGTTTGACCTGAGCCTTATGGAACAAAGCTTAAAATCGTCTGACCTTATTGATAAGGAAATCTCAAGAAGTTTTGTAAAACTTAACCAGTACAACGCTTTGAAAATGTTGTTTTCTTCCAGGAAAGGAAATTTTATACACGCCGAAGCTGTGTTAAAGGGGCCGGAATATTTTTTACTCTTGCAAACCAGTCATAAAAAGAACAACCCGGATACTTCTTTTTTTAATTCTTTTGGATTTAACAACGTCCGGTATGCTCCTTCCACTTTTTACACCGACACTTTGCTTGACTTTGAAGTGCAGACCCCGGTAAAACCTGCACTTGATTCATCGCTCACCAATTTTATGTACAAGGTTTTGCATGATGAAAATTTTATGACGCAATATAAAACTGAAACTTACTGGCCAAAAAATCAGTACGCCATGTTCAAAAGCGATTCTACAGGGGAATCTGTACTGGTAAGCGTGTATGAATACCCGAAATATTATTATACAAAAGACGCTGCTGCTTTCTGGAAAAAGCAACTTAAACCTGATAACAGTGATACTTATATTTATACCAAGACTTCATATACTCCATGCGATTCCTGCGAGGGATATAAAATTTATTGGCGGGATACCAATACGGTGCGTCAGGTCATCAATTATAAAGTGCTAAAAAATAATCGCCTTTATAATGTATATGCGCTTACCGATACCGGCAGCATTCAAAGCAGTTTTATTAAAGACTTTTTTAAAACATTTAAGCCGCTTGACAAACCCGCTCCTTCTGTTTATGCAAACAAGGTAAATAGTTTTTTCAGTGACCTGTACAGTAAAGACTCGCTTACAAAAGCAAAGGCAAGGAATGCAATACCCAATGTGTACTATGGCGCTGAAAACATCAGCAGAATTCTGAATTTTATTAACAATCTGAATTATGGTGAAGAAGATTATTTTGAAATGAAACAAAAATTTATTTCTGAATTAGGATTTATTAACGACAGCTGCTGCACAGATAAAATTGTGCAGGCGCTTGAAAACATTTATAAAAAAACAGCTGACACCGCTTATTTCCAGAATGAAGTTTTTTGGGCGTTGGTGAACTTGAAAACTGCTACGTCGTATGCAATGCTGAAAAACCTGCTGCTACAGGATCCGCCTTTGTTTGATGATTATGATTATTACAATGATTTCTTTGAAAAGTTTGAAGACTCATTACAGCTTGCACGTTCAATGTTTCCTGAAATATTGCAATTAACAACGCTTGAGGATTATAAGGAACCTGTAATATATCTTTTAGCTACGCTCCTGGACAGCGGATACATACAAGCAAAAGATTACCAGGAATACTTCAGTAAGATTTATTTCGATGCCAAGATCGAAATGAAAAAACAGCAAAATACCGAGGAAAAATTGTTGGAGCAGCAATCACAGAAAAGCTTTAATGAAGATAAGGCCGGCGAGAATATTTACCAGTCCGGCGATTATTATACATCAGATGTTGACAGGTACGCGGCACTCCTCCTGCCCTTTTATGATTCTGTTGCTTCTCTGCCAAAATTTTTTAACCGCCTGCTGCAATCAAAGGATACCGGGCTTCAGCTAAGAACAGCCATATTACTGATAAAGAATAATAAACCCGTGCCCGATTCTATATTAAATGGCATTGCTGCCAAAGATAATTACCGAAGTAAATTGCTGAAAGAACTGGAAGATATTGACCACACAGAACTTTTTCCTATAAAATACAAAAAGCAGGACCTGATAGCGAGGTCGCTGCTTTTAGGAGATTCTGAAAAAACAGAATTTGCCGATATCAGGTCAGAAGGCAAATCATTGCTGACTATTAAAGAAAAAAAGGGCTATGTATATTTTTTCAGGTATAAGCTGAGTAAAGACGACAACTGGCAAATGGGTATAAGCGGCCTGCAACCTGAAAATTTAAAAGAGGTCAGCACAAACAATGTGGCTACTGCTTTATTGAATGAGAAGCTTTTGGATGATAAACCGGTGTCAGAGCAATTTAATGAT
Organism: Parafilimonas sp.; assembly: GCA_036274175.1. Taxonomy (GTDB): domain Bacteria; phylum Bacteroidota; class Bacteroidia; order Chitinophagales; family Chitinophagaceae; genus Parafilimonas. The sequence goes on from DASUGF010000008.1 coordinate 29,964, forward strand.
CAGTTAATACGGCTTCTTCTCAAACAGCATAAGAGCGCGGCACATTTTTTTGAAGGCAATGAAAATTAAACGGTTCCTTTAAATCAAAAGAACATTGCATATATCAATTATGCTACAGATAAGTTTCCCGCAGCATAACTTTCGCATAAAAAAAGAGAACAACAGGCATTTGATTTTTGATGAAGTCCGGAGGCTTTGGGTGGCATTAACGCCCGAAGAATGGGTAAGGCAAAATTTCCTTCAATATTTAGTAAGCGTAAAAAGTTATTCCCCATCGCTTATTTCAGTGGAAAAGATTATCAAAGTAGGAGAACTGAAAAAAAGATACGACATAGTCGTTTATAAAAATAATTCACCCTGGATGATCATTGAATGCAAGAAAAGCAATGTGCCAATTAATACGGCAGTGATCGAGCAGGTAATAAGGTATAACATGGCTTTATCAATACACTATTTTGTTGTAACCAATGGCAACCAAAGTTTTGCTTACGAAGTTTCAGATAATACATTTAAGGAACTAAGCGATTTACCTGTCATGTAAATTTTTAATACACCATCGTTCATCTTTCAAATAATTGCTAATTTGCCTTCGCACAAAACAACAGTCATGAAAAAATTTTTACACTTGCTTTTTACTGTGGTTTTAGTTCCTTTTTTTTCAAAAGCACAAAAGCAGCCCGGAGCTGTGTATTATCAAAATCTCATTAGCAAAAACTTTTCTTTTCTTGGTATCCATGAAAATGAATTACGCAACTGGAGAATTTCAGATGCCTATTTTGATGTTCATGCGAACGCCACTTATATTTATTTACAGCAGGTATATAAAGGCATCGACATTGAAAATGCAATCAATGCCGTTTGTTTTAAAAATGAAGAACCTGTCACCCACAATCTGTCTGTGATACGGGATTTCAAGGTATCCGGCGAAAAAATCACTCCCGCCATCAGTGCTCAAAACGCATTAACAAAGGCAGCAGGAATCCTCAACATTCCAGTTTCCTCTTCGATTGTTTCATTGAGGTCCGATGCTGAAAGCCATAGCCAGGAATTTTCAAGATCAGGTATTTCCCAGAATAATATTCCGGTAAAATTATTATGGGTAAATACCGGCAAAAATCATATAGAATTAAGGCTCGCATGGGAAGTATTCATTAAGACAAAGCAAAACAATGCATTATGGCAGGTGATGGTAGATGCCCAAACCGGGGCAGAAATCAGGAAAACAAACCTAACAGTGTATGAAAACTCTTCACAAGACATTAAACGCAGGCATAACATTTTTATATATGAAGAAGATGAACCGCAACAAGATCTTTCCGGCAATTCAACACAGGATATCAAGAATATAACTTCTTCCAAATACAGGGTTATTCCATATCCATATGAAAGCCCCTTATATACAAATGGTGCAGTTGTAACCGATCCCTGGGCAAAGAATCATAACCAGAACGCTAATACTTTAAAATGGAATAATGATGGCACGGATGATTATACTATAACACTTGGAAATAATGTATATGTGCAGGAAGATCATGATGGGTACGACAGTACTTTTGGTTATTCTCCAAAGTCTTCTACTAATCCGCCCAATCTGAATTTTGATTTCACGCCAGATTTCTTGAGAGAACCCACTGATACTATAAACATGAATTTTAGTCTGACCAATCTTTTTTATTGGACAAATCTTATGCATGACCTAAGTTATCAGTATGGATTTGATGAAGTGGCAGGTAATTTTCAACAATCAAATATGAGTCGCGGAGGGCAGGACGAAGATCTTGTTATTGCTGATGCCCAGGATTCGAGTGCTTTCAACAATGCAAATTTTGCAACACCACCAGATGGTTCCTATCCGGCCATGCAAATGTACTTCTGGGATCCCTCACTTATTTACCATTTATATGTGAATTCGCCGTCAAGCTATAAAGGAAATCATTACGCTATGAAAGACGTAGTTAGTGCAGAGAATAGCTTTTTAAAAACTGGCCCGGTTACGGCTGATGTTGCTTTCTTTATCGACTCGACCGGGACACATACCGGCTGTACGGGTGCAATGAACCCTAATGCATTGAAGAACAGGATTGCTTATATTGACAGAGGTTCCTGCAACTTCACAGTTAAATTCCTGAAAGCACAGGCAGCGGGCGCCAAAGGAATTATAGTCGGTAATTATTCCGGAGATAATACGCTTATTTCAATGGGTGGAAGTGACAGCACGATAAAAATCCCGGGGGTGTTTGTAACAGGTTCTGACGGTGATAGCTTAAGAAAATATCTTAATGCTGCCGTTCCCGTAAATGCCAGCTTGTACGGGCCGCAACTTGATGGGGAACTCGATAATACCATATCAACACATGAATATACACACGGAATTTCTACGCGGTTGGTTGGGGGTGCACAAAACGTATCCTGTTTGAAAAATAAGGAACAAATGGGCGAAGGCTGGAGCGACTGGTATGCCATGATGATCACACAAGACTGGCCTAAGACTTCTGTTTCAGGCGACCACATAAGAACCATAGGCAATTATGCATTTGGCCTGGATGGTAATTTTATTGGCATAAGAACATACCCATATTCTACCAATATGAACATCAATCCCTGGACATATGATTCGCTTGCCAAATTGCCAACAAGCGCACAATTATTTGATGTACATACCGTAGGCGAAATTTGGTGCACGATGCTTTGGGATTTAACCTGGAAGCTTATCGGCAGCTACGGCATAGGCGATAATATATTTGATGCCACACAGACAGGGGGTAATAATGCTGCGCTTAGTCTTGTTACACAAGGAATGAAATTAACAAATTGCAGCCCCGGTTTTATAGATGCGCGCAATGGAATTTTAAAAGCCGACACCGTTTTATATGGAGGGAAATACAGTAAGCAAATCTGGGAAGCATTTGCTGCAAGAGGTTTGGGCTTCAGTGCCGCCCAAGGCAATAGTAATAACACAACAGATGGAGTTGCAGCTTATGATATACCTGCAGTTCTCCCCGTAACTTTCAGCGGCTTTACTGCAGAAAAGCACGGCGATGCGGCTTTATTAAAATGGACAACGGCACAGGAATCCAATACAAACAAATTTATCGTTGAAAGAAGCGCTGACGGCAAACCATTTGTTTCCATCGGTGAAGTAAAAGCTGCGGGTAACAGTTCGGTTAAAAAATCTTACCAGTTTACAGACGCATCTCCGATAATGGGTGTTAATCTATATCACATCAAAGAAGTTGACAATGACGGTAAAATTAACTTGTCAGACATACGTTCGCTCAACTTTGCAGATATTAGCCCATCTGTTACAATCTCGCCGAATCCTGCAACTAACACAGTAACCATCAGGATTCCGGGTAATAACCAAAATCTCACAGTAAGGCTATTGAGTAATACGGGCCAATTAATAAGCACTCATGCTATGCCGAATGAGTCATATACAATCGACGTTTCCAGGCTTGCTGCGGGTGTATATAACATAGTCATTAATGGCAGTGACTATGCAAAAAAATATAAATTGGTCATTCAATAAATTCTTAACCATTAAGGCTGTCTTAACCGGGCAGCCTTTTTTGTCACAAAAATCTTTACACGTGTCAGGGCATTATTTTTTAAACTCCTTTTTGAAATTAACAACTTGCATTTCCAATCTTCTTTACATTTACAACCATTAAAAATTCTTGTTATAATATGAAAAAATTCTTGCTTGTACTTGTTTGTGCTTTTTTTATTGTTAACCTTAACGCACAAAACCCGATATATTATCTTTTGATTGGAACTTATACGGATGGCGGCACTAATGACGGCATTCATGTTTATCGTTTTAATCCCAATAAAGGTGAAGCTACATTCATAAGTAAAACAAGCGGCGTTCAGAATCCTTCATGGCTCTGCGTTTCCAAAGATGGAAAATTTGTTTATGCCGTTAATGAAAACGGCGGCGATAAACCAGGTGAAGTAAGTGCATTCGCTTTTGATAAAAAGAACGGACAACTTACTCTGTTAAATAAACAACCCACAGATGGATTTGCACCTTGTCATATCTCCATCGATGCGTCAGGCAAAAATGTGATCACTGCAAATTATGCAGGCGGAAATATCACTGTATTTAAAACCAATGCAGACGGTTCATTGCAACCATATACACAATTGGTTGGCCATGAAGGATATGGTGTGAATGTACAGCGCCAGGAAATGCCGCATCCGCACCAGGTAGTTTTTTCTCCTGATGAAAAATATGTATTCTCGCCTGACCTGGGAACAGACAGGTTGTATCAATATACCTTCAACGGCAGCGATCCGAAAAATGTGCTTACTGCTGCAAATGATCCTGGTTATGTTACGGTAGATGATGGTTTCGGGCCCCGGCATATAACCTTCAGTCCTGATGGGAAAACAGCTTATTTATTGAATGAACTTGCAGGAAATATAATTGTGTTTGATTACGCGGATGGGAAATTCACACCCAAGCAGACAATTGCTTCAACTACCGCCGGCGATAAAAATGACCACGGAAGCGCTGAAATAGTTATTGCGCCGAATGGCAAATTTTTGTATACCTCTAACCGCGGCGCAGCCAATGACGTTGCTTTATATAAAGTACAAACTGATGGAACTCTTTTAGAAAATGGCAAGCAGGCTGTTGCAGCTAATCCAAGAGGTATGATGGTGGATCCGACTGGAAGATTTTTATTGGTAGCCAGTCAGAATGGAAATACTGTCCAGATATTTGTTATCAATAAAAATTATGGGTTGTTACAGGATGCCGGTAAAATTGATGGCATTACAAAGCCTGTTTGCCTCGTGATGACGCCGGTGAATTAAAATCTAATTTCTTAAAAATAAAAGCGTGGTAATTTTTACTGCGCTTTTTTGTTTATTATTTTTCGAGGTATATATTCACTTGTAAGAGTATAAATAATGTTGGCAGAGTCCGAGCGGAGTCGAGGACTTCTTATTGAGCGAAGTCGAAATAATATTTTTACATGAAATAAATCGGTAGAACATCTATCAATCAAACAATGTTTGTATGCCGTGTGAGATTTTAAACTCATGCTGGAGCAACCATTTTTTTCGCCAGATACCTCCTGCATATCCGATCAAACTTTTATCGCTACCGATTACACGATGGCAGGGTATGATAATACCGATCTTATTTTTACCATTGGTGGCTGCCACTGCACGTATCGCTTTTTCATCGCCAATCAGCCTGCTTAACTCAAGATAAGAGATAGTTTTGCCATAAGGAATCTGTAACAATTCACCCCATACTTTTTGCTGAAAGAATGTTCCGGGTTGGTGCACCGGTATATCAAATATTTTTCTTTTGCCGCTAAAGAATTCGATCAGTTGTTCAGTACATTGATGCATCACTTCACTTATCCCGGGCTCACCGTGCTTTACCTGTTCAGGCCTGTCAATAAAAGTCACTTCCGCAATATAATGTTCGGTCCCGCCGATTTTAATTAAACCGATCGGGCTTTGATAGTATGTATAGTATAATTCCTCCATTTGTAGTTGCTGGTTACAAGTTCCTGGTTGCAGAGTTCACATCCTAACATCCTGACATCTAACATCTGACATCACCCCACCTTCATCCCATTCTCTACCCTCCTTTCCGGCTGTAGCAATATGACGTTATTATTTTCATCATAGATACCCAGGACAAGACATTCGCTGAAAAAATTGGCTATTTGTTTTATAGGAAAATTTACTACGGCAACAACCTGTTTATTCAATAATTCTTCTTTTGTGTAATGATGTGTTATTTGTGCTGAGGAGTTTTTTATTCCTTCTTTTCCGAAATCAATCGTTAACTGGTAAGCAGGTTTTCTTGCATTGGGAAAATCTTTTACATTAATAACGGTTCCGCAACGGATATCGATCTTTTCAAAATCTTCCCAGCTTATCATACATTTTGTTATTAGTGAATTTTGTTTTCAATTTGCGGTTCAAATCAGTTCGTAATTTAACAACAAAAAATAAAATTTATGAAAAGACATGCAACAGCCGTATGGAACGGTTCAGGCAAAGAAGGAAGTGGCACTGTTAGTACTAAAAGTGGTGTTCTGAAACACACGCAGTATTCTTACAAATCAAGGTTTGAAGAGGGTGTTGGCACCAATCCGGAAGAATTAGTTGCGGCCGCACATGCCGGTTGTTTTGCAATGAAATTGAGCTTCGTTTTAGGCGAAGCAGGTTACACCCCAGACAGCCTTGAAGCAAAATCTGATATTAATTTTGAAAATGGTGTGCTTACAGAATCGCACATAACAGTAAAAGGAAAGGTACCCGGCATCAGCAAAGAAAAATTTGAAGAATGTGTAAAAAATGCTATTGAAAATTGTCCGATCAGCAAGGCTTTGAATATGAAAATTTCTTCGCACGCAATACTGGAAGCCTAAAATTTTAATTATAATTATTTAAAGACTAATCTCGCATTTGCATGAGAATTACCGGGTGTATCATTGCTGCCATTATAACTATCTTACTTATTTATTTTTTAGATAATCAACAAAATCTTAATGGCAGCAAAACACCCCGTTTGGGATTTTTCTTATCCCCGCAAACAGGCTTTTGGCAAAATGCGGAACCGGCGAGCGAACACTTTAACGGTGATCTTAATTTTTCTCAGTTAAGCAGTAAAACAGAAGTTTATTTTGATGAAAGACTTGTGCCGCACGTGTTTGCCGAAAATGAAAACGATGCCTGGTTTGTACAAGGCTATCTCCATGCAAAATTCAGGCTATGGCAAATGGAATTTCAAACCTATGCTGCCGGCGGAAGGTTGAGTGAAATAATGGGTGATTCCGCAAGCGGTAAGAATTTTTTAAACATAGATAAATTTTTCAGAAGGTTAGGTATGGTATACGGCGCGGAAAAAACCTTGCATGCCATTGAAGCTGACCCACAAATGAAAGCCGCCTGCGATGCATATACTTCCGGGGTGAATGCATACATTAATTCGCTCCATGAAAAAGATTACCCTTTAGAGTATAAGCTCCTTAATTATAAGCCGGAGCTTTGGACAAACATGAAGTCTGCTTTGCTTACAAAGTATATGGCCTATGACCTTGCTGCCCATGAAGAGGATTTTGAAAAAACAAATGCAAAGGCTTTACTCTCAAGAAAACAATATGAGCAGTTATTTCCCTATGTGGAAGATTCGATGCAGCCGATTATTACAGAACCGCTGCCTAAGTTGAAAAACCTACCGGTTGTACAACAACCTTCCACTGCTGATTCCCTGTACTTTAATTACAAAGCTGAAGTTGCACCATTAAACCCTGTTATAAAGCCTGATAAAAATAACGGCAGCAACAACTGGGCTGTTGCCGGAAGCAAAACAAAAAGCGGAAGACCAATATTATGCAACGATCCGCACTTGAGTTTACGCCTGCCTTCGCTTTGGTATGAAATGCAGATATCTACACCGGCGTTTAACGCGTATGGCGTTTCACTGGCAGGTGCGCCAAATATTTTGATAGGCTTTAATGAAAACTGCGCATGGGGCTTAACCAACTCAGAACGCGAGGTAAAAGATTATTATGAAATGCAATTCCGCGACAGCACCATGCAGGAGTATTGGTATAATGGCGGATGGCGTAAAGCAACCACGCGGGACGAGATCATTAAGATAAAAAATAAACCAAGTGATACGGAACACATTGCCATCACTGTTTGGGGACCGGTGATGTATGACCCGCATTATCCTGATAAACTGCATACTAATAAATATTATGCTTTGCATTGGCAGGCGCACGAGGAAAGTGATGAGCTTGCCTGTATATTAAAGCTGGTTCGCGCAAAAAATTATAATGATTACCTCTCTGCTATTTCAACATTTGAATGCCCCGGCCAGAACTTTGTTTTTGCTGACAAGGCCGGTGATATTGCGATACGGCAGGCAGGTAAATTCCCTGCATTATGGTACCGGCAGGGAGATTTTCTAATGCCCGGAACCGACAGCAGCTATGCATGGCAGTCATACATTCCTGATAGTTTGGAAATGGTAATGCATAATCCTGAAAGAGGTTTTGTAAGCAGCGCCAATCAATCGCCTTACGATGTAAGAACGTATCCATATTACATGTCTGCCCATTTTTCTTTATACAGGAGCTGGCTTATCAACCGTCATTTATCATCCATGCAAAATATTACCGTGAATGATATGCAAAAACTGCAAACCAACACGTATAATTTGCTGGCTGAAAAAGGCTTACCGGTTTTATTAAAATTTGTTGATTCGTCAAAACTTAATGCAACTGAAATGCAATACCTGTCAACTGTTGCATCATGGAATTTATTCAATGATGCTTCTTCTGCAGGCGCAACTGTTTTCGCACTATGGATGGACAGCGTTATCAGTAAAATTTATGATGACGAATTACATCAATCAAACCTGCCCGTTCCTGAAATCGAGCCCTCTACATTAATTAAAAATGTTTTAAAAGATTCTGCAAAATTGTTTGCAGATAATATCAATACGCCGCAGGTGGAAACGGTGAAGGATGATATAACAAATGCATTTAAAAGAATTATCCCGGTATTGGAAAAAGCAAAACAGGAAAATGCGCTTGAGTGGGGAAAATTTAAAGACGGAGGCGTTATGCACCTGCTTTCGATTGATGCATTTAGCAAGCTGCATGTAAATGCCGGAGGCGGAGATAATATAATTAATGCTTTCAAAAAAGATCATGGCCCAAGCTGGAGAATGATTGTAGAACTGACAGATGATATCAATGCTTATGGCGTTTATCCCGGCGGGCAAAGCGGTAATCCCGGCAGTAAATATTATAACGATTTTGTTGATACGTGGGCAGCCGGAAAATATTACCGCATTCATCTTTATAAAAAAGAAGCGATCGCCACACAAAATAATCTTTTAGGAAAAATGGTTTTTAGCAAATGATGATTATGAAATTTATTGTTGTTGTTGTATTAACTGCCTTATTGGGCTATGCTGCGCCATTATATTTTACATGGTGGAGTTTTGCTGTTACCTCTTTTGTAATTGCATTGTTTGTTCATCAGAAAGCCCGGGCTGCATTTACGGCCACGTTCCTTGGCTTATTTTTATTATGGTTAATCATGGCCTTGATAATCGATAGTGCCAATGATCATTTGCTCTCACAAAAAATTGCAACCATCTTATCGTTACACGGTTCGTACGGCTTACTAATATTTATAACCGCGTTAGTTGGCGGATTGGTTTCAGGCTTCGCAGGTTTAACGGGAAGCCTCGCACGCAACCACAAAAGATAAATTATGGTTACCGGTTAAAAGGATATTCATTTACCCAATGAAAGCCCCGGTTTATTAAAAGAAAATTGTTCAGATCATATTTCTTCATTTCAATTGTAACAGAATCACCATTTAGATTGCCGGTAAGCAGCAAAACATCTTTATGCGGAAAATTGTAAATGAAGTTTGATTTCTTTGTTGTATCGCTGTAACTGAACACTTCAATTTTTTTTGCAACTGTATCAGTTTTGAATGCAACACCTTTTGTACTATCATTCATAAATTTTATAAAAGAATAGTTGGTATAACTTACAATAAGCTTGTCCCACCTTGCCGTATCTGTTTTCAATGGAGCAATGGTGTCTTTATTACGGATAAATGTCTGCACATTATAAATGCCATACAATGGTGGTTTAGGCGCTTTTTCGCCATACATATGCACTGCCTCTGCGGATTGCAGCGTGTTTGAAATCAATACATACAATATCAATCCATACTTTAAAACAACTGTCAGAATATTTTGCCATTTCTTTTTGAATACCGGCGCAACAATATTGGCCGCATCTACAGGCCTGTTCAAAAAGAAAAAATGCATCAACCGGTTGATATCCTTTGCCAATAAGAACAAGGACATTACAACCAGCGCAGTAGAAAGGAGTTTAACCGGCACATCATAACAATAATTTATTGCCATAATATTTCCCGCAACCACTATTGTAATGATTGCTCCCAGTGTGGTCGTTCGCCTGAATAAAAGCAATGCTCCGCTTAATAATTCTGCAAAGCCCATAACATAATTGTATCCTTTTGAAAATCCTAAAAAATTCCACGCGAGCCCCATCGGAGATGAGGTTCCGTAAGGCTGTAGTAATTGGTAAGGTGAAAGAAATGGAAATTGCAGTTTGAACACTTTTACAAATCCATATGCAAACATGGTAATAGCAACATAGTATCTTATAATAACACAAAGCCAGTAAAATAAACGATTATAACTTTTTGTTTTTTTATCTGCAATGCTCCAAACAACTGAGGCTATAACAGCGGCAGCAGTAATAAAGAAAATGACTACATAATCATAGGTGGTATCGCCACTTCCGTTTGTAAAAACGGTGACGGGATATGACAGACGCAAAATATTTTTTGCTATCCATACCATTAAGTTATGAAATGGCTGAATATAAAAATTGAAAACATAATCGCTATATGGCAAAACACCATTAGGATTAAAAAAAATATATAGCAGGAAAAAAATAACAAAGAAGCGAAACACTAGTTTTTGTGTGAAACTCCAAGGAGTAGCAGCAGTTTCAATCATAAAAATATTTTGTAAATAAATATAGCTTATTCCTTTAATTGATAAATCTGTTCATTGTTACAGATTTTCCTGCCCGGGGAATTATGACTAAGTTTTATAAGTTATTTTGCGCCCCAATAAAATTTTCCTGGCAAAGATTCTTGATATCATCCCATACAAAATTTTGCCTGCACACATTGGCGGGCAAAAAAACATTGCCCTCTTTTGTAAATATCTTGGTGCAGTAAACAATCTAACGGCAATCTCGGTTAACGATAATGATATTAACCTTGCAGAAACGTATAAAATGATACCGTTGTTCAGTAAAAAAAGAATACGGTATGTTGATCCTTTTTATGTTTTAAGCATTAAAAAGATCGTTAAACAAACCAGCATTAAAAATGTAATTACTGAACATCCTTATATGGCCTGGATGGGCTGGTATTTAAAAAGAACAGCAAATATTAAATGGTTTGTCCGTTCACACAATATAGAATTTGAACGTTTCAGAACATTGAATAAGCCATGGTATAAACTTTTAAAAATTTACGAGAAATGGGCATATAAAAATGCAGATACAGTTTTCTTTATAACAAATGAAGACATTGATTTTGCTGTTAAGAATAGCATGGTAAAAAAAGAAAATGCGGTATTGGTGCCTTTTGGGGTTGAGCTGAAAGAAATGCCCTCAGATAAACCCGAACAGAAGAAAAAAATTTGCGATCAACACAACATCCCTGAAGGTACCACATTACTGTTATTTAACGGAGCCCTGGACTATCCCCCCAATGCAGATGCCTTATCATTTATTTTGGATAAAATAAATCCCCTGTTATTAAAAAATACATCCTTCAATTACCGCATCATAATTTGTGGAAGAGGCCTGCCTTCTTCTTTTAACAACCTAAAAAATTTTACCGATAAGAATATCATCTATGCAGGTTTTGTAAACGATGTATATGCCTACTTTAAGGCAGCAGATATTTTTTTAAACCCGGTTGTGAGAGGTGGCGGTGTAAAAACAAAAATTATTGAGGCGATGGGTTATGGAGCAACGGTTATTTCCTGTGTGTCGGGTTCAGCGGGTATAGAATTTTCTGTTTGCGGAGAAAAAATAAAGATTGTGCCGGATAATGACGCTGAAGCCTTCACTTACGAAATTTCAAAGCTAAAAGATCGGGACATTTCTACACCACGCGAATATTATGCATATTATTCCTGGCAAAATATTATAAAAAAATTACAACTATTGTTTGTAAACTGATTTACAGCTTTTTTGAAGATTTCAATAATTTTTTTGCGATTGTATCTTAATTCAATATTTACCATATTTTCGCATTCAGATGTTATACAGTTAGCCATTCATGTTAAACGTTTCCCGTAAATGTTTTCGGTTTTGGGTTTCTGTTCGCATTTTTAATAACTAAATTTTTTTTATGAACATTTATGTAGGAAACCTAAACTGGAGCCTAACAAGCGACGACCTTTACAACATGTTCACCCCGTACGGTGAAGTTGTTTCAGCAAAAATTATCACAGACAAATTTAACAACAACCGCAGCAAGGGCTTTGGTTTTGTTGAAATGAGTGACGACGAAGCTGCACGCCAGGCGATAAGTAATCTGCATGATACTGAGTTATCAGGCAGAAAAATTATTGTAAACGAGTCTGCTCCCCGTAAGGAAGGCGACGGCGGCGGCTACAAAAAGAAGAGCTTTGGCGGTGGCGGCGGTGGCTATAACCGTGGCGGCGGAAGCCGTGGCGGCGGTGGCGGATACAACCGTAATCGCGGAGAAGGCGGCGGTGGCTATAATCGCTATTAATCTCTTTAACTTACCAGCTCCCTGAAAAATGAATTAAGAAGTTCCTTAAGGAACTTCTTTTTATTTGGTACAAGTGTTAGCAGCCGATGATTAATATCTGTCCGGGTTTTTATTTTTCATGGAGTTTGACAGGTACAACAGGTTAAATTCATGAATAAAACTCAATTTCCCGTTTATTGTGATTTTTTGAATAAAAAAGGGGTTTCTTATCAATTTTTGTCTATTTTGCTAACCCTTTTGCGGTAAAATCATATAAATCACCCCAAAAAATAATTTATGGATTATAAACAAATTCAGGAACTGATCAAGCTAATAAATAAAAGCAACATAGGGGAGTTAAGTATTGAAGAAAAAGACTTTAAAATACTAATAAAACAAAAAAAAGACAGGGACCAGCAAACTTCTTTTATTGCACCGCCGTCAATTCAACAGCCCGTTTTCGTTCAACCAGTGCATGAAACGGCCGCTGTTCAACTTCAATCAACCGCACAGATGCCTGCCGAACCGGCTGCCAAAACAGATAATCTTATCACCATAAAAAGCCCGATGATCGGCACCTTCTATAAACGGCCATCGCCTGATAAACCAAATTTTGTTGAGGTTGGCGATGAAATTACTCCCGGGAAAGTGGTTTGTATAATAGAGGCCATGAAGCTTTTTAATGAAATTGAAAGCGAAGTGAGTGGTAAAGTCGTAAAGGTTCTCCTGGATGACGCCAGCCCTGTTGAATATGACCAGCCGTTGTTTCTGGTAGAGCCGAGTTAATGTGCTGATATGCAAATGAGCTAATTGAATCCCAATGCAGAAAGAATTAATTGAAAATAATCTGATACTTAAACTTACAATTGAGTTTTCAATACAGGTTATTGAATATTGTGATTTATTGCAGGAACAAAAAAAATTTGTGGTTAGCCATCAATTGTTTAAAGCCGCAACATCAATAGGCGCTAATTGCATGGAAGCTCAAAATGCAGAAAGTAAGGCCGATTTTATTCACAAAATGAAAATTGCAGCCAAAGAAGCAGATGAAACACAATACTGGTTAACGCTTTGCGATTTTGCAAACAGCTATCCTGATTGTAAACAGATAACTTTGAAATTGGTGGAAATTTCCAAAGTGCTCAATAAAATACTTGCTACTTCAAAAAGAAAAAATCCTATCAGCTATATGCTGAGCTTTTTTATTTTCTAACAAGCCTTGTGCGTCGTGCATTAGCACATCAGCACATTTGCTAATTTGCTAATTAAACCATGTTTAAAAAAATACTCATAGCAAACCGCGGTGAAATTGCTCTTCGTGTTATTAGAACCTGCAGGGAAATGGGCATTAAAACTGTGGCTGTTTATTCAACTGCAGACAAAGACAGTTTGCACGTACGCTTCGCAGACGAAGCAGTATGCATCGGCAAACCTCAAAGCAGTGATTCTTACCTTAATATTCCGCATATTATTGCCGCTTCCGAAATTACAAATGCGGATGCCATTCATCCCGGCTATGGCTTTCTTGCTGAAAATGCCAAGTTTGCACAGATATGCACTGATCATGCAATTAAATTCATAGGGCCAACGCCAGACATGATCAACGCAATGGGCGATAAAATCACTGCAAAAGAAACCATGATAAAGGCCGGCGTGCCCGTTGTGCCCGGAGGCGAGGGGCTTCTTGCTGATTTTAACCAGGCAAAATCGCTGGCAAAGAAAATTGGTTATCCTGTAATTTTAAAAGCCACCGCCGGAGGTGGTGGTAAAGGCATGCGCGTGGTGTGGGAAGAAGCTGAATTGGATCGCGCTTATAACACTGCAAAAGCTGAGGCCCGTGCATCCTTTAAGAATGATGGGATTTATATGGAAAAATTTGTGGAGGAGCCACGGCACATAGAAATACAGGTTGCCGGTGATCAATACGGAACAGTTTGTCATCTGAGCGAACGCGACTGTAGCATCCAGCGCAGGCATCAAAAACTGGTGGAAGAGTCACCCTCTCCTTTTATGACGCCAGAGCTTCGCAACAAAATGGGCGAAGCAGCTATCAAAGCCGCATCAGCCATCAATTATGAGAGTGTTGGCACCATAGAATTTTTAGTCGATAAGCATCGCAATTTCTATTTCATGGAAATGAATACACGCATACAGGTAGAACATTGCGTTACGGAAGAAGTGATCAATTTTGATCTTATCAAAGAGCAGATAAAAATTGCAATGGGCGAAAAAATTACCGGTGAAAACTATTTGCCGCAGATGCATGCCATTGAATGCCGGATAAATGCAGAAGATCCATACAACGATTTCCGCCCCTCACCGGGAAGAATAAATGTGTTGAATACACCGGGTGGGCACGGTGTGCGTGTTGACAGTCATGTATATGCCGGGTATGTTATTCCACCCTATTATGATTCAATGATAGGCAAGCTGATCACTATTGCCCGCACAAGAGATGAAGCACTCGATACCATGTACCGGGCTTTAAGCGAATATGTAATTGATGGTGTAAAAACAACTATTCCTTTTCATTTACAGTTAATGAAAAATGAAGACTTTAGAAAAGGAAACTTCACTACCAAGTTCCTGGAAAATTTTGAAATGCAATAATCTGCGGCTTGCACTAAAAGTTGCATAAAGTTTTTAATAGTCTGCACGGGTAAAGTTTATTTATATAAACGGTCTTACTTTGCAGTATGACCTACGCAGATGCTCTTCAATATTTATATGAGCAATTGCCAATGTTTAGCCGCATCGGTGCAGCTGCTTTTAAAAAAGACCTGTCGAATACAAAGCAACTTTGTGCCGTATTAAACAATCCTCAAACGAAATTTAAATGCGTTCACATTGCCGGTACAAACGGAAAAGGCTCGGTAAGCCATATGCTTGCCGCAGTATTACAAACGGCCGGTTATAAAACAGGTTTATATACATCGCCGCACTTAAAAGATTTCAGGGAACGTATCAGAGTGAACGGAGAAGAATGCAGTAAAGATTTTGTAATCGAATTCACTAAAAAAATAATACCGGCAATAGAAAAACTACAGCCGTCTTTTTTTGAGCTCACTGTTGCCATGGCGTTTGAATATTTTGCCCAGCAACAAGTTGATATTGCTGTAATAGAAACCGGCCTCGGAGGAAGATTAGACAGTACAAATATCATTATGCCTGAATTGTCGGTTATCACAAACATCGGCTATGACCACATGAACCTTTTAGGCAACACCCTGGAAAAAATTGCGTACGAAAAAGCGGGCATCATTAAAAAAAATATACCTGTTATCATTGGTGAATCGATCAATGAGACGCGGAATGTTTTTCAATCATCAGCAAAAGAAAAAGATGCACCGTTGACCTTTGCGCAGGACAATTTTTACGTACAGGATTTCAGTTATAAACACATGCAATTAAAAGCAGAAGTGGTTGATAAAAAAAAGGATGAGCATCACATTTATTCGCTTGACCTGCCAGGCGTTTATCAAATAAAAAACATTATTACCGTTTTAGAAACGATCCATCAATTGCGGTTGAAGAACTGGAAAATAAAACAACATGATGTTGACGCCGGGTTAAAAAAAGTGAAACAGCTAACCGCTTTGCACGGAAGATGGGAAAAGATAAAAGATGAGCCTGCTGTTATTGTTGATGTTGCTCATAATGTAGATGGCATCAAGCAATTAACTGAACAACTGGAATTAGTAAGTTATGATGAGTTGCATATTATCATTGGCTTCGTAAAAGATAAAGATGTATTAAATATCTTACCCCTGCTTCCTAAAATTGCGAATTATTATTTTACCAAAGCACAGATACCGCGTGCCATGAATGAAAATGACCTGGCCGAGCTTGCTATGCAAGATGGGTTGCACGGAAAAACTTTTAAAGAAGTAAATCTTGCTTTAAAAGAAGCATTGACACATGCCGGCAAAAATGACCTGATCCTTATTTGTGGCAGCGTGTTTTTGGTTGGTGAAGTAATAGCTTAATTGAAGTTATTTTTGAAGTTTAGCCGAGATAACTAAGTTTACCCAAACTTTTCAATGCATAAAAGATAGTGGTGATGTGCATACTTTGCATGATCTTGTTTTCGTCAACCAATTGCATCAGTTCATCGAAACTTAATTCAAGCACTTCGATCTCCTCATTATGATCCAAAGATTGTTCTTTTACTTTTTTGCCACCTGTTGCCAAAAACATGTGCATCAAATTAGTATTGGTGGATGGGTTTGCTGAAATTTTCCCAAGTAATTTAATCTCATCAAACGCATATCCTGTTTCCTCAAGCAGCTCCCTTCTTATGCCATCCTCAAATGAAGCGTCTGTTTTATCCACACATCCGCCCGGTAATTCTATCCCTACTTCACCCAATGCATGACGGTATTGTTTGGTCATTAATATCTTTCCTTCAGCAGTTAATGCAAATGCTGTTGCCCATTCCGGGAACTCAAATACATAGTAATTGTTTACAATTTTTCCATCGCTTTTTTCACAGGTGTCTTTACGAACGGTAAACCACGTTTCATGCGATAAATATTCTGAAGAAAGCGTTTTCCATTTTAAGTGATCATCGTTTGCAGAAAAAATATTGCTCATTATTTTTGTTTGATCAGTAAAAACAAATTTTCATTTTCCAGTATATGCCGGTTAGTGCACACCTCCCTTCATGATCGCATCCACCTTATGTTCGCATCCGCCCTCCTCAGGGAGGGAATGAATTTGTAATTCTTCATCATCACCAGCCATTTTTTTCTCTCAGGTTTTTAATATGCGCCACATGATGTTTCCCATGCCATGCATACATTCCCAATAACTCCCATAAACTTATTTTCTTTTTATGTTCGGGATGAAAAACAGTACGCTCCCACACATCATCTCCCAGGTTTTTTAACATGGCGAAAATTCTTTGATGTAAAGCGTGCAATAATGTAAGTGAGACATTTATGGGAAGTGTTTTGGTATCATTCAGTTTTGCCCATTCATCCTGGTCATACGGTTTAATGGTTGGATTATCTTCTGTAAGGCCAAGCTTAAAACGCATATATGCGTTCATGTGACTATCTGCAATATGATGTATTAATTGGTGAACCGTCCAACCTCCTTCACGGTAAGGAGTATGTAATTGCTGTTCATCTAAATTCTGGACAGACAATTCAAGCTCCGACGGAAGAAATTTTATATCAAGCAACCACTCTTCTTTTTGTTTTTGCGAAAATGCCTGTGGTATATATTTTCCACGTGGGAACCGGATGTCCTGAGTCATAAAGAGAAATTGCGAATTTTGGAATTAGTAATTAGTGTTTTTCTGTCTGATATATTTATGAGTAATGAGTGATGAATGATGAGTAAATCCCACATTGTCATCTATACACTCATTACTCATTACTCATTACTCATTATTCATTGCCCATCATTTCGCCAGGCTCTGAATAACATCATACTTTGTTACAATATGATAATCCCCTTTCTCATCTTTTGCCAGCACAGCACCATTACCTTTGTTGATGAGCCCGCCTAAACGTTCAACCGGTGTATCAAACTCAACAACCGGGTAGGCTTTCTCCATAATACTTTCAACAGTAGATTCTTTTATTTCAGGATGATCAAAAACTTTCTGAAATAAGCCGGTCTCGCTGATAGCGCCAACAGGTCCGCTGCCATTATTCATTACAGGAATATTTTCAATATCGTATTTCTTCATCAGTTCAACAGCTTCCGCCACTGTTTGCTTTGGAGAGATAGTAACCAGTTTTTTACCCGCGCGGGCATTTACAATGTCTTTGAAAGTTTTTACATCAAGAAAACCGCGTTCCATCATCCACTGGTCATTATAAATTTTTCCCACATAACGGCTTCCATGATCATGAAAAATGCAAACGACAAGGTCATCCTTTTTTAACCTGTCCTTTAACTGCATCAGGCCCTGCACACAACTGCCGGCGCTGTATCCAATAAAAATGCCCTCTTCTTTAGCAATCCGCCGGGCCATAATGGCGCCGTCTTTATCGGTAACCTGTTCAAAATGATCAATCACACTCATGTTATAATTCCGGGGAACAAAGTCTTCTCCAAAGCCTTCGCTGATATAGGGATGAACTTCATTGATATCCACCTCACCCGTTCTGAAATATTTTGTGAGCAGTGAGCCATATACATCAACCGCCCATATTTGTATATCGGGATTTTTTTCTTTCAGGAACATGGCTACACCCGTTACCGTTCCGCCGGTCCCCGCCGTGCAAACAAGATGCGTTATTTTTCCTTCCGTCTGTTCCCATATTTCTGGCCCTGTTGTTTCATAATGCGCTAAACGGTTAGCGAGATTGTCATATTGATTACATAAATAAGAGTTGGGAATTTCTTTTTCCAATCTTCTCGCAACAGAATAATAACTACGCGGATCCTCTGGTTCAACATTGGTGGGACAAACAATCACCTCAGCCCCTACCGCTTTGAGTATGTCCATTTTTTCCTTGCTCTGTTTATCCGTCGTGGTAAAAATGCATTTATAGCCTTTCACGCAGGCTGCGAGCGCTAAACCCATTCCTGTATTTCCCGATGTACATTCGATGATAGTTCCGCCGGGTTTAAGCTTACCTTCTTTTTCTGCCACTTCAACCATTTTTAATGCCATGCGATCTTTAATGGAATTGCCCGGGTTAAAATAGTCCACTTTTGCAAGCACGGTGCAAGGAAGGTCTTTAGTTATCTTATTAAGCTTTATCAGAGGTGTATTGCCAATAGTTTCCAGGATATTATTCTTCCACATAATGTCGGTATTTGTGTAAAGATAAGATTTGTGTTTGGGTACGATTTGTTAACTACTTATGTTCGGTGAATAAGGCTACAAGTTCACTAACCAGTTATTACGTAATATAAAAAATAGTGCCACCAAACATGGCAGCACTATAGTGTAATCCAGGTTAATGTTGTAATAAAAATTATTCATCCCACCACAAATGATCCGACAAAACCACTGTTGGAGCATTTGCCCCATTCGCAGAAGTTTCATTGGATGGGTAGCTCGTACGGCGTATAAAATCACTTAAAACAGCACCGATCGGAAGCGTTAAATCTTTATAATCGTAATCAAAGCGACGCATATCATCCCATGTTACAGGACTTAAAAAACATCCTACATATTTTTCTTTAAATATAAGTTGTAATGTCAAAGCTCCTGAGCCCACAGCAACAACCGGGTTTGTAATATACGACGTAATATCATCACTCCCCACACCCATTTTTTCCATGTTAGATGTTATGCCTTTAATATAATCAGCATAGGCCGAGGTCTTATCTCCCTTTCTGAATTCAGCTTCAGCTTTTATAAACGCGCATTCTGTATAAGTGACGATCTGCAGCGGAGAATTGTCGTCAGAATACCAGCCACCAACAGAAAGATAACATTCTTTATTTTCTGTTCCGGTTCCCGTTCTGCCCTTCCCATTGGGAGTTCCCCGGTAATCTCCGTATTGGGTTGGTTCTGTTAATAATGGAAGCCTTGGATCAAATACACCATATGTTGTGGCGTTCGCGGCGTTTACAAAATAAGAAGAAAGCCATCCGTCCAGGTTCAATCCAGCATTATTCACCGCTACCTGTGCCCAGGGATTACGCACTTCAAAAACACTTACCTGTGCATCATCATCATTTGAACCATAGGCCTGCGCTAATTCCGCTAACACAGCATCAGCACTATACTGAGACGTTTTTGATAACTGGTTCAGCATTCTTGCCTTTAAGGCATGAGCGGTTTTTATCCAGGCGCTTGCACTACCTGCATGAATAAAATCACTTGCTTTATCTAACTGGCCATCGGCATCAGGCTGTTGCAAGGCTGATATACCTGCATCCAGCATGGTGATAGCATCATTAAAAATGTCCTGTTGATTGTCAAATGCGGGCGTGAGATTAGATACGCCCATGAAGGCTTCTGAATAAGGGATATCGCCCCATATATTGCTTGCCATATTTAAATGTAAAGCCATAAGTATATCAGCAACGCCTGTGTATGCATTCAGGCTCTTTTCAGCGGCAAATGTTTGCATGTCATGCAGATCAGTCATGATATTATATATGCCGTATTTATATTTAGACAAACCATCATCGTACTCACCCGTCCACGCAGTGTTTGGATCAATTGTATTATAAATATCAACATCGCTTCCCGGGTTAGGCGAGGACAAATACTGTGTGTAATAAGAAGTGATATTACTTACGTTAAAAACATTATACGCGGTGGAGTAAGTAGTATTGGCCAACAAACCATTTATCGGCGGCTCTTCAGCGGCGTTGGGGTTTTCATTTATATCTAGATATTTTTTACAACTACTGAATGCTATGATGAAAACCGATAAAATTGAAGTATAATAAATTATTTTTTTCATGATATTGATTTTAGAATCCGATGTTTAAAGTGAAAATATAACTGCGTAAGGCAGGATAAGTAAAGCCTGCAAAACCGTTTACATTGCTTCCGGCTTCTGTAGAGCTTGATTCAGGATCAAACCCTTTATAGTCTGTAAACAGCAGGAGGTTATTTCCCGTAAAAGCAAGATTCACATTTTTAATGAACGAATTCCCGAGAACGGATGCAGGCAAAGTGTAAGACAAAGTTGCCGTGCGTAACCTTACCCATGAAGCATCTTCTACAAAATTCTCGGAAATACCACGATAACGGTTGCGATAATAACCCGCGCCATAATCAACCCCATCGGGACCAACACCCTGGCCAAGCCACACCGTTTTTGTATTTTTACTTCCATCTGCCAAAACACCGTCAAAAACTGTTGTCTGGTCTCTGTTTAAACTGATTTCAGATATTCCAAACGCTGCCATGAAATTGGAGAATTGATCATATTTTTCGAGGCCCTGTCTTGTATCCCACAGGAAATATAAACTCCAGTTTTTATAGTTAAACGTATTGGCAATACCGCCGATCCAATCGGGATAGGCATTACCCAATACTTTTTGATTGGAAGTAGGCGTTAATACAGGAAACCCGTCAGCGCCAATTAATATAGGTTTATTTTTATCTGAGTACAAGGGATCTTTATCATCTTCATACCTGGTCCACGGCGTACCAAATATATCTCCCACAGATTGCCCGGGCACATACTTCATGGTGACAGTTGAATTGGAATAGCCGTACTGGCTGCCGATTACGATCTCGGAAAGTCCCTCGTAAAGCGAAACGACCTTATTTTTATTCGCAGAAAAATTAGCCGTTATATCCCAGCTAAAATCCCTGGATCGCACAGGCGTTCCTTTCAATGTTACTTCAAATCCTTTATTTTCTATTTCACCTGCATTCAATGTTATCGAAGTAAACCCTGTTGAAGGCGCTGTGGAAACGGGTATGATCTGGTCTTTACTGTTGGATTTATACCATGTAAAATTCAGGCCTAACCTGTCATTAAAAAAGCTAAGATCTGTTCCTAATTCAATGGTCATGGTGCGCTCAGGCTGAAGGTCTGAAACACCGGCGTCATCATCCCTGCTCCACCCGATCACGCCATTTACAGGGGAACTGAAGGAGGGCGAATAGGTTACGCTTGTACTGTAGGGCTCTGCGTCCTTTCCTATACCTGCAATAGACGCTCTCAATTTACCATATGTTAACCAAGCAGGTTTAAAGTTTTGAGTGAAAATGTAGCTTAAGCTGGCAGAGGGATAAAAGAAGGACCGGTTTGCCTCTTCAAGGCTTGACGTCCAGTCATTCCTGCCTGTAATATTAAGGTACAGGAAATTATTGTAGCTGAGTGTAAAATCGCCATAAGCGCCAACTATGCGGTAATTCTGTTTATAGGAACTTATGCTTATCACCTTTGCATTGCTCAGCGTAAAAAGATTATATACATCCAGCTCATCACCTTCAGCGCTTATCCTTTTAAGCTGCCTGTCCAGGATATCGCTTCCTAATCTTAATGTAGTTTGAAATTTAT
The DNA here is from genome assembly GCA_036274175.1 of Parafilimonas sp. Classification (GTDB taxonomy): domain Bacteria; phylum Bacteroidota; class Bacteroidia; order Chitinophagales; family Chitinophagaceae; genus Parafilimonas. The sequence goes on from DASUGF010000008.1 coordinate 52,241, forward strand.
TATTCCACGTCTTATCAAAACTCAGCAACAGGTTGGAATTTACCTGCCTGTAGTTAAGCTGGTATTCATGTACGAACCCAAGATCATTATCTTCTGCCGGAATTTCATCAGGCACACCTTTAGGCCCCGGTGCGGTAGCTGTTCTTGCATCACCGTACTCATCCATCCCGAGCAGGTAACTTGCCGTAAACCATTTTACGGGTGAATAAGCGAAATTCAGGTTGCCTATCACATGGTCAACTTTTGATTTAAATTTATTCGTTGAGGCATAATAAACAGGATTGCCGTTACCATACGTTTTCTGGGTTCCATCGGGTTTAATATAATCCATAACATCCCAGCGCGGCGCCCAATAGATCAACTCTTCATTATAGCGGTCTGCGTCATAAAAATTCCCATTGGTAGTGGCATAATATACGGAAGTGCCCATTTTAAATTTATCACTGAACTTAAGCTGCCCGTTTACCCGTGCTGTTACATCCTGGTACCAGGTAAATGGAATGAGACCGTTTTGCCTTAAATAAGAAAGAGAAGAGGAGAAAGTCGCCTTATCCGAACCACCTGAAAAACTTATCGCATTTTTATACTGATGACCTGTTTGGTAAGCTCTTTCCCAGTTGTTAAATAATTTGTCCGGGTGCGTGGGGTCGATTTTCTTTGCTTCTTCCACTGTTGGTCCCCATGCCGGCCAGAAGCTGGTTGAGTCATATTCCCCTGTATAGCCTTGTGTATATTTTAATTGTATGTCCGGAATTTTATTCACTTCATCTATGCTGTAGGAAGAAGTGAAATTTACTTTCAGCGCTCCCGCCTGGCCCGACTTTGTTGTGATCACCACAACACCATTTGCACCTCTTAACCCGTATAAAGCGGTTGCAGCGCCACCTCTTAAAATATTCACGCTTTGAATATCTTCAGGATTGATGTCTGCTATCCGGTTTGACATCTGCACGCCTCTTGCGCCGGTTGTACCCGTAGTAAAAGTACTGTTATCAACCGGCAAGCCATCTATTATGAACAGCGGCTGATTACTCTTCCCCGGATCCAATGAATTAACCCCCCTTATCAATATACTTGCACCCTGGCCCGGCCCGCCACCGGCGCTTGCAATGGTAACACCGGCAACCTTTCCCTGCAATGCATTCAATACATTAGATTGCTTGGATTGAGAAATATCTGCTGCAGATATTTCCTGTGATGCATAACCCAGCGTACGTACCTCCCGTTTTATTCCCAAAGCTGTTACCACCACATCCGCAAGATCGCCGCCGGAAAGATCAAGCGTTGCATTTATTGTTTGTGAGCTGCCAACGCTTATTTCCTTATTGCTGTAGCCGACAAAGGAGAATACCAGCGTTGCATTGTTTTGGCGTAACGTAATAGAAAAGCTGCCGGCGTTATCCGTTACAACCGTGTTTGAAGTGCCTTTTTCCTGAACAACAGCCTTTTCAAGCGGTTGTTTGGTATCGGCAGATGATACCTTTCCTGTAATTGTTTGTCCTGATTGTGCATTTACGTAATAAAATAACAGTAAAAAAAGTCCTGTAAGAATGGGAGATTTAACCATGGAATTTGGTTTTAAATGATGAATAAAGCTGATATTAAAGATATTACCATTATATAATAATACCACATAGGCTTGAGCCATTATTTTTAACTGACAAAAACGCAAAAACAAAAGCTGCATTTATAATCTCTTTTTATCCAGATACTTATCTACATTCTTTGAAAAATCATTTCTTAAACATCTTATAAAAATCTTATTATTCGCCGATCCTGTTTAAAAATTACAGTTTTACAATCGATAGCTTTTACCTTCGCAGCTTTCTTTTGGTCTGATTTGATTTTCGTTATTTATGCAAACAAGGATTTATTTTGACAACGCTGCAACCACACCGCTCGATCCTGAAGTGTTGGATGCAATGATGCCCTATTTAACAACATATTTCGGCAATCCGTCATCTATTTACAGCTACGGCAGGGAAACCAGATTTGCGGTTGAAAACGCCCGTAAAACGGTTGCAAAAATTTTAGGCGCCAACCCCGGTGAAATATTTTTTACCAGCGGCGGCACGGAGAGCAGCAATATGGCAATTTGTGCGGCAGTGAACGACCTGGGTTGTGAAAGAATTATCAGCTCGCCTATGGAACATCACGCCACATTGCACACTGTTGAGCATCTTCATCAACAAAAAAATATTGAACTCGGGTTTGTAAAAGTTTTACCCAACGGCCACATTGACCTTAGTGATTTAGAAAGGCTGCTTGCATCATCCACCAGGAAAACTTTGGTTACATTAATGCATGCCAACAATGAGATCGGCAACATTACTGATATAAATACGGTTGGTGAATTGTGCAAAAAATACAGTGCCCTTTTTCACAGCGATACCGTTCAAACAGTCGGTCATTTTCCTTTTGATCTTCACTCGATGCCGGTTGATTTTATAAACGGCGCCGCACATAAATTTCACGGGCCAAAAGGCGTTGGCATTATTTATATCAGCGGGAAAAATAAAATAACACCTTTTATACAAGGCGGCGCCCAGGAAAGAAATATGCGTGCCGGTACTGAAAATATTTATGGTATTGTTGGCTTTGCAAAGGCATTGGAACTGGCAACAAAAAATCATGAAACAGATAAAGCTTATATCGGCGGTTTGAAAAATTACATGATCGAACAATTGTGCAACAATATAAAAGGCGTAAGTTTTAACGGCGATATAAAAGGCTGCAGTCTCTATACCGTTTTAAGTGTAAATTTCCCGAAGACTGAAAAAAGTGAATTGATCCTCTTTAACCTCGATATAAATAATATCTGCGCAAGCGGCGGCAGCGCCTGTACCAGCGGCGCCAGTGTAAGCAGCCATGTGATCAGCGCAATAAACCCGGAAGCTGATCCTGTTACGGTACGTTTTTCGTTCAGTAAAAACAATACAAAGGAAGAGATCGATACAGTGATTGAAAAATTAAAAGAACTCATTTAAACATAATGAGTGAAATAATTCATTACGATCATTGTCCGGCCTGCGGGAGCGCTGAGATTTCCTTCATGCTGAAGGCAAAAGATGAAACTGTAAGCGCAGCATATTTCGAAGTGTGGGAATGCAATAGTTGTACGCTGCGTTTCACGCAAGATGTTCCTGACCAAAAAAACATCGGGAAATATTACGAGTCATCCGCTTACATTTCTCATTCAAACACTTCACAAGGCATTGTCAATAAATTGTACCATGCCGTTCGTTCCATCACCCTGCAATCAAAAAGAAGACTGGTGGAAAAAAGCAGTGGGAAAAAAACCGGCAAGTTGCTCGATGTAGGAGCCGGCGCCGGCGCCTTCGCGTCAACCCTGGAAAAAAACGGCTGGAATGTTACAGGATTAGAACCTGATGACACGGCAAGGGCCAATGCAAGAAAAGATTTTGCTATTGAGCTGCAGCCGACAGAAAATTTATTTTTACTTCAGCCAAATACATTTGATGTAATTACCTTATGGCATGTATTGGAGCACGTACATGAGCTGCATACCTATCTTGATACATTTTATTCTTTATTGGCTGATAACGGTACATTAATTATTGCTGTGCCCAATTATACAAGCTATGATGCAAGCGCCTATTCCGCAAATTGGGCAGCCTACGATGTGCCGAGGCATCTATATCATTTCTCACCCAAAAGCATGGCTTCACTTCTAAAAGCGCATCAATTTAAATTAACCCGGCAAAAACCTATGTGGTTTGACAGTTTTTATGTAAGCCTGCTGAGTGAAAAATATGCGTCAGGGAAAAACGGTTATCTGCGTGCTTTTGCAAAAGGCTCCTTATCAAATTTAAAAGCTGTTGCCAAACCGGAAAACTGCAGTTCGGTTACCTATATCGCCAAAAAATAGTTTGGCATTGTATCTGCCTATCTCTTTTTCATAAGGTTAAGAAAAAAATATTGAATTTATTTTCAAATTTTTACTCATAGTTGTAAATTTTTCATTTTAAATTGAATAACACCGCTGCTAATTTTTGGCAAAAAACACAAATTGATTGAACGCGAAAAAGATAGGTAAGACAGTTTTAAAGGTTTTTGCATGGATTATAGGTATAGTTATTTTTTTAATCCTGCTCATATATATATTGATACAGGTTCCTGCTGTACAAAATTTTGCAAAGAACAAGGTCGTCTCTTATGTGCAGGGAAAAATTAAAACAAAGGTTGAGATTGGCAAGCTTAGCCTTGATTTTCCCAAACGGCTTGTGCTGGAGAATATATATTTCGAAGATCAAAAAAAAGATACCTTATTATATGGCGGGAAAATACGCGTTGATATTTCCCTGCTTAAATTACTAAGGAATGAAGTGGATTTGCAATACCTTGAATTGAACACAATCAGGACAAATATCTACAGGCTTCACCCTGACACCAGTTTCAACTTCGATTATATTGTAAAAGCCTTTGCAAGCGGGCCGGAGGAAGAACCAAAGCCTGAAGACACTTCAGCCGCTATGAAATTCAATATCGGCAAAATTGTTCTTAAAAATATTCTCGCAAGATTTCATGATGACGAAACCGGCAACAATGTATATTGTTATCTCGGCAATTTTAATACAAGCATACAAACCTTTGATCCCGATAAACAGGTCTATAAAATAAGAGACGTAAACCTGAGTGATGTAAATACAAAGATATACCAGTATAAACCGCTTATTGAAATTAAAGACAGTGTAAGCCCGGTTGCTCCGCCATCAGCTGCTGCGTCAACACCAACGTTGGAGCTCCGGAGCATAAACTTTGGCCACATCCTTTTCAATTACAGAAACGACGTATCTGCCCTTGCGGCCTTTTTAAAGATTGGGGAGTTAACTACACATCCGGAAAATATCAATCTACAAAATCTTGATGTTGCACTTAAAGACTTTGTCTTTAAAAATTCTGTGATAAAAGTTGCACTCGGCAAGTCGCAGGAAGCAAAAGCAACCAAAGATGTGGTAGCAGCAAAAACCGACAGCCAGTTAAACAATCCCTGGAAATTTCAACTGGCTACAATAGAGTTAGGCAATAATGAACTGATCTATGATGACAATAACAGTAAACCGTTACAAGAAGGCTTTGATGCAAGCCATCTTCATATCAAAGACTTTGTATTCACCGGCGACAGCTTAAGCTTCACGCCTGCGGTTTTCCAGGGCAATATCAATCAACTTGCATTGAATGAAAAAAGCGGCCTTACGCTTCAAAAGTTTCATACAAAATTTTATTACAGCGATACCGCGGCATCGCTTACCAACCTGTTGCTGCAGACAGATGGCACTACTATTCAAAACAGGCTCATTGTAAAATATCCTTCCATTGAAGCGATATCAAAAAATATTGGGCTATTATATATTGATGCCAATCTTCCCAATTCAAAAATTGCCATAAAAGACCTGCTTGCTTTCATGCCTTCCTACAAAAGAAATATGCAGGCGTATAAAGTATCCGCCATAAAATTGAATGCATCGGCAAAAGGTTTTGTAAAAGATCTTTCCATACCCATTTTTGAATTAAGTGGCTTTGGCGAAACCCATATAAAATTATCAGGCAGGCTGAAAGGTTTGCCTGATGCAAAGCGTGCGTATTATGATGTAAAGATCAACCAGTTCACTTCCACCAAAAGAGATATACTCAGCCTGCTGCCGCCTAAAACACTTCCGGATAATATAGAACTGCCTGACAGGTTTGCATTGAATGGATTTTTTAAAGGAGGCATGAACGCATTCAATACACAATTGGCTTTAAAAACAAACAAAGGCAATATTGATGTTGAAGGAAGCATGAAGCCGGGCGATGTATATGCTGTAAATGCAAAGTTGCAGGATGTTGACGCCGGTTACCTGATAAAGCAACCAGAGAATGTTGGTGTAATAACGGCAAACCTTACAGCAAGCGGTGCAGGCTTCGATATGAAAAAAGCGAACGCAGTGTATAACCTGGATGTGGTGAGTGCACAAGTGAAAGGTTATACTTACCAGGGATTAAATGTGAGTGGTGAAATGAATGATGGCGTCAATACCACAAAAGCATCCATTCGTGATTCGGCTATTGCATTGAATCTTGATTTAACGGCAAACCTTAATTCACCAACAAAATATCCGCCGCTTAAACTGGATCTGCTTATTGATACACTGGATGCGAAAGCTTTGAATTTTATGACCGATACATTAAGTGTAAGCGGCCATATTGTTGCAGACCTTTCATCAACCAATCCTGATGACCTTGTTGGAAGCATAAACATTACTGATTTGTCCCTGACAAGGGTTGGCCAGCAATTAAACACTGACAGCATTTCTGTTGTGGCTTCAGGCGATTCCACCAATAAAAACATTGTTATAACTGCCGGAAACGATGTAAATGCAGCGCTTGTTGGTCAATATAAGCTGACAGAAATGGCGCAGGCATTACAGCAAATCATTAATGAATATTATAACATGCCTGGTTATGAACAAAAAAACATCACTGCACAAAACTGGAAATTTGATGCAACTATTCATCCGGGAGCGCTGGTATTACAATTGGTGCCTGACCTGAAAGGCAGCGATTCAATTGTAGTGAATGCCCATTTGAACACAGATCAAAATGATCTTGGTTTAATTGCAAAAAGTAAACGGATTGTTTTCGGCACAAATCAAATTGACAGCTTAAATGTAAACGCTCAAACCGCTGCCAATGCGCTGAATGCAAATATTTCAATAGATGGAATAAAAGCCGGCTCAACGCAATTATATAAGACAGCGGTAAATGCTACCATTGCCAACAATCAGCTGGATGTTAATATAAATTCAAAAGATGAGAAAGGCAAAGCGGAATATGCTTTGGGCGCATTGCTGAACCAGGTTGGAAGCGGCTTTAAGATAAGCCTTAAACCTGATCTTTTACTCGATGGCGATAAATGGAATGTGTCGCAAAACAATTCTATTCAATACGATTCAACAGGCATCATTGCAAATAATTTTTCTATCAGCCAGGGCAATCAGTCATTAAGCATTAACAGTGAATCAGCTTCGGTGACCGCGCCTATTAAAATCGATCTTAAAAATTTTGAAATAAGTACCATTACCAAGCTGGCACACCAGGATTCTTTGCTTGCATCAGGAACTATTAACGGAACAGCAGAGGTTACCAATCTAACAAAAGAAATGGTGTTTACATCTGATCTTACAGTAAACAACCTCACTTATAAATTGGATACATTGGGTAACATAGCCATTAAAGTGGATAACAAAACAGCCAATGCCTATAATGCAGATGTTGCTATCACAGGTAATAACAACGATGTGCAATTAAAAGGATTGTATTATACCGGTGAAGGCAGAATGGATCTTAATCTCATTATGAAACAGTTGAACCTGGCAATTATAAAACCTTTTGCAGCCGGGCAACTGGACAATATAACAGGTTTATTAAAAGGTAATGTGAGCATAAAAGGCACCACTGAAAAACCTGCGATTGATGGCAATTTTAATTTTGAAAATGCTTCGGTTGTTCCGACGATCTCCGGCGAACGATTCACTCTGCCGAATGACGCCATTACTGTAAACTCACAGGGAATTCATTTCAGTCAGTTTGAGCTGGTTGATTCCGCAGGAAGAAAAGCGATATTGGATGGAGACGTTCTTACCTCAGACTTCAAAAACTATACGTTCGACCTGACCTTAAAAGCTGATGACTTCACGTTGGTGAACGCGCCGCAATCAACAGACCGCATGATATATGGCAGGCTTAATATTGACGCAGATGCCAAAATAGAAGGACCAATGACCTCACCCACAGTGAACGGTGACCTGAGAATAAACAAAGCAACGGATTTTGTGTTGGTACTTCCGCAAAGCGATCCGGAAGTAGTAAGCAGGGATGGTGTTGTAAAATTTGTTGATAAGGATCATCCTGAAGACACCGTCATTGCAACCATTGCAATGGATTCACTAAGCATGGCGCAACTAAATGGTATTGACGTTAACGCGAATATTGAAACAGACAGCATTGCAAAATTCACCGTAGTCATTGATGAAAGAAACGGTGACGCATTAACGCTGAAAGGGGTAGCTAATTTAAATGGAGGTATCGATAAAAGCGGTAAAATGACACTTACCGGGGCTTATCAACTGCAAAGCGGTTCTTATAACTTATCGCTCAGCTTATTAAAAAGGCAATTTTTGATTGAGCAGGGAAGCACCATTACGTGGACAGGCGACCCCACTGCGGCTAACATTGATGTAACTGCCGTATATATTGCCAACACGGCTTCCATTGATCTGATGCAGTCTTCACTGGCCGGGCGTTCTCCCGAGGAGACAACAAAATATAAAGAGAAGCTTCCTTTTCATGTTGAGTTGCATATGACGGGTGAATTGCTTAAGCCCATTATAACTTTTGATATTACCCTTCCCGAACGCGAAGCCACCGAATGGAGCGATGTGGAAACAAAGCTGGAACAGGTGCGTGCTGATGAAAGCGAGTTGAACAAGCAGGTCTTTGCCCTGTTGCTGCTTGGAAGATTTGTACAGGAAAATCCTTTTGTAAGCTCTGCCGGCGGCACTGGTGTTGAAGGGCAGCTACGGGCAAGCGCCAGCCGCATTTTAACTGATCAGCTAAATAATCTCGCAGGTAGTTTGATCAAAGGCGTTGATATCAATTTCGGTGTTACATCGGGTGCTGATTATTCAACAGGCACTGAGGAAAACAGGACAGACCTGAATGTAAACGTATCCAAGAAATTATTGAATGACCGATTACGTGTAAATGTCGGTAGTGATTTTCAGTTGGAGGGCACCAGCCATGCCAATCAAAACGCTTCCAATATTGCAGGTGATATTTCAGTGGATTACCAGCTTACAAAAGATGGCCGGTACCTGGTACGTGTTTATCAAACAAATCAATATGAAGCAGATTTTGAAGGGCAGGTTATTGAAACAGGTATGAGTTTTATCCTCTCATTTGATTATGATGAAATAAAGGAATTATTCTCAACCAGGAAAGAAGCCAGAGAAATCCGGAAGAAAAACAAGGCTATCACAAAACAGGATGAGGAGCAAAAAAGATTACAACAACAACAGCAAAGTTCCCGGCAACAGTTGCCGGGATCGGTTGATTAGTTGATTAGTTGAGTGGTTGAATAGTTGACCAGTTGAGTGGTTGACAGGTTGATTTGAACAGTGATTCACCATTGACCATTCACCTTCTTTAAAAAACATGGAATGAATGTTAAACAGCTAATATTATTTTTTTTCATCGCACTATTTGCCGCTTCCTGCAGCAACACCAAAAATCTTGGCTCCAACCAAAACCTTTTTGTAGGTGCTGATGAAAAAATAAAATCATCTGATAAGCTTTCTTCTTCAAAACGCAAAGGATTAGAAAGTGAAATGCATTCGCTGGTACGGCCTAAACCGAATACAACAGTTTTGGGCGTAAGGTTTAAACTTACCGTTTACAATATGTTTAAAGAGCCGAAAAAGCCCAAAGGAATACTCTATTGGCTAAAACATAAAGTAGGTGAGCCACCGGTGCTGGCATCGAATTCTGTGCTGGAAAAAAACCGCCAGGTTATACAAAACCATTTGGATAATAAAGGTTATTTCAGGGATTCTGTTCAAATGGACACCTCCATAAAAAATAAAAAACTAAAGGTTACCTATACAGCTTTGCTCGACACACAATACAGAATAAAAGCGGTATCATACCCGAGCGATTCAAGTGTGTTGGCGCAAACCATTCAACGGAGGGCAACAAAAGAAAAATACAGGCTTTTAAAGCCAAATGACCCTTATGATCTCGACATCATAAAAGCTGAACGAACCCGGGTGGATGCAAGGCTGAAAGAACATGGTTTCTTTTATTTTGCACCTGAGTACCTGGTAGCGAATATAGATTCTACAGTCGGTAATCATAAGCTTGATATTGATCTGCATGTAAAACCGGAAACGCCGTTTTATGCACGGAAGCCTTACTATATTAATGATGTTTATGTATTCACTGATTTTGATATTAATGGCGACACCAGCTTAATTGGAGCGAGAAATTTTCATGGTTATACGATTATTGATCCCGATAATAAATTCAGGCCTACGATATTCAGAAGGACGCTTGTATTCGATAGTGGCGATTTGTATAACCGCACCGATCACAATCTTTCCCTGAACCGTTTAATTACTTTAGGCGTTTACAAATTTGTAAAAGTTCGTTTTGAGCCCGCAGACACCGCAGAAAAATTAAATGCATTCTATTATTTAACGCCTACCAATAAAAAATCTATCCGCTTCCAGGTATCGGCGCTTACAAAAACAAATAATGCCACAGGAGGCGAGTTCTCTGTCAACTGGCGTAACCGTAATATATTCAGAGGTGCGGAATTGCTGACCATTTCCGCTAATGCCGGTTTCCAAAAACAGATATCGGGAGGGATACGCGTAAATACATTAAGCTATGGACTTGAAGGACACTTGTTTGTACCCCGTGTGATATCGCCTTTTAAAATTAATACGAGCAGCGCTTTTGTGCCGCAAACAAAATTCAGCCTGGGGTATTCCTTCTTCAACCGTACAACAGAATATGTATTGAATTCGGCCAGTGCAGGCTACGGCTATGTGTGGAAGAATAATGTGAAGAATGAAAATGAACTTACATTATTCAATATAAATTTTGTTAAGCCAACAAATATTACAGATAGCTTCCGGGCAAAAATCGACACCAATCTTGCATTGGCCCGCAGTGTTCAAAAACAATTTATTCTGGGTACTATTTACAACTACAATTACAATACGCAGGCAAAGCCAAATACTAATCGTAATAATTTTTATTTTAATGGTAACATAGATGTATCAGGAAATTTAATAGGATGGATAACAGGCGCAGACCTTGCCCATGGAAAACAAAAAAAAGTATTCGGTGAGCCCTTTACCCAATACATAAGACTGGAAGCCGATGTAAGGCACTACCTGCGATTGGGAAATCAATTCAGGTCATTGAATACAAGATTTGATGCGGGTGTCGGCTATGCTTATGGCAACGATACGCTCATGCCTTTTATCAAAGCTTTTTTTGCGGGCGGTGTTAGCGATCTGCGGGGTTTCAGGGCAAGAACATTAGGGCCCGGAAGTTATTACGCCGGTAACCCGAGGGATTCATTTATCTATGACCAGCCCGGCGATGTAAAACTTTTGATGAGCCTTGAATACCGCGCGAAATTGTTTTCTGTTTTGCGGTATGCGCTTTTTGCCGATGCCGGGAATATATGGAACCTAAGAAAAAATGACAGCATACCCGGCGGGGAGCTTACAAGTAATTTTCTAAACGATATCGCGATTGATGTAGGAGTTGGTTTACGCGTGGATATAAGTATTCTTATATTAAGACTTGATATCGCAATTCCTGTACGCCTGCCCTATTTGCCCGCCGGTCAAAAATGGAATAAGATCGATTTTGGAGATAATGACTGGCGAAAGAATAATATAGTCTGGAATTTGGCTATCGGGTATCCATTCTGATGGTGAGTGGTGAGTAAGAGACGATGAGTAATGAATGATCAATAATGAGTAATAACTTCCGGCTCGAAGCGCATTGCTCGAAGCGCACAGCTTAATAAATCAGACATCCTAAATGAGTAATGAATGATCAATAATGAGTAAACTTCCGGCTCGTTGCTTGTTTTTAAATGTAAAAGGCCTTTACGACAAAAACGTGTTACATTCACGTTTGACGATTCACCTCTCCCGTCTCACGTTTGGCCCCTCACGCCTCACCTAACCAACTCCTTCAACACTTTCATCAACACCTTTTCGTCTTTGGTCAAATCACTTTTATCATCGGGCTCTTCAATGCCGTCAAGGTCTTTTAAATAGCTTTCAATTTCATCATTTTCATACATGCTGATAATGCCGGGATGAACATAGTATTTTTTACAGACTGTTCTTGTGTTGCCAAGTTTTACACTTACTTCATTTAATGCAGTTACAATATTTGATCTTCTTTTGGAGAGGGTATCTGCCTTTTCTAAAATTTTAAGGCTGCGCAACATTTGCAAAGAGCCGGCCCATGTTCTGAAATCTTTGGCGGAAAAATCCGAGCCTGTAATTTCTTTTACATAATTATTCAGCATGCTTGAATCTATGCTTTTACGCTCGCCGCTCTCTGCATAATATTGAAAGAGTTCTTTGCCGTGTATGTCCCTGCAATCTTTAACTGCTTTTGCCAACCGTTTGTTTTGCAGGGTGATGTTGTGTGGTATACCGCGTTTTCCTTTAAATGCAAAATGTATTTGGCTGCCATTGATTTTTACATGTTTATCCTTCAGCGTAGTTAAACCAAACGATCCATTAATTTTTTCGTATTCGGCATTACCAACGCGTATATAGGTTCTTTCCATTAAGCTTATCACGGTGGCCAGCACTTTTTTTTCAGACAGCGCTTTTAACTGGATATCTTCTTCCACTTTTAAACGAAGGGCCGGCAATGCTTTTCCAAATTCATACAAGCGATGATATTTTGTTTCATTACGCAAAGTATTCCATAACGCATGATAACGATATTGCTTCCGGTTTTTAACATCATAACCTGTTGCCTGCAGATGGCCGTTTTCAAAATAGCAGATCCATACATTTCGCCATGCAGGTGGAAGCACCAGTTTGCGGATCCGTTCCAGTTGCTTTTTATCTTTTAAAACTGCGTCTTTATACAGGTAAGAAAATCCTTTTCCTTTCTTAATGCGTATGATGCCCTGTTCCTTATCGCTTACATACACCAGGTTGGCTACTTCCGCTGCGCCGGAATAATCTTTAGCGATCTCTATAAATTCATTGTGCGATATATTCACTCCTTCCATATCAATTGTGCTTCGTTATCCCAAAGTGAAAGGTTATGATATCAGTTGCTCAATAGTTTTCAGGGATAACGGTTTTTCAATAATGGTAAGGCGGGGATCCTCCGGCAGCGAAGGCATCGACTTATAGGCGCTTATAAGAAAAATATCAGCTTTCGGAAATGCCTCCAGCAGATACCCTGCTTTAGTCCAACCCTGCGAATCAGGAAGGTTATTATCAAGGAAAATAATATCAGGGTAAAAATCGAGGGCTTCTTTCAATCCATCAGACAGCTTATGAGAAACAACTACCTCGTGGTGTTGCTTGGTCAAAAAGTTTTTGAGCAATATGCACAAATCTATTTCATCATCTATAATTAAAACCTTTTTAAAACTCATAGCGATAAGATGTCATAAAAAATATGCCTAAGTTGTTTTTAAAGAATAACTTATTTGAAGCTGCCCCTAAAAATGACTTATTATATAACCGCGGCGGCGTTCAGCCAATAAGAATGAATCTGCTCTACGAGAAAAAGCAGCTCGTTAAATGTAGTTGGCTTTACGATATAAGTGTTAGCCCCAAGATCATAACAACGGCTGATTTCATTTTCATTTTTTGTGGTAGTAAACACAACAATGGGTATTCTTTTGAACAATTCATGCTGTTTAAGCTCACGTAGTACCTGTCGGCCATCCTTTTTAGGCATGTTCAGATCAAGCAGGATTATGCGGGGCATGTGATCTTTTCCCTTATCAGCAAGATAAGAGATAAGCTCTACACCGTTTTCTACAAAATCGAGCTTGTCTGCATAACCTTTTTCCTCGAAAGCGGTTTGAATAAGAAACCTGTCGTCGGCGTCATCTTCTGCAACCAGGATGGTCATCAATTAAAATTTTTGTAAAAGTATTTATTTACCATCATGATTCATCACGGGAAAATATAAATGGATGATAGCGCCTTTCCCTTCATTTCCGTCTGCATCGATCCAGCCGTTATGGTTAACCATGATACGTTTAGAGATGGCGAGGCCCATCCCCTTGCGTCTTATCTCGTCTTTGCCATAGTTGTGCAGCCGTTGAAAGGGCATAAAAAGCTTTTCCCTGAATGAATCGTCAAAGCCAATGCCATTGTCCTGGAATTTTATATGATAGTATTCATCATAAGCAGATTGCTGCGGTAAATTTGTAAGCGCCATCCTTTTGGCTTTTACTGACGATATTATTATTACAGGATTTCTTTCTTCAGACCTGAAAGCGATAGAATTCGAAAAAAGATTATTAAACAAGCGCTGTAATTGTGCTGCGGAACCCTGTACCACGGGCAAATCGCCGGCAATTATCCTGAAACAAAAATTTTGTATTTCGTTTTGAAAATGCAGTTGACTTGTTCCTAAAATATCTTTGAGCGAAACAGGATGAAAAACGCGTTTTGACTGTACGATGTTTGTCAGATCAACAAGGTCTGCAATCAACCCCTGTAATTGTAGAGCGGAACTGTTTATTTTTTCAATCATTACAACGCTTTCCATTTCGGTTTTGTTTTTGCTTATCATCCGGAGCCTGTCTGAAAATATTCTTATTTTCCTTAAAGGCTCCTGCAGATCGTGTGATGCGGCAAATGCGATCTGTTGAAGCTCCGCATTGTTTTGATTGAGTTCGATAATAGTCTCTTCCAGCGATATTTGATAGCGTACGCGTTTTTTAAATTCAATAAATGCCCAGGCGCCGAGAATTATTATGATCAGCATTACAGTTGCAAAAAGCACAGTAAAATTATTAAGCAGTTTCGACTGGTAATAGCCAATTTGTTTTTTTCTGTATATCAACTGGTCGTTTTCAATGTTGATCATATGTTTGGTAACCGCCCTGTATTTAACCATTACATTCCTGCTGTGTAGCGTTAGTGCATTAATAATGCTGTCTCGTCTGACTTCACCTGTAATACTTTCCAGCTCATCACTTATAAGGCTTTCCTGACCTTCAGTTATATCGCTTATATCGCTATCTTGATCTTCATTTATAATGCTATCTTGCCCTTCATCTATAATGCTTCCCTGCCCTTCATAGCTATTTGAAGCCCTGATCAGCGAATCTGATATGCGTAGTTGCAGCATTGCAAGCTTTACCGCATTTCCATAATCTTTTGCCTGTACCGGGTTATTCCGGACAAGTTTTTTTAAGGAGTCGAGCGCCGGCATCAGCAGCCGGTTGGTATTCAGAAATGGCCGCAGGAAAAGGGAATCTTTGGTTATTAAAAATGCACGTGTTCCGTTTTCCTCGTCTATCAATAAAGATTCAGCCCGTGTTATCTGGTTGATAACCGTATAAGCATGAACTGCCTGGCGGTTGTAATTATTTAATGAATTAAAATGGCTGAGAACAAGGAGACCCAGGCTGATCAAAAGGATAAAACACGCGCCATATATCGTGCTGGCTAATGAAACAGCCTTTCTAAATGAGAACGTTAAATTCATTCGTGGATAAAATTCTACAATTCAGCATCAATTCGGTTTACTTTTGCTTATCAAAGATAATAAGTATTCATACGCTTAGTTTGGTCTTTTACTTGCATAATCTTGGTATCACTAAATAAAATACATTCATAATCTTACTAAACAAATTTCTTTCATGACTAAAGTATTGATCATAGATGATGACAGGGATATGTGCCTTTTGCTTAAGAAATTCCTTGAGCGGAATGGCTACGAAGTAATTGATTTCACAAGTGGTAAAAAAGCGCTGGCATGGTACGAGGAAAATACACCGGATCTGGTTTTATGCGACCTGCGGCTGGAAGATGCCAGCGGCATGGAAATATTGCAAAAGATGAAATCATCCAATCCCGCCCTGCCCTTTTTAATTATTACCGGCTATAGCGATGTTCGCAGCGCAGTGGAAATAATGCGGCACGGCGCTTATGATTATATAACCAAACCGCTATTCCCCGATGAAATTTTAGTTACTATAAAACAGGCGCTTGCAAATGGTGATATCTTAAAAAAACAACCCGTCTCACAAAAAAATAAAACAGAGAACAATACCAGCGATAACACTCCTGCCAATGCGAACGTGGAGTTTGAAATGCATGATGATTATGTAGTGGGGCCAAGCCAGTCGTTTCAGCAGATATTAAAACAGGTTAAACTGGTAGCTCCGACTAATTACAGCGTGATAATTTATGGAGAAACAGGAAGCGGCAAAGAAGCTGTTGCCAATGAAATCCATCGCCACAGCAAACGAGCAAAAGAGCCTTTTATAGCAATAGACTGCGGCGCATTAAGCAAAGATCTTGCAGCAAGTGAATTATTTGGCCATGAAAAAGGTTCCTTTACCGGTGCATTAAATCAAAAGGTCGGGAGTTTTGAACTGGCCAATGGCGGAACTATTTTCCTGGATGAAGTGGCTAATCTTTCCTACGAAGTACAGGTTTCTTTATTAAGGGTTGTGCAGGAACGGAAAATGCGCCGCGTGGGTGGAACAAGAGATATTGAACTGGACGTAAGAATTATAGTGGCGAGCAATGAGAAATTATGGAATGCCACGCAGGCCGGCAAATTCAGGGAAGATCTTTACCATCGTTTTAATGAGTTTAGTATAGAGATTCCTCCCCTGCGGGAAAGAAGAGAAGATATAATGCATTTTGCCAGCCATTTCCTGCATGTAACCAACCGCGAATTGGAGAAATCTGTAAGAGGCTTCTCGCACGAAGTAACAAACGCTTTTAATAATTACGTGTGGTACGGTAATTTAAGAGAATTGAGAAACGTGGTAAAACGCGCCGTGTTGCTGAGTGACGGTGATACGGTTGAATTAAAAAGCCTTCCATTTGAAATAACCAACTACGAAAAAATAAATGAGTTTATACCAACGCAGCCTGCACAGCCAATAAAAAGCAGCGACGTTGCTGAACCTGTTCAAACCCCGCAGGATCAACCAACGCACCGGGTAGCCAACCTTGACCTGAAATCGGCGAGTATTGACGCAGAATATGAAACTATACTGGCTGCTTTAAAACAGGTGAATTTTAATAAAAGCAAAGCAGCCAAGTTGATGAAAATTGACCGTAAAACTTTATACAATAAAATAAAAGAATACCAGATGTTAAACAACAAGTGATGTTAAGGAGAGCGCGGGATGAAAAACAAATCTTTTAAAATTCATAATGAAGAAACCGGCATATCTTTTTTTCTGCATGAGCAACTATTAGACGCGTTGTTAATACCGGTGATCGTTACAGACAGAAAGGACAAGCTCATTTATCAAAATAAAAAATTCACTGATATAGTCGGTTACAATGTGGCGTCTGCTAATAAAAGCATGAAAGAAATTGTAGAAAGAGAAGACTGGGATAACTGGAACGAAAATCTTTTTAAGTTATCTAACATCAGCGATAATAACAGCGGTGTTTTCAACATAAGATTTAAAACCGGGTCTGCAGGCATTAAATTTTTAAAGCTGGAAGGAAAAATTTTTCAGAGAGATGAAGATGGAAGGCCGCTTCTGTATTTTTTTATAATAGAAGATCTTACAATGCAGTTTAAAAATGCAAGTTCCGTTCTCACAAACGAAGACCTTACAGTAGCCTGGAAAAATTTCACAGGCAAAGCTGCAACAGAAAAAAAACTGGAGTTGGCTATACAGGACCTTGGCAGATCGAACAAAGACCTGGAAGAGTTTGCTTACATCACCAGCCACGATCTGCAGGAGCCGCTTCGAAAAATTACTTGCTTCAGTACAATGCTTGCAGCAAGGTGCAGCGAACAGTTACATGATGAAGGCAAATTATATATCGAAAAGATAAACCATGCAGCCGGCAATATGCGGGAGCTGATCGAAAGCCTGCTGCAGGTCTCACGCGCTGCCCGGCATTCTAAACCATTTTTTTATAATACTTCCCAAAACTCAGGGTAATACATGACCACTAATAATATAAATGTTCTTATAATTGACGATGATGAAGATGACTATTTTATAACGAGTGATTACCTGAAAAACATAAATGCCAAGAATTTCGTTATAGACTGGTGTTATAACTACAAACATGCTTTGGATGAAATCAGGCGTGAAAAGCATGATGTTTACCTGGTTGATTACAGGCTGGGTGCAAAAACGGGGATCGACCTGATAAAAGAAGCGATGCAACTTGAATCTGATGCGCCCTTCATTTTATTAACAGGTAAAGGAGATATTAATATTGATGAAGAGGCGATGCAATTAGGCGCTTTTGATTATTTGATCAAAGCTGAATTAAGCAGTGAAAAACTGGAACGTTCTATACGTTACTCAATTAACCGCGCATCAACTCTAAACGAATTAAGAGCAAAAGAAAAAAAATACCGGAATATCTTCGACAAATCCAGCGACGCATTATTCGTTACAGATGATAAGCTTATTTTTACTGAAATAAATGCTGCTTTCGTCAATTTAACGTCCTGCCACGAAGGGTTTCTTCTTAAGGCAAAGCTTCCTGAATTGTTTACAGATAATTATATGTCGAGAAAATTATCTGAAGAACTAAAGCATAAAGGATATATCGACGGATGGCAGGCAGAGATACGCTATAAAAAAAATCCGTCCAGGCAATGTATTATCTCTGCTACCAAAGAAAAAAGCGTTGATGATACAACATATTACCAGGGCATCATTCATGACATCACTTTATTAAAGAAAGCCGAACGGGCCACGCTTCGCGCAGAAAAATTAGCGGCTGCCGGAAGATTGGTGCGTACGCTGGCACATGAAGTGAGAAATCCCATTAACAATATCAACCTGGCATGCGAACATTTACGCAGTACAAATACTTCTGAAGAAAACGAAATTTACCTTGACATTATTTACAGGAACAGCGGCCGCATCAATGAACTGATAAAAGAATTGCTGAACAGTTCAAAGCCTTCTGAAATGCAGTTAAAAGATTCCATCCTTCAATCTGTAGTGGAGGAAATTATAAATATTGCCAGGGACAGGATAAATCTTAAGAATATAACGCTGCAGGTAGATTCACCATCAGAATTCATAAATATCTATTGCGATTACGACAAGCTGGTGATCGCATTATTGAATATATTGATCAATGCGGTGGAAGCCATTGAACACAACAACGGAAGGATCTCTATCAAACTAAGAAAAGAAAAAGAAATGGCACTAATTGAAATAACAGACAATGGCTCAGGGATACCTGAAGATAAAATACCCAGGTTATTTGAACCTTATTATACATCTAAAAGAAATGGCATCGGGCTGGGCCTCGCCTCCACTTTAAATATTATACAGGCGCATAGCGGAAGCATTGAAGTAAATTCAGATATAAATAAATCAACCACTTTTATAATTACGCTCCCGGTTAAAATAAAATGATTTTCTCATTTTGTAGAAGATATTCCCAAAAAGGTTTTACAAATCAGTAACGTCATTAAGCAATAATAACTGGCATATTTTTTTAAGCTTCTTCAGTAAATAATTTCAAAAACTTTTTACCATAGCGCCTGTTATAACTATACAACGATTTAAAATACCGGCAATAAGCCGGTTTTTTGTTTTAAAAAAATCTTAAAAATCCGGATTTATTTAAACCCTTTGATAATATAGCATCCTAAACCTCTGTTATAAAACACCAGATAAAACCTTTCCGCACTTGATTTGATTTTTACTTTAAAAACACAGACATGATAAGTAAACAGTTTGCAATTGCAGTTTGCACTGCCTGCAGTGCAGTTTTATTTGGCTGCACGAAAGAGCCCTTAAATAACCTGACGCAGGAAGAATCGAGAATTTATACTACCAACAGTGACACAACAACCAATTTCGGAAATTATAAGACCTATAGTATTTCTGATTCTGTTGCGGTATTAGACAATGGCCAGTCTTATAAAGACCTGAAACCCGTTGACCAGGCCTATATTGATGCTGTAAACAAATACATGCAGCAACGAGGGTATGTATTGGTAAACAAAGAAAATAATCCTGACCTGGGTATAGATGTAAATCGTATTTATAATACATCCACAGGCTATTTTAGCTATGATGATTATTGGGATTATTACGGCGGTTATTGGGATCCATATTACTGGGGTTATGGAGGCTATGGTTATTATATACCAACCACCTATGGCATTTACCAGATTACACAAGGCGCTGTGAGCATAGATATGCTTGACCTGAAGAATGCTCCTTCCAAAAACAAGATTGATATTATATGGAATGGTTTGGCAAGAGGCGAAGGGATCTTTAATGAATCCAATGCAGACGGAATTGTGAAAGCTTTATTTGACCAATCAACTTATTTAAGCACCAATCAATAATTAAATCAGCGATCATGAAAATAATAAGAATATTGCCTTTTTTTATATGCATTCTTTTCGTGTCTCAATTGAATGCACAGAAAGGCGAAGTAAAAATGAATATCCAGTACAGCTATGCTTTGCCCTTGGGGAGTTTTAAATCAGATGTGATCAGCAATGGCTCGCCACGTGGCGTAACAGGAGATATATTATACAACGTAAGTAATAAATTTTCCGTAGGGCTTGGATTAGGCTTCCAGGATTTTTATCAGAAATACCCGAGAGCTTTATACAACACAGGCGACAAAGAAGTTACTTCTGCCGTGTTAAGCAACTCTGTTCAGATAATTCCGTTGCTGGCGAAAGCAGAGTTCTATCCTTTAGGCGGAAAGCCATCCATGGTGCAACCGTATATTACAGCGGGTGCAGGTCTTGGTATTACATCTTTCACCCAATATCTTGGCGAATTTGGCGGTAGTAATAACGGCGGTGGCTTTATGGCACAGGGAGGCGCCGGTATATTTGTTCCGTTCAAAAAATCCGGCCATTCCGGGTTCAGGCTGGGCGCCAATTATAACATGGTTTCGTATAATAAAGATGGCTTCAGCAATTTTAATAATGTAAACTTCCAGGCTGGTTTATTCTTTCCGCTTAAATAAATAACGTGAGTTTTGGATCTTTCGAATTAAAAAGCAGCCTGTTACATTTTTAAGAAGTAAACTGAACCACATAGCCACATAGCGCACATAGAGCAACACATAGTAAAATTGTTTTGAAAGCTATGTGCAACTTATGCTTGCATGTTCCTTATGTGGTTCAATGACATCCAAAACTCACGTTAAATAATAAAGGCTTTCGCTGAAGCCGCTTTTACACAGCGGCTTTTTAATTGAAATAAATTGCAGTGGAATTTTTGATATTACTTTTGAGGTGATAACAGGTATGTATAATTTAAACAACTGGAACGATACTATTATTGCAATAGCCACGCCCCCGGGCATTGGAGCGATCGGTGTAATACGCGTCAGCGGGGAAAAAGCTATTGAAATTATAAATGATCTGTTCCCTTCAAAAGATTTACTGGCTTTTCCATCACACACTTTGCACGTAGGCAATATTGTAAACAACAGAAGTATAATTGATGAAGTAGTTGTCTCCTTGTTCAAGGCGCCCCGCTCCTACACCGGTGAAAATGTGGTGGAGATTTCCTGTCACGGTTCTGCATTCATTCAGCAAAAAATTATTGATGCATGTTTAGAAAAAGGCGCAAGACTGGCGAAGCCCGGTGAGTTTACACAACGTGCATTTCTTAATGGCAAATTGGATCTAACGCAAGCGGAAGCTGTGGCAGATCTCATTGCAAGTAACACAGAGGCCAGCCGTAAAACGGCTTTACAAAATATGCGCGGAGGCTTTTCAAACATACTTAAGGAACTGCGCGAACAGTTATTAAAGTTCTCCGCTTTAATTGAACTGGAACTTGATTTTTCACAGGAAGATGTTGAATTCGCAGACCGCAGCCAATTATATGAACTCATCTTGTCAGCAGAAAAAACAACCGGTGAACTATTGCGATCTTTTCAATTAGGCAACGTGATCCGCAATGGCGTGCAGGTGGCAATTATAGGGAAACCCAATGCGGGTAAATCAACATTATTAAATACTTTACTGAATGAGAACCGTGCGATTGTAAGTGATATTGCCGGTACCACAAGAGATACCATTGAAGAAGTAATTAACATTGAAGGTATTTTATTCAGGCTGATAGATACTGCAGGCATAAGAACAAGCGGGAATGAGATCGAAAGTATCGGTGTTGAAAAAAGCCTTGAAAAAATGCGTATAGCAGATATCGTTATTTATTTGTTTGACTGCACGCATGAAACCATAGAACATCTCCTGGCCGAACAACAGCAATTATCTTCCAACAGTAAAAATTTTATGCTTGTTGGCAATAAGCTCGACATGATGGATGCAGATAACATCATCCAAAAATATGAGGACATTAAAACCTTATTTATTTCTGCCAAAGAACATACACATGTTAACCTGCTTAAAAAAGAATTGGTTGATAAAGTAACCAGCGGCAACCTGCAGACAGAAAATATAATTATCACCAATGCCCGTCATTTTGAAGCGCTGCAAAAAGTAAATGATGCATTGCTCGATATACGAAAGGGCATGGATGAAAAGATACCCGGCGACCTGATCGCGTTAGACATACGCAGATGCTTACATTATCTTGGCGAGATAACCGGGCAGATCACCAATGAAGACCAGTTGGATTATATATTCAGCAAGTTTTGTATCGGAAAGTAACATCACACGTAAACAGCGCGTTCACTGCGATTATGAGTTTCATTTCACCGCCCAACATCTACCCTTCTAATTTCCCCTTTATTATTTTTCTTCTCAGCAGAGTCTCTTCGACGGCCTTGAGCTTGGCCAAGGACTCTGCATATTTTATAGAGGTCTGGTCAGGTCAATATCCCTTAATTCCATAAAACTTGTTATTGAATACACACCTTGTTCATCTGTAATATAAAACTTTGCGGAACTATGAATATATTGTTCAGGTAGTTTCACTAATTTGCTCTTACATGGATTCCAATGGATATAGTTTAACTTTTGTTGAATGAACTTTTCTGTTCTGCATTCTTTCCAATCAAATGAGGATTCAAACACTTCATGTTGTTTATCCCTGCTTTTGTCGGTAGCATTTACCCAACCATTGAGTTGATTTAATACGACAACCTCGTTTTTGAATTCAAGTGCTGCTACCAGATCATATGCTAAAAAACGTTTGCCATTTGCAATGATGCTGTTAATGGTCTTACCTGTGTTGCGAAAAGCTATGATTGCATGAACATGATTGAGCATTATCACATATCCGATTATATAATGTCCGTTTTTTACCAAAACGTCAAACCATTTGTAAACATATCTGTATCCATCTGCAATGTGAAATAAGGATAACCAACCGGCACAGGTGAAAGTGAAGAAATATACGCCATCTTTTTCAGGAATCAATTTTTTTACGGGCATTAGGGCATTATTTAAAACAACAGGAAGATAAGAAAGAATTTACTAAACAGGTAACCGTTATTGTATGTTTTGTATCCTAATGACGCAGAGTCCTCAGCTTTGCACAAAAGCCCTGGAGAGACTCTGCTGGGAAGGGAAAGTTTTGTATCGGAAAGTAACCAGCCAAAGTCTAATGGGGCCAGGGACAAAATTCCAATAGCTACTATTGATCGTCAGTCAATTATTTGGTCAATATTTGTCTCCACGTTTTGCAAAGGCTCTCAAAGTCAATTCGTGTATTAGCGGAGCTTGTACTTGGTAAGGAAAGAAATTTAATGCCTACCTTTCTTTTAAAATATTTGTCAAAAAGAACTTCCGACTTTGTGCCATTAAACCCAATCACTTTCAGATTTTTATGCTTCGCAATAAAATTCACCAAATCATTTGGCTCTTCATCTGCGATTGCATTGTCAAGACTGCCTTTTCTGTTTGCTTTATATACAACATCTCAAATTCCAATTTTTGATTTTAATAAAAGTGCTTTTTTGTCTGTATAAGTAAGCGGCAAGTCATTGTTAGTAACTGCTGAAATGATTTTCCAAAATTTATTTCTCGAATGTCCGTAATACTCGCCAAGTTCAATTAATGGGATAAGCACATCTTGGGCATTGCAATGCTTTGTCTGAAACTTCTGTATTACAATCCGGGCAGTTAATTAAAGCCATATAAAAAATGTTTGATTATTCATAATCTGTTTATAGCAGCACCAACACTTTAATTTATGATGCTGTCGTAGAAATTTAAATGCTATTCAAGGTCAACCTGCTAATGTTATATAAATTTTTATTTTTTATTAGTAGAATTTTTTATGCCGCTTTATATTTTAGCGAAAAACTAAGTTTTTGATGTATCAGTTATCAAAACTTTTTCAATTTTTTGTTTGAATTTATTTCAGCAAAAATTATTTAGCTCCTCATGAACGCATTGCGTCAAATGACGCAAAATAGCAGCTTAAACTAAGTTTATAATTGAAGTAACAAATTTGCAAACTGATTGCTTTTGTATCTTGCATTTATTAAGTAATTGAATTTATTTTTTGTATGGGAAAGTAATCTGCAAGTAATAATTAGGACATCAATAAACCCGGATTATTATATTTTGAAAAGAATGCCATTAGAAATAATACAAACCAATTTATTAAAGCCTTTTGAAAAGCAGGTTAAAGCGTCTGTAAGTAAATGTTTTAAAGATTTGGAAAAAAGCAATTTCACTGTACAGGACTTTAAACATTATATGCTTGCCGGTGCAGTGGCATCTTCACAAATTGAAGGCAGTACATTAGATTTAAACAGCTTTTTTCAAAGTAAGGCTAACAATAAAAACAATAAAGAAGTAAAGGAAATTGAAGATTTACTGAAGGCTTATCACTATGCAAAACGGTACAACCTCACACAAAAGAGTTTGTTGAAATGCCACGAAATGCTTGCCGCCACTTTTACCAGTGTAACTAAAAATCAAAAAGGCAAATATCGCAAAACACAGGTTGGCATAAGAAGCTGGCAGGGGCTTATTTACCTGGCAATAGAGCCGCAAAATGTGGCTGGTGCAATGGATAAACTGTTTGCAGATATTCAAACAATTTTAGAGCAAAATTTAACCCTTAAACAAACCTTGTATTATGCGGCATATATACATTTCATGTTTGCTAAAATACATCCATTCGCAGACGGCAATGGCAGAGCGGCAAGGCTTTTGGAAAAATGGTTTTTGGCAGAAGTATTAGGTACAGCGGTTTGGGGCATACCAACAGAAAAATATTACTATGATAACAGGCAGGCTTATTATACAGGTTTAAATGTTGGTGTAAACTATTATGAAACGCTGGAAAGATTAGATAATATCCTACCCTTTTTAATGTTGTTGCCTAAAGCAGTTTGTTATAAGCCGGTAGATTAAAACACCAACTAAACGGAAATGGGGGCGTTTCCGTCGCAGCAGTGTCTTCATTGCGTGGCCAATGTGTGCGGGATGAGACCCTGCGTGTTAGAAAAGGAAAGTACATATGCAAACGCAGGGTCGCGCCTCCACGCACAAGCCAGTAGGCAGACCCTGCCAGGAAAAATGTTTAGTTAGTTTTTATCAGAAAGTAACCCTTTAACATCTGCTCTTCTAACTTTCCCCTTGTTGTTTCTTATTTCTACCGATGTAACATTATCATCAATATTCAGGAAGCGAGATGATTGTGACAGGAAAGAACTTCCATATCCGAATTCTCTTTTCTGATGCTTCCCATTTTTATATGCAATAACTGCGCTTACGTCCAACGGGTTTAATGAAATTGTTTTACAGGAATCCTTTAACTGAAATACTTTCAACGCGCCTTTGTTCTGGCTTGCTGCCAACAACATCTTTCCACTGCTGCTTTTTAGTTTAACCAATGCTTTTCCATCACCCGGAATAAAAATTCCGCTTTGCGAAATAGTAAGCGGTGTAAATCCACCTTTACCATCTCCTTTTAAAACCAGGCCATTCAATGCATCATACCGGCCATTGACAGGTTCGGTTCCGTGGTCATTTGTGTTCATGCAAATATCGAGATTGCCATCACCATCAAAATCTTCTGTTATCATACCATTGATGGCAGAATATTGCGCAGTAAGCAGTAAAGGTTCAATCGTAAAATTGCCTTTTCCATCATTCCTGATAAACGAAGTTTTAAAATAATTCGCCTGATATTTAATGGTATCTTTTAATTCATCCGCCGTAAATATTTGATTAAATGTGGCATTCGCAAATCCTTTATAGCTTAAAAACCTTTTTTTAACAGATGGAAACTGGTCAACAATATCATCACGGTTTTTAGTAGTAAATTCTTTTAGTTCGCCTCCGGGTTTATCTTTTATATAGTCTGTGATCACGCATAGTGTTGTGCCGTTCTTATAAAAATCTTTTGCGTATACGGAAATTGGGTATTGATCGCTTGCTTTATAATAAGAATTTGTTCCAAGATTGCCCACCACGTAATCCATATCGCCATCATTGTCAAAATCACCGGGAGTAATACTGTTCCACCACCCCACTTTATCGCTGATGTTTGCA
Organism: Parafilimonas sp.; assembly: GCA_036274175.1. Lineage (GTDB taxonomy): Bacteria > Bacteroidota > Bacteroidia > Chitinophagales > Chitinophagaceae > Parafilimonas. The sequence continues at coordinate 78,464 of DASUGF010000008.1, forward strand.
AGTGTAACATCTTTGAAATTTCCGTGATCATTCCTTAAGAATTTTACAGGCATCCATTCGCCGGCTAATACCAAATCCAGCCATCCATCATTATCAAAATCTGTCCATACCGCATCGCAGGTCAACCCGATATTGGCTAATAACGGCGCAACAGAAGATGTTACATCAGTGAACTTTATTTTTCCATTTTTACTGTCATTCCTGTAAATAAAACTTGAAACACGCTTTGGATAATTCCACGGATCAACGCGGCCCGCTATGAACAGATCGAGGTCTCCGTCATTATCAAAGTCAGCGGCTCTTACACATGATTTGCTTGCAAAATTTTCAGGCAATACGGTTGAATCAATTTTAAAATTCCCCTGCCCATCATTTATAAAAAGCTTGTCTTCATAAGCAGGTGAGTTAGGCTTGCTTTGGTATCCTCCACCCGCTACATATATATCTAAATCGCCATCACTGTCTGCATCAAATAAAAGAATGCCCATGTCTTTTGTTTTCCCTTTTCTTGTTGAATTAGGAATATTTTTTTGAATAAATAACCCGCTCTTTTGCTGTAATAATAAAGTGACGCCGTTCGAAACAGAGCCTCCAATAACAATGTCATCCAATCCATCTCTATCAACATCACCTGCGGCTAATGCAGGACCATATTCAGAAAGCTTATGCGGCAATAATCGCTGGATATCAAAATCCACTATATCTGAATCCATGTGTTTATAGTGTATGCCGGCCGAGACTGTAATGTCTTCAAATAAAGAATTTTGTGAGCGTAACGGATAGTTCCAGGTATACAAATCATTTGCATTTTTATGATCTGCTGTAATGGTTTGATTAGCCGGCACATTTAGAAAAACCTGTTTCTTTTGATCGGGCCATTTTATAACAACAGAATCAAGGTTGGAAACTGTGCCTAATCCAAAATGCGGTTCTATTTGTATGGTAGAAAGATAACCCCGGTAAGGCGATTGCTCCCATACCTGTTGCTTGCCATTGTAATATAATTCTATCCATGCTCCAAGGCCATTACGGTTTAATGAATCTCCAATTAATTTTACTGATAAATAATGCGAGTCATGTTTCCTGCCATCCATTGCTGTGTTCTTATAAACAAAAGCCTCCTCATTAATATTGCTCACTATCATATCCATATCGCCATCATTATCTAAATCGGCATAAGCTGCGCCGTTTGAAAACGATGGCGTTACTAAACCCCAGCTATCTGTTGTGTTGCTAAACGTAACATCGCCATTATTATGAAAAGCATAATTGCGAAGCTTTGTTTGCGGTATCTGGCCTAATACATATCGCTTGCTTTCGGTTGCAAATGATTTCTCCCGAAAGGCGATAAAATCATGATCGGTAAGATCTTTTGGATAGCCATTCGTTACAACAATATCACGAAACCCATCATTGTCAAAATCCTGCACTAATGGTGTCCAGCTCCAGTCGGTTGCCCAAATTCCTGCTGCGAAACCAACATCACCGAATACAGGATCGCCAACAGAATCGTTTTCATTAACACGGGGCCCCAGGTTAAGCTGAAGGCTGTTGCGCACATACTGGTATTGATAACCATACAAATCGTTGTTTTGATAGTTACGGTAATTGAAGCCTGCCATTAGTGTTTGTTTCCTGTAATTATCTTCAGGATCCATATCTAATTCTATAATATCAGCAAGGCCATCGTTATTAATATCAATCACATCCTGGCCCATGCCGTTAGCTGACGTATGCTTAAAATAAGAAGCAGCTTTATCTGTAAAAGTGCCGTCGTGATTATTGATGTACAGCAAATCGTTCGAAAGAAAATCGTTGGTCACAAAAATATCTTTCCACCCGTCTTTATTAAAATCTGCAATGGTAGCAGCATGGCCGTACCCTTCGAATATAACACCGGCTTGTTTTGTGACATTGGTAAAGAAAGGATGGTTAAGCTTGCTGTTCCAATCGTTGCGGTATAACCTCCCTGTGCTTGGAAATGAGCCATCGTTTATTTTAGGAGCATAAACGGAAGGATTAACATAAGGCACCGATTCATTTACTGTTATGTACACATCGAGATCACCGTCATTATCATAATCAAAAAAAGCAGCCATGGTGGAATAGGAATCGTCATTCAAACCATACGCTGCAGCTTCTTCTTCAAAAACAGGAACGCCATCTTTATTCAATCCTTTGTTGATGTACAATAAATTTTGCCGTTTAACTGGGTCAGATGATAGCGTTGCGCAAACATAAATATCCTGCCAGCCATCGTTATTAATATCCACAACAGTAACACTTCTGCACCATTTTTTATTGCCGCTCACCTTTGCAATGTCTGTTACATCTTCAAATTTGAAATCGCCTTTGTTCAGATATAATTTATTTGAAACCTGGCTTCCGGTAAAATATATATCCTGTAACCCGTCATTATTAAAATCACCGATGCCCACCCCGCCGCCGTTATAGATATTTGTTACATCGAGCGGGTTGATAGAATCGTTTTCAACAATTTTATTATTGAAATGGATATTGGACTGATCAGAAGAAATCAATTGAAATAAAGTAGTTTTTTCGGTACAGGAGATAGTTCCAAGAATAAAAATGATAAAAACGAAACAGTTAGATATCTTCATTTGCTGAGACTTTTTACGCTGCAACAGCCTAAATGTAAACAATCAAAACCAGATAAGAAATTGTTTACATGGCTGCAGCAGCATTCATTGATTACGCCAATTAAAGCGAGGTTATTTATTGCCTGCCGATGCAAAATTACCGGCGTAAGATTTAATATTTACTTAATAACATCTGGCAGATACAGTTTTACACTTAAGAATTATTTATCTTGCGTCCCTCAATAAAAATAAAAACATGAAAAAATTATTTATCATTTTCGCTGCTACATGCTTTATGGCAGCTTGCAACAGCAGTTCATCTGACACAAGTGCAACAGACACTTCAACCACCATGTCTGCCGATGCAGAATCTACAGATCCGGCTTCAACAGATACTTCTGCAACGAATAGCAGCGCGGCTATGAAAGATGGTGTAATGACGCTGAAAGACGGAAAAATGCAGGTTATGCAGAGCGGAAGCTGGCAGCAGATGACAGCAGATGTTACCTGTACGAATGGCATTGTAGTAAAAACGAACGGAGAAATAACAAAAGGCGACAGGAAGAAAACACTTACAGAAGGAATGATGATTGATAACGATGGCCAGTTAACAGACGCAGACGGAAAATTAGTGGACAACGCAGGGTGGTAGTGAAATAACTATTATAACGTATTACTCAATATTTGTATAAAAGCAGTCGCTCAAACGGCTGCTTTTTACGTTTACTGCAAATATCGTTGCGTATTGCTATGAAAAGTTTGCCATGAATGCCAAAATTGATTGTACGCCTGAACAGCTACCAGCTTTTTACCTTTAAGCGTTCCATCAATACATAAGCCATCCATATTCCAAATTGATTTTGTATTGTCATCTATTAAAGAATCATTATCGGTTCCCATTTGAAAACGCAATACAAGCCCATCTATACGGCGGTCATATGCGTGAAAAGCGTTTGCATCATTTTCAAGCGTAAGCAAAACAGGAAGGTAGGCAATGGAGTCCTGGATGATTTTCTTTTTCACCAGTTCATTCCAGTCATAAGCCTTTGATGAATGCTCGTTTCGGATGCCGACGATCCATGATTTAGACTTCCATGAAGAAAAATCTCTTTTCACCAGGTAACCTTGCGTATTCCCGTCATCGTAGTCGGCAAGCCATTCATATTTTTTTTCGAAAGACATGTCCGGCTGCATAACCAGGGTGTTAGGATGTTCTCTCAGCCATACACCTAAAGGTAATTGTGCGGAAGGCAACTCTTTTAAAGTTGCGCCCTTTAAAGGCCCTGCTATGGCAACACCTGTTGCCTGCTGCCACCAGCTTTTGGTTGTTTTGTCCTCAAAAATCGCATTAAAGTGATCCATTCCTACCAGGGTGAAGCTTTCGTTCTTCCCGTTTACTACAGGGCTAAACACCCTTCCGGTGCGGCACACTGTGCAATAAGTTACCAGTACCGGTGTATCGCCGACAGTGTCTCTAACCTGGTGATGGTATCCTATTATTTGAATGGGATATGCTTTTGCCTGGCCATTGATTACAATGCCTATAACCAGGTTTACTTTATCAGTAGTATCAAGAGAGGATGAAACAAACGAGGTTACTTTAGGAAGATAGAATACTTTGCCAGCTTCCAGGTGAAAATTAAACAGGTAAACTGTAACTGCATACGCAATCACCGTAACTGAAAATACTATCTTCATCCATGCCCGGCTTTTACTGAAAGTTTTTATGAAAAGGACGGTTGCTGCTGAAAATGCAACAATTCTCATCCAGGCGATATTATTATTTAACCAATAAGCATATTGAACAGTATTATGCGACTGGCTGCCAGGCAAAGGCATTACAAAGTAACCACGCAGTATTTCTATGGCAATTAAAAACAGCAGACAAAACGTAAGCAAGAATCGGTTCACGCCATAAATTTAAAGAATGAGGTTTGAAAAAAACAAAAAGGAATTTCGAAACCCCGGGGAATAACAGGGACTTCTTACCCGCAATATTTCCCCAAAGCGTTTTAAGGGCAGGCAGGTATATAGGCTAACACATATGCTGTAACTAACTTTATGGAGTTAAGAAAGATTAATTTAATAATATCCCGGGATGAAACCGTGCCGCCTGATGCGGCATCCTTTCTGCGCACAACGGCTAAGCTAAGAAACATTGCGGAGAACTAGCCCACTATTGCAAAACCTAATTTTTACGCGTTATTGTTTTATCCCAATTTATTAAAGTCAAAACCGTAAGTATAAAGTTCAATGTTTTCTTTTGTTTTAACGAGTTCGGTCAATTGACTATCGGGCTTATGCAAACAAATTATTCCTTTGATATTTTGGTTCAATTCCTTTGAAAGACCGTCTATATATTTTTCAATTTGTTCCACTACTTCAACTCCTGCTTCATTTCTTTTAAGTTCTACAAGGTAAAGTTGGTTGTTTAATTTGTCGATAAGCAGTAAATCTAACCTTCTGTTTACACTTGAAATGTGGTATTGTCTGCCGTAAATAAATTTGTCTTTGTAAATTTCTAATTCCTTACCAAAAACTTTGAAACCATACTTTATTTGTTCAACTATCATATCCTCCAAAGACTTTTCCTTTGAAACTGATTTTGTTGCCTCGAATTGTTGAATGTTGAAAGGTTGTTTCTTCTTAAATAGTTTGTTTATTATTCCGTCTGCAAACGACTTGTTCTTTAGTTTTTCTTCAAATCTTGCAAGTTGTTTAATAAAATAATAATCAGTTGGTCGTTTTGATATGGCAAATTTCAAAGTAGTTATACACTTTTGTATTTCACCTGTCTTTTCTAATGACAAAACATAGTTATTTGTCCAAATTGCAAACTCATCTAAAAGTTTGTCATCGTGATTCTCATTATTAATGAAAAAAGTTTCTTCTACTGAAAAAACTTCAAGTCCATTTTCATAATAGTTTTTCGCTTTTTTATATTCTTCAACTCTGTTGTATAAATAACCTAAATGGTTTAATGCATTCCACTTTGCAATAGTCAAGCCTGTTTCATCTTCTAAATTTGGTGCCTTTAAAGTAAGTTCAAGGTTTTCTAAAAATATCTCGAATTGAAGTATTGCATTTTCATGATTTTCTAAATTCAAATAGCAAAGTCCAATAAAATAACTGGCAACATAATGGTCAATCCGGTTGAAATAAAATAATGCAATTTCGGGGCTACCATTTTCCAATCTAATCATTCCATTTATATAATCATCCGCATCGCCATCATTGTAATTCTCCAAACTTAAATCTAAAAAGAGACTAAATTCATTGTCATTCAAAAGGTCAAATATCCCTTCCCAAAGGCTAAAATACATTTCAGGTACTTCATTCAAATCCTGCAAAAATAGAATTGAAAGTTGTTTATATAAGTTTTTATTCTGTCCGTTAAAGGCGTTTTTTGCTCTGTTTAAATCTGTAAATAAATCATCTACAATTACTTCGTCTTGAAATGTCGTAATTATTTCAGTCAATGTTTGTTCTGAATAATTATTTTTAAGTTCTTCTAAAAGATAGAATATTTTGGCACTCATTTTTTGTTTTTAATTTATGTGTAAAATTATTTATACTGGTAAAATGACCATGCGCCAAATAACGCAAAAAAGAAATTAGTTCCAATGAAGTAAACTTTGGGCTAAAGCCCGTTGGGTAAGGGTTTCATTTATATAACCCCAGGCTTAAGCCTGGGGCTATTAAAAGCAGCCCTCAAGGGCTTTAGCCCAGGAAAAATATTTTAGTCGGACAATAATATATTATTATATCTCTTTCTATAGCTAATTACAAATGCAGCTACTATTTGCAGTAAACAGCGAAAACAAAAACCTCGTTCCCCCACGACGAATCCTCTAAAAGTTTGTTATAAGCCGGTTGATTAATGCAAATCTTTAATCTGTAACCAGTCTTGCGCTTCCCTTGAAAGCCGGGCCATCGCCAAAATTCAGGTTCTTGAAAGTGACATGGTATTTATTGTTGATCTTTTCGATTGTAACATCTTGACCGGGTAATGCATGCCCCGCTTTGATTACTCTGCCATCTTCGTTTTTTAGTTGTATGAAGACATTACACCGGTCTTGCAAAATTTCCTTTACACCGCTATATCGACCGTTACGCCCAAGGGTTTTTAAAGTGATTTTTGAGTCAAAGCTTTTTCTATATGCATCAATATTTATTTCAATTTTTGTAGTATTAAAAATACCACCTATATCCCCGATATATTCCTTGTTTACATCAGAAATATTCATAACAAATTGCATACCCCCGGGTTCGTTATACGATTCACTAATATCCTTCAGTGATATATCGCATCGATAAGAATCTTTCTCTGCTAAACCTGGTTGTCTAACGTCGTTATTAATTTCAATAAATGTACCTTCAATCTTAGGTGTAGAGAAGTCCTTTGTACAACCTGTTATTGCAAAACAGGCAATCATTGAACAGAAGAAAAGTTTTTTCAACGTTTCAAAGAAATTAATACTTTCTCTTTTGAAAAAGCGGTTTTCAGCGTTACCGTAGTGTCTCATGATTATCAATTTTACAGGTTGCAAAATTATTTCCGGCAAAAGCTAAACACTGCGTCAAATGACTCAAACGATGGCAATCAAAAGAATTTAAGAATTTTCTTTCCCGAGCGTATCCTTAAAAAACCATAAGAGTTGGGACAGCAAACTTTTGATGTTCCCTGGCAATCGTTATTTAACTATTTTAGCTGAAAGCAAACATTAAACGTATTGCTTTCAAATGTGGGGTGATCCATAAACCCTTTTGAAGGCTCTTGGATGGAAGCGGCAGCGAACAGCGCAAGAGGCTGTCCATTTTTATCAGTTACAACAAAGGGCCGCTCTAAGTGAGCCAGTTCGATCTCTTTTCCGCTTTTCATTTTCATTTCGCGAAGGGAGATCAGCGGATGGGCGGCGGCCAGCCAATGCAATCCATCAATCGACGTTATCAATGCCAACGCGCCGAATTGAGGGACTAACTTCTTACTGTTAGAATAGTATTTCACCGCTGCATAAAACCGCTTTCTTTTTTTGTCATACCACATGCAAGGATCTTCGCAAGCCATGTCTGCCGAAGTGAACACTTCTCCCAGCATTTTATATGGACCGTCAGGTTTATTACTCGTAGCCATCCAAAAAGTCATGTCGCCGACATTGGGCTTACGCGACTTGTACATCATGTAATATTTTCCATCCGGCCCCCGGGTAACAGTAGGATTAGTGACAACTTCAAAGGTGTTGATATTATCCGGGATCATTAAAGGCATGGTTGGTTTTTCATATTTACCATTCACCAAATCCTGAATACTCCCGGCTTTGATCACCCCGATCTTCTGTGTGCAGTTATATTGCAGCCAATGTTTCCAATCGCCGGTCATTTTTGATTCATCCTTAAAACGCAACAGGGAATCGAATGAATTGCTGATATAATAGAGATAATACTCATCACCGAATTTTCTTATTTGCGGATTATGCATCGTGTACCTGTCCCACCGATTAGGATCGCCATCGCCTTTCAAAACAGTTGATACATATTTATACGGCCCAGTTAATTTATCAGCTACTGCATAGGCAATTTCTGAATACTTGCACCATCCTCTGAAACCATCGAAAATATAATTCATGGTATCATCATCCGGGCTTCTTTTTCCGTGCGGCCAGCGTGAATAAAACAGGTGATACCTTCCGTCTTCACCTTTAATTACACTGCTGCACCAGGTATAATAATCATCCGAGAAAAATATTCCCGTTGAATCTACCTCCTGTATCATTTGCTGCAAATTGAGATCGTCCTGCGCATGACAGGTTCCGGAGAAGACACCCGGTAACTGCATAAGCCATAAAAGGAAGAATTTTCTTATCATTCTTTTCGAAATATAACAGGTAAAATTAGAAACTGCTTCAAAAAAAATTGAACTATCCTCTCTTTTCATTCGTAATACATTTTCACGGAGAAAGCGAATTCTAAACATAATCCGGATAACATGCTGACTAAATTTGCTTTATAATGGTGGTACTTTTGTTCACAGAAAAAACAATATTTAATCCATGGCTAATATTCTCAGGGCAATCAAAAGGCGCAGGAAGTATTTGCAAAAAAAGAGGGAAAAATCTTTACTAAGGCGCAATGTCTATAACCTTATAAAGATTAGTGTTTTTGCACTTATTGCCGTTTTTTTATTGAACCTGACCCATCTGCCGATAGAAACAAGAAATGCATTGTTTCTGTTGATCCTCGCTACCGGCTTATGGGTAACGGAAGCAATACCGCCTTTTGCCGTAAGCCTGCTGATAATGGGGTTTGCAGTTGCATTTATCGCCGATACTAAAAACGAAGGCCACTGGCAGCAGTATGTAAATACCTGGGCAAGTCCAACAATCTGGCTTTTTATGGGTGGTTTTTTCCTGGCACAAGGTGCTGCAAATACAGGATTAGACAAGCTATTTGCAAGGAAGGTATTCAAACGTTTCGGAGAAAAGCCCGGCCAGGTTCTTTTTAGTGTAATGCTTATTACACTTATTCTTTCCTTATTCATGTCCAATACAGCTACAGCAGCATTGATGCTGATGACTATTGCACCGCTTACAGAAAAGCTGGGCAAGAATGATCCTTTTTCGAAAGCACTAGTATTAGGTGTAGCCATTACTGCAGTTATTGGTGGTATGGGTACCATCATTTCAACACCGGCCAATCTTATTGCTGCCGGTGTTATAGAATCCAAAGGATTAAAGATGGGATTTTCTGAGTGGCTTTATTTTGGCTTGCCTCTTTGTATAGGCCTGGTTTATTTCTTGTGGATCTTTCTAAAACATGCTTATCCTTCTGACCGCGAATCTGTAGATATAGAAGCGTTGCTGGCAGAAAGTGATGCTGCATCTTTGAATGATGAAACCATACTCAGGCGAAGTGTAGCCATTATAACCACCATAGTGACAATTGTACTTTGGGTGTGTTCCAGCTATATTAATATTCCTTTAGCGGTAGTATCTTTTGTTCCTATTGTAATTTTTACAGCCACAGGTATTATTGTTACCGCTGATATTCCAAAACTTCCCTGGGACACATTGATACTGGTAGCCGGTAGCCTTACGTTGGGCATTGCTGTAACCAACACCGGCCTGGCCGACTATTTTGTAAAAGGTATCAATTTTGGTTCTGCATCCATTCTTGCGATATTTATAGTCCTGGCATACATCAGCAGTATTGTTTCCAATTTTATGAGCACCACAGCGGCGGCAAGTATTTTAATTCCCATTGGAGCCACTTTACTGCCGGAACATACAATAGCCATTTGTACATTGATCGCTTTATCTGTTTCAACTGCTGCAATACTACCCATTTCAACCCCGCCGAATGCTATGGCTTACGGCACGGGTGTCTTACATGCATCAGATTTCAGGAGAGTTGGTTTTTTGCTTGGCGGCATAACGCCTTTACTTATTGCAGTATTAATGTTCATTATGTTTTAAGGTGCAGCCGGGATTTTAGTTCACTTGCCGTGCAGCCTGATACGCGCTTGCTTTCATGATATTGAGAAAGTGTATTAAGGATAAGCGAAGTTGAAAATTTCTTTCCGCAAATATCTCTTAACCTTGCCTTGCGCATGACAAGCATGTTCGGCGAAGGACAGAAAAATTTTTATCCCGTATTTTTTAGACCGCTCGATAAGGAGTTTATTAAACCAAACAAATTGGTTAATAGCTTATCTTTTTCCCTGCTGCTTTCCTCTTTTATACTTCTATACTGCTTCAGGTATCTGATGTGCAATTGGTGTAGAATCTTCAGTTTATCATTTCGCCATTTCAGGTTATCATATTGCCCGTGTCTTCTTACGGAAGCGGGTTCATCAAAAAGCTCTTCTATCATTTGAAAACCATTTTGGTAATCCGTAAGAATCTTATGCATAAACAGTTCACTTTCTTTTGCATCTTCATCTAATGCGGCATATAATTTCATGATCTCTATGTTAGAGAGTATGAGGTTGGTTTCAGTTTGTATCAATAAAAACTTTAAAAAACTCCAGTTACTTACTGATTTCTTTAAATTATCGAATGCTTCCGGTCTTTCTGTTTTTAATGCTTTCAGCGCTTCACCAAGACCATACCACCCGGTAATTGTTATCCTGGAAAGATTCCAGCTAAACACCCAGGGTATAGCCCTTAAATCACTCAATGTCCTGGTACCGGTTCTTCTTGAAGGTCTTGAACCTATTTTGTTGATCTCTAAAACATCAATACAGGTTGCTTTACTGTAAAAATTTATAAACCCGGGGGTTTCAATCAGGTTCCTGTAATGCTCATAAGATTTTTCAGATAAAAACTCCATAGCATCTACAGGATAAACTGTTTCGGGAGCATGTACTATATTTTTAATGGTTTGCCTGGCTACGCCCGATGAAAGCGCATTGAGGTTGTATGTAGCTGTAAGTGGATTCCCAAATAGTTGTGCTACAGTTTCACCCTGCACCGTAATTTTAATGATTCCGCTAACGGTATTTTCCGGCATGCTTTCCAAAAAACGGTGATACTTGCCGCCGCCTCTGCTAATGGTGCCACCTGTTCCGTGGAAAAAGTAAATGTTTGTGTTATTTTCTTTTCCTGCATCCGTAAGTGCTTTTTCTGCTTTATATACATTCCATTTACTTGCGATAGTCCCTCCGTCTTTATTGCTATCGCTGTACCCTAACATTACTTCCTGGTTATAAGATAATTTTCCAGATCTTTCTTTCGTAATAGGGTGTTGCAGGAATTTTTGTAAAATTTCAGGACCATTATGCAAGTCTTCTATAGTTTCTAATAATGGAACAACTCGTATATTGGCATGTAACAACTGCGTTTCTCTCATTAGCAGGTAAACCACCAGTAAATCACTAAAGTTCCTGGTCATACTAACAATAAAGGAGCCTATTCCGGCTGAACCATATTGATTAATATGATGACGCACTACTCTATAACAATCCAAAACATTATCTGCTTCTGCACCATAAGAAACGGTAACATCGGTGATCAGTGAGTTACTATCTAATAATTTATTTAAAAAGTTTACACGCTTATCTTCATCCCAGTTTGCAAAATCATAATCTTCTTCACCAGTGGACTTCAAAATCTGGGAAATTGCTTTATCATGAAAAGCGCTGTTTTGCCTGATGTCTAATTTTGCCAAATGAAACCCGAAGCATGTGACTGTTCTTTCAACCGGGAAAAGTAAATCTTCTGCAAGCCCTTTTAAACCGTTTTCGATTAAGATTTCTCTCAGGAACTTTAGATCTTCTTCCAGAACAACACTCGATTTGTAACAGGAGTTGGAATCGGCAAATTTTTCAGATATAGTGTTTTCTAATTGCAGTAAAATTAAACTCACATATTGCCTCCAGGGTTCATAAGGGTTTCTATGAACTGCTTTTGCCCCCCGTTCTCCCAACGCTTTAGATTTTTTTTCAATAGCTTCTGACAGTAAAAAAGGCACAGGATTATTAATGGCAGAAACCGAAAGTTTGGTTACTAAATGCAATAACTGATCTTTTATGAGTGACAAAGCTGTTTTTCTATGAAGTAGTAAAGTTTCTTGTGTAACTGCCGGTGTTACAAATGGATGCCCGTCCCTGTCACCGCCAACCCAGCTTCCGAAATTGATTTTTGGAAATAAATCCGGGTTTTTTATTTTGTTGGGATTTAATCCTAATTCTATCCAGGAGCTTTTTAATTGCTGATCGCTTCTCCATAATACGGCAGGGAAAACTTTACCCAGGTAATGTATTACATTGGCTCTTTCATCCCTGATGTCTGGTTTTTCTAAATATATTTCCCCGGTTCTCCACCATCTTTCCAGCAGATGAATTATTTTTTCTTTAATAAAATTTTGTTCCAGCTTGCTTAAAGAAGTATTTTCTCTTTGCACCAAAAGCAAATACAATTCGCGATGAATTTCTATTACGGTAACTCTTTTTGCTTCTGTGGGATGTGCTGTAAGCACAGGAATAACAGTAGTTCCAGAAATAGCTTTCAGCATATCGTCTTCACTAACAGCATCATCCTTCCATATTTTAAATGCTTCGGCCCAGGTACCCCTGATTGAAGCAATGTCTTCCTGGTTCTCCATTTTTCTCCGGTATTGCGTAGCTGCATTTTCTTCTACCAAAGTCATCAATTGAAAATAAATGCTGAGGGATTGTATTATTTTTTCACTGGAAACATCATTTTCTTCAAATGAGACCTCTTGTGAGGTATTATTTATCAGTGAAATGATTTCCTGTTCGTTAATCCGGGATAACATCTCAACATAACAATCAATTATAAATATTCTATCATCAGAAATTTTCTGAAAAGGAGTTTCTTTGATGTTCATATTTTCACGTTATATAAATGAATGATTTTTTAAATGAATTTAAGTATGGTTTATCAGTTTCAATCAGCTTTTGTCCATAGTGGTTCAGTCTGTAAAATAATGGCCGCAGAAAATTCTTGTTTGATTGTTTACATAACAGGTTGTCGTTATGCTGAACACATCTTGTAAGACATTGTGTTTTTCTTCAGCGCATAAATGTACTTATGTCGATTCCTCTTTTTTTATGAATAATTACCTGCGAATTTTCATGAACAGGACGCCAGATATGCTGGTAATTTCCAATTAGCTCTGAAACGATGCAGGCAGCAAAATCGCCAAACTTATTTTTTGCCTCAGGATTAAGACGCGCAAGTTCTTCGATACCCGGGCTGATATATAAGGAAGGACCCTTGCCGTCACTACCATACCTGAAGCCCCAAAGATTCACTCCATCTGATATTCCCAACGTCATCCATAAGGCTTCGGTCACGCCTTTTTCTCTTGCTGCTGATTCAACTACATACACCATCTCGGTAATGGCTGAGAGAACGTCTTTTTCAAGACCGAATGTAAGTGCAAGATGGAACATTACTTCAGAATCAGTCGAGCCAAGTATGTTATCAAAATATTCCGGAGATATTTTACCCAACAAGGTTTGTCTTACCAATCCAAATTGTGCAATTTGGCCGTTGCGCACAAACAACCAGTTTTTATACCTGAAAGGATGGCAATTTGTTTCCTGAATTGTAGCCAGCGATGTGGCACGTACATGTGCGATGAACAAAGGAGATTCGATGTGTGCGGTAATGTCAAGTAAATTGAGATCATTCCATGCAGGACGTATACTTCTGAAAAGACCGGGGTAAGGTTGTTTATCATACCACCCTATGCCGAATCCATCACCGTTTGTTGGTGTTCTTGGCGCCCTTGCATGCAAACTCTGTTGAATGAGATTGTCTTTCGGTTTTATGATCAACTCACTCATTAGAATCGGATCACCTGCATACGCTAACCATCTGCACATACATTAATATTTTGATTTAAATTTTTTGCGATTTGAACAATTTCAAAATTGTTATCTCTTGCACAATAGTTCATAACATTGCTTCGCGATCTCAAGCTCCTCGTTTGTAGGTACAACTAAAATTTTCACAGGCGAATCTGCACTATTTATTTCCCTGGTTTCGGATGATGGTATCTTATTTTTTTCATCATCTATGTTAATTCCCAAAAATTCCATTTCATTGCATATTCTCCGGCGCGTGTTCGCATCATTTTCTCCAACGCCCGCGGTAAACACAATCGCATCCAATCCGTTAAGTACAGCAGCATAGGAACCAATATATTTTTGTACACGGTATGCATACATATCAAGCGCAAGCTCCGCATCTTTATTTCCTTCCTCTACGGCTTTACCAATGTCGCGCATATCACTGAAGCCGGTAAGCCCAAGCATGCCGCTTCTTTTGTTGAGTAAGGTGTTGACCTGTTCGGGATCGTAAGCCAGTTGGTTGATCAAATGAAAAATGATCGAGGGATCAATATCGCCCGAGCGCGTTCCCATTATCAACCCATTCAGTGGAGCAAAGCCCATGCTCGTATCAACCGATTTACCATCTCTCACGGCTGTCATACTGCATCCATTCCCAAGATGAATGGTGATTAGTTTTGCACCAGGTTTATTCAAATATTCCGCGGCTTTTTCACTTACATATTTATGGCTGGTTCCGTGAAAACCATAAGCCCTGATGTGCAGGTCTGCATAAAAAGATTTCGGGATAGCATAGCGAAAAGCTTTTTCAGGGAGTGTTTGATGAAATGCTGTATCAAACACCGCAACCTGTTTTGCTTTTGTGAAGATCTTTTCAGCCACCTCAATGCCGAGATAATTTGCCGGGTTGTGCAACGGCGCAAGGGGAAAAAGTTTCTGGATCTCTTCTTTTACTTCTTTATTGATGATCGTTGTGGCAGCAAAGCTTTCGCCTCCATGCACCACGCGGTGACCCACAACTTCGATCTCGCCCGGATTTTTTATCACGCCGATTTCAGCATCGGTGAGCAGGAGTCCTACTTCTTTTAATCCTTCTTCATGATCAGCCAACTCAATCGTTCGCTTGACCAATTTTTCTTCGTCGCCAATAAATATTTTATGTGTGATCGCAGAATTTTCCAGGCCAATTCTTTCTACCAATCCGCTGCAAACGGGCTTCTCACGCGGCATTTTGAAGAGCTGGTATTTAATAGAACTGCTGCCTGAGTTGATGACAAATATGTTCATGAACTTGATAGTTATATTTTTGTTGTGGAAAGATTGTAATTGACAAATCGATGCTGCTTACATGCACAAATATTCAATAATCAACACTCAATAATCAATATTCAAGTGGGAGAACGTTTTGTCATTGAGCATTGAATATTGAACATTGAATATTGCGTATCTCTACTGATTGACCATTCACAACTCACCAATTGAACATTGCGTATTGTATATTGAATATTGAGTGTTTTCTTAAATCCTCACTCCTGCTGACTTTGAATCGCTGTAATAATAACCGTATTAAAAACATCATCCACCGTGCAGCCACGGCTCAGATCATTTACGGGCTTATTCAATCCCTGCAACATAGGCCCTATCGCCAGCGCTCCTGTTTCGCGCTGCACCGCTTTGTAGGTGTTGTTGCCGGTATTGAGATCAGGAAATATCAACACACTCGCCCTGCCCGCCACTTCTGAGTCAGGCAATTTCTGATGTCCTACGAACGGATCAACCGCAGCATCATATTGAATAGGACCTTCCACTTTCAGATCCGGGCGCTTTTGTTTCACTATTGTAGTTGCCTTGCGTACTTTCTCCACATCTTCGCCCTCTCCTGACGTGCCCGAAGAATAAGACAACATCGCCACTCTTGGCTCGATGCCAAACCGTGTACTGCTTTCAGCAGATGAAATGGCGATCTCTGCCAATTGCTCTGCAGTAGGATTAGGATTCACCGCACAATCGCCAAAAACACAAACGCGATCGGGAAGGCACATAAAAAACACGGATGAGACCACAGAAATACCCGGCTTCGTTTTTACAAATTGTAATGCAGGTCTTATGGTATGTTGCGTTGTATGCACAGCGCCTGAAACCATTCCATCGGCATGGCCTTTATACACCATCATGGTGCCGAAGTAGGAAACATCGGTCATCATATCTTTCGCCATCTCCAGCTCAATATTCTTATGCTTCCGCAACTCATACAATGTTTGCACATAGTCCTCGAAATATTCAGATTTCACAGGATCGATTATGCTAATACTGTTAAGATCGAGCGTTAAGCCAAGTCTTTTTACAGATGCTGCTATTTCCGTTGGATCGCCGAGCAATGTAAGCTGTACAATTTTTTGATCAATCAGCCGAGCCGCTGCCGTTAATATCCTGTCTTCATTTCCTTCGGGGAGTACAATATGCCTGATCTTACTCTTCGCCCACTTCACCAACTGGTATTGAAACATATGCGGTGTGATGCCTTCCGGTGTGAATGTTACCATTTTTTCATCCAGGCCCTGCACATCCACATATTTTTCAAAAACATCAATAGCAAGCTGAATTTTCTTCTTATTGTCGGGTGTTATTCTCGATTGTATGGCGTTGAGCTTTGCACTTGTGCTAAACGTACCTGTTTTGACGGAGATAATTGGCAAAACCGATTGTGATCCACGGATCAGCCGCATCACGGGTTCGTCCGGTTGAATGCCACCGGAAAGGACAATACCCGAAACTTTTGGATGATTAGTGGACAGGTTAGCCAGCAGAGCGCTAATAATAATATCTCCGCGATCTCCCGGCGTAACGATCAATACATTTTCCTTTAAATAATTTAAAAAGTTAGGAACCTGCATAGCTCCGGTAATAAAATGATCTACCTGGTTGCTCAGTTGATCCTCACCGAAAAGCAGTTGACCGCCCATCTGTTCCGTTATTTCTTTCATTGTCGGGCTTTTCAAACTTTGCTCAAACGGGATTGCGGCAATAATTACGTCTTTATTAAATTGTATTTTCAATAGCTGTCGCACGTCATCTGCCTGGTCGGTATTCACCCTGTTCACCACCACTGCGATAACCTCCACTTCCCGGGATCGAAAATTATGAAATACATTAGCCGTGTTTGTTATAACCTGGGCTGTCGTTTTATTTTCACCTGAAGTAACAATGATCACCGGGGCGCTCAGATTTTTTGCGATTGAAATATTCGCGTCAAACTCAAAAGCAATTCCTTCACCCACAAAATCGCTGCCCTCTATGACCGTAAAATCGTAGACCTCCTCCAGCTTTTTACATTTTTCGATGATTGTATCGATCATTTCACCCTGGCTTTTGTTTTGTATCATTTGAAGCGCCTGCGTGCGTGTGAACGCATAAGTGTCTTCATAGCTGACTGCAAGATCAAAATGCTCAATGATCGTAGCAATATGCGTATCCTTTTTTTCTTTTGTATCGGGATCAATGATGGGTTTGAAATAGCCCACGTTTTTGGCTTTTCCGAGCAGCATGTTTACCAGGCCCAGTGCAACGATCGACTTACCGCTATAGGGTTCATCGGTTGCAATAAAAATGTTTTTCGACATAGCTTAAATAATGGCTGGTAAAAATAGGAAAAGAACCCTGTAATATTATTGCAGGATTATGAATCAAAAAGTGTTAAGCCTTTAAACCTTCGTTGGTCTTCCCGTACGAACGGGACAAGTTGTGACCAACGAATTTATTTGCATGAATGATGATTTCGTTTGTGGAAACTCGTTGTTAGTGACAACACTAACAAGGGCGGGGTTTATCGTATTAACTATGGTTTGTAATTCTGTCCGAAAAATATTGCCGGTGATTACTTGCAAGGTGTGTCGTTTTAAAATGGCTGGTAACGGCCCGGTATTTATGCAGGTAGGGCATTCATCGCCGTGTCATCGCATAACCGAAGCTGAATATAGAACTAAATGTTGAAATTAATTGTTGCAGCCCAACAGCGTTCCGTCACGATGGGACTGGTGCTGAATAGAGATACTAAAGTCGAAGTGCGTAATGTCAGCCCTGCTTGCATAAATACTTTTATTGGTGGCTGCCGTTTTACATAATAAAGAATTGTCAATATTTATTTTCTTCAATAATTTCCATTATTCTTCTCACAGCTTCTTTGTGTCCTTCAAAAACATTTTCTTTAGAGAAGATTGTTAAAGGAATGTCTGGCTGTACACCAGAAACTTCGTAGTATTTTCCACTCGGTGATAAAAGCCTTTGGTTGGATGAAGTGGAATAAAAATCTCCGATTGATTTACCTAACATACTAGAAAGAATACCCATTGTATTTGTACCAACAAGCTTTACATTAGGCAGTGCTTTCATTAGCATTGCAAAACCTTCTGCTGCGCTTCTGCTTATGTCACTCGTTAAAACATACACAGGTTTTGTGTATTGTATTTTTTCAGATGGCTGAACATACACATCTGATTCATTATAAAATGTTCCGTTGTTGTAAACCTGACTTGTATAAGCATATGTTGGCTTATCTGTAAAAAATCCGGCTATAAATAATGCTGCCGCATCATAACCACCAAAATTGAAGCTTATATCAACTATAACAGCCTTCTTATTTTTCAAAGCAGTTATAATGTGTTGCATGGAGTTTTTAATAGAATCAATTTGCTGTTTTCTTGAAAAGCTGTCAGGTGCAAAATCGGTAAAAGAATAAATACTTATATAACCAATCGAATCATTCAGGTCTCCCCACTCAATTTGTCTGTTAGCTGATTTATTACCTTTCCCAGGCAACAGGCTGTCAGAAATATTCTTATAATTTGTTTCAAAAAACAGATTAAAATATTCATTCAGGTTTTTAACCTTAGATTGTTTATTAAAAGCACTCATCACAATTTCAGCGGATGGCGTTCCACGGTATTGCAATGTTTCACCGTTTTCTGCAATAATTTTTGTGTGATGGTCTTTTGTGAGAGAAACAATTTGCCCTAATATTTGAAACAGCTCTTCTTTAGTTGTTTCGTCTGAAACTTTTTTTTCGTATTCATTTCTGATAGAATCCCAATTCATGTTTCTTTCTTTGCTGAAAGCATAATTTTCTTTAAGCGTCTCAATAAAAAGCTCAAACAACTTCTTAGAGCTTAATTGCTGCATTTCAGAAAAGGTAAGAGTGTTTTGAGGAAGATTATCTATCCTAATAAAGTCATTTTTGATTTCAAGCTCATGTGTTTTTGTCCCGTAATCAGCGAGAAAAATACTAACCGTATCACTATGTTCTTTAAACCTTGATTGTGTGTTTAGCAATTCTTCGATGTAATCGTTTTTTTCTTTGTAACAGAAATGAGAAGTATAGCTATATAGTAAAATGCTATCGTTAGTTGCACTTAGAATATAGCCATTGCCGATAGATTTCCAGTAACCTTTTATATTAGGGTCTATTTTTCCATTTTCTCTTAACGGTTTGTATTCAAAGAAAGATGACTTTTGTTGACCTTTGGCAGACATTAAAACACTGTTTAAAATAACTATTGCTATAATTATTAAAACTCTGCCGAATGCTCTTTTCATATAGTAACTATTTGCATGGAAGTGTCGCGCTACGGTTGCCACCAACACGCTGATTTATGATACCGTGTGAAAAGTCTTGAAAAAATATAGCTATTCAAAATCACCATGTTAACGTTATATAATTTTAATTGTTATTAGTACAGCCTACAATCACTATTCTGTATTTGCTTGTTGTTATAACTAAGTTTTTACTTACCGGTTATCCAAACTCTTTTCAATTTTGTTTTGAAATATTGTTGCCGCAAAATTATTTAGCTACTGATAAACACACTACGGCAAATGACTCAAAATAGAAAACTTAACTTAGTTCGTAAACAAACACCGCTTTTCTGTCAGGCAAAAAAGCGGTGCGTACTTATCATTTTTTCATTTAACGATTATTTCTTTTTCAGTGATGAAAGATATTCCAGCAAATCAGCAAGATCTTCATTGCTCATATTCTGATACAGGCCTTCCATCATCATAGATTGTTTCATTTCTTCCTTAGAAACTACATCGCTTGCTTTTACCTGCTTTGTTGCACCACCGGGAAATTTCAGGTCAATATTCGTTTCTGTTTTGCTTGCAATAATGCCTGTAACGGTTGAACCATCTGTCATTTTTATTTCCCATCCCTCATAACCAAAACTGATGCCGTCTGACGGATGCACAATGGTATTCAACAACCCATCTTTGGCATATTTTGAACCGATCTCTGTAAGCTTAGGACCAAAATCTTTTCCTTCATTTCCCACCATATGACAAATGGAACAGGTATTCATAAAAACCGTTTTGCCTCTTGCAGCGTCTGCTTTTACAGAAGCAAGCTCAGTCATGGTGGGCGCTTTTCTTAATACAGTTGCTGTGTGATTGGGTAAATAACTTTCTGCCTCAGTTTTTATACTTCCACGCCAGGCGCCGCTTACGCTTGCCACTACGTCAGGTATTAATTCAGCAGGTACTTTCTTAGCTTTTAAAATTTCCACTACCCGGTCTTCACCATCCCAGCTTTTACCAATATTGGCCGCTGCATATTTACGTATGTTCATGGGATAGCTTGCAGTGAGCGCCACTTTTTGAATCATATCAACAGACGCTTTGCTGCCTACGCCGCTTAAAGCTGTAAGTAATGCTTTTGACTGTGCACTGTCTTTTCCATTTAAAACATTCCAGGCAAGCGCATCACCTTTCAGCGTTAGCAATAATTCGGCTGCATCTTCTCCGATATCGGCGGTGCTACTGTCAATGGCAAGCTGTAATAAGTTTTTGTTTTCCGTTTTTACTGCATATTGTTTTACAAACTCAATGTATTCCGGCGTTCTTTGCACGGCTGCAATTACATCAGCCAAAGCTTTTTGTGCCACCGGTGATTGCTTTACCGTTTTTACATCCAGTGCGTGCAGCACAAGTTTATTCAAAGTGATATCGTTGGATGTATTGGCAGCGATCATCTTTAATAGATAAGTTGATTTTGCCGAACCTGTATTAAAATCAAATGCACGGAAATAGCGCAAACGCTGGTTAAGAGCAACATTGTTATCTGAAGCGAGTTGGGTAAGATAAGGCACGGCTTCATCTGTTCTTGCGCGCCATACAATATCTTTCTCAGAAGCATTCTGCACAGGATCTTTTACTTTTTCAAGATAAGCTTTGAAGTAAGGGTTCCATTGTTTGTCTGCACCAATACCCAATGCTTCCAAATACCACCTGTCTTTGCCATCATATTCTGTTGCCAGCGTTGCCCACAAAGCAGGCGCTTCTGCAGATTTATTATGATGCAATGCAATGGCGCATTCTCTTTTTACCTGCACATCAGGATCGTTTACCAATTGCTGTACAATACTGATTACATCTGCATTTAATTCTCTTGCTGCTCTTAAGCCGGTGATGCGCAGATCAGGATTATTATTTTTTGTTGCCTGCTGAATATATTGCTGCGCATTGGCGTTCTTCATTTTTACCAACACCCAAAATGCTCTTGCACGCATACGCGGATCTGCGTTTGCATCGTTCCATAATTTTTCCAGTGCAGGTATAGCCTGTGTTCCCATTTGCTGCAAAGTGATGAAGGCATGATAACGAACCGACAGATTAGGATTTTGTAAAGCAACGATAGCGCCTTCAGGTGTTGCATAATTCTCTTTTGGAATAGTATAGTTTGATTTTGGTGGCGCTACGCGATAAATCCTTCCGCGTGTTTGGTCGCCTGCCTGGTGGCCGCCAACGCCGGGATCGTACCAGTCGGCCACTATCAGCGAGCCATCGGGTGCAACACAAATATCAGCGGGACGGAACCATTTGTCTTTTTCTCCTTCCAGTATGTTAATGATCTTAGCATTATAACCTGCACCGTTTTTTGTGATGGAATAGGCGCGTACAATGTTGGGGCCTGCATCGCAATGTATCAACTCATCATGAAATTCTTTCGGCAACAACGAACCTTCATACACTACCATTCCTGTTGGTGAACCCGCACCTGTCTGCAATAAGTTAGGCACAACACCGGGATCGTTCAAATGCCAATGGCGAAAGGGAACAGAGTCTTCCATATTTGTTCTGTTTGCTGACCAGCCTGCGCCGGTCATCTCATCGGTATAACCATAATTGCCATATTCCATTACATAATTGATACGCACACCGCGATTGCCATCATCATCATTATCGCTTTGCCACAATGTGCCATAGCTATCCACCGCCACTTCATAAGGATTACGAAAGTTCTGGCCTAAACATTCAACATGCGAACCATCGGGATCACAACGAAATACCATGCCCTGTCTATATTTCTTTGGACCGATAACATCGCCATCCTGGTCGGGCACAGGTTTGCCATTCTTGTCTTTTAATTGTTTGCCTTCATTGCCGAAATTAAAATAGAGTTTTCCATCAGGGCCGAATGTAAATGTATGCATACCATGATCGTGCTGTATACCGCCAACCCCTGAAAACAGCACTTCTTTCCTGTCTGCTTTATCATCACCGTTATCATCATAAAAAACCCATACATATGGGCTTTGAGAAATGAGCACTTTATTGCCCAGCACGCAAACACCCAGCGGCGCATTTATTTCAGGACCTTCATAAAAAACTTTTGCAGTATCGGCTTTTCCATCACCATTGGTATCTTCTAAAATCATTATTCTGTCGCCTTTTGGATTGATTGGATTACCGTTGATAGCCGGACGATAGTTATAGGCTTCCGTTACCCAAACACGGCCGCGTTCATCCACATCGATATTGGTAGGATTTTTTAACATAGGTTCTGTAGCAAACGTGTGCACTTCAAGGCCATCAAATACTTCAAGGCCTTTTAACGCGTTTTCGGCAAGACGCTGCTGCGCTTCGGTTAAGGTATCCGTTTTGCTGGCTTCGGTATTGGTTGTTTTATTTCCGCAGGAACAAAAACAAATAGTCGAAAAAATGAAAAAAACAAACAATGATTGTTGAACTGTTTTCATGCTGATGTTTGATGTTAGGATGACAATTATAATATATAATCATTAATTGGCTATCATTTTTTAAGATTAAGTCGACTAGCTGATAAGTTACTTGCAAAGAATTTAGGCAGCCGGTGTGTGATGTTTATGGTTCATTCACAAAACTATTATCGAAATTCCTGTCTGCTCATAGTCGTGTTGCAGACTCCGATAATTGATTCTGTATGTAGGTTGGTACCTGTGTAGCTTCGGTGGTTTTGTGACTTTAAACTGTTCGGAACATTTTCAATATGTTGTTACAGTCCGTAATTGCCCCTGTTTTTAGGTAGGGGTATATTTAGCCGTCTCTAAAATGGCTTTAGCCCAAACAGTCATTTTCGGCTAAAGCCATTTATAGTTCGTGAACATTAATTCCACGACTTAAAAGTCGTGGCAATTTTATCTCCCTGGGAAGTTTGTTTCTATGTCTAAATAGAACTGGCTAACTACATAGTATTTATACCCGGTCGAAAGTTCCCTGACAGTCCGTAATTGCCCCTGCCTTTAGGTAGGGGGTATATTTTAGCTGTCTCTAAAATGGCTTTAGCCTAAACAGTCATTTTTGGCTAAAGCCATTTTACAGTTTGTGAGCCTTATTCCACGACTTAAAAGTCGTGGCAATTTTATCTCCCGGGCAGTTAAAGTTTTGTAATCAAAGAATTTATTTGAATGAACGATGATCTGTGTCTAAATAAAACTGGCCAACTATATAGTATTTATGCCCGGTCGAAAGCTCCCTTACAGTCCGTAATTGCCCCTGTCTTTAGGTAGGGGTATATTTTAGCTGTCTCTAAAATGGTTTTAGCCTAAACAGTCATTTTTGGCTAAAGCCATTTTATAGTTTGTGAGCCTTATTCCACGACTTAAAAGTCGTGGCAATTTTATCTTCCGGGCAGTTTGTTTCTATGTCTAAATAGAACTGGCTAACTATATAGTATTCATGCCCGGTCGAAAGTTCCCTGACAGTCCGTAATTGCCCCTGTCTTTAGGCAGGGGTATATTTTAGCTGTCTCTAAAATGGCTTTAGCCTAAACAGTCATTTTCGGCTAAAGCCATTTATAATTTGCGAACCTTAATTCCACGACTTAAAAGTCGTGGCAATTTTATCTTCCGAACACGTGTATTCTTACGGCCAACGAATTTATTTGCATGAACGATGATACATTATTTCGGAGAAGTTATAGGGCAGATCAATAATGAAGAAAAGTTGGATTTATGTAGTAGTGTATGGAAGATGACTGACAGAAAACAAGACTTGAACATGACCACTATCCAGGCAAATTATTTATGTAATCTATACACTCTTTAGCTGTCCCGCTAAAAAGTAATTTATAGACCTTACCCCAATTTATAGATACTTCATGTTCATGCCTGATTTCATTTGTTTCTATGTCTAAATAGAACTGGCTAACTACATAGTATTTATACCCGGTCGAAAGTTCCCTGACCAGCGTTTTAAACGAACCTATTATCTCGCGGTGTCCTGTTGCAACGTTGATGTATTTAAGACTTTCAATGTTCATTGATTATTATTTTCAGCATGCAAAATTATTTTCTGAGAACGCAAAGCAGCGCGTCAAATGACTCAAAATAGAAGACTTAAACTTAGTTTCGAATTGAGGTAAAGAAATTTGAAAACGATTGCTTCACTCTGTATTTGCCTCTCGAACCTGATAATTATTTCCCGGCACAACTTACAAGCACATGAGGCGAGTATGGTATGTGACTATTTTTTCTCTATTCTCCAATTTGTTGGTTTTCTTTTCTGGCCTGAATTTTTCGCATCACCGGGCTTAAAAAAGAAAAAACAAGTTTTATTACAATTACCCATAATAAAGCATATAATACAGCATCCATAACTATAATTTTTTTCTTTTATGATAATACTGCAAAGCTATTTATGACAGAAGCGAAACATTGCGTCAAATGACGCAAAATGCTGAATGAAACTGAATTTAGAATTGAAGCAGATAACTTTCAAATTGATTTGTTTTATATCTCCAAGAATAACTAATTGAATTGCAAAAGCAGTTGCTTTTACCTGGGAAAATAAATAAACATCCGGCATAAAAGGAATAGGTTACGGAAAGTTTCTGCTGACCTCTTTTTTTATCATGACAGTTAACATAACATTAGTATAATCCTTTCGCGATAGGCAAAGTTATTGAACACGCATAGCGCAATTATTCGCGGCATTTTATTTTGATGGCAACCCACATTAATAAATTGCCGTTTAACTCTAAAACAAAAGATCAAATTATGAAAATGAAAAACCTTCCCGGGAACCTGTTATGTATGATTGTAGCAGCCTCAATGATTATCATCATAAATGCGTGCAATAAAGATGATGATGACAACAAGCCAAAGAACATGTTTGATTTTAGCGCAACTATTGATGCAGCACAGGAAACACCGCCTACAGGTGAAAGTGGCACAGGTACCTGCACAGCAACTTATGATAGCATAACAAACCAATTAAGTTATACGCTTACATGGAATGGATTAACAGGCGCACCCACAGCCATGCATTTTCATAAAGCGGATGTTGGTGTTCCCGGCGATGTTGAGATACCCATTACCGGCTTTGCCGCATCTGCCGACGGCACACTTACTGCTTCCACAGCAGTTGACCAGGAAGAAGAGCATGATCTGTTAGAAGGAAAATTCTATGTTAATATTCATACTGCAGCACATACAGGTGGAGAAATAAGAGGGCAGTTGCTTCAAAAATAATTTCAAAAAAATCCCGTAGATAAAAAACCGGTTAGCAAACGCTAACCGGTGCGGGTAAACATAAACTGTTTACTCAATGCTGAGTGATGTTCATGAATGTCCCATAATCATCCCTGCCTTCTTTGCGGGTTATTCATTTTATTGTTTTCGTTCTTTTTATTTTCAGTGCTTTTTGCCGCGAGCTGTGTTTGCATATCATCATCATACGGATGTGGTACATCATGGGCATCGTCCGCTATTCCTAAACTTGTTGTCGGGCCGCCTTTTGCGCCCATATCCCGTTCTTCATCAGCATTTACGGTTGAATAACCCCGCTGGTCTGTTTTCTTATCTGTCATAATTAGATTTTTTAAGTTATCTAATGCTTATACTAATTATAATTAAATTATCGTGCCATGGTTATCTGTGGTTGTATAAACATTTTTTAAATTTTAAGCTTGTAGAATGCTTTTTACATCTTAAGGGACAGTAAGGACTTTGGGGACAAATGCACAAAAGCGGAAAGTTTTAAATGATTGTTTAAAAATAATCAACGTTTCAGGAACTTTCCGGCAATAAGCCTTTGCAAGACTTCTTCTTTATTATTTCTGCTTATGGGAATTGTAAAGCGGGATACCTGTAATTGATTGCCTTCAATGGCTTCTACTTTTGCCAACTGGACGATGTAAGATTTATGCACTTTTAAAAAAAGATCTTTGGGCAAACTTTCTTCAATGCTTTTAAATGTGAGATAAGAAATATACCTTTTCTCAGGCGTATGAATGCAGATATAATTCTGCAAAGCTTCCACATATAAAATATCACTGAACAAAATTTTTACGATCCTGTTATCGGATTTAATGAAAATATGATCGCCCGCTTCCTGCATATTTGCATGTGTAGTTCTTGCTTCAATATGTTCTTTTGCTTTTGTTACAGCCCTTAGGAATCGCGGAAAGGAAATGGGCTTTACCAGGTAATCCAGCACATCCAGCTCATAACTCTCCAAAGCATATTGTGGATAAGCAGTGGTGAGAATGACAAGGGGCGGATCCTGCAGGGCTTTCAAAAATTCAAGGCCGCTGATCCGGGGCATTTGTATATCAAGAAACAGCAGATCAATTTTTTTTTGATGAATAATATCAACAGCTTTTAATGCATTTTCAAACACGCCGCACAGTTCAAGAAATTCAACATCGTTCACGTATTCTGTTATGCCTTTTTGCGCCAGCGGTTCGTCATCTATTATGAGGCATTTTATTTTCATTACCATTAATTGAGCTCGATTTGCAATTGCGTTTTAAAACAGTCACCATTGTTTGTTATAGTTAAACTGTGTTTACCGGGATATAATAATTCAAGTCTCCTGCATATATTATTTAAACCAATTCCGGATTCATTTTGTATGGCTTTTATCGCGTTCTTACCAACGGTATTTTCAACAGTAAAAACCAGATTATCTTTTCCCGTATCAAGATGGATAGTGATAAGATCTTTTTTACCGTCATCAAAATTCGACAAATGTTTGAATGCATTCTCCACCAATGGAATTAACAATAACGGTTCGATAAGCGTATTGCTTTCATCACCGGTTATTTCAAACTGTAATTGCAAATTCTTATTTTTTCTCAACTGCTGAACACTGATATAATCTCTCAGGTATGCGATCTCTTTTTTGAGTGAAACCTTACTTCCATTGCATTCATACAACTGGTAACGCAGCATTTCTGAAAAAGTATGCAACGCATTTCTTGCATCTTCATTTTTTTTATCTATCAAAAAATAAACAGAGTTAATTGAATTGAACAGGAAATGAGGGTTGATCTGCGACTTTAAAAAATTCAGTTCGGCTTCCGCTTTTTCCCTGGCAATTTCTCCAATGCGTTTTTGTGCTTTTGCATGATCCAGCAGCAGCTTAAAAGCAACGCCTGTGCTCACCAGCAAAAAATGTGGGATGGTGTTATCATACATTCTTGCTTTAAACCTGGTTTTCAGGCTAAACATTCCGGGATTATGCATGATAAGGCTTTCGAGATACATTTTAAAAACGCTGAAGCTGAATACAAGCGCTATGAATATCACCCCGAATAAAAAATATTTTTTCCGGTATAATAAGTAGGGAACAAGAATGTAATTGCTTACATACACCATCAACGCCAGGTCGGCTACTTTTAACAACGTGAGTTTGGCAGCCAATGCGCGGGTTGAAAAACTATCGTAACGCAGGAAATACCAGGCTCCAAAAAACAATATCCAGAAAAGCAAATGCCAGGATATCTTTTTTATTGAAGTGATATTTTGGTTCATAATTCAAAATAATTACACTTGCAACAAACTGTATGCTTTCTTACACGAAATGCAGGCTATGCTTTATATATGGCGCAAATAAAAATATTATTTCTGTTTAAAAATCATTGCTCCACTTCTTTTTCCATCATGAGGTATGCTTTTATGAACCCGTCTAATTCACCGTCCATAACAGGTTGCACGTTGCCTGTTTCGTGATCTGTACGATGGTCTTTGATCATTTTATAGGGATGAAAAACATAACTTCTTATCTGGCTCCCCCACTCTATTTTTTTCTTGCCCGCATTGGCAGCATTTTTTGCCTCTTCCCGCCTGCGCAATTCTTCCTCGTATAAACGGCTCTTCAGCATTTTTAAGGCAAGTTCACGGTTTTCGCCCTGCGTTCTGGATTGCTGGCATTCCACAATTATTCCTGAAGGAATGTGTTTTAAGCGCACCGCTGTTTCCACTTTGTTTACATTCTGTCCACCTTTACCACCGCTGCGGTAAAACTCCCATTCGAGGTCAGCGGGGTTAACATTTATTTCAATGGTATCGTCAATCAGAGGATACACGAAAACACTGGCAAAAGAAGTATGTCTTCTTGCATTACTGTCGAACGGTGAGATTCTTACCAACCGGTGCACGCCGCTTTCTGCTTTTAAAAACCCATAAGCAAACGGGCCGTCAAACTGCAATGTTGCGGTTTTAATGCCGGCGCCATCGCCTTCCTGGAAATCAAGCTCTGTTACTTTCCATCCCTGTTTATCGCCATACATATGATACATACGCAACAGCATTTCCGCCCAATCCTGGCTTTCCGTGCCACCGGCGCCCGGGTTTATCTGCACCACTGCAGGCAATTCATCTTCGGGCTGGTTCAATGTGCTTTTGAATTCCGCATCATCCAGTACAGACAATGCGTTTTCATACGCGGTCTTTGTTTCTTCTTCCGTTGCATCGCCGGCTTTCCAGAAATCAAATAATACGGCAAAATCTTCCACCGCAGTTTCCACCTGGCGGTATAATTTCAGCCAGTACTCGTTGGTCTTTATTTCTTTCATGATGCCGGTGGCGCGCTCATTATCGTTCCAGAAACCCGGCGAAAGTGAAAGCTGTTTATCGTTCTCTATTTTCTGTGTGCGGTTATCAACGTCAAAGAAACCTCCTTATCCCGGATAGGCGGGACCGCAAATCTGTAAGTTTTTCCTGTGTCATAGGGCGCTAAGATAAGAAGGAGAGATTTTATGTGCCTGAGTAAATTATGTTAACGAAGAATAATATACTATGACCTATGAATTATTAGCTGCTAATTGCAGATTTTAAGCGCATTTATTCATTGACTATTGCTATTCACCATTCACTGCATTTAATTTTGAAATTTTGTCCGCAAAATGCGGGAGAGAAATTTGGAAATGGAGTTCTCGCCAATTAGGATTTTAGATTTATAATGAACTATGATCCATGAACTATGATCCATGAACTATAAGCTATTAACTAATTAACTCTTTCCAGCTTCCTTCATGGATTTATTTATTATTTCCCTCAACACACCAACATTCACTTTTTGTAAACTATTGATATATAAACATCCTTTACCGGTTTTATGCTTACCTAATTTTTCCAAAAGATCATCATATATATGAATACCGCCGGGTATATATAAAGTAATATTTTGCTTACGTGGAGAAAGCCCGATGACACACATATCTCCTTCATGGCCGCTGTCGTATTTGTAGTGGTATTTTCCGAATCCTATTATACTGGTTCCCCACATTTTGGGCGGTTCTCCTGTAGCTTCCCTCATCATTTCGACTATTTCAAAACAATCTTTACGCTTTACTTCATCTTCAACGGTATTGAGAAATTTTGTAACGCTGTCATCGGTTTGTTTTGTTTTCAGTTCGTACATAACAGCAATTTTATCGTCTAATTTACAGCATCAGGTTATCAATCAGGCGAACATTTTCAATAAAAGCTGCTACAAGCGCAATAAGTTCTTTTTCTTTATCGAATGTTGTTACCGGTAATAAAGTATCGGTATCGCATATTTCAACATAATCAATTTTATCAAACCCCTGTTGCAATAATTTTTGACGGGCATCCGATTTTAGTATATCAATATCCTTTTCAAAAATATTTTGTTTAATAAATGCTAAAGATTGATAGATAGCGCCGGCAGCAGCGAGCGCTTCTTCACTCAGGCGCATATTCCTGCTGCTCATGGCAAGACCGCCCGGTTCCCTCGCAATATCTACAAGAGCGATTTTAACGAGAGGATAAAATTGCTGCATCATTGTTTTCAGCACCAGGTATTGCTGGTAATCTTTTCTTCCTAAAAAAACAGTACCGGGCATCACAATGCTTAATAACCTGTAAACAACATTGCATACACCCTGGAAATGGCCGGGTCTGTACTTACCTTCAAGAATATTTTCAAGATAACCCAGGTGAAAATGCTGTAACTGGTTTAAGCCGCCTGTATAAATTTCTTCAACGGCAGGCAGAAAAAGGATATCTGTTTTATTGGTTTCAAGCAAATAAATATCGTTCTCAATAGTTACCGGGTATCTCTCAAAATCTTTCCTATCATTGAACTGCGTGGGATTCACAAAAATGCTGCAAACAGTTATATCACATTGCTTCCGGCATTCATTGATCAATGAAAGATGGCCTTTGTGCAAGGCTCCCATTGTTGGCACAAAACCAATTGAAAGACCGCGATCAGCCAGTTTTTTGAGGTGCTTTTGCAGCGGCCCGGTGGTTTTAAATAATATCATTGCAGGGATTTAACAGCGCTGAAACGCTTATAATCATTCAATTTTCAAAGCATTCCATTACCTTTGCACTCTTTATTTTTTTTGTGTTTGGTAAAAAATTGGTTTTCTGAATGTCAACAAAGAAAAGAATTTTATTTATAGCGACAGAAATGTCGCCATATCTTGAGCTCACTGAATTTGCTGAAATTGTTAATAAACTCGCTATCAAATGTAATGATAACGGGTATGAGGTCAGATGCATCATGCCCCGTTTTGGTGTGATCAATGAAAGGAGGCACCGGCTGCATGAGGTGGTGAGATTGTCCGGAATTAATGTTTCTATTGACAATGACGATTACCCTTTACAAATAAAAGTGGCTTCACTGCCCAATGCAAGACTGCAGGTTTATTTCCTCGACAACGAAGATTTTTTTAAACGCAAGTATGTTTTTCATGATGAGAATGACCATTGGTATGATGACAATGACCTGCGTACTATTTTCTTTTGCAAAGGCGCTCTGGAAACTGTAAAAAAATTCGGCTGGCCTCCTGATATTATTCATTGCAGCGGGTGGATGACCGGCCTCATCCCCATGTATTTAAAGACGGTGTACAAACGCGAACCGGTTTTTTTACACAGCAAAGTTATTTTCACCATCGGTCAAAATACATTTAAAGAAAAGCTTGGAAAGCATTTCCTGGAAAGAGCTTCCATACATGCGGGCATTAAAGATACCGAGCTCGAATTTTATAAAGATGCCAACAATACGGCTATGTTCAAAGGCGGCGCACATTTTGCGGATGCCATAAGTTTTGGAGCAGAAAAAATTGACAAAAAACTGGTTGATGAATTTGCAAAATCAAAAGGCAAAAAGATACTACCGTATAACAGGGAAACTGATTTAACAGAGTATTTAGAATTGTATAACGAGCTTGCATCGAAGTAGAAATTTCATGAATTTATCTCTCTACCGCTTTGGTTCTTTTATAGTTTTTATCACCCTTTTCTTCTCCTGTACCAAAATTATTACCACAGACATAGGATCAGGTTTAATACCACCGGTTGACGGCGTAATAACTAAGGATACCCTTCTTACCATACTGTCCAAAAATGTAGGGTATGATACTATTTCTGTAGGGATATCAGATGACCATGTGTTAGGTTATACGAACGATCCGATATTCGGAACTACTGCTGCATCGCTGAATTTCCAGGTTGCACCTCCCTCGCATCCTTTTTCCTGGGGATTTGACAAAAAAGATATCGTACTGGATTCTGTTGTCCTTTGTCTGGATTATAAAGGTTCCTGGGGCGACTCTTTGCAGCCTCTTAAGTTGCGTGTGTATAGCATGGATCCGGAAGTGATATTTCGCAGTGACTCCGCATATAGAAATACCACCACTTTTTTAAAAGGTCAAGAGCTCACTGAATTTAATGTTGCGCATACTGTAGATATTACAAAGCTGAATGATGTTGACACTACAGATGAAACCTACAAAGAAGTAACGACTAACCAGATAAGAATACGGCTGAATAACGCTTTCGGGCAAAAACTTATTGATCTTGACTCCGCCTCTGTTTATCAAAGTGATTCTACTTTTTACAATTACCTGCGTGGTTTAATTGTGGAACCGGAACAAACCGGCCAGGCCTTGCTGCATGTAAACCTTGCCGACACGACTACGCATTTATCTCTTTATTACCACAAAGATACCGTGACGGCAACGCGAAGATTTTCACCGGATGTTTTAACATCAGCCAGTTCAAATAGCATTCTCAGAGATTACAGCAACACAGCTATCCCCGGTTATATTGCAAGCCATGCAGACAATGATGCCGAGATATTCATGGAAGCAAGCCCGGGTATTCGCGCCAGTTTGAAAACACCTGCTTTAGACAGCTTGAAAAATATGATTGTGCACAGGGCAGAAATATTGATGTATCAAGTGCCGGACGATGATACTGATATATTTACGCCACCGAATCTTTTTCTCGCAGCCCACAGCGATTCGGCTGACCGCAGTTTTGCTATTCCGAATGATATAACTTTTTACGGTAATAGTATCAGCAACCTTGCCCAATTTGGCGTAGCGCCAAAAGTATTGGCAGATAGCAGATCAATTTATTACAGTTTTGATATCTCCCGGTATGTACAGGGCATAGTAACAAACGGCGAGCCTGTTTACGATTTGGTGCTTATCGCTCCATATAACCAATATGTTTATCCTACTATAAACAGTCTTTACGCCATACCAATTTCGTCGCCCACGCTTAATACTGTGGCAACAGGAAGGGTGAGATTAGGAGGAGGCAGCGCCAATCAATACACAATGAAATTGCATATAGTATATTCCCTTATAAAGTAGATTTTTTATTCATAACAGTATATTTGCACCTTGTTAATTAAAAAAAATTATGTCTTATTTATTTACTTCTGAAAGTGTATCCGAAGGTCATCCTGATAAAATTGCAGACCAGATATCTGATGCGCTTATTGATAATTTTCTTGCTTTTGATGAAGATAGTAAAGTTGCGTGCGAAACGCTTGTCACAACAGGCCAGGTTGTGTTAGCCGGTGAGGTGAGGTCAAAAGCCTACCTTGACGTACAGGAAATAGCGCGCGGCGTTATCCGTAAAATCGGTTATACCAAAAGCGAATACATGTTCGAAGCACACTCCTGTGGAGTGCTTTCTGCCATCCACGAGCAATCTGCTGACATTAACCAGGGGGTTGACAGGGCCAGCAAAGAAGAGCAGGGAGCCGGCGACCAGGGGATGATGTTCGGTTATGCTATCAATGAAACAGAAGATTACATGCCGCTGGCATTAAATATTGCACATAAAATCTTAATTGAACTGGCCGCACTTCGCCGTGAAAACAACGAAATAAAATATTTACGCCCTGATGCCAAAAGCCAGGTAACACTGGAATATTCAGATGATAATAAGCCTGTGAGAATTGATGCTGTTGTAGTATCAACACAGCACGACGATTTCGATACAGAAGATGACATGCTGAAGAAAATCAAACAGGACATACTTGAAATTCTTATACCAAGATTACTTGCAAAGAATCCTCAGTTTGCACATTTGTTTAAAGGAGATATTAAATATCATATTAACCCTACCGGAAAGTTTGTAATTGGCGGTCCACATGGCGATACAGGCTTAACAGGCAGGAAGATCATTGTTGATACCTATGGTGGCCGCGGCGCTCATGGTGGCGGCGCTTTTAGCGGAAAGGACCCAAGCAAAGTTGACAGGTCTGCCGCATATGCTACCCGTCACATTGCAAAAAACCTGGTGGCTGCCGGAGTATGTGATGAAGCACTGGTACAGGTGTCGTATGCGATCGGTGTTGCAAAGCCAACAAGCATTACTGTAAAAACATTTGGCACTTCAAACGTGAAGATGACCGATGGTGAAATAAGCAGGAAAGTGGAAGGTATTTTTGATCTCCGCCCCTACTTTATTGAACAGCGCTTAAAGCTTCGCAATCCTATTTATAGTGAAACAGCTGCTTATGGCCATATGGGACGTAAGCCTGAAACAGTTGAGAAAACTTTCGTTTCTCCTGAAGGAAGAAAAGTTACCAAGACTGTCGAATTATTTACCTGGGAGAAATTGGATTATGTTGATAAACTAAAGGAAGCGTTTGGATTAAATAATAAATAAGATTTCATTAGTTCAACAAACAGTCTTTATTATAAAGGTATTAAACCCGCGATATGCGGGTTTAATTGTAATATCCCTTTTGTTTACTTATTGTTTTCTTTTTTCAGAAACCCGTAAATATCTTTCCAGTTCGTTGTTTCCAGCGCCAAAGATGTTTCGCGCAGTACTTCCACTGTATCAGTAATTTCTTTTAGGCCAAGCCCTTCGCGCCTGTTGATCCATATCCCTTTGCAACCAAGGTTTTTCGCCATCTGCACATCTGTTATTCTATCGCCAATCACAAAAGAATTTTCCATATCATAATCCGGGTTATTCATGTATTGTTTAATCATACCGATGCGCGGTTTTCGGTTTGGAGATTTATCTTCCTTAAATGAGCCATCAATATACACCGCTTCGAAATGCACATCTTCATTCTCAAAGGTCTTCATCATAAAATCCTGTATGGGTTGAAAATCCGAATAGGGAAAATATTCAGTTCCTAAGCCATCCTGGTTACTTACAATGACCAACTCATAATCAAATTCAGTTGCAATTAAGTTCATATACTTAAATACATGGGGGAAAAACTGCAGCTTATCCCAGCTATCAATATTGCCTGAGAGGGGTTCAATAATTAATGTGCCATCACGATCAATAAATAAAATTTTTTTTGCCATAATCTGCAATGTTAATATTGTTTTCTTTGATTACTGATTTAAAGGCGCAAATATTATATTGCTATTGAAACAATTGAATTATTTTTAAAAATATTTTTTAACCTAACGAAGCTATCATGAATCAATCAAGAAGAAAATTTCTTGCACAATCCACACTTACTGTTGCCGGACTTTCTTTATTAAAGTCAAAAACATTTGCATCCGCTTTCTCAACCAGCCATATCGTTGGTGTGCAATTATATTCCGTTCGCGACGATATGAAGACGCCGCAGGATGCATTGGAAACATTAAAAAAGCTTTCCGCAGCGGGTTACCGTTATGTGGAACATGCGAACTACAGTGAAAGAAAATTTTATGGCTACACAGCCCCGGAGTTCAAAAAAATTCTCGATGATCTTAATCTGAAAATGCGTAGCGGCCATACAGAACTTGCAGCAGAGCATTGGGATGATTCAAAAAATGATTTTACTGATGTTTGGAAAAATACGGTTGAAGACGCAGCAACTGTTGGCCAGAAATATGTGGTGAGCCCGTGGCTGGATGAAAAGCTTCGCACTGATGCAGACAAACTGAAAAAGTTTATGGACATATTTAATAAAAGCGGCGAGCTATGCGGGAAATATAATATGAAGTTCGGCTATCATAACCATGACTTTGAGGTAAGTACCAAGATCGGGGACGAAACACTGTATGATTTTATTATAAAGAATACCGATCCAAAATTAGTGGCCCAACAAATAGATATCGGTAACATGTATGGTTCAGGAGGAAGAGCATTGGAAATTATTAAAAAGTATCCCGGCCGTTTTGAGTTGATGCATGTAAAAGATGAGATCAAAGCTGAGAAAGGTGAAATGGCCGGCGAACCTTATGAAAGTACTGTTTTAGGCAAAGGCGTTCTTGATGTAAAGGCAATTGTTGATTATGCAAAAAAGAATGGCGGCACTACAGATTTCATCATCGAGCAGGAATCATACCAGGGTAAAGCGCCAATTGATTGCGTTAAAGAAGACCTTGACGTAATGAAAAAATGGGGTTATTAATATTTTTCTTATCAGACAAAAAAATCCTGCATTTTATTGCAGGATTTTTTTTATACGATACTGCTATTATGTGTTAGTTGTAAGTTGTCGTATTTCGGTGGGTAGTGAATGATTGTTGTGAGTGAATACTTAATATCTAAAACCATTTACTCACCATGCACCACTCACAACTCACGGTTGACTTATCCCTATTTATTTCAACGCATTATTTACATAAGCCTGCATATCCCCGCCTTTTGCTGAAGCAATTTTCTGCAGGCCTGCTTTGATCGCAGGATCAGTAAAATTTCTATAAGCCTGGGGTATTGCATTCTTAAAACTAAGTACCTTATCAACCCCTGTTTTTATTTTTTGTTCATCATTCAGTTTTGAAAGATAATCACAAAAAGCAGCAGTAAGGTCTAATTTAGACTGGCTCAATGGAAGGTCGTCATATTTCTTTAAGATCATATCATAGTCTGATTCATTGCCTGCTGAAACAATGATATTGGTTACTGCTTCGTCCAAATCGCCTTTCGAATCTGCACTATATTTTTTTGCAAGTGCATAAGCGTTAGCAGTATCAAGTTGTGCCAACCCGTTCAATGCAGCACCGGCAACACTGTAGGATGAATCATTTACTGCTTTATCAAATATGTATTTATACTTAGCATTGTTGGTGGCAGCCAATAATGAAATAGCCCTTGATCTCGTTCTGTTATGTTCATCATTCTGTGCAATGCGTTCAATAGATTGAAGAATTGTGGCATCGGCCAAAGCTCCGGAATTCTCTTTCATTTTATCCAATGTAAAACTCCTGATAGCGTAATATTTATCATTTAAACCCCAGCTTAATTCGGTCAGCATATTATTATCCCCGAAATAATCAATGGCTTCATGCCTGTCAACAAACAAGGGTGCATATTTCCACTGTGCCCTGTAATTATCCGCAGTTTTATGATCTGTTTTCTTACACAATAAAACTTTGTCTCCGTCAAAATTTATAAGATCAGGTTTGGCAGTATAATCAAAACTGAATGTATCAACAGCGTTTTGTATCCAAACCTGGTGGCGTACTTTTTTATCTCCGTTATAAATATCAATATTCACCGGCATTTTAAAGATCTGCTGTGTTTGTTTTTGCTGAACGATAACAGAAGCTTTATGCGCTCCATCATCATACACATAACTAATATCCAAAACAGGATGGCCCGTGCCATAATACCATTCATTCCAGAACCAGTTTAGGTCCTGCCCTGTTACACTTTCAAATGCAAGGCGCAATTGCTGTGCCTCGCCATTTTTAAATTTATTATCTGTTAAGTATTTATTCAGTGAAGCATAAAAGGCAGCATCGCCTACATAATAACGCAGCATATTTAAAATACGGCCGCCTTTAGGATAACTCACGGCATCAAACACATCTTCTTTATCAGCATAATAAAAACGCACCAACGATTTATTGGCACTGTTACTGCCAAGATATTGCTGCATATCATTATAATTCGTTTCGTCGCCTTTATCCTTTCCGTATTTATAGTCATTCCAGATGGTTTCGCTAAAATTGGCAAAACTTTCGTTCACGGTAATATTGCTCCAGCTTTCTGTAGTTACATAATCGCCAAACCATTGGTGAAATAATTCATGCGCGATCACATCTTCCCAGTCATTGCCATCTTTTAATTCACGTGCATTGTGGTAGGCAGATGCGCCATGCAATGTTGCTGTAGTATTTTCCATTGCGCCGCTTACATAATCGCGCCCCACAATCTGGTTGTATTTTGGCCATGGATAATCAACGCCTGTTTTTTCAGAAAAGAATTTAATCATCTCCGGTGTATGGCCAAATATCCGGCGCGCTACGGGTGCATATTCTCTTTCTACATAGTAGGCTACTTCTTTTCCTTTATAACTGTCTTTAATAATTGCATAGTCACCAACACCCATAAAAAATAAATAAGGAGAATGCGGCAGATCCATCTTCCAGGTATCAGTCCGGGTACCATCGCTGTTCTTTTTCTGGCTGGTGAGAAGCCCATTGCTAAGTGTGACATATTTATCCGGCACCGTCATCGAAATTTCATCTGTTGTTTTTTGATTAGGCTTATCGATAGTGGGCATCCATACCGAATTATGTTCTGTTTCACCCTGTGTCCATATTTGGGTTGGCTTATCTTTTTCTTCACCGCGGGGATTAATAAAATACAAGCCTTTTGCTCCTGCAATGGCTGCGCTGCCACCCTCCTTCCATTCGTCAGGTTTGGCTACGTAATCAATATACACTGTATAATTTTCGCCGGCTTTATAGGTTTTATTTAAAGTGATGCGTAAGAACATGCTGTCGTAGCTATACTTTAACGGCGTTTTTTTACCGTTTGAAAAAAGTGCCACTTCATTAATGTTCATGCCTTTCGCATCAAGCGTTAGCGAATCAGCAGGATAGAAATGCGGATGTACCGTAAGCCATTCTTTCCCATACATATAAGATTTACCGTAATCAAATTTCACGTCAAGCTTTGTATGTACAAGATCGT
Organism: Parafilimonas sp.; assembly: GCA_036274175.1. Classification (GTDB taxonomy): domain Bacteria; phylum Bacteroidota; class Bacteroidia; order Chitinophagales; family Chitinophagaceae; genus Parafilimonas. Next base: position 117,073 of record DASUGF010000008.1, read on the forward strand.
TTATTTTAGTGGCTTCGGCACGGTAAACATGTTTCCAGGCTGTATCTGCCGCAGCATTATTATTTTGCGACAATGCAGCCTTGCAAATAAACAGGAGGAGAAATAAAGGAGTTCTTTTCATTTATAACATTTTTTCTGCAACATATTATTATTGAACACCCGTCAATAACTCAATGTAATTTTTAAAGTGTGCAAAAGTAAAAGAGATAATCATTTGGTATTGTAAATAAATATATAAATGGTTAAAAAGCAGCCTGCAACAGCACAGGGTACATAACTGCAGTAATTTATATTAGATTTGCCGCATAAGAAAGGCCTGTTGATCTAAAAATTCAAGCATGAACCATTCCTTAAAATCGTTTGCCTTTGTATTTTTCTTTTGTATCAATTGTGTTATCTCAAAAGCCCAGCAAAAACATTTTATTTATATACAAAGCGAGGATAAACAACAGTTCGCCATCGTATTTAATGGAAAGGTGTACAGTTCTTCCGATTATGGTTATATAATTATTCCAAAGTTAGCCGACGGCGATTATAATTTTACTGTAAGCTTCCCGATGAACAAGTTCCCTGACCAGGCATTTTCCTGTACGATCAATAAAAAAGATGCAGGATTTTTTCTTAAAAACGGTACGGATGGATGGGCACTCCAGGATATGCACACACAGAAATCTGTTCCCGGCAATTCAAATGAAGTTGCAAAGCAAAATGCTTTTGGCGATATGCTGTCCGAAGTAGTGAATGATTCCAGCCTCACCCAAAAAAATATCCCCACAGACGATAATGCAGGCAAAGTTGTTGCGGCGGCGGGAACGGTTGCGGTGGCAGAAACATTTGCCATCACAAAAAGCGGCGACACACTTGCCGTGGATAACCCGGCGCTCATCACTGATTCAGCTTATCAGCCTGAAAAAATTTCGGAATCCAAATTAGATACCGGCACAAACATGCTGTTTGTTGATAAAACACAAAGTGGCATTGATACCATTAATGTTTTTGTACCTGCTGAAAAAACAACGACTGATGCCACCTCAGACAAAGAATCTGCATCCGAAACTGCCGCGAATGATATACAGCATGAAAATCCGGTGGTAGTAGTGCCGCTTGTAACGAATGATGCCGCCAGCAGCAATTCACCCCGGGAAAATACTGCAACTAATAGTAACTCTACACCGGCAGATAACTCAACGCATGAAGATGTATCCAACCCCTTCTATAAACCAGAGCAAAATAGTAAGGATACTGCTGCCGCTTCAGTACAACCAACTTCGGATAACCAGGCATCAACGGTTACTGCAGACGCCGGAGTAAACCCGGACTGCACCGACGTGATCTCTGATGAAGAACTAAATAAAATAAAACGGAAAATGTTCATCCAGGATAATGATAATGAAATGATACAGTATGCGTTAAAGTATGTAAATAAAAAATGTATTACAACAGACCAGGTAAAAATACTGGGAAGTTTATTTTCAAGTGATGACGGCCGGTATAATCTTTACGACGCGATGTACAAACATGTATATGATTATGGCAACTACCCGCGCCTGGCTGATTTGATCCTGGATCCCTATTACAAAAAACGCTTTGCGGCTATGCTGCGATAATTTAAGCTGCCGTCATGCCCCGCTATTTTATTGAAGTTGCCTATGTAGGAACACGCTATGGTGGTTTCCAGGTGCAGCTAAATTCAAATACCATACAGGCTGAAGTAACAAGAGCATTACAGATTTATTTCAGTAAAGAATTTGCATTAACAGGTTCTTCCCGTACAGATGCCGGCGTTCATGCCCTGCAGAATTTTTTTCATTTTGATACGGATGATGACATACAGCAACAGGTGATTTATAACCTGAATGCCATCTTACCTTATGATATTATGGTAAAGAATATTTTTAAAACAATGGCAGATGCACATTGCCGCTTTGATGCTATTGCACGAACGTATCATTACCACATCGTTAGATTTAAAGATCCCTTTGCCTTCGAAAGAGCATATTATTACCCGTTTAAAATAAATACAGACCTGTTGCATGAAATGGCGCAGACCATCCTGCAGTTCAACGACTTCACTTCCTTTTCCAAGAAAAAAACACAGGTAAAATCTTTTGTCTGCAATATTCAGTCATCCTATTGGGTTTTTGAAAACAATGCCTGGCGGTATGAAATAAAGGCTAACCGTTTTTTACGAGGAATGGTAAAAGGACTGATGGGCACCATGCTTCGCCTGGCAAAAAACAACCAGGGTAGCGAAGAGCTTACAAAAATTTTTGAAAAAAAAAATCATGCGGCAGCGGATTTTTCTGTTCCTTCCGACGGGCTTTTCTTAATGCGCGTGGAGTTTAAAGACTTTCTTTAATTATCCACATAAACATTACCCTGATCTTAATAATAATACAAGCTTAATTTCCTTTAAATAAAAGAATTAGATAAATCACTTCTTTTTGCATGCTTTTTGACAATTAACTGGCACACGCATACAATAACATCCGTTGCATTCGTTTTTATTATCTTGCACTAAACACAACCAAAATAGAAGTCCTAAATGCGGGTTATACAAAAAACGCTTATATATTTCTTTGCTTTTTTCTATTTACACGTTAATGCGCAGCAGGCTGATTTTTCTTCTAATACCCAAAGTGGTTGTGCGCCATTGGTTATTCAATTTGTGGATGTTTCAACCGGTAACCCGGCAGAATGGGATTGGGACCTGGGTAACGGTATAACATCTGATAAACAAAATCCGGGCACTGTGTACTCCAATCCCGGCACCTATACGGTAAAACTTCATATAAAAACTGCCTCAGGAGAGGATTCGGTGACCAAAGTGGATTATATAACTGTTTATGAATACCCAACCGTAGCATTATCGGCAACACCAACTATCGGTTGCGCTCCGCTTAGCATTAAGTTCACTGACAACAGCAGTGCCGGTTCCGGCGCCATCCAATCGTGGATATGGGATTTTGGAGACGGGATTGTGTCAACTGAGCAAAATCCTACCCATACGTATAACATTGCTGACACATTTAATATATCATTAATTGTTACAAATAGCTTCGGATGCAAAAAAACTTTAGTAGACTCTTCCCTGGTTAAAATAACGGGGGTTCTGAAAGCAGGTTTTAGCTATAACTACGATAATGTTTGTAAGCCTCCTACGACAGTTGCATTTACCAACACGTCTGAATCAAACTCAAAACTTAGTTATCAATGGATCTTTGGAGATGGAGGCGCAAGCACAGACAAAGATCCGGTCCATACTTATACGAATTCCGGCAGTTTCCCGGTACAACTTACCATTACAAATGAACAAGGCTGTTCTGAAACCCTTATTCAAACCATATCCGTTGGAATTGCAAAAGCAGATTTTGTTTTTACAAGCGGCTGTGTTAATGAACCTGTTGTTTTTACCGATAGCTCCAGCCCAAAACCAATCACTTCGAAATGGGATTTTGGAGACGGTGAAACTGCGACCGGCCCGCAGGTGCAGCATCTTTATAAAATCCCCGGTTCCTACCAGGTTACGCTGGTCGCGGACTTTGGAAGCTGTAAGGACACCTTAAGGAAATCAATACAAACCGTGGAAAAGGTACAGGCAGATTTTTCCGAAGCGGGTAATTTTAAATCTTGTGTTTATCCCGTAACCGTTTCTTTTACCAATAAGTCCCAGGGGAGTACCCGGTATGAATGGCAGTTTGGCGATGGCACGGTTTCAACCGAAGAAAATCCCACACATACTTATCAATCTCCCGGGCAATATACAGTTACATTTATAGCTTATAATATAACCGGCTGCCAGGATTCCGTTGTTAAAACCAATTTGATTGAGTTAGGGCCGCCGGAAATAAAGGAGCTTCTAAATTTGCCTTTTGAAGACTGTGTGCCGCAAACATTAAAGTTGACCCCGGTTATTGTTTCAGGCGAGCCAATAACTGTTTACAACTGGGATTTTGGCGATGGCACATTTTCCACCGAAGCAGAACCTACCCACACTTATTCAAAGGCAGGTATATACAACGTTACTCTGGCTGTGGCCACTGCCACCGGTTGTTCCGATACTTTTCATTTAGCCGGAGCAGTACGTTTAGGAACGCATCCGAAGGCTTTGTTCAGCGCAGATCCTTTGGAGCCCTGTGCAGAATCAACGGTGCAGTTTCATGATAAGTCAACAGGTCTGATTACTGACTGGCACTGGACATTTGGAGACAATTCGGGTTCCTCGGAACAAAACCCCGACCATATTTATACAGATACAGGGCATTTTAGTGTAACGCTTGTGGTGTATCAATACGGATGTTATGATTCATTGACTTTGTCTAAATACATCTATGTTAAACCTCCGATTGCGAAATTTTCTGCAAACTCGAATTGCGACGATCCCTATACATATAAATTTAACGACGAATCCATTGGAGCAAAAAGCTGGTATTGGGATTTTGGGGACGGCCATACTTCCGATCTGCAAAACCCAAAATATACTTATACATCGAAAGGAACATTCACCGTTTCGCTGACAGTGATAAATGACAGTTGCTCCAATACGATAACAAACACTGTAGATGTTATACAGGAAAACTTATCTTTTAGCTACGAATCGGCTTCACCCGAGATTTGTAAATATGATTCCATACATTTTTCTGTTTCGCCATTTGATAGTTCCAATATAAAATCCTTTTTATGGGATTTTGGGGATGGCATACAAAGCACGCAATTATTCAAGAATAATGAACTCTATCATTTTTACAGTAATGCAGGCATATATAATCCCGTTCTTATTACAACAGATAAAAACAATTGTCGCGACACTATAAACCAAAACCTAAAGTTGGAAATTTTTGGACCGAATGCTGCTTTTTCCAATGTTAGCGGCGACTGTCTTTTTTCCACCATTAATTTCAATGATGAATCCGCCGGGGATGGTACGCACACTATTACAAAATGGATATGGAATTACGGTGATGGTTCCAAAACAGATACGTTAGCTTCAGGCCCTTTCAACCACACCTATAATATAAAGGGTTTATTCAATGTGTTATTAAAAGTTACTGATAACAAAGGTTGTTATGACTCTGTAAAGAATATAAACGCAGTTCAAATAACTCAACCTGTTGCAAATTTTTATGCGCAGGATACATTAAAATGCGCACAAAATACCATTCAGTTCCTTGATTCAAGTGATGGCGTTTCATTATTGTATAAATGGTATTTTGGCGACGGAAACAGTTCAACTGATCCGGATCCGATGCATTCCTATGCCAAGGAAGGACCTTATGATGTTAAACTGGTATTGAGTGACAAATATGGTTGCACTGATTCCATCCTGAAATCAAAATATGTATTGGTAGCTAATCCTGTAGCAGATTTTTCGATTAAAGACAGTTCTTTCGTTTGTCCTCCTGTTGAAATTATACCCGAAAATAATTCACTTCATTACAGTTCGGTTATCTGGAACTTCGGGGATGGAAACTCTTCAAACGAAATAACGCCTGTTCATTATTATACGCTTGCCAATAGCTATCAATTAAAGCTGATCGCCCATGGATACGGTGATTGCTATGACACCATCTCCAAAATCATCATCGTTAAAGGACCCTCTGCCGATCTTTCCTACGGCCCGCTTGCAGGTTGTGATTCCCTAAATGTATCCTTTACGGCTCCCGGAAAAAACACTATTCAGTATATATGGGATTTTGGTGACGGAGGAATAAAAATTTCAACTAACCCCAGCGCGAAGTATCATTATTCAAGACCCGGAAAACTGTTGCCCAAACTGGTTATTGCCGACTCAGCGGGTTGTAAGGTCACTATCAGCAACGGTGACACCGTAACAATTTCAGGAGTTGATGCCTTGTATAGTGCAGGCATTTATTTACAAACCTGTGATTCCCTGCAATACGATTTCACAGATTCGAGTATTCTTTATTATGATACCATTGCAAACTATCAATGGAAATTCGGAGACGGCACCGGTTCGCTTCAATTCAATCCTCATCATTTTTACAGTAAGTCAGGCCTGTATAACACTAATTTAAAAGTTACTACAAAACATGGATGTACTGATGATTATACCTTGCCTGTAAATGTTTCAATTGATAAGACCACGCAAATTTTTGCAACTATTCCCGACAGTGCATGTTTACGTTCCAGTGTTGCGTTTACGGCCGGCAGTCTAAACGGTTCGCCTGCAGATCTTACCTGGCAATGGATTTTTGGGGATGGATCACAGGCTAATTCAAAAGATACAACACACGCTTATACAACTGCCCAAATATATGATGTGCTTGTTGTTGGTACAAACCTTGCCGGTTGTAAGGATACTGTTCATGATGCGATGCGCATAGATCCGCTACCTCCACTTAATGCCGGCCCGGATTCAGTTATATGCAAGGGTCAGTCCATTACTTTGAATGCCTCGGGTGCAGGCTATTATACATGGCTCGCGGATGCATCACTCTCCTGTATTGATTGTTCATCCCCTGTTGCAAATCCGTTATTCAACACAACTTACTTTTTAACCGGTACGAATAATTTTGGCTGCCAGTCTGATGATTCCGTGAATATTGAGGTAAAACAGCCAACCACGGTTTCTCTCTTTGCGCCCGATACTGCCTGCGTGGGTAATACGATACAGCTACAGGCCAAGGGTGCAGAAAGATATCATTGGCAACCTGAATCACAAGTTTCAAATAGTACAGATTCCATAACCTCGTCGGTTGCGTCGGCCACTACAATGTATTCAGTAATTGGCAGCGATAGTAAAGGATGTTTCAGCGATACCGCCTCTGTCACAGTTAATGTTTTCCCGTATCCAACGTTGCAAATTCCCGACAGTGTTGTAACAATTAATGCAGGAGACCAATACAAGGTCAGTACTGTCAGTTCGCCGGATATAGTTCTTTGGCAGTGGCTTCCCCTGGCAGGCCTTTCCTGTTCTAATTGCCCTGAACCGATAATAAAAGCAACAACTTCCCAGGTTTATACAGTGAATGCGCAGAACATAGCAGGATGCAGCGTGGAGAAGCAGGTAACTGTCACAGTTTTATGTAAAAATCAAAATCTTTTTATTCCAAATACGTTCTCACCAAATGCAGATGGAATGAATGATTATTTTTACCCGCGCGGCAAGGGTCTGTTTACTATAAGATCGTTCCGGGTGTTCAGCCGAATAGGAACAATTGTGTTTGAAAGAAGTAATTTCCCGCCTAATCAGCAATCATACGGCTGGGATGGAAAGTATAAAGGGCAGGCACTTCAACCCGATGTGTATGTGTATATTGCCGAGGTTATATGCGATAACGGAACTGTGGTGAGCACAAAGGGAAATGTAACCCTGCTTAGATAAGTTTTAATTTGTTTATTTACCAATAATCTGGTTCATGGGTGTAAATTTTTTAAGTGCCTTTAGAAAATTGTTTATCAAACCGGTTTTATGTTTGCTCATATGGTATGGTATTTCATTTACGTCTTATGGCCAGGATCCTCATTTTTCCCAGTTTTTTGAAGCTCCTTTATTGCGTAACCCTTCTTTAGCAGGTCTTTTCGCCGGCGATATAAGGTTTCAGACAGTTTACCGTAACCAGTGGCAAAGTATCACTAATCCATATCAAACCGGCTCAATAAACTTTGAATATAAAAACCCTGTTGGCAGAGGTAATGATTTTATAACTGTGGGTATGCAGATATTGTATGATAAGGCGGGCATTACCAATTTTACTACAACAAATATTTATCCTGCGCTCAACTTTCATAAATCTTTGAATGATGAAAAGAGCAAATACTTATCGCTTGGAGTTATGGGCGGATATGTTCAACGCCGCATAGACCGCAGTAAAATCACTACCAATAACCAGTTTGATGGCACAGGATATAATCCCGCTTTAAGTGATGGGGAAACACTTACAAAATTCAGTTATCAATACTGGGATGCCAGTGCAGGCTTATCCTTTAATTCATCTATTGCGGGAAGCTCAACCGATTATTATTTTTTTGGTGTCGGGTATCATCATTTCAACCGGCCTCAAAATTCGTTTTATAAAAACCCGCCTGTTGAGTTAAATCCCAAGCTGGTATTGTCAGGTGGGGTTCATCTTTCCCTCAACGAAATGTCATTCATTACCCTGCAGGGTGATTACTCCAAACAGGGCGATTATTATGAAACCATTGGCGGGGCCACTTATTCAAGAAAGATCGGGGACGATTATGAAAAGCCGCTCTACGTGCTACATTTAGGGGGTTACCTGCGCTGGAAAGATGCCTTTATACCTGTGGTAAAAATTGATTACGACCCTTTTTCTGTAGCTTTTAGTTATGATGTAAACATATCAACTCTGAAAACTGCAAGCCAATCCCGTGGTGGATTTGAAATATCTCTTACCTATGCAGGATTCTTAGACAGGAACAACAGCACAAAGAATGCGGTGTTGTGCCCCAAATTTTAATGTCCATTGTAGCAAGCCTGATATTTTTGTAAATTCCGGCATATTGTTTGGCAAAGTATAAAAAATTGCAAAAAATCTGATTTGCGGCCGACAGAGCGCAGCATATTTGGTCAACATAATAATTAATTTTAATTTTACTTTATCGCTATGCATAAAAACTCTACACATACTTTTTTTACATACCTTATAAAGGCAGCGCTGGTTTGCAGCATTGTGGTTTTCTGTTCATTTATTAGTACAGGTATAAACAATAATTTCAGGGGAAGATATATACAGGCAAAGACAATTAAATGCTATCCAAATCCGGCGGTTTCGTTTGTAAATTTTGAGTTTCCTGCTAGTTATGTTTCTAAAAATAATTTGTTACAGGTATACAGTTTTACCGGTAAGAAAATGTATGAGACTAATATTACCACTGCAAAAGCAACTATCACATTTAGCAATCAGTATTATCGCGGTATTTATCTTTACCAACTGCAGGATAAGGAAGGAAAGGTGTTGGAAACGGGTAAATTCCAGGTAAACAGGTAAGGTTAATCAAAATTATTTATTGGGTTATTATTAAAAAGATCAGCGAATTTAAACGCTGATCTTTTTACTTTGTGGCTGTGTTATTCAGCAGATATTTAACAATATAAATTTCCTGTCAGAAATTTTGAACATTGAAAATTCTACAGAACATTTCATTAAAACAATATAACACTTTCGGCATCGATGTGTCTGCAAAATATTTTGCCGGATTTTCAACGATCGGTGAGTTAACAGAATTACTTATTCATACAGGTGGAAAACAGGCACTTATTCTTGGCGGAGGGAGTAATATACTGTTTACCAAAAATGTTGACGGCCTTGTTTTAAAAAACGAGCTAAAAGGTATTCAATTAATAAAGGAAGATGTCCATCATTTTTATGTAAAAGCAGCTGCAGGTGAAAACTGGCACTCGTTTGTGATGCACTGCATCCGCCACAATTATGCAGGCCTTGAAAATTTAAGCCTGATCCCGGGTAATGTTGGGGCGTCGCCTATGCAGAACATTGGAGCATATGGTGTAGAAATAAAAGATGTTTTTGAAAGCCTCGAGGCTTTAAATAGAAAAGATAATACGATACATACGTTTAGTGCTAATGATTGTGAATTTGGTTACCGGGAAAGTATTTTTAAGTCAAAATATAAAAACCAGTTTGTTATTGTAAGCGTCACCTTCAGGTTAAATAAAATTCCTGTTTTTAATACATCTTATGGCGCTGTTGAACAGGAACTTGAAAAAATGCATGTAAGGGATCTATCTATACAGGCCATATCGCAAGCAGTAATAAACATACGCACCGGCAAATTACCTGATCCGGCAGAGATTAGCAATGCAGGAAGCTTTTTTAAAAATCCAACCATATCTACAGAAAAATTCAAGACACTGGAACGAAGCCATTTTAATATGCCCCACTACCTAATTGATGATAAACATGTAAAAATTCCTGCAGCCTGGTTAATTGAACAATGTGGCTGGAAGGGTTACAGGAAGGCCGATGCCGGTGTGCATCTATATCAACCATTGGTGCTTGTAAATTATAATAATGCGAATGGCAGGGATATTTATAAACTCTCCGAAAAAATTCAGCATAGTGTTAAAGATAAATTCGGAATAGAGCTGGAAAGAGAAGTTAATGTTATTTGATAGTGTAGTCAACACCGATTTCACGCCTTGGCAGCATAACCTTCGAGATACTCAAAATTTGCTGTAAGCCGCCCTTGTTTTAATATGGTCGCTTTTTCTATGATGCTGCTGCCCTTAACAAAATCAGATAACACATGCTTTATTAATTGCTCCCCAAAAAACCGGCTTGCATCGCGGGGTAACTCATTTGGCAAATTTCCAACAGCCATAATATCAATCCCATCTTTTAAATAAGGCGCTGTTCTTTTACCCGTAGCTCTGTCAACGCCATAAACCGGGCTGTCTATGGAACAATCACCCGAATTGATCGGGATGCTTCCGTTAACGTCGTCGGTAATATCAGCAATGGTTTGTATCCGGAAATTTTCTGTTTTTATATCATCTGGTTCAAACAGGCGCGGGATTCCCTTATCCCAATAAACGCCATTCATTAAAATATCAGTTTGCGGATAATAAGCATCAAACAAACACTCGTATTCCTGTGGCTTTGCGTGAAAATCATTCCTCGTATAGGTACGCTTTTCTTTGTGTGTGTATAGGTCGGCGCCTTTCAAATGCACATACACAGGATAAGAAAATTCTTTGCTTACATATTCATCGGGTTCCACTTCCTGCACGTCCATCAGGTTCATTATTTCAAGAATGCCATGTGCAACGCGGCCGCTGCCTGTTACTGCAATCTTGATAGGAGGAAGTATTAAGCCAAAATAAGTGTGGATTAATTCGATATAATCTTTCTGTTTATAAACCCTGCCCAGCTTAAATTTTCCTGTGCGTTCACCATAAGCCATTATACCATTGTGCGCACCAACTATGCCTGCAAAAAAACCGAAGCCGATTATGCGTTGCCCATCATCATGCTCTAAACATTCATAATCAATCAACGTGATCTTTTTCTCCACCATTGCATGCATCAGCTTTTGATTGGAGGGCTGCATTTTTTTTGTGTGCGAAAAAAACATGTATGTTTTCCCGGGGATGAGCATATCAACCGGTACTTCTTTTATGCCTAATAAAAGTCCGGCTTCCGACAGATCGTCTGTTAATACTGCACCTGATTGTTCATATTCTTTATCATCATAACAGCGCTTATCAGACGGCTGCACCAAAATTCTACAACCTACATTCTTTATGAGCCACCTGCATTGAGAAGGGGTTAGCGCCACGCGGTTATCGGCAGGGATCTTTCCTTCGCGAATTAATCCTATAACAAGCATTCAAAAAAATTTTGCGAAGCAAAGAAACGATAATTGCGGAAGAGTGAGTGGTGAGTAGTGAATGGTGAGTAAAACTTTTCCTAGTCTTTCAATTAAAATGTATGAGTGGTGAATGGTGAATAATAAGTATGTTAGCACTCACAACTCACAGCTGACCACTCACCACTATACTACAACATTCACCATTTTATTCTTTACGAAAATTACTTTCTTCGGGGTTTTGCCATCCAGCCATTTTTTAACTACATCATTACCCAGCACAATTTCTTCTACTTCCTGCTGTGATGCTTCCAGGGAAATATTTAAAGTGGTACGCAATTTTCCGTTTACACTGATCGGGTATTGTTTCGAAGACTCTACCAGGTATGCTGAATTCAAAATTGGATATGCAGCATCTAACACTGAAGCCTCCCCCAAACCTCCCCCGGTGGAGGAGGCTTTATGAAGTTCGTGATACAATTCTTCAGCAATATGGGGCGCATAAGACGATAACATTATCACAAGTGGTTCAAGAATTTCTTTCTTACTGCATTTAAGATCAGCCAACTCATTTGCACAAACCATAAACGCTGATACAGCGGTGTTATAAGAAAATCGTTCTGTATCTTCTTCAATTTTTTTAATGGCTTTATGTAAAACTTTTAATTCGGCACCGGTAGCTTTTTCTTCGTTCCAGATTTTGCCTTTTATTTCATCATAAAACAAACGCCAGAATTTTCTTAAAAAACGGTGTACGCCTTCAATACCTTTTGTGTCCCAGGGTTTGCTTTGCTCCACAGGGCCTAAGAACATTTCATACATGCGGAATGTATCGGCGCCGTACTTATCAACCAAATCAGAAGGGTCAACCGTGTTGAACTTTGATTTGGACATTTTTTCAACTTCAGTGCCACAGATATACCTCACCCCCTGCCCCTCTCCATGAATGGAGAGGGGAGCGTTAATTCGACCATCTTCACAAATAAAAACAGCATTTTTATATTCAGGCTTTGAATTGCGAAATGCCTCCATGTTTAGATCAACACCATCAACCAATTTTACATCAACATGCAATTTTTGAATTGAAAAATCAGGAGCATGCCCGTCAAAAATTTCTTTTTCTTCTGATTCAATTTGAATTAATATTTTGGTATATGCTTCAACATTTATTTTATCTGGACTGTAGCCATAATTTTCTGTATAATGCTTATCACTTTCTTCTTGTATCTCTTTGTAAAATTTGTATGAAACAAATAAAGGCTTTTTAAGTGGCCTAGATTGATGAAGTTTATCATTAATATAGAAATGCGGGACAACCCTATACACAAACCTTGAACTCCCCTGTATCATTCCCTGATTCAACAACTTCTTATACGGCTCATCAAAACTTATATAACCAAGATCAAACAAAGCTTTTGTCCACATACGGCTGTACAACAAATGGCCAACTGCATGTTCCGTTCCGCCAACATATACATCAACCTGGTTCCAGTAATCACTTGCTTTTTTATTGCAGAATTCATCGTTGTTATGCGGGTCCATATAGCGCAAAAAATACCAGGATGAACCTGCATAACCGGGCATGGTGTTGGTTTCCCTCACCCCCAACCCCTCTCCATGAATGGAGAGGGGAGTTTGCGACGACCCGACTTCTTTTTGCTGACTTTTATTTTTTTGCAGTTCCCGCTTTATCTTATTTAAAACAGAATTAATATTGCCGATTACTTCCTCATTGGTAAAACGAATCATTGCAAACCCAATTTCCTTTAAAACATTTGTCCTGTTTTCATCATATAATTTTTGCTCTTCATTTTCATGATAGCCACCATCCACTTCAACAATAAGCTTTTCCTGCAAAGCAATAAAATCAGTTATATAGGCATCAATAGGGTGTTGCCTTCTAAACTTTATCCCCAAATTATTATTCCGTAATTGCTGCCACAATAAATCTTCCGCTTCCGTATGATTTTTCCGCATATTCTTCGCCAACTCATACTGCATTGGCGTATAAACTGAATATTTAGGAACAGCACCAAAATTTTTTGCACCCGCCGCATCATCACCTAAACGCTGTTGCACAGAGGCACCCTTCTCCATTGATGGAGAAGGGATGGGGATGAGGGCCCATTCTTTCACATTCGCCAGCGGCCCCTCTCCTTCTGGTCCGGGTTTATAATTTTCAACATTGGGTAATTCCAATGGTAATTCAGTTTCATCTAAGGGATATGCAATACCATTTCTCCAAACAATTGGAAAAGGTTCACCCCAATAACGCTGGCGGCTGAATGCGGCATCACGCATTTTATAATTCACTTTTGCCTTACCATACCCGAGGTTTTCAATATCATTCATGACCACTTTAATGGCATCTCTCATCAACATTCCCGTGAGGAAATTACTATTTACCAGTTCAGCATCTTTGGTTGGATTGGCTTCTTCGCCATTAAACTTATCTCCTAAAATATTCGTGATATCAATATTAAAATGTTTTGCAAATTTAAAGTCGCGCTCGTCACCGCTGGGTACCGCCATAATAGCCCCGGTTCCATAACCTGCCAGCACATATTCACTGATATAAATTGGTATTTCACGAAAGTCGAAAGGATTAACCGCATATCCGCCGGTGAATACCCCGCTGATGGTTTTTTCTGCCATACGCTCCCGTTCACTTCGGCTTTTAACCCATGCTAAATATTGTTCCACTTCATCTTTATGCTTTGCTGTTGTTATCGTTGAACCCAATTCATGTTCCGGAGCGATCACCATGAAATCAACACCAAAAATGGTATCCGGCCTTGTAGTGAAAACCCTTAGTTTTTCATCACTGCCGGCGATCCTGAAATCAATCTCCGCACCATAGCTTTTGCCAATCCAGTTGGTTTGCATTTCTTTCATCGCCTCACTGAAATCAACCGTTTCCAAACCTCCAAGCAAACGGTCAGCATATTCAGTTATTCGCAAATACCATTGCCTCAGTTTCTTTTTTACAACGGGATGACCGCCACGCTCACTAACGCCATTGATCACTTCATCATTGGCCAGCACGGTTCCCAGTGCTTCGCACCAGTTCACTTCTCCATAACCGCAGTAAGCTAAACGGTATTCCATCAGAATATCTTGCTGATGTTTTTCGGTGAACATTTTCCATTGGTCTGCCGTGAAAGTTGATGCATCGGAATCGGGAATCAGGAATTGGGAATTGGGAATTGGGTGATTGGAGTTGCCTTCTTTTTCAAAGGATGCAATTAACGAATCAATGCTTTCTGCTTTTTTTGTCTGGCGGTTATAAAATGATTTGAACAATTGCAGAAATATCCATTGTGTCCATTTATAATAAGAGGGCTCGCTCGTGCTGACTTGTCTTGACCAATCAAAGCTAAACCCTATCCTATCCAACTGCTTCCTGAAATTTTCTATATTCTGTTTTGTAGAAACAGCCGGATGAATACCATGCTCGATGGCATATTGTTCAGCAGGCAATCCGAATGCATCGTATCCCATCGGATGCAGCACATTAAAGCCTTTTAGTCTTTTGTACCGTGCATAGATATCGCTTGCAATATATCCTAACGGATGGCCGACATGCAACCCTTTGCCACTTGGATACGGGAACATATCCAACACATAATATTTGGGTTTGGCTGAATCGTTACTTACTTTATATATTTCATTGGCTGTCCACCAATCCTGCCATTTTTTTTCAATATCCTGAAACTTATATTCCATACTAAGTTTAAAAGTTTACTTGTTTACGCGTTCACGGGTTCACGAGTTATTGTTAAGTTGAGCTTGCTGCACATTGTATCAACAGTACAAGGGAGTGACACAACGAAGATAAATAGCATTCCTGCAGTTGGTCAACTAACAATACTATCATTGTAAAAATGCTTTTTACAATGGGCTGCAAACCTACGGAAAAGCTAAGAAAGGTTACGTGGAATACGTTGTTCAAGCAGCATTAAATCTGCAAGCACCATGGCTGTTACAGCCTCAAGCACAACAGGAACACGCAGGGCAATACAAAGATCGTGACGCCCTTTTACCGAAAATGGTTCTATGGTATTGGTTTCCCGGTTGAATGTCTGCTGTTCTTTTGGAGTGGATGAAGTTGGTTTTACGGCGATGCGAAACACCAGTTCATTGCCATTTGTAATGCCACCGACTATACCGCCGGCATGATTGGTTTTTGTTTTACCGGTTGCATCTTCAATTGCATCATTATGCTCACTGCCAAACATTTTTGCAGCCTCGAAACCTGTGCCAAACTCGATGCCTTTTACAGCAGGAATAGCAAATACGGCATGTGACAGTAAGCTTTCTGCACTATCAAAAAATGGTTCCCCCAATCCAAGCGGTAAATTATTTACACGGCATTCAACGATACCGCCGATGGAATCTTTTGCGTCAATGGCTTTTTGCAAGCCCTTTTCAAGATCCGTTTCACCACCAATTTCCAGTATGGAGGCTGCAACTTTTATTCCTCCTCCACCGGAGGAGGTTAGGAGGAGGCGTTTTGCCACAACACCTACAGCCACTAAACAAACGGTTAGCCTTCCGCTGAAATGACCGCCGCCGCGATAATCTTCAAATCCGCCAAACTTTTTACTGGCTACAAAATCTGCATGGCCTGGTCGCGGAACGGCACGTTGCTTTGCATAATCTGTTGACCGTGTATTATTATTTTCGAATAAGATCGTAAGCGGAGCGCCGGTTGTTTTATCATTAAAAATGCCGCTTTTAAAAATAGGCATATCAGATTCCTGCCTGGGCGTTGTTCCTTTTTGTTTGCCGCCTTTCCGGCGTTCAATATCTTCTAAAAAATCATCAACAGTTAATGATAAACCTGCGGGAATGCCATCAATGGAAACACCAACGCTTTCACCATGCGATTCACCAAAAATAGTTACACGAAATATGCGGCCAAATGAATTCATAAACTTTATTTAGCTAAAACATTTTTTATCCAAAGGGGAATATCGCTGTCATATATTTTTTCAAGCCTGCCTTGCGTAAATGAAACAATTAATCTCATTGATGATTTAGAATTATCAAGAACAAATATGCGATCAAACAAAGAAATATTATGTTTAAGCAAATCCACGCTCCGCGTAAACCTTGCCTCTAATTTTTTTTCAGGAACAAAATGTCCTCCCTTTTCTACCCTGGTCGCAATTCGCATCTTGTTAATTAGCGGGTCCATAGTTGCAATAAAGTATAAATATGTTTTGTAATTTTTTTTACGGGCTGCTTTTATCAGATCAATCTTGGATGGATGTGACATTACTGTTTCAGTAGTGAATGTATAATTATTTTGAATAAGCCAATACCGAAAAAAATCTGTAAGCAACGCCACGCATTCATTAGAAATTTTTTTCCCGGGAAATGTTAGTGTATAAGTATTGATTTGGATTTTAAAGAATTTCATCTGCATTAATCCAAACCCCTGTAAACAATAAATCTTTTAGAAGATAATATAATGTTGTTTTACCTGAACCATTTGGGCCTGCGATAACCCTAATCCGTTTAACGCTGTTTTGCTTTTCGGTCGTTCATGATCTTTTTAATAATTTTTTTTTGACCGTTTCTTTCAAGTTCAACAATACAATCATCTTCAACAATTACCACAGGCAAATCGAGGGCAAAATTTTCTTCCATAGCTTTAGCACCGGCTATTTTCCCTGCCTCTATAATCAGCTTTACTTCTTTGCTATGCGAAGGCATCTTTATGAAATTATATTGGTAAAATTACTCAAAATTCAAGGAAGCGCCGAGCTGCTGCAAATGCCTGTAAAAATCAGGATAAGATTTATTAATAGCTTCTGCTTCTTCGATTACTGTTTCACCGTCTGCTTTTAAAGCCAGCAATGCACACATCATCGCAATACGGTGATCATGATGCGAATGCACTGTGTTTGCTTTGATTTCAGTTGTCCCTTCGATCAACATCTCGTTATTTTTCAACTCAACTTTGATATTCATCTTGCCTAACTCTTCCTGTATTGTTAACCCTCTGTTGCTTTCTTTATGTGCAAGACGATGCACACCGGTAATTTTTGTGGTACCCTTACAGCATGCTGCTAAAGCGGCTAATGGCGGAAAAAGATCGGGACAATCTGTTGCATCAAATTCAAAAGCGACGCCCCCGGCCCCTAAAGGGGAGTTAGAAACCTCGATTTCCTTTTCGCCAATAATTACCCGGGCGCCGCAGCTTTCAAGAGCTTCCAATATCTTTTTATCTGCTTGTGTTGATGCGATATCCAAACCAGCAACTTTTATATTGCCTGCAATTGCACCAAGAACCAATAAAAAAGCACCGCCACTCCAATCGCCTTCAACAGTGTAATCAACAAAATCACCGCGTTTTGTATCTGGTGTGTCATCAAAATAAAAGGCTTCATAATTGCGGTTTTCGGGAACTTTTAATAAGAAAGATTCCATTACACTTAAAGTCAGATCAACGTAAGGTTTGCTTTTAAGATTGTTTACTTTGACAGTTACATTCTTTGCATCCAAACCTGCGTAAGCGAGCAATATACCGGTAAGAAACTGTGAACTTAAAGAACCATCTATCTCAATATCTTTTGGCTGCAGAGGGCCTTTTATTTTTATAGGAAGTTTTCCTTTATTGGATGCGATCTCCACACCAAGCCGCGGCATTACTTCATCAAAAAAATCCATCGGACGTGTAAGCAGACTGCCTTCCCCGTTGATCAGCATTTCATTTTCACTTAATGCTACAATAGGTGTGAACATGCGAATGCCTAAACCTGCCTCACCATTATTTACAACAGAAGAACCTGGTTTAACACCTTCACTTATAATCCTTAAACTGCCATCTTCATTTTCTTTAATTGTTGCGCCTAAAACCCTGATAACATTTAATCCTGCCTTATCATCATTACTTTTACCCGGGTTTCGGATAATGCTCTCCCCTTTTCTGACCAATGCAGCGGCGCAGGCACGCTGCATCGAGCTTTTGGATGCGGGAGCGTGTACGATGCCAATGCCCCCATCCCCCAAAGGGGAGTTATTAAAACCAAAACCTTTTATGACCGCTTTCATTTTGTTAACCTTCCAATTGTGTAACTATACTTTCTATTTCGCTTATCTCTATCGGCTGCACAACAGCTTTGCCTATTTTTTCAAGCAACACATAACTTATTACATCCCTTACTTTCTTTTTATCTGCTTTCATCACTTCCAGCACTTCGGCTGCTTTATAGGATTGATGAACAGGTAACCCGTAATTTTTTATCAACGCAACGATACGATTACTATCATTAAAATTTTTGTAGGAAGCAGAGATCATACAGGCCATTACCATTCCAACGGCAACAGCATGGCCGTGCGGAAGTTGATAGGTGTTTTCTATGGCGTGGCCAAATGTATGTCCGAAATTCAGCAGCTTTCTGTCTCCCGTTTCAAACTCATCTTCCACAACAACCTTACTTTTAAATAAAGCATTGCGCTGAATAAGTTTGTTTAATAGTGTTGCGTCTTTCTGAAAATCGCTAAGCTTGTGTGATTCGAGCAACTTAAACATGGCTGCATCTTTTATGCAGGCATGTTTAATGATCTCAGCAAAACCATTTACCCATTCTGCTTTTGGAAGAGATTTTAAGAAGGAATAATCGTACAATAAAAACTCAGGCTGTCTTATTAAGCCAACCATATTTTTATAAGTTCCTACATCAATTCCGTTTTTACCGCCTATCGATGCATCTACCATTGCCAGGATCGAAGTCGGTACAAAACCAAATCTTATTCCGCGCATAAAAATACCGGCTGCATAACCGGTAATATCTGTAACCACCCCACCACCAACACCAATAAGAAAAGATTTCCTGTCGCAGCCAAAATCGATCAATTGTTCAATGATTAAGTCAACGGTATGCTGAACTTTATGTTCCTCTCCTGCTTTCAGTACAATAGTTTTCCAGCCTTTGAATTTTTTGTTATTGACGCCGCAAAAAACATTTTCATCAGTAATGATGACGGCGTTATCCTTTGAGGTTATGTTTTCAAGGATGTCAAAAGAAGCATCAAAATAGAATGTAGTAGAAGATGTATTAAATTGAACCGTTTGTTTTTTCATACCCCAAACCCCTAAAGGGGCTTAAAAAAATTTTTGAAGTTAAAAACTCCCCTTCAGGGGATGGGGGTTAATCATTCATAACCTTATTCTGGTGACTGATACTTTCCATATGTATCGCATCAAAATATTTAGTGATAAATTCTTTAGTCAAACCCAGCTTTTCTCCTTTTATAAAAGCTCTTTCAAGAATTTCATTCCATCGGTTGGTTTGTAAGATAGTAATGTTATTTGCTTTTTTATATTTACCAATTTCATCGGCCACTTTCATGCGCTGTCCTAATATCTGCATCAACTCGTCATCCAAATGGTTTATCTGCTGGCGCAGTTTTTCCATATGGGCATGATACTCTTCAGAGGGAATATCCTCTTTTCTCCAGCGAATATTGCCAAGCATTTCACCCAGACGTTCCGGCGTAACCTGTTGTTTTGCATCGCTCCAAGCATGATCAGGGTCAATATGGCTTTCGATGATCAAACCATCATAGTCAAGATCAATCGCTTTTTGTGCAGCATCCTGCAAAATATCTCTCCTGCCGCAAATATGAGAAGGGTCGTTTATCATCATTAAACCGGGATTACGGCGTTTCATTTCAATTGCCAGGTGCCACATAGGAGCATTCCTGTATTCAGTATTTCCATAAGAGCTAAACCCGCGATGAATTAAACCTAATTGTTTGATCCCCGCTTTGGCAATGCGTTCAACGGCGCCGATCCAGAGCTCAAGATCGGGATTTATGGGATTTTTGATAAGCACCGGGACATCAACTCCGCGTAAAGCGTCGGCCACTTCCTGTACACTAAATGGATTTACCGTTGTGCGTGCCCCTATCCATAAAACATCAATATCAAAATGCAAAGCATCTTCTACCTGCTTTCCTGTTGCTACTTCAACAGTTACAGGCAATCCGGTGATCTGCCTGGCTTTCTGCATCCAGGGTAACCCTTTCGTGCCAATACCTTCAAAACTTCCGGGACGTGTACGGGGCTTCCAAATGCCGGCACGCAGCATATCCACCTTTCCTGTTTTGTGTAGCCGTACTGCAGTTTCAACTACCTGGTCTTCGGTTTCCGCACTACAGGGGCCTGAAATAATCAATGGCCTTTTGTGCCATACCGATTGTGTGACTTCTTTCATATTTGCTTCAGTTGCTTGCATAAACTTGATATTTATTTTTATATAGCCGGTCCCGCAAAGGTGATATATTGTTGATGTGTTACCCGGCTAACCTGTATTTTAAAAGGGCTGCTAAATTAATATAAATTTCCACGCTAAATTTTTATAAAACAGTTATTTGTGCGAATAGTAACTAAACAAGTGTTAGTTTATGCAACAAAATTCTGAATAACTGATCCATTTTAATCAAAAAATGCCGGTGAAAATCAGTTGCCGGGTTAGCGTATCCGGTTGAAGGTTATCAGCCCCGGTCAGGAATGCACGTTTCTGTGAGTTATTCTGCGATAGGCCTGAATCAATCAGGAAACTTCCGGCAACATAACCGTATTGTGCCAGGCATTGATTAAAAACAATCTCATCTGCATTCTGCGCAGATATTCAAAGCTTAGCGAAAGGCTTGAGAAAAAAAACAGTGCAGTAAAAGCTTTTAGTTTGATAACAATAGATTGATAAGTTGGCCCTACTCTGTTATGGCTTTTCGGAAAAATGCTTTTAAAGGAAGAGTGAATGAATAATTTGATTGAAATAAAGCAATGATATTCCTTAACTACGGTAAAATGCCGGCATTAAAGCCTTGTATGTATCGAAAAGAATAAGTATGAGGTAAACGATAGTAAGTATTATTTTTTGCTGAACATCCAGCTTAATTTTTGCACTATTCTGCAGTTAAAAATAGTTCCCGCAAATATGTCAAAGCATTAGGCGTTGTCAATAAAAACTTCTATTTATTCCAGTTATTATTGGACACATCAGCATCCATAAAAATGCCGCCGTCAAGTGTGAGACTTTTTATTTTTTTCTTAGCATTAATGCTTATCGTAGTTTGTGTTTGATCACTCATCCAAATGGCAGGTGTTTGATGAAATTTTTCCGAACTCCCGTCTTCATATTCAGCGATCACATTGACGGGTGCAGCCATTCCGCCGATATTTTTTATAACGACTGTATAATTGTTAGCGTTTGTTTTTACATCAGTCAGGGCAAGATCAATATAATATGTGCTGAAGAACCAGTTATTCCAAAACCAGTTTAAATTTTTTCCTGAAACGTCATTGAATGTATAAAAAAAATCCCATGGGATCGGGTGTTTCCCATGCCATCTGTCCATATAAGCGTGAAGACATTTTTTAAACAGATCATCACCCAGCAGATCTTTCATAGCCAAATATCCAAGCGCAGCTTTGCCATATTCATTATTGCCAAAACCACCAGTGCCGGAGAGTGCATCGCCTGGTGTAACGATTGGTATCTGCTGATTATCAGAAGGATCATTGATCCATCCATCCACCCTGAATTGTTTAAATAATTCAGTAGCTGCTTCTGTGCCTATATCGGCAGAACCGATAAGATATTCAAAAGTTGTTGCCCATCCTTCATCCATAAACCCGTAACGCGTTTCATTAATACCCATATAAAAAGGCATGTAAGTATGAGCAATCTCGTGTTCGGCCACAAAGCGGGAAAACAAAGTATCACTATAGGTTTCATCATTCGCCATCATGGGATATTCCATTCCTGCATAGCCCTGGAATACCGTTGTTTTTTCGTAAGGATAGGGAATGCCTGGCCAGTTGTGCGATAACCAATCAAGCGAATGTTTTGCATATTGCGCTACACGATGATAATCTGCCGCGGTATCATTATACATTGCAAAAGCGCCCGCCCTTCTGCCAGTTTTATCATCCACTATTACGCTGCAGCCATCCCATAAAAAATGATCGCTTAATCCAAAAGCGACGTCGGGAATATTTGTTGCCACGAATTGCCAACTGTTCACGTCATGTTGAGCGGTAACATTTTTAGCTGCTACATTCAAAGGTGTTACTATGTTTATTGTAGCATCAGAAGTAAAGGATTGTTTGTAACGCTCCAAAATTTCAGGCTGTAATAATTTTTCAGGTTGCTGCAATGTTCCTGTTCCAACCACTATATAATTTTTCGGAACATTCACCGTAACAGTGTAATCATTAAAATCGCTATAAAATTCATGGCTGTCCATAAACTGCATCCTGTCCCAGCCATTATAATCATCATATACAGCTACGCGTGGATAGAAATACGCAAGGAAATAAGCGGTAGAATCGATCATCCCTTCGCGGCCGCTTTGTTTTGAAATCTCATAATGCCAGTCAAATGTTAATTGCACTGAATCATGCGGCGCCAAAGGGGCGGGCAAACGAAGATTAAAAAACGTAAATGTACCGGCATCCTCCGGCGGCGTTATACTTGTTCCGTTAGCGGTTATCGCATCAATATGCACGCCTGATGTGAGGTAATCATCGTTCGCTCCAAAATTCCTTGGCGCCCCTGGCTTATGAATATTGATAAACAGTTTAATTGCCGGTCTGCGAACGGTGTCCGGGCTGTTATTTATATAATTTATGGTTTCGTTCCCCTTAATAGTTCTATCCGGAGGCATTGCGGTGATATTAATATTGTATCGCGCATGATTTTGCCAGTAATTTTTGCCGGGATTTCCGTCCAGGCTCCTTGTTCCCCTGGTATAGGCCGCCTGCACATTCCTTGGCATAAACAAACTCTGCGCGAATAAATTACCGGAGATAACGCCTGCTACCAGGCAGAGAAGTAAATAACGCATAATTGAAGTTAGGATGGATGAAGATAGTTACAAGCCGTAAAATTCTGTAAATGATTTTTTATAAGCGGCAACAAAAAACCCCGCGTAAAAACGTGGGGTTCTAACCAAAACCAACTGCTACGAAAAAAAACTATTGTATAGAAATTTCTTTAGGTAATGCTTTAACTTCTTCTTTTTTAGGAAGATAAAGTTTTAAAACACCGTCTTCATACTTCGCCTGGATAGCTTCTGTGTTGATCACATCATCTACACGGAAGCTGCGTTTGAAGCTTGTGAAATTAAATTCACGGCGATGAGTTTTATATTCGTTGCTCTCCGTTTCATTCTTCTTTTCGTATCCAATCGTAAGTAAGCCCTTGTCAAGATTCACTTTAAAATCTTCTTTTTTCAAACCGGGAGCAACTAATTCAAGATGAAAACCTTCACTGTTCTCGTGAATGTTTACCGGGGGAACATTCCAGCCATTTTCTTTGCCCCATGCAGATGGCAATACGCTGAAAAACTCATCGAATAAGTTGTCTAAAGTCCTGTAGTTACGTTTAGCTAAAGTTGTCATAGTATTCTTTTTTATTTTTAATGATTGTTTGGATATAGTTTTCAAACAGCATACCATTGCATTTTTTGTGTAAATACAGCAGAGACCTCCAAAGATTATATGACAATATTTCAACACTCATCATTTTTTTGCGACATTTTGTCTAAAAAAGCCTCTGTTATTAGTGAGAATGCTTTAGAGGCCGACTTAAATCGATCATACACACAACAGGTTTATTCTTTTAGTATCATTGCACGTTTTTTAAAACCGATTCATGTATCCTAATTTGTATTATCTGTTCAAAGATGTCTTTGAATGGAACTTACCTGCTTTAAAAATTGTCAACACTTTTGGGTTTTGCGTAGCTATTTCTTTCCTGGTATGCGCCTGGTTATTGGTGAAGGAATTAAAACGCAAGCAGGCAGCGGGGTACTTTACCTATAAAGAAACAACTCTTGAAGTTGGAAAACCCGCCAGTATTGGTGAATTATTAATCAATTTCTTTTTTGGGTTTGTTTTGGGATATAAAGTGCTGGGTATTTTTATCGTCAAGGGAGCTCTCAATGACCCCCAGGAATTTATCTTTTCTTCCGCAGGAAGTTTTTTTGCCGGAACGTTGCTTGGATTATTCTTTGCCGGTCTAAAATGGCGGGAGAAGAACAAATCCAGGCTGACTAACCCGGAAAAACGTACTATACGGATTTGGCCTAGCGACAGGGTTGGCGATATGACGATCATAGCAGCAGTATTCGGGTTTGCCGGTGCAAAAATCTTTGACAACCTGGAAAACTGGGACAGGTTCGTACAAGACCCCTTAGGCAATTTATTTTCTCCGGCCGGATTAACTTTCTATGGCGGATTGATCGTTGCCTCCCTGGCACTACTGTACTATTTCAAAAGAAATAAAATAAGCTTTATTAATGTTGCTGATGCCTGCGCTCCGGGTTTAATGTTTGCTTACGGGTGGGGAAGAATGGGATGCCAGGTTGCCGGTGATGGCGACTGGGGCATAATCAATAGCGCATTTGTTAGCAATGCTGATGGCAGCGTCCAGCTTTCCAACTCAGCCAATTCTTTTTCCCGCGTATTAGCAGACAATGCAACTTATTATGCTCAACAGTTTGGTTCTCTCGACGCCGTACAACATGCCTCAATAAAACCGTTCCTGGGTTTGCCCGACTGGCTCTTCGCTTATACTTATCCTCATAATGTAAACAATGAAGGTATCCCGCTTTTCGGTTGCACCTGGGATAATTATTGTAATTATCTGCCCATTCCTGTTTTTCCTACCCCTATCTATGAAATAGTTGTCTGCCTTACATTATTTTTTATTTTATGGTGGATAAGAAAAAAAATAAAAATACCGGGCAGAATGTTTGCCATTTATCTTCTTTTCAATGGAGTTGAAAGATTTATTGTTGAACATATCCGCGTAAATACACAATATCATTTTTTAGGGTTAAATCCTACACAGGCGGAAATTATTTCGGTTGGATTAATTATAGCCGGGCTCGGCCTTTATCTGATTGCACCGAGGTTACGCATTTCAAAAAAAATCCCTTACGCGCAGATGGCAAAATCTTAAAATATCTTTTCCAGCTCCACCGCCTTTCGTTGGGTAATAAGTTTATCTATAGTTTCTTTCTCCTGGTCAATTTCAAGAAGCGCTGCAATTTGCTTTAATAAAGAACCTTCTGCTTCAGATAATAAGCTATCGCTTAAACTCAATTCAACACAATAAGAATACAAAGCAAGATCTTGAACAGGATTGATAAGCTTGAGAAGATGCTTCAGGTATTCTTTTTCATTGGAGATATTTTCTTTATATGCTTTATAGTGCAACAGTTCCTCTTTAAAATTAAGATCCCGATGTATCTGCAGCTCAACAAATTTTGCAGCAACAACATTTATTTCATCCTGTGAAAAATTTCCATCCTTAAAACAACAATGCAAAAACAAATGACAAATGGCTTCATCCTGCGTAGTTATATAGTCGTTGTACATAATATTTTTTTATAGTGATTTATCAAGTATAATGCCGATAAGTATTTGAGTGAATTGATCAGTGATGAACGGCGGGTGATGGATTCAATAATCCGAACATCTCATTTAAACTATTCTTTTCTGTAAATATAATTATCTCCTTTAAGCAAGGGATGTTTTCCGGTAAAGGCGCCTTCAGAATACGTCAATATAAAATCTTCAAAAAAAACTTCTGCTATCCAGGGTTCAAATTGAAATACAAAACTATTATTGCCACGTGTTACCGGAAGAACGGAATACCTGTCGGGACAAAGCGTAAATATCAACCCGACAGAATCTATTTCCTGGTTTTCAAGCCTGGCAATTCCGCCAGCATTCATTTCAAAAGGTATTTCTGTAGGTCCTGATTTAATAAAACCCTGCACATACCGCAAAATATTTTTGTTGTTATTATCTATTTGTATTGTAATAGATTTATCGGCAGCGGAAGTTTGCTTTTCCAGTTTAAAATCAAGAGGCGGCCGTTTATCACTGTTTAAAATGATAGTGGAGTCATTTAACATTTTCCATTTGCCTTTTCCGGACCTGTCTAATGCACCATAAGAAAAAAAGAATTGAAACCCGGAATCTGCGTTTATTTGAAAACCGCTGGCAGTTTCCATAACACCTTCAAGATAATATTCGCCTGTTAAATCTTGCGCATACATAACTACTGTTGCAGATGTAAATAATAAAATAAAAAATGAAACTGTTTTCATTACTACGTTATGATTAGGTTATTGCAGTCTGTAAGGTTATTTCATTAACAATGTAACAAGAATTCCGATTACAATAGATGAGGCAAAGCTCATCAAAGTTCCGATCAACACATATTCTGCCTCTTTGTGCTTGTGATCCCCTTTTATATCATTAAAACGCAGGATCGACTTGGCTGCAATTAAAAAACCTATTCCTTCAAAATGATTAACGACAACAAACGTAAGCACGAGTATTCTTTCAAAAATGCCGATCCATTTGCCTGCCTCACTCAAACTGGTGGCTGAATGTTCGGACGTTTGCTCAATATCCTTCCTCCAACGCTGTGTGGCATAGCCCAGTAAATAAGCCAAAGGAAAAATAGTAAAAAGATAAGCTACTGCGATAAGCCAGAAATTATTATACTGTAATAAACGGGTCAGGGTTATGTCAAAGTCATTAACCGGATGGTAAAAAATAATCCATACAATTACCAGAACAGTAATGTGTAACAACTGGTCAATTATAAAAAACGTTGCAGTATCCTTCTGATAAAGTTTCCATAGATCAATGAAATAATGCGTGATAAAAATGATAACCGGGATCAGCCAAAATGATTTGTCAGGTGAGAGTAAATACACAAGTCCCGCATGCAGCAGGCAATGCACGTATAAAAACCATGACCCCGCTTTGCATTCTCTTTTTTGCTGAACCAGCTTTTTTGTTTGCAAGGCGAAATCCGCAAGCAAATGAACAGCTAACCATTGTAACAATATTTGCATTATTAAATATAAATTAAACAGCATTAACTGTTTCAAATCTTTGCAACATGGGATTTATAACAGCCCACCCCGCAGCCTGCAAACGCTGGTGCACAGAGGGCTGTGAAATCTTCAATGCTTTCGCAATTTCTTCCTGCCGCACATTCTGCAACTGGAGATACAACGCTTCTGCCTGGGCATTACTTAAGCGTTCCAATAAATAGTTCAATGAAGCGCTATGCGCCTTCCATTCTTCATTAAACGAAGCTTCCGCAGAAGCAACATGGATAAGTTCATTTCTTTTTTTTAACCCATCGATGTTTTCACCGGAAATTCTGAAAGCTGTGCCGTCTGAAGTAACTATATTACTACCACTATAACTTATTTCCCCGATACCGATTGACTGTCTTATTTTAAAATTATCTGTTGCCAGATAACAATAGAGTGATAAAGCAGTGCGCAATGCAGATAATCTATTCTTTGTAAGGATGCACTGTACACTGTCTCCGCGAAATTGTTCAGCTTTGAAATCAGGCAGGATTGCACTAATTTTTTTTATGAAACTATCAATTTTGTTTTGCAGCTTTTTTCTTGCTGTCACGCTAAGTTTTGAGGAGGCAATTATATCGCCTGTTATAACAATAGCATTTACTGTTTTAGCCACAGGATAATTTCAAACAAATATAGTACTATAATACTATATTTGTAAATTATAGTGCTGTGATGCTATAATTATATAATATAGTGTTTAAATACTATAATGGGTTCACAATTAGTTTCCTGTTATTCCTTATAAGTGTGAACATTTGGAGGGATACGGCCACCAGGATCAGGCCGAAGCCAAAAAAGAAATATTTGCTCAGCGATTGATTTTCATGATAAATAGCAAATGCAAGTATGATTCCATATACAGGTTCCAGGGTAAGCGTAAGGTTTACGGTAAATGCACTTACTCTTTTCAGCGCATTTATATACAGTAAGAAAGTAAGCACTGTACAGCACCAGCTCAATAGGATCAGCCAAAGCCAATCGAACAGTTGAGGTATTTTTTGCGTGGATGGAAAAAGGATATCATAAACAGGCAACAAAATACTCAGGCCCAAAAAACCGCCGGTTAACTGGTATAACGTGATCTTTTCCGGTGCATAGCCTGCAATCAGCTTTTTGTTCATGACAGACACAAGTACGGTCAATAACGCGGAAAGCAAACCGATATAAATACCCGTTGAAAAAGACAGGTTGGTAGCATAGATCAATGCAATGCCTGCCAGTGCAAACACGCCCAGCATCAATTCATAAAGGTTTATTTTTCTGCGGAAAAACAACGGTTCGATAATCGCGCTCAGCAGTCCCGTGGTACTCAGGCACGTTAATGCAATAGAAACATTTGCATATTTAATACTACCATAGAATGCAAGCCAATGCAATGAAAGCACAGTGCCTACTGAGGCAATCTTAAAAAAATCTTTCAGCGAAATTTTAGGGATACTCTTAAAGAAATAAAACAGAACCCATAAACTCACTGCAGTTATACACATACGCCACCAAACAAGCCAGCCTTCATTCAAGCTGATAGCACGACCAAGAACACCTGTAAAGCCCCACAAAAAAACTGCAGTATGTAATCGTATTAAAGCGCCTTTCATAAAGGCAAAGAAAATTAAATCAGCGATGTTATCCACCAGACATTCCCAAAAATGTCTTTTACACCGCCCGACCGACCATAAGATTGATCTGCCATTGCTGTTACGGCCGTTGCGCCATTATCTAACGCACTGTTATAAGTTTTATCAGCATCATCCACATAAATAAATAAACCGGCGGGCATAGGTGGATATTGCCCGGTACTGTCGGCAAACATGATAACACTGGTTCCGATCTTTATTTCTGCATGCATAATGGCTGTTTCACCGCTCATATGCTTACCCAAAAGCTCCGCATTAAAAACTTTCTGCGTAAATTCGATAAATGCAGCTGCATTTTCCATAATTAAATAAGGCATTACAGTTTGGTAGCCTCCGGGAATGTTGGCGCTCATACGTTAGTATTATGAATGAAGATATAAAACACCTATTTGATCGAATAAAGAATGTTATTCTTTAGACCTGTTTGCATTGCCTGCGGGGTGCATTTGAAGTAAGCCCATCAGTTGATGCATGGTACGCTGCATGCCATCTGTACTTCCATCCAAAAAAAGAATATTGCCTTTTCCAAACTCGGCAAAATTTTTAATCGCTTCCGTCCACATGCTGAAAAGAATAACATTGGTATCGAGATTAGCCTGTTTCATTTGTTCAGCAGCCTGGCTCATGCCCTTTGCAACTTCTTCGCGAAAAAGAGCAACTCCCTGTCCCCGCAAACGCGCCGCTTCCCGTTCTGCTTCCGCCGCTATTTTAATAGCATTCCCCTCTGCTTCTGCGCCTTTTGTTTTGGTGATGAGTAATGCCTGGCCTTCGTTTTCTGCAGCAGCTTTTAAATTATTACTGGCAACAACGCGACTCATACTTTCCATAATGGCTTTATCGAAAGTAATATCGTTTATCTGCAGGTCAAGTAAATGATAACCCCAGTCTTCCAATACATGATCAACCTCTGCCTTTACGGATTCAACCAAATCTTTTCTCAGCCCTAAAATTTCGCTTTGCCGTTTGGTAGCCACATAAGAACGTATATTACCTTCAATCGTGCGTACCAAAGCCTGCATAAGATCTTTATCACTGATAAATTTGAATGCCACTTTTTTTATGGTTTCCTCATCTGCATTCATCACTGCGTATAACAGCATACTTTTAAAATAAACATTAGCCTGGTCTTGTGTTACCGCCTGGAACTCAAGTTCAACAGAACGGTTTTGCACACTGATGCGACGATAAATTTGCTCCAGGATGGGGATTTTAAAATTAAGACCGGGTCGAAGAATCCGCCTGTATTTACCAAACATTGTTATCACTGCAATCGTAGCCTGGTTAACTGTTACAAGACCACTGAAAACGATGAATATAGCAAGAATAAGCCACCAATAATTAGCAAGAAAATCCATGAGTAATTAATTTTTGTGAAAGGTAAGGAAAAGTTGATGCACGATAATGTACTTAATAAAGTTAACATGAAAGGCGCACTCACAGTTGCAACCTGAATCGTATCCATCCCTGCATAATTCTTTTGTTAACAGTGAAAACATTAAGTTCGTATTTCGTACTTCAACAAATCTGATATAGTTATGGCTCCTTTATCTGAAAGAATGCGCCCGGAAAAACTGGAAGACCTTGTGGGACAGGAACACCTCGTTGGAAAAGGCAGCATCCTGCGAACAGCTATTGAGCACTCGAATATTCCTTCGATGATCTTCTGGGGTCCGCCGGGTAGTGGCAAAACAACTATAGCAAATATTATTGCACATACATTAAATATCCCGTTTCATCAATTAAGTGCCATCAGCAGCGGTGTAAAAGATGTTCGTGAAGTAATTGAAAAGGCAAAGCAGGAAACAAAGGCAATTTTGTTTATTGATGAAATTCACCGTTTTAATAAATCGCAACAGGATGCATTGTTAGGTGCTGTTGAAAAAGGCATTATTACATTGATCGGCGCCACAACAGAAAATCCTTCCTTTGAAGTGATATCAGCTTTGCTTAGCCGTTGCCAGGTATATGTTTTGAAACCACTTGATGAAGATGATTTAATTCACCTTCTGAAAAAATCAATGCAGAAAGATAAAGTATTGAAGCAATATAAAATTGATCTGAAAAAAACCGCTGCTTTAATAAATATCAGCGGCGGCGATGCCAGAAAATTGCTGAACCTGTTTGAGTTAGTTGTTACATCAAGCCCCCAACCCCTAAAGGAGAGCATAGAGATTACGGACGAGTTAGTAATGAACGTTGCTCAAAAGCGCATCGCACTGTATGATAAGCAAGGCGAACAACATTATGATATCATTTCCGCATTTATAAAAAGCCTGCGTGGAAGTGATCCTAATGCAGCCGTGTATTGGCTGGCACGAATGATAGAAGGCGGTGAAGATGTGAAATTCATTGCAAGAAGAATGTTGATACTGGCCAGTGAAGACATTGGCAATGCAAACCCCAATGCATTATTATTAGCGAATGCAACCTTTGATGCTGTAAATAAAATAGGTTGGCCTGAATCGCAGCTTATCTTATCCCAATGTGCAATCTACCTCGCTTCATCACCAAAAAGTAATTCTGCAACTACCGCTATCGGCGCTGCTTCATCTGCTGTAAAACAATACGGCGATCTTTCTGTGCCATTGCATATTCGCAATGCACCAACGCGTTTAATGAAAGACCTGGATTACGGAAAAGGTTATAAATACAGCCATTCTTACGAAGGCAATTTTGAGGAACAGGAATATTTACCAAAAGAAATTGTTGGTACTAAATTTTTTGAGCCTGGTAATAATGCAAGAGAAGAAGAACTGCGCAAGTTTTTAAGAAGCCGGTGGAAGGAGAAGTACGGATATTGATATTTCCCGCAAAGCGCACCAAAGCAACACAAAGAATTTTTACTTAGTGTCCCCTGTGGGCTTTGTGGGAAATTATTTTATAGCAATTGCCCCACAATTTTTCTGTGGATTCCATTCTTAATCAACTCAACATTAAAGTTAATCAGCAAGGCGAGCTTTATTCCTGTTAATTTAAGATATGTCAGCACTATTTTATGATGGATTTTATCTAATGCTTCGATAGATTTTATTTCGATGAGAAGTCTGTTTTCCATTATTATATCTGCTCTAAAACCAACATCCAATACATTTTCCTCATACTTTGCTACTACCCCTTGCTGCCTGGTATAAAAAATGTTTCGCTTATCCAGTTCATATGCAAAAGCTGCTTCATATACTGACTCCAGTAATCCCGGGCCTAATGTTGTGTGAATTTTGTAACAGATATCCACAGCAATAGCAGCAAGTTCATTTTCGGTCATAGCAGTTTATTTTGGATTTAGAGCGTAAATGGTCCCCACAAAGCGCACCAAAGCAACACAAAGAATTTTTACTTAGTGTCCCCTGTGGGCTTTGTGGGAAATATTGTATTAATTCAATCCTTCAAACAACAGCGGGAAAAATTGGCCCTGCATCTTCTCTCCTTTCTCAATCACAGGAACACCAGATAATAAAGATTCGTTGGAATCACTTTTAACACCATCGGCAAAAACATTGATCACAAAAGCACGGCGCGGTTGACTGCTTTTATTTTCGCCGCTGCCATGCAGCGTAAGCGGGTGATGAAAGATAGCTTCACCGGCTTTAGTTTCCACATGAACGGGCTTGAATTCTTTTTGTTGCTGCGGCGTTAAATAATCCATAATACCCATCAGATCACCTGCAAGTTCAGGTTTATCCAATAAGCCCCAGCGATGGCTGCCCGGAACATACTGCAAACAACCATTTTGTTGCGTTGAATCATCCAACCCGCACCAGCAGGTTAAATGGGCAAGAGGCTTTGTGCGTGTCCAGTAACTATAATCCTGGTGCCAGGCAACAACACCTCCTTTTTTGGCAGGCTTATAAAACAACTGATCGTGCCAGAAACGCACAGGTTTATTTCCCAATAGCTGGCTTGCTGCCACAACAAAACGCGGATTCCAAAGCACGTCATGATAGGCAGGCGTAATGCGCCATGCGCCCAATGCATGAAATAAGATTGTATTCGCATCAGCAGATTCGTTGCTGTGGAATTCATAGAATAAATCATGGCCGGGTGAGCCCGGATCAGTAAGCTCATTCAATTCATTACGCAATCTTTCTATCTGTGCATCATCCAGCATTTTAATGCCGCCTATAAACCCATTTTCATTAAAGAAATCAATTTGTTCCTGCGAGAGTTTGTATTGCTCCCATTCCTTTTTATCGGCAGGCCATTTAAAAATATCGCTGACAAGATGATGTACTTTACTTAGATCTTTTACTTCCATATAACAGGTGTTTTATTGTTTATGAATTCACTTTAACATTTACATTCAAATTGCGGATTGGCGATTGCAGATTTAGATTGACTATTGACTATTCACCATTCACTATTCACTATCTCAACCTGTCCATACTTCTTACCAGCTTCTGATCCCTGTAAATGCCTTGTACGGCAAAAAATAAAAACAGGGGTATTGCAAAAGCAAGAACAGATGTCAGCGCCAATCCGCCGCCGGTATATTCTTTTTTATAATTGAAATAAAGAAAAATATTCAGCAAGCTGATAATGATGGCTAAGATCGTTAACCATATCTGCAATTTGCGTTGCTTAAAAATAAAAATAGTGAAAAGGCAAAGTGCACCCAGTATGGATGTTAAAATTAAAAGGATCATGTTAGTGGTAGCGTTGAATTGATCTGAAGTAACATTCGGATTTGTTCCTACATAGTAAAAAGGGAATCTCATGGTCAAAAAAGCGCAGACTGAAGCCAGCAGCAACCAAACAGATTGTATTCGTTGTATCATAATGATTTTTTAAATTCCCTTCAAAAATAAAGCTAAATAAGAAGCAGTAAAGTAAATGAAGCAATGCTTATTTTTCATTGCTATATATTTGCAATCCCTAAAAATCGTCTATGTTTAATAATCTTACCGAAAGGCTTGAAAGTGCTTTTAAGAATCTGAAAGGTGAAGCAAGGATAAACGAACTGAATATTGCTAATACGGTAAAAGATATCCGCCGTGCGCTGATTGATGCCGATGTTAACTACAAAATAGCCAAGGAATTTACTGACCGTGTTAAAGAGAAGGCTACGGGCTCTAAAGTGATCAATGCTATAAGCCCGGGGCAGTTAATGGTTAAAATAGTCCAGGACGAATTAACGGACCTGATGGGAGGTACAGAAGCCAGGTTTGAGATCACTGGTAACCCGGCGGTTGTATTGATAGCAGGGTTACAGGGTAGCGGTAAAACGACTTTCAGCGGAAAGCTGGCGAATTACCTCAAGTCACAAAAAAAATCACCGCTGTTAGTGGCAGCAGATATCTACAGGCCTGCAGCCATTGACCAGTTGAAAATCCTGGGCGAACAAATTAATGTTGATGTTTATAGCGAACCCGAAACAAAAGATGCGGTAACCATTGCCCAAAATGCCGTTAAAGAGGCGAAATCAAAAAACAAAAACGTAGTTATCATAGATACTGCCGGCCGTCTTGCCATTGATGAAACAATGATGACGGAAGTGGCAAATATTAAAGCTGCCGTTAACCCGACAGAAATCTTGTTCGTGGTGGATTCCATGACGGGCCAGGACGCAGTAAATACCGCCAAGGCTTTTAATGACAGGCTTGATTTTTCCGGTGTTGTTTTAACCAAATTAGATGGTGATACACGTGGTGGCGCCGCCCTCTCCATTCAATATACTGTGAACAAACCCATAAAGTTTGTAAGCAGTGGCGAAAAATTAGATACGCTGGACGTGTTTTATCCTGAGCGTATGGCTCAACGTATTTTGGGAATGGGTGATATTACCACGCTTGTTGAAAAAGCGCAGGCCCAGTTTGATGAAGAAGAAGCTAAAAAACTGGAAAAGAAGATACGCAAAAACCAGTTTGACTTCCAGGATTTTTATGACCAGCTTCAGCAAATAAAGAAAATGGGAAATCTGAAAGACCTGATGGGTATGATTCCCGGCGTAGGTAAAGCCATAAAAGACATAGATATAAGTGATGATGCCTTCAAAGGTGTGGAAGCCATTATTAATTCAATGACGCCTTTTGAGCGGGCAAATCCTGACGTGATCAACCAAAGCCGCCGCGATCGTCTCGCTAAGGGTTCCGGGAAGCCTTTGGAAGAAATTAACGCTTTGATGAAACAGTTCGACCAAATGAAACAAATGATGAAAATGATGAATAAGATGCCTATGGGCGGCATGCGGATGCCGGGAATGCGCCGTTAACAAAAATTTTTTTAATTTTATATGCAGCGTTTTAGGAAGTAATAAATTATCTCTTACATTCGCAGTCCATTATTCATTTAAACCTTTTAAAAAGGCCTTTAAATTTCTATTTAAAATGGCAGTAAAAATCAGACTTCAAAGGCACGGAAGTAAAAAGAGACCTTTTTACTTTATCGTAGTAGCCGATGCCCGTGCACCCCGTGATGGAAAATTTATCCAAAAAATCGGAACCTACAATCCGCTAACTGTTCCAGCAACAATCCAGTTAGACCGTCAGAAAGCATTAGAATGGTTGCACAAAGGTGCTGAGCCAACAGATACGGTCCGGCGCATTTTATCCTTTAAAGGAGTGCTGTACCTTAAACATTTGCTTCGCGGTGTAAAACTGGGTTTGTTTGATGAAGCAGCAGCCATGCAAAAATTCCAGAAATGGCATGAAGAGCATGAAGCTCACGTTAAACGTCGCAGCGACGAGCATAGGAAAACCAAGCTTGCCAGTCGCCCGCAACCTGCTGTGAAAAGAGTTGAAACTCCAAATTCAACAGAAGCGTAAGTAACCAATGGAAAAAATTTTCTTAAAATCCCAATAGCAATATTGGGATTTTTTCATTGACTGAAAGGCTGCATTTTAATTCTACCGACCCTTGTCATTTAACTGAGGAAATCCTGGCTGCCCAACCGCCGCCCGGAGCGAGATGAACAGTGACCTTGTCACCTGATGAAATATTTATAACTTCTTTTTTATAATCGGTTGCATCGCGGTCGGCATTAACGCCATCTCTAAAAACTTCCGCAGTATATTTTCCTGCCGGCAGGAATGAAAAATCCAAGGTTAATTCGCGCGGGGTCCAGTTAGTCATGGCGCCTACAAACCATTCATTGCCTTTCCTTCTTGCGATGGCAACATATTCACCAACCTTGCCATCAAGCGGAACTGTTTCATCGAAAGTGGTTGGCACTTTTGTTATAAAATCTGTACACTTCTGTTCCCTCATGTAAATGGTTGGGTTGTCAGACAACATTTGTAAGGGCGCATAAAACATAACATACTCTGCCAGTTGGTTACAGCGCGTCCCCTTTGCCATCGGGTTGTCGTTAACTGGCCTGAATGCCGCCTGTGTTGCATTGCGAAAAGCGCCCGGTGTATAATCCATTGGGCCAGCCATCATGCGTATAAAAGGAATAGTTACGGTATAAAGCGGCTGATCTTCATTGGCCCATTTAAAATTCTCCAACCCTTTCACGCCTTCATAACCGATAACATTTGGGTAAGTATATTGCAAGCCAGTTGGTTTAAAAATCCCGTGATAATCTACCATTAATTTATTCTCAGCAGCTTTCTTTGCAATGTCATATGTTGATCGCACAACAACCTGGTCATCACGATCGAAGAAATCTATTTTAAACCCTTTTACACCCATTTTTGAATACAACGGAAATGCAGCATCCATCTGCCTGAACACATTATACCATGTAGCCCAAAGTATAACGCCCACATTTTTTTGCTTGCCGTAATCAATTATTTCCTGCAGGTTTATATTGGGCTTTATTTTTAAAAGATCATAAAACTCACTCCATCCTTCATCCATCACTATATAAGGCAGTTTATTTGCTGCTGCAAAATCAATATAGTATTTGTATGTTTCTGTATTAATGCCTGCTTTAAAATTTACACCGGTTATATTCCAGTTATTCCACCAATCCCATGCAACCTGCCCCGGTTTTACCCATGAATAATCTGTTAGCCCGGGCGCTGATGCCAGTTTATAGACAATATCATTATTCAACAATTCTTTATCCGCTTCACTTATAACAACAACACGCCAGGGAAAACTTCTTGTGCCGCTTGTTTTAGCTATATAATCTGCGCGTTCTGTTGGAATAAGATTTCGTTGAACAACATGTGCATTGACCGGATAGGGTGCATATACCCCTTTCAAACCTTTTTGCGTTTCATTCAGATCGAGATACATGCCGGGATAATCCTCAAGATCAGCTTCAAGTATTTCTGCTTTCTTATCATTACCGATATCCACTAATAATGGTAAAAACGCCAGAGAATCTTTTGGAAATTGTGAAAGCGGAATATGGTGGTATAATGCTTCAAATGATGAGTTGAAATTTTGGCCATCGCGATAATCCCATTGAATTGGGATGAAGGCACTGTCATTATTAGTGAAATTAAAATTGGCTACTTCATTTTTTATGATAATGCTGTCTTTCCTTTTAGTGAAGAAGCGATAGGCAACTGCATCGTTGTATACACGGAAAATAATTCCATAATCGTTCTTGCAATTTAAAGTAAGTTGATTGTATTCATCGGGAACAATGGCTTTAATATAATTGATTGCATTGATCGTTGTATTTACTTTTTCTGTTTTGGAAGAAGTGATAACGACATTATCACCCAACACTTCATTCTCCAGTTGCAATGAAATAGCGGATGGTTCTATCACCTGTTGCTCTTTTTGCCGAACATTCCATTGCAGCTTATTTATTACATCTATATGCAACTTAATATTGCCGTTGGGTGATGATGCATCAAAGCTCTTATTCTTTTGAGCTGATGAAATAAACGCAAAACCGATACAGGCAAGAGTCAACAAAATATTTCTCATGGCTAATAAATATTGAGTGATAAAAATTCAGAATAAATATCGAAACAATTTTTGATGAAACCTGGTACTACTATCACTGCGCATTATACCTGCGAATAAAATTTCTTGACTTGATGCCTGATTCCTTCAGGT
This sequence comes from Parafilimonas sp., assembly GCA_036274175.1. Classification (GTDB taxonomy): domain Bacteria; phylum Bacteroidota; class Bacteroidia; order Chitinophagales; family Chitinophagaceae; genus Parafilimonas. Next base: position 154,905 of record DASUGF010000008.1, read on the forward strand.
CTTCCTCTTTCCATCCGCCATCCGAAGAAGCAGATGTTTGCAACACAGAACAGGTTTCATTTTTATCAGAAACAGACCAAACGATCCAGCTTATTTTATGCTGTTCGCACCATTCGATCCAACGCTGCCATTCTTCATCATTCAGCGGGCCGTCACCTGTCGCTTCCATGCCTGCGGATTCTGAAATAAAAATCGGTATGCCTTTATCAAGTGCAGCATCGCAACGGTCGCGTAGCCATTGCTTATGCGTGCCTGCATAAAAATGCATGGTGTACATAATATTGGAAACATTTTTTAGGGGATCTGCAGCCACAAGGTTAATATCCTGGTCCCAATGCGGGCAGCCAACCAATATAAGATTATCAGGATCAATTTTCCTGATGGTAGAAATTAGTTCAGTTGAATAGGCTTTTACTTCATCCCATGACTCATAATCAGGTTCATTATAAATCTCGTAAATAACATTCGGGTATTTGCCATAATCTTTTGCCATGATTGCAAAAAAAGCTTTGGCTTCTTTTAAGTTGATGTTATGACTATGCCAGTCGATAATAACATAGACGCCTTCCTTAATACAAGCTTCCACCACATTTCTTATCAATTGTATTTGCGTGGCGGAATCTTCTTTATAACCATTTTTGGGTTCTACACCAAGCGATGCTCTTATAACACTGCATTTCCAGTCGTTTGCCAACGCATGTACACTTCCTGCTGTGTAAAACCTCGGATGAAAACAACTCCAGCCAAAACTCATTCCCCGTAACACAACAAGTTTATTATGATTGTCAACTAACTGTATTCCGCTTACATGCAAAGCGCCATGCTGTTGTACAGGTTGCGCATGTAACTGAAAAATGATCAAGAACAGGCAAAGGCTAAAAATATATCGCATACTATTCATAAGATTTATAAGGGCATCAATATATAACTATCATCGGAATTTTTATTACAATCATTACCAGTTTATCTTCAGCAACGTAACCGCCTGTCTTGGCAATACAATACGTATTTGCACAGAATGATCGATAACATCCAACATTTCAGTTGTATTAATTTGTTGCAATTGTCCTGCCTTTTCAAGCGTTGCGATTTGTTCTGTGGTTGGATTTTGCGGCGAACCCATTTTTTTCCATATTTCATAGGAATTGCTATGCGCATCATCAATGCGGTATTGCGTAAACTTTATTTTTTTGGCGGGAATATTATTGATGGAAATTGAAACCTTGCTTGTATCGCCTTTGATATCTGCATCATGATAATTCCATAACATTATTGCTGCAGTATTATTTTCTTTTGTGGCCATCACGCCAATATCTGTTTGCTTGCCTCTAATGCTTGAATCCAACACTTGCTGTAACGAATACTGACGATCACTTTCAGCTTTAACCCATTCTCCTTTCATCATTCCCAACATTCGGAAAACATTCAGCACCGGTTTATCAACACCATTGGTTGCCAGATCTCTGAAACCATAGAACCAGGGCTGGTTCTCAAATTCAAAAGCCCATGTGACCGCGCCGGTTAAATTAATATCATACTGTTTCATCAATTCATAATGCCGCGCAAAAGAAGCAGCTTCATAACTTGAATACATCGTTCCATTGCGGTATGCATTTTCGGGATTAGTTGCCATGCCACAGGCAGCACAACCTTCGGGGTCTGATTCACCAATAATCACAGGAATATTTTTTAACTGCGGATAGGATTGTATCACTTTAAAATTCCGGGCAATATCATTCATTTGATTTTTCAAGCTCATTACTACAACTCCGTTCACCAGCTTGGGGCTACCTTTTGCATGAAATGAAATAAGATCAAGCGGGCTGCCGATTTTGCCTGTTACATAATTCGTATCATATAAACAATGATGCAGGAAAGTATCCAGGAATTTATTGCCACCCCCGGTTACATCTGCACCGCCGATTTTTGCAGTTGGCAAAGCACGTTTGACGGCATCAGTGGTATAGTCGTACAGTTTACAATACTCCTGGAGCGTTCCTTTCCAATAGGGTATATCCGGTTCATTCCACAATTCCCAATACCAGCTTTCCACTTCTTTTTTCCCGTAACGGTTAATACAATGATCAACCCAGGCATACACGAGTGCCGCCCATTTTTTATGATCTTTTGGCGGGTAAGCCCAGCCTGTAAAAATATTGCTGTACTTATTACCGGGCTCCCAGTTATGTTTATATGGTTGCGGATTGGTTGATAGCGCTTCAGGCATAAAACCAATTTGCGCGAGTGGTTTCATACCAAGTTGAATATACGTATCGAAGATGCTGTCTGTTATACGCCAATCGTAAACAGGATTACCATCGGCATCTTCCGTATAAGCATTGGTCGAGCCCCATTTTAAAGCGGGTTTACCATCGCCTGTTACCAATAAACTATGCGCTCTTACATACACAGGGACATAACTCAATGCTGCAATTTCACCCAGCAATTTTTTGCCATCTTTCATGTAGGTATAATTTGGCTCGTCATAACCAAACCAAGCCCAAATGGGCTTCATGCTTCCATTGTTTATCGAAAGATCAACTACAATAGAAGCCGTATCTTTTTGCTGACTGAAACTTTGTGTATTCAGCAGTAGTATTAATACAATCTTACAAATGAATTTCATAGTTGATTTATGTGGCATTTAAGTATTCGTTTGGCTTTCACTAAAGCAATAATAATTAACTTTACGAAAACACAGTTATGTCGGTAATAAAACTACCCTTACTCTACGTTGGTTCTAAAGGCGAAAAAAATTTATATACACTATTTGACAGTGGCGCCAATCTTTCATGTATCAACCCTGATTTTATAAAAGATATTGAAATACCAGTAAACCTTGGAAGAGTGAGAAAAATTTCAACAGCAAGTGAAGGTCATTTTATTGAAATTAAAGAAAGAGTTATCCTCGATTTTTATATTCATGATATCTTATTAAGCGATGAATTTCTATTGGTTCCAAACCTAAGCGAAGAGGCCATTATTGGCGCAGCCACCTTACAAAAATGGCGCATTAAACCCGATTTTGAACACGATACTGTTATTGTTGATCCAAAAGTTGCCAAACTGCAATTAGTCTAAATAATTTAAATCTGCTCTGAACGATGCGGAAAAATCTATTGCTACTTTTTTTATGGATAACTATTGGAACTCAGGCACAGCAAACAGCAGATATTTTAATAAAGAATGGAAAAATAGTTGACGGCACAGGCAACTCCTGGTTTTATGGTGATGTTGCCGTTACACATGATAGTATTGCTGCAGTAGGCCAGCTTGGTTTATGGAAAGCCACAAAAGAAATTGACGCCACAGGCCTTACCGTAGCGCCTGGCTTTATTGATGTGCATACCCATATTGAAAATGATGAAGTAAAAAATCCGCTCGCAACAAATTTTATAATGGATGGTGTTACAACCGTTATTACAGGTAACTGCGGTTTATCTGTAACGGATCTTAAAAAATATTTTTCTTTGATAGACAGTGTACATCTTTCGATAAATGTTGCTTCGCTTATTGGCCATAACGATGTAAGAAAAGCAGTAATGGGCAATGCCAATCGCGACCCTTCAGACAGCGAACTCAATCAAATGAAAATGCTGGTAAAACAGGCAATGCTGGATGGCGCTGTTGGCATTTCAACAGGATTAATTTATACGCCTGGCACTTATTCCAAAACAAGTGAAGTTGAAGCGCTTGTTAAAGTTGCAGCCGGATACAATGGTGTTTATTCAACCCATATGCGCGATGAAGGCGATAGCGTTACACAAGCCATTACAGAAGCGCTGAGCATTGCAAAGGCAGCCAATATTCCTTTGGAAATTTCACATTTTAAGGTAAGCGGGCAACAAAACTGGGGTCGCAGTAGTGAGACACTTGCTATGGTAAAAAAAGCAAGGACGGAAGGCATTGATGTAACGATCGATCAATATCCATATACGGCAAGCAGTACCACGTTAAATACCATTTTGCCTGATTGGGTGCTCACAGGAACTGCCGACTCTATCAAACAAAGATTAACGGGTAAAGCAATAAGAAAACAATGCACTGACTATATGCTGGCAAAACTTAAAAAAAGAAAGCTAAAGCATTATAGCTATGCAGTGGTTGCCAATTACAAAGCTGACACAACATTAAATGGCAAAAGCATTGAAGCAATAAATCTTGCCTGGAAACGTAAACACAAAGCCGCTGCTGAAGCAGAAACTATAATGGACATGGTAATGAATGGCAGCGCAGGTATGGTATTTCATGGTATGAGTGATGCTGATGTAGAGAACATCATGAAATATCCCTTTGATATGTTTGCGAGCGACGCCAGTATTCGCGTGTTTAACCAGGGCTCTCCGCATCCGCGGGGATATGGAACCAATGCAAGGGTGCTTGCAAAATATGTTCGCGAAGAAAATATTCTAACGCTTGAAGATGCTGTACGCAGAATGACCTCATTACCGGCACAAAAATTTCATATGAATAACCGTGGGCTTTTAAAACCCGGTTATAAAGCAGACATAGTTGTATTTGATGCTGCCACTGTAAAAGATATGTCAACTTATAATAAACCGCATCAATACGCTCAAGGCTTTATAATACAAGCTAAAATCTAATATATCGCAATCTAAAAAAATTACTGTAAGGCGCTAATCAGAGCTTCATATAAATGTACGCAAACGATGCCGGTAACGATTGCAAAAATTCAATCACGATACCCCTTTTTGTTATAAGTCAAACCATTCAACGAAGTTCTTGAATTATAAGGGATGAGAATTGTTGTAATTTACTAACTTCCCCTTCTTTTGCAGACGCATAAATAAAATCAAAATAGCCTGAAGTAGAACATCTAAAAGAAAGCATCAATACGAAAGTTCCTGGTCCACTAAATTTATTTAAAGCCGTTGTAGTTAAACTTCCAATTTTGGGTAATTTAACAACAGCAGCATTTGCATTGGATGACGCATTGCTCCCGAAAATCTGGCCTGCAAATAACTGCCCTCCAGAAATGTATACACCATAATAAATTCCGCCAGTACCACTACAGCTCGATCTTCCGTTTATTATTACGGAATATTTTTTGCCTGCCTCAATGGATGCTTTTAAGCCCGTTGATTTAGCCTTAGCTTGTGAAGTTGTGCTATCAGCATTCAGAAAAATAATTCGTGGTATTGCACTATTAACTGAAGCCATCAGGTCTGTTGTTTCGTTTCTGTGCGTAAAATTCAATTTATCGGTTGCACTGTCGTAATATAACTGTCCATTTAATAAAGGATCAGCAGGATTACCCCTAAATCTGATTCCAGTAACATCTGTTCTTATCCTGCCTGTTCTGTCAGACACATTTTTAAACGTTATTCCTGCATCTGTTCCTGTTACTGTGAAAGGATTATCAAAGCTCCCACCTTCCACAATTCCGTTTAATAAACTGTCGCCACGCATTAACGCGCCGGTTTCAGCATTTACATTTGAAATAAGAGGGTTCATTCCGTCAAGTCTTATGGCATGCTTCGACGAAACCTTTCCGGAAAAATTTGAGTTTATTACACTATTATTTTCAAGCCTCGCACTCTGAATAGCCGGCTTTTCCATTAAAACAAAATAGCCGATAGTATCGACACTATTTGCATGGAAATTGGAATTAATAACCTTATTATCGGTTACATAAGATGCATCAGCGACGTCATTTTCGGTATTGGAAAATTCAACGAAGCTTCTCGTTAATCTTTTACCTATTAACGTTATATTATCCGCTGTACAATACCTTGCCGCACCAAACCAAATGCCCCTGCCGCTATAATTTCCGGCGTTAATATAGACGTCTTTGAGTGTTATTGCAAAAACATTTTCCCCAAACTTTATGCAAGGCTGCTTGGTGCCTTCTTCAATAAGATATGGGTTATTAATGTAGCTGACGGTTGTGCCCTCCACCGTGGTATTGTGACTGCCAATGGAAAATTCGTATACCTGCTTCCACCAGTTTCCGTAAATGTTCTTTAATGTGCAGAAGGCAGTTGAATTTCCTGAATATATTTCAGCACTGATTATCTTTAAATTTTCAAATGTGCAATTCAAGGCGCTTACACCAAGCATCCATTGCCCATTACTTTTAAATACAAGGTTTTTAGTGGCGCAGTTTTTAACAAAATAAGAAGGATGTTTAAAATTATCCCTGTCTTTATCAGCTCCTTCAATAAAATGCCCGGTAATCGAAATTTTACCAGACTTAAGAATTGTATCAAGCTGGTATTTTAAAACAATAGTTTTAGATGCGGTAAGAACACTATCAACTTCATTAATCCTTACAACGTAAGGCTTTTCATGGCCTTTCGAGCTATACCAGCTTGTCAAACCCTTTATGATTACAATATCTCCCGTTTTAAACCGGGTAATACTGTCCGCGTAACTGCCTGTCAGCACTATCTTATTTGATGTGTCGAACATATTCATATCATAATACATTGCTTCGCTATAAGCAGTAGGCTGATAGTTGCCCAAAAACATACAACCCTGTGTATTAAAACCATAAAAAGCAGTATCATTATAGATAATGGATTTATCCTGCACACCCTCCCAATGCACACCACTCGCCCGGTATACCGGCCTGGTCAGGCGATAATATTTTGAAGTATCTGTATTCGGCGGGAACCAGACGGTACCTCCTCCTTTTCTTTCCACGTAATCATTAGCCATCTGAATGGCTTTACTATCATTATTTTTTCCATCGCCCTTTGCGCCGAACCAAGTGACAAATACTTTATCCGTTTGGCTCAGATCTCGCACCCAATAACCATTTGGGGCTCGTATGATTATTGCATCGTCAACAATCAAATTTGCACCCGAATCAAAGAAATCAAACTTACCACCCCTTAAATTGTCGGTTACAGAAATAGTCATTCCGGGAAAGCCCCTTATGCCATGCAAAGACACAAAATCCGGTATGTTCATACCGATATAGCCACTATCAGCTTTAGGCCTGTTTTGTCCGAAAGAATAGAAAGGTGAGCTTGTTAAACCACTTGCACTGTCTCCAAAAGGTATTTTTGTAACCGGGACGGCAATTGCCGCGGCACCATTCGCTGAAATGGCATTCGTCCTGGGATTGTAAACATATTGTATGCTATTACAGGTATCAAAAACAGAATAAGCCACCCTTGCCGCATTTTTGTATCTCTGAAAAAAACTAACATCGGGCTTACCGCAAACACTGGGTAATCCAAACACGCTGTCTGCAATTACTCCGTCAGCCATTTTCACAACTTCATTTTTATTTCCTTGTACATCAACTCCCTTTGAAGGCGCTTCCTTTGGTCCGCTCCTTCCATCCCTTGAACTCGAACAACCAAAAGCCATACAAATCAGCAGGAAAAAGATTACATTTTTCATAAAAGCTATTTTTATATGCATAAAAAGCTATTTCATCAGTAGAAATATCGCTTAAAAAAGAAAAGCAGGCTCAGTTCCGGCCATGGTCAGTTCATGACATTTATACCGCCTTTAATTTTACTTTCCCGTTATGAAAAAACCGTTGTTTTCACAAGGCATAATTCGGAACATGCATCAAAGGGATGGAAGTGCTGATTCACTGTTCATTTTCAGAATATAAAACTTCGTGTAATCAAACTAACCGTTCAGGCAGTAATGCTTCTGTGCTTTAGAATTCAATAGCAATCGCATTTTTCACCTGCGAAATTTATTAAGCTCTTAATAATTCCGATTTGTTTTCTTACAGGTTATTGTTTGTCATCACAGAAACAGGATAATATTTCGTTAGCGGGCTATCTTCCGGTTAGCCGGGAAACATTCATTTATCTGCCCGATAACTATTTAGTTGCTTTTGGCATTTGACGATCTGTAGATCTTTTGAAAATGATCTCTTTATTGCTCTTTTCTATTTTGGATCGTCTAGGCTTCAGTAGAATAAATTTATAAATATTTGGGGATTTACGGAACACAGTTCTCTGTAAAATTTAGCCATTCGCAAAGTAATAATGTATCTCCGGTCTATAGCAAGAGCAATAAATTTTTAGAAAATGCCGAAGGTAATCGAGTATAGCTTTAGCAGTTCCAGAATTGTCCGGCAATTCATAAAAAAGTTTTTGACTTCTTTTAATGAATTCCAGGTAATAAAAAAACCGCCACCCAAATGGGAAGCAGCTTTAGTGAGGTGATTCGGATTGGATTCGAACCAATGACCTACTGCTTAGAAGGCAGTTGCTCTATCCAGCTGAGCTACCGAACCGCTTTAAAGGCGGCAAAATTAATTTTTAATTAGTTTGCATCCAAACCATAATTATAATGGATGTTCAAATAGAAGAAAGCTGGAAAAAAGTATTGCAAGCTGAATTTTCCAAATCATATTTTGAAAATATCGTTGCTTATTTAAAAACAGAAAAGGCCCAGGGCAAAATAATTTATCCACCCGGCTCATTAATTTTTAATGCCTTTTATAAAACACCGTTTAAAAATTTAAAAGTTTTATTGCTCGGGCAGGATCCTTATCACGGAAAGGGTCAAGCGATGGGATTATCTTTTTCTGTTCCCAAAGGGATAAGACAGCCACCTTCTCTTATTAATATTTTTAAAGAGCTATATGACGATGTCGGGGCGCCAATTCCCTCGACAGGCGATCTTACACCCTGGACAGAACAAGGCGTTATGTTACTGAATGCTTCCTTGACTGTTCGGTCAGGAGAACCAAATTCACATGCAAAAATCGGCTGGCATCAGTTCACGGATGCCGTTATTCAAAAAGTGTCGGATGAAAAAGAAGGTATTGTCTTTTTGCTATGGGGGTCATTTGCGCATCAGAAACAGGAACTGATAGATCAAACAAAACACCATGTATTGAAAGCAGCACATCCTTCTCCCTACAGTGCTGAGAAAGGCTTTTTTGGTTGCAGGCACTTTAGTAAAACAAATGAGTTTCTTGTTGCCCAAAAACAAGATCCGGTTAACTGGGCGCTATAAAATAATCATCATTTCTTTTACGCTTTTTGCACCATATAGTCTATTGGGCGAAACAACGCAAAAAGAACTATTAACCGGGAACAGGTTTTTTTGAAAATCATTCCCCCATTTAAAATTATTTTTACAATTATGATCACATGGGAGGAAGTTATCTTACGCTTATTTATTGCGGCAATTCTTGGTGGGATGGTTGGTATGGACAGGCAGCGTTATGAATGGGCAGCCGGTTTGCGCACGCATATGCTGGTTTGCCTTGGCTCTGCACTTATTATGATTGTTTCAGCTTATGGCTTTGCAGAAATTCAGCAAGCAGAGCATGTATCTTTTGATCCGTCGCGCGTAGCTGCACAGGTTGTAAGCGGTATTGGTTTCTTAGGAGCCGGGACAATTCTGTTTTTAAAGCACGAAGTAGTTAAAGGCCTTACCACCGCAGCCGGTTTATGGACCGTAGCCGGAATCGGGTTGGCGATCGGCGGCGGGCTGTATTTTGCTGCGATAGCAGCAACCGTATTGGTTTTGATCATACTAATCCTCGTTAAACCTTATAAGAAAAGGTTGATCGTTGAAAGAAGGCAAAATGAGATTCACCTAAAGCTAAACAGGCGGGAGGTTTCATTAACCCAGCTTGAAAATATGCTCAACACCAAAAAGATCATGTACAATCATTTAAAGCTGAACAACACCAGGGAAGATAATCTATATACAGTTGAAATAAGATTTAACAGGTCGGTATCCGGCAGCGCCATACTTGAGTTTGTGGAATCGCTCAATGGTCTGGATGGGGTTAAGGAAGTTGAATTTAAACCTTCAGTGATTTAATTTTAAAAATCAAATTTCACTCATCCATTTTTTAAAAGCCGCAGCATTTTCCTGGCTCACAATTATTTCTTCATTCACCGGCAGAAAGAGTTCAATGCTTATTTTGCTTTTGTCTATGCTCCTGAACTTTGTGATGTAGTTTGCATTTACAATGTATTTACGGTTTGCCCTGAAAAAAGTTTTACTATCCAGCATTTCTTCTATATCAGCCAGCGAATTTGTTTCGCATAAAAATTTCCTGTTGTCTTTATCGACGGCAAAAACAAGTTTATGTTCCGTAAAAAAATAAACCACATCTTCAAGTTTTAAGCTTAAAAATTCGATTCCCTTTTTAACAATGATCCTTGATTTGTTTTTCTTAGTGGCTTGCAAATAATCAATTATAGAAGAATAATTATTAATGAAATGATTCTGTAAATTCTTATACTTATGTAACGCATTTGACAGTTTATTCGAATCAACCGGTTTTAGCAGATAATCTATACAGTTATATTCAAATGCATCGATCATATACTTATCATACGCTGTTATAAATATTACCGGACATTTTATGCTTTCATCTTTCAGGATGTGAAACGAAAGACCATCTGATAATTGTATATCCATTAAAATGAGATCGGGTGCAGGATTTGCCCTTAGCCAATGTAAACTCTGTTCAACACTTGCCGCTGTGCCCGCAATTTCGATGTTGTTTTCGATGGCTGCAATGCTCATTTTCAGATTCTCCATTGCAGGTACTTCGTCTTCTATTATAAAAATTTTCATGCCTGTGGGTTTAATAGTGGTAGTTTAACAGTAAAATGCTCATTGTTTTTATATACAATAATGTTTTTACCTGTTAGAAGTTTGTAGCGATTATCGAGGTTATTTAAACCTGTTCCTGTTGATGGCGGCTTATACGTTTTTTGTATCACCCGGTTTTTTATCGTCACATAATTTGATGAAACAGACACATAAATTGTAAGGGGATTACTAACGCTCAACTCATTATGTTTTATGGCATTTTCAAGTAAAATCTGCAGAGATATCGGCGGAATGAATAAATCTTCTGCAAAAAGACTTTTGATCTCAATAACCATGTTGACTGCATTATCGAATCGAATCTTTATTAAGTGAAAAAAATTGCTTAAAAATTCAATCTCTTCCCCGGCAGATACGAGATTCTTTTCCCGGTTAATAAGGATATAACGGTATACCTTAGCCAACGTGTCGTTATATAAGCGGGCATTTACAGGATCGGAAGAAATCAGATAAGACAAAGTATTTAATGAATTAAAAAGAAAATGCGGATCTATCTGATTTTTTAAAGCAACCAGTTCGGCATGCGTTTTTGCGATGTCTAACTGCTCCGCCCGCCTGGCAATGTCCTGTTGTTGTTCTTTGAGGTAGAATATTTCGTAGAGATTGGTAACAAAAAGTGCAACAACAACAATAATGACAACAGCATTTAAAAGATGTTCGTAAGCTGACTTGTCTTCACTGGCAAACGCAAGCCATAAGATAAGACCCGCGCTTGCCACCAGGGCCGTGTAAAAAATAATGGAGGTATATAAAATAAGGATGCTTTTATAGTATGCTTTGTAAGAAAGCCGGAAGTTCTTTTTAAGAAATACCATCAACCCCACATTACCCTGCCAAATTCCCCATGCTATTAAGATAAAATAAGAATAGTTAATGATAAGGTGTAATACGTTATAGTGTGTGTTGGTGATTAGTCCTGCAATATTCACTATGGATGTAGCAAACACAGGAATGCTTATCAGTTTAATCAGCTTGTCTTTTTTAAAAATATTTTTCCCCCCGGGTGGGAACATATCTACAGTCGCAGCGGCTTCCATTGATGAATGGTTATGAACGTAATTTTTGTTAAGATAACGTAACAAAAAAGTTAATAGTTACAAACGGCTTTAATTAAAGAAATTGAACGGTATTTTTCTATATTAAGACAATTGAATCGGTGGAAATCAGGCTTCAGTCAAAAAAATTCGGTTTTGAGTAAGTTTTAAGAAAATCAATCAGGCAAGGCCTTATAAGTTTGGCTAATAAGGATTGAATTTTTTTTCTCATTTTAGACAACTACGGGTGGTTTTTACCACCTGTACTTTTTAAAACCCAGGTTAGAAATCCAATGTCGTTTACTTAAGTGCTTTTTAAAGTCCCTCACCTCTGGAGAACTTGTCCCGATCCTTCGGGAGGAATTTGGAAATACGCAATAATCAATGCTCAATATTCAATGCTCAAATAAAAACCTTTAAAAAAAATTGATTATTGAATATCGAATGATGAATCGTTCCTACTTGAATATTGATTATTGAGTGTTGAATATTGAATATTTGTAGATTGGGTCTAAACTAAACGACATTGAGTTAGAAATCTTTAATTTGTACGCCGAAATAAACTGTAAATGAACATCCATCCTTTTATTTTTTCCAATAATCTGAATTACAGGTTGGGAAGGCATTCGCTTTTTTGGTTCTTATGGATATTGTACTACGCGATAATGTCTGCTATAATCATGTACTCAAGATGGGGGTTTGCCAAAAGTTTTTTTGAGTCTCTCGTAGTAGTTGCAGAATCGACACCGCTTGATATGTGTTTTTGTTATTTCATTATATACTATTTATTTCCAAAATTTTTATACAAAGGAAAATATTTAAGCATGCTTTTTTTATGGTGGGCAGCCAGCATTCTCGGAGTTTTTTTTTATGAAATAAACGAAATACTTGTTGTTCCCCATATTCGTGCGGCGTTTGGTATGCCCGTAGAGAGAGACTTGCTGAAATATTTTTGGGAGCCAAGTAATCTTTGGAACCTATTCAGCCTCTTTACTCAATTAAATATGGAAGGGTGTGTTGCAGCCTCTATTAAATTAGGTAAACTGTGGTATGTAAAACAACAGGAGGTTGACTTAATAAAACAGGAGAAACAGAAAATAGACCCGTATGCGGAACATGGCCTTATACAACCGGCGTTTCTTACCGACCTATTGACACGAATGGAAACCATTGCCAATGAAAAACCTGTAGTAGCAGCACAGTCCATGAAAAAAATCAGGCACCTGCTGTTATACATTTTGTATGAAAATGCATCATCAAAGGCGCCATTGCACAAAGAATTTGCACTGTTGCAGGAATATATTGATCTTGAAAAAATTACCGCAGAAAAAGAGATAACGGTAAATACTGTTATCAATGGTTCTCCCTCCTATGAAACCATTGCTCCATTCATCCTGCTTCCATTGGTTGAAAATGCATTTAAACAGGTTCGGAGTTATTCATTAAAAAATCCTGTTCTCAACATAAACCTGTCATTTCAAAACGAGATGATAGACGTTAAATTAAACTGGGACAAGCCGATAGAAACTTCATCCCTCTCAAATGGCCGCAACATAATATTACAGAATATTTCCAAAAGGCTTCAACTAATATACCCGCAAAGCCATGAACTGAAAATGATGATTGAAACAGAAAAAATATATATTGATCTAAGAATTAATTTAAAAAAGGCTATAAATTGATTTTTGAATTGTATATCTGTTAGCAAAATTTGCCCCGTCCTAGTTTGCTTTTTTTAAAGACCTACGTCGTTAATGCAGGCCGGTCAGTATGGCTCCAATGTCTTTATGAACGTCACTTTCGGTACCACCGGAAAATTTCCCGGATTGCATTGCAGCAGTTGGATTTGCCGGAATCGTTGAGTAGCATCTGCAAGCTTATTACATCGGTGCATAAGGCAGATAATTGCCGTCACACACAGCCAGGCATCCAATATCTGTAGGGTCAAAGGCAAAATACCTTCTGGCCAATCGCTGATATCACCCGGTTAAGACTATTTATATTAATTTCTGCAGCCGGAGTATTTCAACTAAAAAATAGGCTGCCTTAATTCTAAGACAGCCATTTGAGTTTACCACTCTAAAGAACCCCCAAAATTGTTTTTTTCAGGCTGGGCATAAGGGAACATTAAACACATCAAACAAAAACCTTAAAATTATTTTAATTTAAACGCTTTACAATTCCAATATTAATACCAAAACTGGTCACCGGAAGTTTCCCTATACCAAAATTCTGTATCGGCATTTGATAGTAAGGCTCCGCTTTTAAACTAAACCAATTACATACTTTCGCTTCATATCCTGCACTAGCAATTATTCCCGTAAAATATTTTGGATCGGATACTGAACTGTACCTTTTTGAACGATCTCTTTCCCTTCCGTTTTTTGAAACTATATAGTCATAAACTTCGGCATGCGTTATCTGAAGCACGTTAATACCTGCAGCCATATAAAAATGGCTATTCCCCTTTGATGCAAAATTATATTTCAGCGTTACAGGAATGCTTGTGATTTTACTGTCTCCGTCAACATTACTAAGAACGGCATCATCAGATTTAATTGGAAGCGCTGTTCTTTCAAAATATTTACCATCACTATAAAAATTAATATGCTCTCTTTGTAATCCAATTTCTACGTCAAATCTCTTGTTTATGCTGTATCCAAGTGCAACACCCAATTTATAGCCTGGTTTGTCAATTTTCTGGAATTTAACTGTTGAGAATACAGGAGAAGCGTAAAATGTTCCATAAAACTTTGAAGGTAAGTGCCGGAATTTTACAAGCTGTTTTGTTGATTTAATATTATCCGGGTTTATAGCACTACTGAGAGTTGTAAGTTTATTAATACTACCCGGATTCTTATTTTCAGAAATAATATTGGTTGTTTGGTCAACGTGGTTCGTGTGCTCCAGGGAACTGATCCCCGCTTCGTTTAATTTTAAAGGCACAATAGCATTTATATCCTTCTTAATAGCCGAAACGGTTTTTAAATGGCCCATAGCTACGGCCTCGATTTCACTCCAATTTGCTGATACCTGCAGTTTACTTTGATTTGTATAAGAGTTAAAATCCTTAAGGCTAAAATCAGTTTTTATATCCACAGGGGCAAGACCTTCATTTACCGTATGTTCAGCGGATTTACGTATTGCTTCGGAATCCCTATGCTGTTTAGTGCTCTGCTCCTGTAAAACTATTTTATCTGTGTAAAATTGAAACTTGTAAAATATAATTGAGCCGCTTAATAATAAAAGAAAAATAAAAGTATATTTCAGGAACCGGCTGTTTGGCGCCTTAGGTTCATTTGCCGCCGCGTCTAGCCTCGAAGCAACATTGTCCCAATCTGAATTATCAGTTCTTAAAGGATAATCGCTACCTGCTTTTTGAAAAAAATCCTGAAAATCTTCATTTTTGTATGGCATAGCTTTGCATAAACCTGTTTTCCAAAAATTTCTTTAAGTGCGTCTTGGCTTTTGCAAGCGCTGACTTTGAAGTACCCTCAGAAATTCCCAAAACATTTGCAATTTCATTATGTGAAAACCCATCTATTACAAACATATTAAATACATTACGGTAAGAGGGGGGCAACCTTTTTACTTCACAAATCAGCTCTTTATATAAAATCATTTGGTCTGCGTTCTGGCTCCTGTCCATTTCTTCCCAAATATATTCAGGAAGTTCGCCAATTTCAGGCATAGCCTGTTGTCTCCTCAGTTCATCAATTGCTGTATTAATTAAAATACGTTTCATCCACCCCATCAAAATCTTTTCTGTATCAATACTTTGTTTAGCTAACTGGAATTTTTCAAGGCTATTAAAGATCTTTACAAAACCATCATTAACTATATCCGTGGCCTTTTCATACTTGTAGATATACCTGAACACCGTTTTTAAAGCAAATCCATAATAATGCTCATAAAATGCCCGCTGACACTTATAGTCACGCTCAATACAACCCTTGATTAATTTGTATAATGGTTCCAAATCTCAAGGATTAATATTTGTGAATAAAATACGTAATTGTACTAGTGGGGGTTGCCTCTTCGCACCCGATATGAACGCTGTTTACCGACATACAAGTTAATTGTAACAGGTTTTATTTCCTAATGGAAAGATATTGAATTTTCCGGAGGTTATGGTATTAATTGCCAAAACACTATTTCTTCTTGGTGAAAGCCATATAATAGTCGGTATTTGTAATACAAAAGCCCCTCACGGGGCTTTGCAAAAATTACCGTTTTTGCTATTACACTTTAGCTTCTTCCTCTTTCTTTCTAAACTCAAATTTTATTTTCTGTTTTTCTTTGTCTAAGCCTGCAATAAGAGTATCACCCTGTTTAACGGTTACATTCAAGATTTCCTCCGCCAAAGTATCTTCAAGGTATTTCTGAATTGCCCTGTGCAGCGGCCTTGCCCCAAACTGTACGTCATATCCTTTTTCTGCAATAAACTCTTTCGCTTCAGGAGTTATTTCCAGAGAGAAGCCCATTGTGTTCAGACGCTTCATTACACCTTTCATCAGGATATCAATAATTTCAAAAATATGCTCTTTGGAAAGGGAATTGAATATAACCACATCGTCTATCCTGTTCAAAAACTCAGGTGAAAAGGTTCGCTTAAGCGCTTTCTCAATAACCGCTTTATTATTTTCGTCAGCACTCTGCATCCTTGCGGCAGTTGCAAAGCCAACACCTTCGCCAAAATCTTTCAATTGTCTTACGCCAATGTTAGACGTCATTATTATAAGGCTGTTTTTAAAATCCACTTTTCTGCCAAGTCCGTCGGTTAGTTGTCCATCGTCCAATACCTGCAAAAGAATATTGTAAATGTCAGGATGTGCTTTTTCTATTTCGTCCAGGAGAATTACACTATAGGGTTTCCTGCGAACTTTTTCAGTCAACTGACCGCCTTCTTCATACCCAACATAACCCGGAGGCGCACCAATAAGCCTGCTAACTGTAAATTTTTCCATGTATTCACTCATATCAATACGTATCAATGCATCTTCAGAGTCAAACATATACCTTGCCAGCGCTCTTGCCAATTCAGTTTTACCAACCCCGGTAGGACCAAGAAATATAAAACTGCCAACCGGTTTCTTGGGATCCTTTAGGCCAACACGATTACGTTGTATGGCTTTAACCACTTTGCTAATGGCTTCTGACTGGCCTACCACCATGCTTGCCATATCATCAGACATCTTACGCAGTTTTTCACTTTCCGCCTGAACCATACGTTTTACAGGAATGCCAGTCATCATACTTACAACTTCCGCAATATTTTCCTCGTCTATCGGGTAACGTTTATGCTTGCTTTCTTCTTCCCAATCAGTCTTTGCTTTTTCCAGTTCCTCGCCCAATCTTTTTTCCGTATCCCGTAAAGCTGCTGCTTCTTCAAAACGCTGGCTTTTCACCACGCGGTTCTTTTCCAGTTTTATCTCTTCTATCTGCTTTTCAAGGTCAAGAATGTTTTGGGGAACATTGATATTTTTTAAGTGAACCCTTGCTCCCACTTCATCCAATACGTCAATCGCTTTGTCCGGTAAAAGGCGGTCCGTCATATAACGGTCGCTCAACTTAACACAGGCATCTATTGCGTCGGGACTATAAATAACGTTATGGTAATCTTCATAACGGGGTTTAATATTGTTCAGTATCTGAATAGTTTCATCCACCGTTGGCGGATCAACCATTACTTTTTGAAAGCGACGGTCTAAAGCACCATCTTTTTCGATATACATCCTGTATTCATCTAAGGTAGATGCGCCGATACATTGCAGCTCCCCTCTTGATAATGCAGGTTTAAAAATATTGCTTGCATCAAGAGAACCACTGGCGCCACCTGCTCCAACAATAGTGTGAATCTCATCAATAAACAAGATAACGTCGCGGTTCTTTTCCAGTTCATTCATTATAGCTTTCATGCGCTCTTCAAACTGGCCACGGTATTTTGTACCGGCAACCAATGCAGCAAGATCAAGACTGATCACTCTTTTATCATACAAAACCCTGCTTACTTTTCGCTGCACAATACGCAAAGCCAACCCTTCCACAATAGCTGTTTTACCAACACCCGGTTCTCCAATCAAAATAGGATTGTTCTTTTTGCGGCGGCTTAGTATCTGTGAAACCCTTTCAATTTCTTTTTCCCGGCCTACTATCGGGTCTAACGCACCGGTTTCGGCAAGTTTAGTTATATCCCTGCCAAAATTATCCAGCACAGGCGTTTTGCTTTTTGCATTGCCTGCTGTTTTCTTCTGTTGTGATGAATAACCTTGCTTTCTTTCATCTTCAAAATCATCATCATTCTCTTCGGTGTATTCGCTGCGCGGTTCATTGCTGCGTACAACACCCAACTCTGTTTTGAACAAATCGTAATCCACGTCGTACTGATTTAAAATTTGTGTAGCAATGTTTTCTTTATTCTTCAGGATAGATAACATTAAATGTTCTGTTTCTACCAACGGGCTTTTCAATGCCTTTGCTTCCAGCACAGTTACCCGTATTACTTTCTCAGCTTGTTTGGTTAAAGGAAGGCTATTAATGTTTGCTATGTTTTTACCGGTCTTATCTCTCACAGCAAGCTCCACCTCCTTGCGTAATTCATACAAGTCAACATTTAGCTGTTTTAAGATCTTTATGGCTGTATTCTCTCCATCTCTTATCAATCCCAGTAAAAGATGTTCGGTGCCAATGAAATCATTTCCAAGTCTCAACGCTTCTTCCCTGCTGTAGGATATGATCTCTTTAACCTGGGCGGAAAAGTTGTTATCCATTTATTAGTATTTGTACAAGTTTAAGAAATATTTTTGAGGTATATTACAAATCAGTTATGCACAAGGTGTTAAAATGATTAATAATAGACTGTATGAATTTCAAAATTGATACCAGAGAAAA
Organism: Parafilimonas sp.; assembly: GCA_036274175.1. Lineage (GTDB taxonomy): Bacteria > Bacteroidota > Bacteroidia > Chitinophagales > Chitinophagaceae > Parafilimonas. The sequence goes on from DASUGF010000008.1 coordinate 173,408, forward strand.
ATTTACGATGATAACGCCGGTTTCAGATTTTTCTTCTGACAATTTAACAGCAGAATTTAAAGAGCTTGTTCATTCTTACCTGCAACATAAGACAAATATTGTAATTAGCTTGAAGAATGTTGCCAAACTGGATGAACAGGCAGTCGAAACGGTAGCCGCCTTACAACAGCAGTTTTACGAACAAAATGTTTCGTTTGTTATCTGCGAAGTTCAACTGCCTGTTCAGGCTGTTATTAACTCTCTGGACCTGGATGGTGTAATGAACATTGCACCGACCGATACCGAAGCCTGGGACATTGTACAGATGGAGGAGATAGAAAGGGAATTGCTTGGCGATGATGAAATTTTCTAACCTTGTTTAACCTGAATTTATAAACCTTATGTTAGTTTCAACTGCACTTTCATTTTTTATCCGGCTTTAGCACCTATATCTTATTGCAGTTTTTCCTGTCATTACCAGCTTTAGTTATTGATAAGTATGTACCATCTTAAGAAGATGAATTTCCATGCTCTGGCAAATCAAAAGCAATGAGCCTGTAATCTTTAAACACAGCATCATCAAATTGCTTACACCATATAGTTGGAAGAACAGGAATTACATGTATAAAAATATAGTTGAGCCGGATCGGGGATTTTTTCGCGATATACTATTTTGATATTATCAATTTGAATGAAAGAAGTTTCCATAGCATAACATAAGTCTTCGCTGCTTGTTACCATTCAGCTTGATTTGATTTAATAACATATCATGTATCATGGTTTTTATGCTGTAGAATTATCTCTCATAAAAACATTTACATGTAAAAAACCACATGGCTGTTGCATCTCCGCAATTTTTCGCTTGCCCATTATTCCTGCGTTGAAAACTTCCGTTTATCCCATCACTTTTAAAATTTGTAAATTTGCAGGCAATGAATCAAAATGACAGAATAATTAAAATAGCGATCCTCGACCTTTATGAAGGTGCAGCCAACCAGGGAATGCGTTGCCTTCAGCAAATAGTTGATGAATGGACTATAAGAAATAACAAGATTGTCCAGTTAGATATTTTCGACGTGCGCAGCAACCTGCAAATTCCTGATCTTTCTTACGATGTTTTTATTTCAAGTGGCGGCCCTGGCTCTCCTTTGGATACAAGCGATCTTGAATGGGATAAAAGATATATGCAATGGATAGAATCTGTTGAAAGTTTTAATAATGACTACGCTAATTATCCCAAAAAACATATATTCTTCATCTGTCACAGTTTCCAGTTAGCCTGCCGTTATTTTAAAATCGCCACCGTATGCAAACGCAATTCAACTGCCTTCGGCACTTTCCCGGTACACATGACACGCGACGGAAAAAATGAGATCGTTTTTTCAGGAATGAAAGACCCGTTCTATGCTGTTGATAGCCGCGATTTCCAGGTGATTGAGCCCAATCATAACCGGTTGCATGAAATGGGCGCTAAAATTCTCGCTATAGAAAAAGAACGGCCGCATGTGGCGCATTATGAACGTGCAATAATGGCAATCCGTTTCAATGATTATTTTATCGGTACGCAATTTCATCCCGAAGCAGATGCCCTGGGTATGACTGTTCACCTGCATTCAGAAGAAAGAAAGGAAACTGTAATCAAAAATTACGGTGAAGCAAAATGGAAAAGCATGATCGAGCATTTGAATGACCCTGATAAAATTTTATGGACATACAGCCATATCATTCCAAACTTTCTTAACATCGCCGTAGAAGAATTAGTTGAAGATTAATTTTTGGCTACCCGCATATTTTTATCCCGCAGATTAATATCTTGAGCGCATACATTCACATAGGAAAGTTGGCCGCCACACACGGCTTAAAAGGCGAACTTGTATTGAAACACTCCCTGGGTAAAAGAACAGATTTTAAAAACGCTGAAGCTATTTTTATTGAGAAGATTAAAGACGAATACCTCCCGTATTTTCACGAAAGCAGTATCATAAAGAATAATGATGAAACCATTGTCAAACTTGAAGGCATAGACACAAAAGAAGCCGCCGCAAAATTTCTTCAAAAAAAAATCTGGCTTACAAAAAACGATTTTGAAAAACTGGTAAGCAAAACTGCCCCAGTGAATCTCATAGATTTTTTGGTAGTTAACAACAATCATAAACTTGGCATTGTTGAATCAGTAATTGAACAACCACAGCAGATAGTATTGCAGCTCACTATGCAAAACAAAGAAGTGCTGATCCCTGTAAATGAGTCAACATTAAAAAAAATAGACCGCAAAAAAAAGGAAGTTCATGTAGGCCTTCCCGATGGATTATTAGAGATCTACCTCGGAGAATAATGGTATGGCGGCATAAAATATCAAAACCGTACAGAAGGGCATTTTACATTTTTACCATATTCAGAAAACAGACCGACTTTCGTTATAGAAATTTCATAAGCGCCAAGTGTTTCATTGAGTGTTCCCAAGGAAGAACTTGTTGCATCATAGCTCACAGTAGCGGAGATACCGCTGATCACAACGCCAACCATAGGTATAATAGCGTCTTTTGCACGATAATACAAACCGCCGATCAATTGTAGATTGCCATCGCCACTAAGGTTATAATGCGCGTTTAAGCCACCGACAATTTCGGTTGACTTGCTCATCATACTAAAATAGACGTTGGGATTGATAATCCACTGATCATTTAATTTAAAGCTGCCATTTATAAAAGTATTAAAACGCATAGGCACCTTTGTATCAGCAGCATCATTAGAGAAAAATGATTCGCTGGGGCTGTTGATATGGTTAACACTAAACCCTGCGTTTATATACGCATTGTCAGTGGGGAATATCGCATAGTTCAGGCCGGCAGACAAATCGAAATACCACACTGAATTGGTATTAAAAACTTCATTACTCGGAACAGTTACATCAAAGAATCGCCCGTTCCATTGCGTGTTAAATGTAAGCTTGGAGACATCAACTCTTTTATTAACAGCCCCCAGTGCAAACCCGCCGCTGATCAAACTTTTATAACCAACAAGCTGATGGTAAGCCAGCGAACCATATACTCTCGTGCTGCTTAAACTACCGGTGCCCGCAACGTCTTTTAACAACACGAGGCCGGTTCCCATCCAGCCGTTCTCAAACCGGTTATTGAATAGCTGTGCGTCACCCCATGCGCTCATAGTTTTGTATGGGTAATTTAATATACCCGACCATTGGTTACGGTAATTTATCCCAACCCTGTAATCAGCATCAGGCTCAAACCCCGTGTTCGCCGGGTTAGTTAACAGCGGCGCATTAAAATATTGCGAGAAATGGAGATCCTGTGCATGCGCAGCAGTTAAAGCAGCCACACTTGTTATAACAAAAAATAAACAGTAAACATGTTTAAAATTCTTTTTCATAACCCCTCCTATCTTAATAAAGTTATATCACCCTTTTTACTTGTCTTTGTCCCGTCGGTAAATTCAATATTTAATATGTATCCGTATACATCCTGGGGCTGCAGTTCTCCTTTGTAACGGCCATCCCATCCTGCAGTTATACTTACTGAGGTGAACATTAGCTGGCCCCACCTGTTATAAATTCTCCACGTCATTTTGCCGACACCATAACCGGCAACAAACACTTTATCATTCGTGCCATCGCCATTGGGTGAAAAGGCGTTGGGCACATCGGCAACCGGCGACACAATGGCTGAAACATCCTGGTATGAAGTATCTGAACACCCATACTGGTTAAACGCAATAAGATAAACCCTGTAACTGCCTGATGTGTTATAGATATGGCTCACCGGCAACATACTTTTAGTGATCAACGTATCGCCATCGCCAAATTCCCATTTATAACTGGTAGCGCCGATTGAACCGTTAGTAAATTCATACGGCGTATTTTCTTTAGGCGTGGTTGGAAGATATGTAAATGATGATGTGGGGCCTTCATGCACTGTTATAGTCATACTCGTGTCATCCGTCGGGTTGCAGGTTAAATTATCTGATGCAGATAATTTTATCGTGTACGTACCGGGGTTTGTATAGAGATGTGTAGGATATGCATCTGTGGAAGGAGGAGTGCCATCTCCGAAATCCCAGACAAAATGCTGCCCGCCAAGCGAGGTATTATTAAATACTGCATTGTATGGCGCGCAACCGGCGGATGGCGTTTCAAATTGCGCGATCAATGCAGATGCCACTCTTAACTGGTAAACTACTGAATCCGGAGAGTTACAGAATGTTGTATCCTCAAGATACAGCTTTACGTTATACACGCCGCTCGACGCATACTTATGAGGAAGGGCAGGTGCATTCGTAATTACTATCGTACCATCGCCAAAATCCCATGTGAAGTCATCCGGCTGAAAACTATAACCAGCAGGGGGCGTGGACGTATTGTTGAACTGATAATTGTAAGATTCGCATGGAGGTAGCTTTGTAACCGTCATACCAAGATGTGCCTGGTTATCTCTTGCCTTTATCGTAATATAAGCCGTATCCGAAACATTGCAGGATGAAGAGTCGATGCTTATCAATCTCACTTTATAGTCGCCTACATTTGGATAGGTATGCGATGCATTGGGGCCTGCTGTAGTAGTATCGGAACCATCTCCAAAATCCCACATATATTTTTTGCCGAGTGCAATAGTATCTGCAAAATCAACCGTGAGCGGGATACAGCCTACGCTGTCACGCAGAACGCCATTAATCGAGGAGCGAATAGATGAAATAACACCGGATAATTCAAAAGCAATTTTTACCGCAGCTTCATTGCACATGGCGCCTGTTTGGGCAGGATTCCCCGGGCTCCATGAACCTGTAGTTGTTGGAAATGTACCTACTTTATTACAGTTGGCACATACCGCCTGGTAAATAACACCCCGCCTGTCGAACCGGCTTGTGCCGCCATCAACATGATCGCCAAAAGTCTTCGGATCGGTGGCAAGCGTTCCGAAATAACTACCGAATAACTGGCTGGTTGCATCTTTTTCCAAAACAAAAAAATAAAAATCGCTGCCATCACTTTGTTTTAATATTGCATTGGCAGTTACACTCATCCCCATTGTATTGCCGTTTCCATATTCGCTGTTTGCTTTTCCGCCCCAGCCCGAAACATAAACATTACCACAAATATCGACCAAAAACGCGGTAGGAGATATATCCGGAACAGGGCCTCCTTTACCGAAGTTAGCTGAATATATAACCTCAGACAGATCAAGATTTAATTTGCTGATAAACTGTTTACCGTTTGCCTGTCCACTAACCGTGTTAAACGGCGATTTATACACCGGCAAAGCCGTTGTAGTAGTGCCCATAACATAAGGATATCCGTATTTATCCGTTTGGACACCATACACCATATCGCTGCCTCCTGTACCTATATAACATGTCCTGATCAATGTATTGGCATCACTGCTCAGTTCGGTTATAAATCCATCAACGTCTCCACCCTGAAAACTATTATGAATAATGCCTTGCGGCGCATTGGTGGCATTCACTGCTATATCAGTGCTGCTGGTACCACCTGCCACATAAATATTATTTGAGGTATTGCTAATGGCAAGTACAAAAGCCGCATCATTGCCGTTACCACCCAATAAGGTACACATTGAAATGTCGGCTAAGTTCGGAGAAGCCTTTATAAATACACCGTCCTGCGCCCCGCTTAAGCTCTTTTTAAAGGCATTAGGTGATGTAGGGAAGTCCTCCGAGCGTGTACAGCTCGCGAGATAAATATTATCAAGATAATCGGTGATCACCTCACTACGCGCATCATCGCCATAATTCCTGCGTGTAGAAGAAATACCTTCTGTAACATATTTAGGCGAAATATTCACGCCGTCTGAACCTGTACCGCCGAACCTTCGTGAAGCCAAAAGCGTTTTGCCATCCTCGCTCAATTTTGCAAGAAAGATATCAAAGCCGCCGCCCTTCCCGTAGGGGTCAACCGTTTTAGGAAAATTGGCTGAGCTTGTTCTTCCGGAAATAACAAGGTTACCCCGTGAATCAACGATCAAACTATGCGGCTGCTCATCGCCACTGCCGCCAATATATGTTGCGTATAAAGCAAGGTTGCCGGTTGGGTTAAACTTCATGATAGCTATATCGCACGCCACCCCTGCGCCTTCACTGCCATCGCCGCCATTAAATGATCCGTCATAACCGCCCACGTGCCGTGGATCATACCCATTATCAAAGGCAATACCTCCTGCATAAAAATTACCGGCGTTATCATAAGTAGCAGTGTAACCCCACACGTCGGAAATACTCCCTACAAATGTTGAGAATATTTCGGTCGGGTCAATTATAAGCGTGCTTTTTCTATCGTAATCACTCAGTTTGAAACGCACGGTATTTCCATTCACCTGGAAGGATGCCTTCACTTTTGTTTTCTGATTTTTGATCAATTGATAGCACGAAGGAATATCCTGGTAAATCACTCCTACCGAAGTCCTCATTACCAGATTGCCGTATTTGTTCACCGACAAACCATCAAGCCCGGTAAACTGCAGGGCTATTTTGCTAATATCAGCGCCAGGTTGTATTATCAGATCGTATTTTAAATTCCCATTGTCTGAGTAATACCTTATATCCACATGCTTATAAACATTTTTATAAGTAATCCCATTATATATTTTACAGCCTGTTCTCCACTTGCTGCTATCATTCCCGATAAAATAATTATTAAAAAGGGACAAGGGCTTATCAGGAATGGCTATAGCGTTTGAATCTGCATTTAAAAAGTTTATTTCATAAGCGTGTGAATGCAAAGTGAAACTACGGGCTTTCGGAGAATTCACTTTCACAGTGCTGTCGTGCCCGCTGAAATACTCCGCAATTGCTTTAAGGTCGTCTTTATCGTGCAGTATTACTTTATAACCGGAGGATTTAAGAAACAATGCGCCACCCTTAAAATCAGTTTTATACTTAACAGCCTTATCCCATTGCCCCCTGTTCTCAATAAACTGAAAGTATTGCCCGAAAGATTTTTGAACAAATCCGGCAAGCAAGATAACAACCAGTACAAATGTGTTCTTCAAGAAATTTTTTATTAAGTTACAAATAAAACGCTTGTTGGTTTCAATTTGTTGTCAGGAAATTTTGCTCCATGAAGTTTTTCCTTTTTGCGAAAAAAGAAACCTTTTTAAACCGGCATTTTTATCTTTCATTAACTCTTCGTCGTCGGTTAAAATTACTTCTGCATGCGCTTTGGCCACCTCCAGTAAATCTTTGTCGTTGACTAAGCTTGCCAGGCGGAAGTTTAACATCCCGCTTTGCCTCGTTCCTTCAATTTCACCCGGACCTCTCAGATCAAGATCTTTCTCTGCGATCTTAAAACCATCGTTTGTGTCGCACATAATTTTCAAACGCTCCCTCGCCTCGTTACCTAACTTACAGGGAGAAAGCAAAATACAATAACTTTTATCATTTCCTCTTCCTACCCTGCCTCTTAACTGGTGTAGCTGCGATAAACCGAATTTTTCAGCACTTTCAATAACCATCACAGAAGCATTTGGCACGTCAATACCAACTTCTATCACTGTTGTACCTACTAATATTTGAGTGTCGCCGGTTTTAAAACGTTGCATGTTAACATCTTTTTGTTCAGCCGGCATTTTACCATGTATCATGCTAATGCTGTATTGGTGCTCCGGAAAAAAACTTTTTACCTGCTCATAACCCTGTATCAAATTTTCATAGCTCAGTTTTTCGCTTTCTTCAATTAACGGATATACAAAAAATGCCTGCCGCCCCTTTGAAAGTTCCGCTTTTACAAAATCCATAACGGAAGCCCGTTTGTTTTCATAACGGTGCACCGTAACGATTGGTTGCCTTCCCGGCGGCAACTCATCAATTATGCTGTAGTCCAAATCTCCATAAGCGGTCATAGCCAAAGTGCGGGGGATCGGTGTTGCCGTCATAACCAAAACATGCGGAGGCACTGCTGCTTTTTCCCAAAGCTTTGCACGCTGCGCCACTCCGAAACGATGTTGCTCATCTATCACTGCCAATCCAAGATTATTAAATTTAACCGCATCTTCAATTACTGCGTGTGTGCCGACAAGCATATGAATATTACCATTTTTTAATTCTTCCAGTATTTGCCTGCGCTCTGACTGTTTGGTACTGCCTGTCAGTAAAGCAATACCGGCAGGCATGTCTTTTAAAAAGTTCTTTAAATTGTTATAATGTTGTTGTGCAAGAATTTCCGTAGGCGCCATCATGCAACTTTGAAAACCATTATCTGCAGCGATCAGCATTACCAGCAAAGCCACCATGGTTTTACCGCTGCCCACATCACCCTGTAATAAACGGTTCATCTGGTGTGATCTTGCCGTATCAGTCCTTATTTCTTTTATAACTCTTTTTTGTGCATTGGTTAATTCAAAGGGCAGGTAGTCATTATAAAAAGAATTGAACAGCGCTCCTACTTTTTCAAACACAACACCGCTGCGGCGGCGATGTCTTTTACCACGAATCATACCCAGGCGCACCTGTGCCAAAAAAAATTCTTCGAACTTTAAGCGATGCAGGGCTTTTTCATTTTCACCCGGATCTTTCGGAAAATGAATAGATGTTAATGCGTCAAGTCTTTTGATTAACCTTAACTTTTGCAAAACGCCTTCAGGTATATTTTCATAAACATCTTTTTCGGATAGCAATGGCATTAAAGCTGCCGTAAGTTTTGCAAGCTGCCTCGCATTTAAACCTTTCGCTTTTAATTTTTCTGTGGTTGGATAAACAGGCTCTAAGAAAGATTTACCCTGGCTCAGCGCCGGATTAAATAATTCTATTTCAGGATGGGTTATCTGCGGCCTGCCATTAAAGAATCCTGCCTTGCCGTAAACAAGGTATTGATTCCCTTCCTGCAACAATTTTTGTATCCACTGGATGCCCTGGAACCATGTTAACTCAACAATACCGGTATCATCTTCAAGCCAGGCGATCATCCGCTTTGCTCTCCTTTCACCCAATATTTCTAATTCGGTAATTTTTCCGGCAACCTGGATGTATTCTGTCACAGGACTCATGCTGCCGATCTTTTCAATTTTAGTACGATCAATATATCGTAAAGGATAGTGATTGAGCAGGTCTTCAAACGTAAAAATGCCTAATTCCTTTTTTAAAAGATCAGCCCGCAAAGGGCCAACGCCTTTTAAATATTCTATGGGCGAACTTAGTATGGAAGATGAAGTGTTGATGTTACAAATATCTGTATGAAAATATGTAACTACCTCAATAAAGTTATATCCCCTTTCTTATTAACTTTTGTGCCGTCGGTAAATTCAATTGCTAAAGTGTAAGCATATACTTCCTGCGGCTGAAGTTCGCCTTTATAACGCCCATTCCATCCTGTATTCACATTGGAAGATGTAAATATAAGCTGGCCCCAGCGGTTATAAATTTTCCAGGTCATCTTTCTGACAGCATACCCCTGAACATATACCACATCATTGGTGCCATCTCCGTTTGGTGTAAACGCATTGGGAACGTCAATCAACGGCGTTACGATCGCAGTGACTTCCTGGAATGCTGTATCTGTGCAGCCGGATTGGTTAAAGGCGATCAGTTTAACCGTATAGGCGCCGGAAGCATTATAAATATGGGTTACCGGCAGCATACTTGTTGTGCGCAAAGTATCACCGTCGCCAAAATCCCATTTATAGCTGTTAGCGCCAAAGGAAGTATTTGTAAATTCATAAGGGGTGTTTTCTTTTGGCACGGTTGGCGTATAGGTAAACGATGCTACCGGCCCATCATGCACGGTTATCACCGTGCTTGTATCATCCGTTGGATTACAGGTAAAATTATCTGATGCAGTCAGTTTTACCGTATAGACCCCGGGAGTCTCGTAAAGATGTGTTGGGTTTGGTTCCTTTGAAGTTGTGCCATCGCCAAAATCCCAATCAAAAGTCTGACCCCCAATAGATTTATTATCGAATACCGCGTTATAAGGACTGCAGCCATCTGCAGGCGTTGCAAACTGAGCAACCAGTACTGAAGCCACTCTTAAAGTATCAATAACCGAATCGGGTGAATTGCAAAAACCTGTATCGTTAAGAATAAGCTTAACTATATAAGTACCTGCCGAAGCATATGGATGTGTAACGGAGGGAGCGTTGCTGTTAATGGTATTTCCGTCGCCGAAATCCCAGGTAAAAGCATTTGGCCCGAACGGATATCCCGGCGGCGCTGTTGACGTATTGTTGAACTGGTAATTAAGGGATTCGCAGGGAGGCAATTTTGTATAAGACATTTCCAGCTTTGCTTCATTGTTACCCGCCCGTATGATTTTGTAAGATGTATCGGCAATATTACAGGAAGCAGAATCAATGCTTACCAGCATCACTTTATATTTACCCACATTGGTATAGGTATGACTCGTATTCGGCGTGGTGGTTGTTGTTTGCGTACCGTCTCCAAAATCCCATACATATTTTTTGCCCATGGCAATAGTGTCCGCAAAATCAACTGTAAGCGGAATACAACCCACACTATCACGCAGAACACCATTAATGGAAGGACGGATGCCGGATAACACACCTGATAATTCAAAAGCAATTTTAACCGCGGCTTCATTGCACATAGAACCGGTTTGAGCCGGGTTGCCCGTGCTCCACGAACCTGAAGATGTTGGAAACAAACCGATCTTGCCACAATTGGCACACATCGCCTGGTAAATCACACCCCGCCTGTCGAAACGACTTGTTCCTCCATCTACGTGATCACCCAGTGCCTCCGGATCAACTTCGCCATAAAAACTGCCGAATAACTGGCTGGTAGCATTCTTTTCCAAAACAAAAAAATAAAAATCATTACCGTCGGATTCTTTTAAAAGCGCATTCGCCGTAACGCTCATTCCAAGAACAGTTTGCGAAGGATAATATTCAAAATTTCCACCCCGATCGCCACCGCCGCCCCATCCGGAAACATATACATTGCCGCAAACATCAACCAAAAAAGCCGTTGGCGATATGTCCGGTATAGCCGCACCTCTGCCGAAGTTTGCGGAATATACTACCTGGGTGAGGTCCTGGTTCAATTTTGTAATGAATTGCTTGCCATTCACCTGGCCACTGGTAGTATTAAATGCTGATTTATATACAGGAAAACTATTTGTAGTAGTACCCATGATATAAGGGAATCCTAATTTATCGGTTTGAATCCCATATACCATATCATCACCCGCTGTACCAACATAACAGGTCTTGATCAACGTGTTGCCATCACTGCTTATTTCTGAAATAAAGCCATCTACATCTCCGCCCTGGAAACTATTATGAATAATGCCCTGTGCTGCGTTAGTGGCATTCTTTGCTATATCCGTACTGCTGGTACCACCTGCCACATAAATATTGCCGGTTGCATTATTTATCGCCAGTACAAACGCCGCATCATCGCCATCGCCTCCTAATAAACTGCAATTATAAATTGTGTTTAAGTCGGTAGAAGCTTTAATAAAAACTCCATCCTGTGTACCCCCCAGCGATGTTCTAAAAGCGTTAGCGGTCGTTTTAAAATCACCTGACCGGGTACAACTTGCGAGGTAAATATTATCCTGCCCGTCAATTATCACTTCACTTCTTGCATCATCCCCATAATTTCTGCGCGTGGACCCAATACCCTGGGTTATATATTTGGGAGAAATATTTACGCCGTCGGATCCTTTGCCGCCAAATTTCCTGGAGGCTAAAAGGCTTCTTCCATCGGCGCTGAATTTTGCGAGGAAAATATCGAATGAGCCGCCGTCTCCAAAAGTTGCTAATGTGGTTGGGTTTGGAAAATCGGGTGAAGTTGTTCTGCCTGAAAGCACAAGATTGCCTTTATTATCAACGATCAGGCTATGCGGTTGTTCATCACCACCGCCACCGAAATACGTGGCGAACAAAGCCTGGTCGCCATTGGGATTAAACTTCATTAATGCAACATCATAGTTCAATCCTTCGCCCTCGCTCCCATCGCCACCATTAAACGATTCATCGTAACCGCCAACATGTTTAGGGTCGTAACCCGGGTCAAATGCAATGCCGCCGGCATAAAAATTACCCTCGTTGTCATAAGTTGCTGTGTAACCCCAAACATCTGACAAACTGCCGACAAACGTGGCAAATATCCTGGTGGGGTCAATTACCAGTGTGCTGTTTTTATCATAGTCGTATAGTTTAAAACGAACCGTATTGCCGTTAAGCTGGAATCTTGCCTTTACGTTCGTCCTGGCGTTTTTTGTGAGCTGGTAACTTAACGGGATTGTTTCATACACTTCTCCCACCGAAGTTTGCAAAACAAGATTGCCATATTTATTCAGCGATAAACCATTAAGCCCGTTGAATTGCATCACGATTTTACTGACATCGCCACCTGGTTTTACTATGATGTCATATTTCATGTTGCCATTATCTGAATAATACCTTATGTCAATATTTTTATAAACATTTTTATAAGTGAGGCCATTGTATATCCGGCAGCCTGTTTTCCATTTTGTACTGTCTGATCCTATAAAATAATTATTAAAAACGCTTAAAGGTTTATCCGGCTCAGCTACAGCATTCGGGTTGGCATTTACAAAACGCATTTCATAAGCGTGAGAATGTAAAAGAAAGTTTTTGTCGGCTTTAGGCGAATTCACTTTTGCCATACTGTCTTTATGCCCGCCAAAGTATTCTGCAATAGCCTTAAGCTGCTGCATATTGCGGAGAACGACCGAATACCCGTCGGGCTTTAAAAACAGGGCGCCACCTTTAAAATCAGTTTTAAACTTAACCGAACTATCCCATTGTCCTTTGTTTTCTATAAACTGGAAGTATTGAGCAGAGGCGTTTTGAAAATTCGCTATAAGCAATACAGTAATGAGTATAAATATGTTCTTCAAGGAAGCCTGATTTATTTTATGACATAAAACGTTCTGATCGCATTATTTGTTGTAAGAAGTTCTAACACAAATCTCTCGTTCCGCAAATTTCCGTGCGAAAACTTTTAACAGCAAAAAAACTAATACAAAAAACTGCAGGCTGCTGTAAACAAACCTGCAGTTAACCATTATGACAATTTTTTATTACCGGAGTACCTTAATGTTTTGTTATTACTACAGCATCTATAACAGACCCTAAGCCTGTGTAATACAGGTTACCTGCTTGCTACCACTTACCCTGTGTGTGGCCGGCAAGTTCCGCCGCAGCAGCTAAAGTGCCCATGGTAGTAAACATGGTACCGGTTCGCCCGCCACTAGCCTGCTAAACAGAGCATCACGGGAATCAGGTCCTTTTATAAAAAGAACGAGGCCTGCCATATGGCAAGCCTCGTTGCTAACCTTCAAACAATTGTTATTGTTTGATCAGCTTGTAAGTTTTGGTTGTGTTATCATCTGCGTTTATAACCACCACGGTATAAATTCCGGCAGTGAGATTTGAACCCGTTCTAACCTTAATTGTATTTGTTCCTTTCTGAACGTTTTCAGACCCGCTTCTGTAAACCAACTTGCCTGAAATATCGTACAACATTACCTGCACTTTACTGTTGCTTTGTGAAGGAACAAGCAGCGTGAAGTTATCATGGAAAGGATTAGGGAACGCTTTGAGTTCGCCAGTCTCTTTCTTTTCAACAACAGCTATTGCATTTTGAGTTAGGCCTTGTGATTGCAGTCCGGATGCAGGCAATGAAGGCACTACAGTTGAAACAGACGGCGTATATCCGCCTATAACCAGTGCGCCGATCAAACCGAACTGTGAGTTTGGCGTGCCCGCAGCAACACTAATGGTAACATTGCCATAATTGTCTGGCGTTACGCCATAAATGGTTTGCGTACCCTTTATGTTTAAAGAAGTGTTGAGCAACGTAGTTACCCCATTAATAGTGTAGGCAACATTTACATCTCCATAAGCCTGAGAGCTTGCAAAGAAAGTAAAGTCATATTTCATTCCGATATTCAAACCGGTGATCTGGAACACTGCCGTTTGACCAGGGAATAATCCATAGCTGTCGATCATTACCGTATCAGGGAATACGCCCGTATTATTCGCCACAGGGTTCATACCTGCACCATACAAACCTGCCCAGCTTGAGTTTAATTTCATACCGGTACTCGTGGTCATTCCTTTCTCATCAAAGAAATTATTCCATGTGTAACCGTTTTGCGGCGGCGCATCTGTATTGTTCCATGGAAGCGGCGCATCATTTGCTGCAGTATAATTTATATAAACGTTATAAGCATAAGTGCTTGCTTTCACAGTATTGGAGAAGGCAGAGTAAGATGAACCATACACCGCTCTTACCGCATAGTTGTATGTTTTGTTTGCAGTAAGGTTTGCATCGGTATAGGAGGTAGCGCCTGCTGCCACCGTTGCAAGCAAAGTATAATTGCTCACGCTGTCTGCCGCACGCCAGATCTGATAACCTGTTTCGCTGTAGGCTTTATCCTGCCATTGAAGGCTGATAGAGTTTCTCGTAACCTGTGTTGTACGTAAATCAGCGGGTGCAATATTTGTGTAAGTACTTGCATAACTCTGAATGATGAGTGTGCTGATGAAGGCATAATCTGACCCTGTTGCTTTCTGTATAACAATATTCACATTACCGCTTGCATCAGGCGAAATACCGTTTATCTGCACTGTTTTGTTGATGTTAGCCGTTGCATTTAATGTAACAGTCTGGGTACCGATGGTATAATTCGTATTGCATACCAGGCCGTCGTCGTGGCTGGCAAAGAATACAAAGTTGTATTTTTTGGAAGTGCTCAACCCGCTCACCACGATCGTATCTTTCTTAGTACTTCCTTCAAATTCGCCGGTACGCATTACCACGTTAGGATATATCCCGGTTCCTTCAACAGGCTGTACACCTGACTGCACCACTCCCTGGAAACCACTCTTAAATCTAACGGTCATGCCGGTTGGCGTGTTGCTGTCATCATTTATGTTGGTAAATGTTGCACCAGCAGAAGGCCAGCCTGCCAGCATATTCCATGGTTTGGGAACACTGCGGGCACCATCAGAGAAGCTTAAGTAAGTAGATGAAATATTTGGATCGGAAACCATGATATTAAATGCTATCGAAGAATTTGCATTGGCATTATCGGTAGCCGTTACCGTTACCGGATAGGCTCCGAGATTATTTGCTGTAGGCGTAACAGTTATTGTTCCTGTGCCATCGCCTTTATCAACAAATGTTGCGAATGATGGCAATCCTGATGCAGTTAATGTAATATGATCTGTAGCATCATCTTTTGCAGTGATATTCACTGTTGCTGTCTGATTATTCTTTAATGCTACATCACTTACCGCAATCAGTTTTGGTACATTATTGATAGTGGTTATTGCAGCCTCGTTACTGTAAGCAGAAACGCCATAAGTATTGAATGCTGCGATCTTATATACATACTGTGAATTACCGATAATGGTTGTATCCATAAAGCCTGCAGCTTCGTCTTTTGTCTGGCCTATTAAAGTAAACACCTGGTTGGAAGCAAGCGCTCTGTACACATAGTATCCTGTTTCATTATATGCCACATCATTCCATGAAAGCTGAACGCCTTTGCCTTCAACATTCTGGGCAGTCAAAGCAGTAGGCGCAGCAGGAACTGTTCCATCATCATAAACAGAATTGATCACTAAAGCGTTAATATAACCAACAGGTGTATTAGGCCCTTTAGCCATATTAAAGGTAATCGTACCGTCAGCAGCCGGTTGTAAATTATTAATAGAAACCGTATTCTTTGTATTGGCCTGAACCGGTAAAGAAACGCTTTGGCTACCTACTGTATAAACTGTTGAACCATTATCTGCAGCACCCGGGAATACGCTTGCGGCAAAGAATGTAAGGTTATATTTTCTTGAAGGATCAAGACCGGTGATCTTGGTGCTCATTGTTTCAGGGCCACCGAAAATACCGAAGTAGAGATAATCCATTAATACTGCATCAGGATATATACCTGAGTTATTGCCTGTAGTTGGTCCGGTATTAAATGTTGTAAACCAGGAGCCTTGAACCGCAAGACCGATATTGGTTGTAGCGCCGGACGCATCTTTAAGATTATTGGTGTTAAATGTAGTGATGCTGTTCCATGGCGCACCAACTTCATCTACGTATTTGAAACGCACATATACATTCGTGTTCGGATTAGTATTTTTTACAGTAATGTTGAATTGACGTGTTGCGCTTCCGCCGTTGCCATCATTAACAGTTACAGTAGCAGTATAAGTACCTGCAGCCAGGTAATCAGGATGCAGTACCAGTGTTGCCTGCCCGTTTGATGCATTATTTATTGTGTATGAGTTTGGAACATTGGAAACGGACCAGCTTAAATTATCGCCGCTGTTTTGATCCTGTGCACTCAAAGGAATGCTTACTACATCATTTTCATTTAAAGTATAATTTGCAATTGCATCCATTGTTGGCGCAAAATTGTCATTCACTGTTAAATTAAATGTAGTGCTATCTTTTCCACCATAAGGATCACTTACAATAACAGTAACATTATTATACACCATCATATCTGTTACCGCAGGATTCAATACTAATGAAACGCTGTTATCGCCGTTATTAATAAAGTTTGCAAAAGCAGGCAGGTTACGTGTTTCAAAACTTAACAGATCGCCGTCTGAATCTGTAGCATTTATAACAAAGGAAGTAGTAACGCCATACGGAACTGCTGTTGCATTCAGCTTTGAAATAACAGGCACGCTATTTTTTGTAGTAACAAAAGTAACAGCAGCAGGGCTGAGCACGCCATTAACACCTATTGCCCTGATTTTATAGTAATGAACAAGATTTGAATTTAATCCTGTATCTGCAAAGGAAGTTGTTGAACCAATAATAGAAAGTAAACTATAGTTCAAACTATCTCCAACCGACCTGAATAACCTGTATCCTGTTGCGTCCGGAGCACTGTTCCATGACAAAGCGATCTCAGAAGCAGATGTTGCCGCTGCGGTAAAGTTCGATGGAGCCAAAGGCGCAGGCGGAGCGGCGAATGTTGTTGCAGAAGGAACAGGCAAAGCCGTTTTCTGTACAAGCGCCGATGCAGGAATAGTTTGTTTTGAAATACCAGGACCTGCATAGCTTACGGTTAATGACGCACCGCTCAATGCATTTTGAGATTTGTTATAATAATAAGAAACATAAATTGGATATACTCCTGCAGTAAGTGTTTTTGTTGCTGATTTTTCCTGTGCCATTACAGAAAAATTATTTGTTACCACCAGATTACTGCTTGTATATCCGCCGATATAAAGCTTGCTTCCGTTGCCTGATTTCGTATAGAATGTGTATGTTCCTGTAGTAGGAATATTTATAGTGCCCTGGAATAAAAATCCATAACCGTTTCCACTGGCGCCTGTTAAAGTAAAGGTGGATGCTGTTCCTGAACTTGTAGGCGTAAGAGTAGAAAAGTCCGGTGTGGATGTCCATGTGCCTACATAATATTTATATGTCAGGCCGCCGGTTGTAATAGTATCAGGCTTGCTTAACCCTGAATTTCCGTTCTTATTTATCGCCTGCAATTTGTAATAATAAGTAGTAGCCGGTGACAATGCAGAATCAGTCAATGCAGTTGCATTCGCCACTGCGGCGCCTACAATATTATAAGTACCTGAAGAACTTGTGGAACGATATACTTCAAAACCTGTTTCGTTATTGCTGTTATCTTTCCAGGTTAAATTGATTTTATTAAAGGCTGTTGCTGTAGCGGTAATCTCCGTTGGCACTGCGGGTAACGCACCCGTTGCGGCAGGAGTACCTACAAAATATTTGTTCTCAATTGCATGTTGGGTTGTATTTCCAAACAAAGCGCTGCTGGCCCATGATACTGACATGTTGCCATCCCCACCAGCCTGGAAGTATTCAATACAAATTGGATAAATGCCGGCAGTAAGTGTTAGTGAACTGCTTGTTTTTGACTGGGAGCTGTGAGCGCCGTCATTATTTACCGTTGGCGTTCCAACCGGCGTAAGTGAATTAAACCACAAAGCGCTGCCATCATCGGAAGTTGTCCGGAATATATAGGTACCATTTACAGGAACCTGTATATATCCCTGCCACAGGAATCCATAATTGGTAGATTGTGTAGCCTTAGTGATGTCAGTGTTTGAAGATACACCTGTTGCCACGGGCGTTAGTGTCGAGAAATTTGGCAACACACTCCATGCTGTTGGCGTTGTATAATATTTATACTGTAACCCGCCAAGTACAGGCTGCCCTGTTATCTGGTTGCTTGCCAATGAATAATTATTGCTTGCATCTACCGCTTTAACAACAATAGCATAAGGCTGGTTTTGTACCAGGCCTGTTAAAACAAAAGATGTTTGCTTTGTAATATTCGAAAGCACATTATTAACATAAATAGCATAATGATCTACCGCCACATTATCTGTTGAAGCATCCCATGCAATAGTTATTGTAGAAGGAGTTGTATAGGTTGATTTAAGATTTAAAGGTATGGATGGAGCAATTGTATCAAAATAAGTCGTTGCGCTTTTTTCGTTTGATAAATTGGCCGCACCGGTTGAATCAACGGCACGGATAACATAAAAATATTTTGTTTTAGGCGCCAGTCCTGAATCAATATAGCTGGTGGATACTGACGATACCTGTCCGACAAAAGAATAAGAACCACTTGAAGTGCCGCGGTAAATTTCAAAAGCGGTAGGCGCATTAGCCTGTTGTGCCGAAGGGCTCCATCCAAGCTGAACCTGTGTATTTGATAACGCGTTTGCTAAAAGACCTTTTACAGCATTTGGCGCATTTGGACCTTTGGCATTAATAACTTTAAACGGATCAGAATATAAGCTTAAGCAACTGAATGGCTGATTTGCTGACACTATATAAGAACCTGGTTGGGTTGCCCTGAAAATAGGGGCAGTACTGTAAACACTGTCTGAACCCACTTTTTTCCATGCATAGCTTACATAATTGCCGTCACCGGAAACCCGGAGGTCTACATAATTTTTTCCATCGGCAGCAGGTATTACCTGGCTCATTGTGCCTGCAATCTGTATCGGCGGCGTTGGAGAAGCTGCCTGAACAATGATCGTTACAGGTGTTCTTGACCAGTCAGACCATATTCCATTTCTCTGAACGCGGGCTTCATACGTACCCGGTTGTGTTGCCTGGATAGTATTTGATGTGGCGCCATTGATAGTTGAACCGTTAAGCCTCCATTCATATGCGTTGAAGCCGGCAGTCAATCCAAGCGTTACATTAATATTATCACCGGGGCAAAATTTTGTCCTGCCGCCCAAAGGCCACGGATTGGAGGAATATGCCCGAAGTATAAATGGCCAGAAATCCGGCTCCATCCACGCTGAATCCCATGTACCATGACCGAGAGTAGAATATTCCGTGTACTTAAAGTTACCGCCTGCTGCCCATATCGCATCCCTCACCTGCTGTGAGGTGGAAGGCGCAGGAGAACCATCTTTCCCACCCTGGAAAAGCCACATGGGAGTAAACTTTACCTTGTTCACATTAGCAGCATCTTTATAACCGATGGAAGTGCTCGACATAGGCAACGAAGAAGACAAATATGTAGGGTAGTTTAAAAGCATTTCCCATGAAGCCTGCCCACCTGCAGACAATCCATTATCAGTTATCCAAAACGGATCAAGCTTATTATTGGTAACCATGTAGTTGATGATCTCCGTTATGTACTGGTATTGACTGCCGCCCCAAAAACCCTGGCTTTGCACATATAGCGCGTAGCCGTCAAATTTACCGCTGTTGATAGCGTCCTGAAAATCATCGCCACCATGATAAAGCTGGTATTCATTATCATAAATAGTCCCTGTTTCCCCAAGCCCGTGAAAGAAAACAATCATTGGGTATTTTTTACCGTCGTTTGCGGTTGGATTATACGTTTTTGGAAAATGAAGCCGGAAAGCACATCCTTTATAGATGTAGCATTTATATTCGTCAGTATTCCAGCTTAAACGTTTGGTGCGCACCCATTTTCCAATTTGCCCAAATGCAGGCTGGGCAGGCGGTTGGTTGGCATTGTAAGTTATTACTGCATCATTTGGATTCAATACTGATTGGCCAAATGAGCTGAAAATAAAACACAGGGATAAGAGAAGTAAAATGTAACTTTTTCTCATAATTAATTTTGATCTATTTACATAAGGTACCGGCTACAGGAGTGCGGTATTTAAGGGCATAAAAATATTGGTGGGCAATTTAAACGTATTGTTAAATTGGTGAATGTATGTTTTTTATCAATAAAAGTGGTATTAGAACACGTGATGTAAAAAGAGTGTTAATGGTGTTCCTCGTTTATATCAAGCCCTACCCTTCTTGAGATATTGGAAGTAAACATGTTTAAAGGATCATATTTCCTTTTTAAAACCATCCATTCTTTGTAACCGGGATACATGGCTTTAAACATTTTTTCGTTCAGCATAGCATCTTTTCCAAGATATACCCTTCCATTTGCTGCAAGCACCTTTTCATCGAGCTGCTTTGTAAATGCCGGCAGATTGGAAGTGACAGGAAAATCAATGGCTAATGTATAGCCTTCAAACGGGAAAGATAAAATTCCCTGCCCTTTGCCCATGCGTTTAAATACATTCAGGAAAGGCGTGCATTTACTGCCTGCAATCATTTCAAGAATGGCAGCAAGATTTTGCCTTCCGTTTTTTAATGGTATAACAAACTGGTATTGAATGAAACCTCTTTTACCATAGCCTCTGTTCCAATTATTAATAGCATCTAATGGAAAGAAAAATTTTTCGTAATGCACAAATTGTTTGGGAGAATTCTGAACAAAGGCAATTACCCTGTTTAATAGCCTGACTGAAATGCCGTTCAAAGCAAAATCCGGCAGGAAAAAAGGAACTGACAATTTACTTTTTGAATGCAGTTTCAGGGGATTTTTTCTAAGATTTTCAGGCAGCTCGGAAAGTTTTGCCGCATTGCCTGCAGTCAGCACGCCGCTGCCAAGCTTATTCCCTTTTGCCAAAGCATTTATCCATGCTACAGAATAATTATATTCATGATCATATTTTTCCAGGGCCTCCAGCATATGATCCAGGTTTTTTATTTGAATAGATCGCTGCCGGAAATAGGTAGTTTCGATTTTACGAAGCTGAATAGTAGCAGTAAGAATCACTCCCAGTAAACCCAAGCCACCGAAATTGGCCCGGAATAGATCACTGTTTTCTGTGCGGGATGCTGTAACACATTCGCCGTTTGCAAGCAGAATTGTAAATGAAATAACACAATTTACGAATGACCCGTCAATGTGATGGGCTTTACCATGGATATCGTTTGCAATAGCGCCGCCAATAGTTATAAATTTTGTTCCCGGGCAGATCATCGGCAACCACCCCTGTGGTGCAAAAACCGTTATTATTTCTTCGAGGCTCGTGCCTGCACCGCATTCCAGAATTCCTTTATTTTCATCCCACGATAAAAAAAAATTCATATGCGTGCAAACAGCAACGTTGCGGTCATCATTTACGGCCTGGTCGCCATAGCTTCTGCCCAAACCCCGCGCTATCAACTTTACTTTATCCAGTATCCTTTTTATATCACTGCCATTCCGCGGGTTGGTTACGTATGATTCAGATACGGGGAAATTGCCCCATCCCGATATTTTTTCCTTTCTACCTATAGCCATAGCACAGCAAAATAACTGCATAAACACTGCATTTATTCATTGGGTTAATACAGTTATAACTTGAAACATTTAGATTTGAAGCGCTATATTAACAAGTACATGTATAATGATTTTTTTTTAGAAAAAAAATTACAGCAGCGGAAAGAGCAAAATGCCTTCAGGCAATTAAAATTGCCTGGCAATAAAATTGATTTTTGCTCAAATGATTATTTGGGAATTGTGTACCATAACCTGCTGAACGATAAGATTGCTCATGGCCTGAAAACAGGTTCAACCGGATCAAGATTGCTGGCAGGAAATTATCTTTTGATAGAAGAAACGGAAAAGCAAATTGCTGTCTTTCATAAGGCAGAAGCGGCATTAATTTTTAATTCCGGCTACGATGCAAACCTTGGCTTGTTAAGCTCTGTTCCGCAAAAAGGCGATGTCATTTTTTACGATCAATTATGCCATGCATCATTAAGAGATGGTATTCGCTTATCGTTTGCGCAAAGCTTTTCTTTCCCGCATAATGATTTGCAGGAACTGGAAAAGAAATTAAAAACATCTTCCGGCAATACGTTCATTGTAACAGAATCTGTGTTTAGCATGGATGGCGACCTCTGTCCCCTGTCCGGTCTTATTCATTTAAGTAAAAAATATAATGCCCATTTAATAATTGATGAAGCACACGCAGTTGGTGTAGTGGGCAAAACAGGCGAGGGCCTGAGCCAGCACGAAAATTTACAGGATGATATTTTCTGCAGGGTTTATACTTTCGGAAAAGCCTGCGGCTGCCACGGAGCCGTTGTTACAGGCTCGCAGCAACTCAAAGATTATCTTATAAATTTCGCCAGGAGCTTTATTTATACAACCGCTTTGCCGGAACATTCCGTCGCGGCTATACAGGCCAGTTACAGCACATTTCCTTTTTTAAATGATGAAAGACAACATGTACAACAGCTCATTCAGCATTTTCAACGGGCAGCATTACAATTTGAAAAATTACCATCCTCCACACCGGTTCAAATTGTATTAATTCCCGGAAACGATACGGTTAAAACAATAGCTTCGCAATTGCAGGAAGCAGGTTTCGACATCCGGCCAATATTATATCCAACAGTGCCGTCAGGTAAAGAAAGATTACGTATCGTATTGCACAGTTTTAATACGTTGGATGAAGTAGAACGACTTGTAAAAATTTTATCCTGACATTTTGGAAAAAATATTACCAGATGAATTCCTTGATTCACTTGCAGCTATCAAAGGTTTTGATAAGGCCGCTTTTGAAAACGTTCATTACCATTCAAGGCCAATAACTTCGTTACGCTTTAATCATGATAAATATGAGCGTTTTTCTGCATCATCCAAAATTGAACATCCTCATTTTAATTTAAACGAACCGGTACCCTGGTGCGAATATGGATTTTATCTGAGCGAACGCCCGCAGTTTACCTTAGATCCTTTGCTGCACGCAGGAGCGTACTACGTGCAGGAAGCCAGCAGCATGTTTTTATGGCAAATTCTTAAGCAGCTTTTTACCCGCGATTCAACCATAAAGATCCTTGATCTCTGCGCTGCTCCGGGCGGCAAAACAACTTTAATTGCATCTTATTTTAAAAATGCCCTTATCGTTTCGAATGAAGTGATAAAAACAAGAGCTAATACTTTATATGAGAATATTACAAAGTGGGGTTCAGAAAATATTGTAGTTACCAATAATGACGCCGCAGATTTTAAGCGTTTAAAGAACTATTTTGACCTGATAGTTGTGGACGCGCCCTGCAGCGGCAGCGGGCTTTTCAGGAAAGATGAAGATGCGATCGAAGAATGGAGCGAAAGTAATGTTCTTCTCTGCAGCCAGCGCCAGCAAAGGATACTATCCGATGTGTATGATGCATTAAAACCCGATGGCCATCTTATTTATTCTACCTGTTCCTATTCGCAGGAAGAAGATGAAGCTATTTTAGATTGGATGATTGACCGGTTTAAAGTGGAAAGTTTAAAGTTTAAAGTGGAAAGCCATTGGAATATTGTTGAAGCAAGATCGGCAAAACACCAGGCATTTGGTTATCGGTTCTGGCCGCATGCAGTAAAAGGCGAAGGGTTTTTTATTGCCGGATTGAAAAAGGATGAACCGGAAAGCCACATTAAACAAAATCATTCATCCCTATTAAAAGCAACCAATAAAGAGATCGAACTATTAGAGAAATATTTGTTAAAGGATGACTGGCTGTTTTTTAAGCAAAACGAAATAATACGTGTTATTCATAAACAATGGCAAAATGATATTTCATTATTGCAAAAAAATCTTTATTTAAAAAAAGCCGGTGTGCAACTGGGTGAAATAAAAGGCAATAACCTGGCGCCACATCATGAACTGGCATTAAGCACTGTTATCAATGATAACATTTTTAAGATCAGAACAAGTGAAGAACAGGCTTTACAATACCTGCGTAAAAAAGACGTTTCTATAACCACGGGGCATAAAGGTTGGGCATTACTCACACATAAAGATTTTCCGCTGGGCTGGATAAAAATTTTGCACAACCGTGTGAATAACTATTATCCGACCGAATGGCGTATCCGTAAAGAATAAATTTGCAAAAAATTCTCAGGCATGACTTATTCAAAAAAATTTATTGGCACTGTTATACTGGCTTGCTCTTTACAATTTGCTTCTGCACAAAACAATTATGTTACACATACATTAAAACAGGGTGAAAGTTTATCTACACTTGCAGAACAATATCATACTACGGTTGGAGATATCATGCGCATGAATGGCATGCATGCAGACACCAAACTGGTTTATGGTTCCAAAATAAAAATCCCATCCTCACAAAAAACCGTGGTGAAATCAAAACAGGTTCCGGCAACACCACCTGCTGCTACAGCCACATCAGGCGAAATAACGCATGTGGTTGCGAAAGGAGAAACTTTATATAGTATCAGTAAGAAATTTAATGTTAGTGTTGATCAGCTAAAAGCATGGAATAACCTTCCCGACGAGAATACAAAGATCGGCACATTGCTTATTGTTAACGAGCAAGGCGTTAATAAGCTGGCATCAAAACCTGCGCAAAAACAAAAGACCGTTGCAGCGCCGCAGACGCAAAAAGAAACTCTTGCAACACCGGAAACAAAAGAACCGGTTCTTGAAAATAAACCTGATAATAATACCCCGGCAACTGCCGGTTATGTAACGGATAATATTCAGCCGGCCATGCAGGCAGTAAATAACATGAGCGCACCGGCCGCTCCTGAAAATGCTTCCACTTATACCGGGGAAGGTTTTTTTGCACCGCAGTTCACAAATAAAAAGCGCAAGGATATGCAAAACGTTTCGGGCATTTCCAAAACATTTAAAACTGCCAGCGGTTGGGCTGATGGTAAATATTATATCCTGGCCAACGATATTGAACCCGGTACCATTGTAAAGATCACTGCAGATAATGGTAGCTCAGTATATGCAAAAGTGCTGTGGAATATGGGCGACATGAAAGAAAATGCCGGTATTAATTTCCGTATAAGCAATGCAACAGCATCGGCATTGCATCAAAATAATGATAGCTTTAATTTGAAAGTTAGCTTCTGAACCGGTGAGATTGTTGATCAACATATCGCGTTAAATGTTTTAACCTACATAAAGCGATGTAATAATATTCTTATTACGCCAGCTCAATATTCATTCCTTCGGCTGCCAGTTCGAAGTTCAATGAATTATTATCTTGTTCTTTAACATCGGCAAGGATTGATTCAAGTTGCTCATCCGTAAAACATTTTGGATCATAAGCCTTGCCGGGAACACGGGGTGACTTCTTATCCTATTATAGGCAGAACGGGTTTGCTTCTTCACTTATCACTTTTATCTGATGACGGGTTACCTGGTTTTATATTGCGAATACTTATTTGATTGCAACTGGAAAGCACAGTTTATTAAAAGAGTGGCTGTCCCAAAATTTTGGGACAGCCACTCATTAAAAAAATTCAATGAAAATCTATTGAATCATAACATTCCTGCTGTAAACAGTTTTGTCTTTGGTATTGGTCAGTTTTATAAAATAAACTCCCTGTTTAAACGTGCTCACTGGAATCACTAACCGGCTTGTCATCTTTGTATTAATTAATACCTGGCCGGAATTATTTGAAACAGAAATCATATATTCTTTTGAGTCATTCATCTGTATATTTAATTGCTTCCCGCTTTGATAAACTTTCAGAAGCGCGCTATTCAAAGCTATCGCTTCCGGAGTTTGATGTAATGATGGATCCGCATCTTTAACCGCCTTGTACAGGTTCAGGCGACCATACCCCATTTCATTACTGAAACCTGACGCGTTGTAGGTATATCCCCCTACTTTATCAGTATGTTGAGTAAGTATTTTAAAGACTTTGTTTTGTTTAAGACCGGGATCTAAAGATAATACCAGTGCTGCGGCGGCGGCTACCTGCGGACATGCGGCTGAGGTGCCGCCCATGCGACCCGTGTATGACTTAAAATTAGCGCCACCGCTTGGCAAAACAGAATTCAAAGCCGGAATAGTTCCGCAATCGCCGTTCTGATTCCATGGGTTATAACCGGCGTTTCCGGGAATATCTATTGACCATATTTCAAATGTTTCACCAGGTATCTGGCAGGAATAAGCTTTGTGTGAAGGCGCCACAATATCCACTATTTGATTGAACGGGCTTGAGGGATTACTGGTAGGGCTATAATTAGCCTGTTGATCATAACGGTCAGAAGCGCCTACCGTCAGCACGCCTTTTATGCTTACATTACCCGGAAAGATGACAGCGCCCGGATTTCCACCTTGTTGATTTGCGGTATTACCCGCAGCAAAAACCACAACGCATCCTTTCCCGCCACGGCCATTGGTAACGGCATCCTGGATAGCGACAACAATAGCAGGTATAAGGTTAGGATCAGCAGAGCCATAACCCCAACTGTTTGATAATACATCCGCGCCACTGTCTTTTGCGAACGTAATTGCATTGGCAATATTGGCATTGGAAGCGGCGGGATTCAAAATTTTTATTGGCATTATTTTACATTCAGGTGCTATGCCGGCAATGCCTATTGCATTATTCCTTGTTGCTGCGATAATTCCTGAACAGGCATTCCCGTGATTACCATTGTCTACCGGTGAGGGATCATTGCCGGGGATTGCCGTTGAAAAGTTACTGCCATTTAACCTCACCTGTCTTGTGTTCGGCAGATCAGGATGATCGCTTGTAAGGCCTTCATCAAGAACTGCTATGGTTATACTGCTGCTTCCCTGGGTAATCCCCCAGGCCTTAACTGCCTTAATATCCGCCCCCGCGGTACCTGTGTGCCCGTCGTTAATTACCTGTCCTTTATTTCGCAGGTTCCATTGGAATTTAAAATATTTATCATCCGGAACCTGCAGCTTGTCTACCGGCATATAAAAATTTGGATGAGAAAATTCTGCAAGGCCGGTTTCCATTATAGCATTCGCTACCTGCAAAGTGCTGGCGCCTTTGGCTACGCTGAATGTGTAAAACAATTTACCTCTTTGTACAATTTTCAGGCTGTAATTCTTAATGATGTCGTTTGCTTTAGCCTCGGATGTATTTGTTTTAAAACGTACCAGGATTTCATCAGTAGGTGCGGCTTCCAGTTTCTCCCGGGTCGTTCTGTATAATGGTTGCAAACTGGTAATACCGGGATCGGATTGCAGTTGATTAATTAAGACGCCTGCATTTCCCGCCAACAGACTGACGATAGCGGTTCGATCATCTTTCCATTCCTCATTCACAAAGTTTCCATTAAGCCTGCCGGCTACAATCCTGTTTTTAGCAATATCGCTGCTGGTGTACCGCAGCACAAATCTGTCAGGGATGGTCTCCAGCTTAATTTTCTCTGTGAAAGCGTAATAAAACAGGTCTTTTTGGAACCTTCCAAAACTGCTAAATAAAATAACGGCTATCAACAAAATAGCGCTTGTTCCGAATAAAATTTTCTTTTTCATAAACTAGCTTTTTAGATAAATAGATGATATACACAAATGCCGGGTGTCATTAATTTTTTGCGAAGCATATTTTTTTGACACCGTTTGTAAAAAGACGTATTTGCTGCAAGGAGGGATATAGTGGCGTTTATCATAACGATATTGGTAATGAAGGCGCTTATAAAGATAAATGGTTATAAATGATCTATTAAATTATATTATAGGAATGGCGCCGGTTTGCCGTTAATAATTATAACAGATAAAAATGGAAAAGGGATGCTTCCAAATGTCTTATTCAAATCTTTACAATGTTAGCTTTTCACGGGGTATCGAATTACCGCAACTGTGATGCCACGAAGCCATGTTAGTGTTATAACCGGCACATAAAAATCATTGATCTTAAAGTGCAGCACCTACCTGGCATTTTTGTTATCCTTTAATCATCCCCAACAGCCGTTCAGCTACAACGCTGATTTTCCTGTTTGATCCTTTCCTAATTTACCCGTTTTCATCAGCAATCAGCAAATAAAAAATATTCTCATGGCACAATTTTTTATTAGTCTTCCCGGCAACAGGCAGGGAAATGTAAGAACAGGAATTAAAAGGCAGGAGAAGAAAAGCCTGCTGAATTTGTTTCAGCCCTGGAAGAAATTTGACAAAGAGGAAAAACTGGCTTATCTCATAGAAGTAACGCCTGTTCACGATATACGTGAATACCGCTTGCTAAAAACAAAAACCGGGCGCTGGCTGGATACGGGAGAAGACAAATGGCTCGTTGCCGGTGAAGGCGCTTTGAATGCCGACATTAAAAGAGCGATAGATGACTACGAGCTACGGGTTAAAAAATAACTGTTTTTAAAGAGGCTTGTTTTGCAGGTTCACCTGTTTTATAAGGATATGCTGTTGCCGATATTTGTTCTTGTTAACCGGGGTAACCTGCAACGCTATTTATAAGAGTAGCGAAAGCGAGACAATACCAGATAATTTTAATTATGAGGTGGGGAATTCATACAAAAGATTAGGACTTTCCAATTTGATTAGTACCCTATCCTTTAAACTTTGGAAGACGTAGGTACAAAGTAGCCGCTGATGCGGGACACTTGACATTGAACCCAATGGTGAGTGATTATTTTGATCGCTTCGATAATAGCTTCAGCAACTGCAGCAGGTTTTAACTTTAAGATCCGCAAGTCGTGACAGGTTAACTAATAAGGTTATATTTTCTTAATTAATAAGCATATTTTAAAATAGTTTAGCAAACCGGCAAATTCTATTACTCGCTTACCCAAAACTCAATATTGTATTCTGTATCGCCAAGGAAACCATACTTATCAAAAACAACCGTTTTCTTTATAGCGGGTTTTTTATTGTCATGCCTGTTTTCAAGATATAATTTCTTACCAGGGTATGCTGCCTTTATTGAATACCTGCCAATGGGAACATCTTTCACCATAAAGGTCCCGGCAACATCTTCCACATATCTTTCAAAAGAAATTGCAGGGCTGCCATCGATCAATATGCTGTCAACAGGTGTAAAGATTATTTTTATTTTATCCATTTGTACATCTGTACCGAAAGGATATAAATCAACATGCGCACCATAGTAAGTTTTGGGCGCTGGCTTTTTTCCACTAAGTACCCATTTAAAATTTCTAACAGTAGCTTCTGCGCGTGTAAAAGAGGCTGTGTCGCCTTTCATGTCAAAGAGATAAGTTTTACCATACGCATCTTTACTATATCTCGCCTTTGCCGTCCATGCGCCTGCAGGAGCTGACGGAATGGAAATATTGTATTTGCCCTTGTTGTTGGTGGTTGCATACAGGTATGTTCCCAACCATACAGTGTGCTCTACTGTTACTTCAACACCTTGTAAAACATTACCGCGGGAATCCGTAGCTTTTCCTGTCACAGTTCCTGTTTTTCCTGTAATAGATTCATTGTAAGATGAAGAAGAAACAACGACTGCCTCCTTTTTACATCCGAAAAATAAAGCGCAGCCTGATAAAATAAATACGCCAAAGAAGTTTTTTTTCATGGTTCTGTTGTTTAGTTGGTTGTTGATTTTTGTAACAGGACAAAACTATTATCGCCGTAAAGGAATGAAAAGATGTATCTGTGTGAATTGAAAAAAACAGGGAATGAAATGTTATCGCTTGTATTGGCGTCCCACCAACAGTTATACCGAATCTGTTTTATAAACTGGTTGCGTTGAGTGTTTTAGTCAAGTATGGTCTCTCCCTGGCGGACGATGCTTAACATTGTTGTGAGTGAATGCCAGATATCTAAGGTTGCTTACTCACCATTCACCACTGACGACTCACGGTCAACTTATCATCAATCTGTTTTTGTATATACCAGGAAATGTTGAATAGGCATAAATTCCCCGTCATAAGCAAGCGTAAAGCCGTTTGCTGATAACTCTTTATTTAATTGTTTGACTGTCGTCTTGTGCAATGGCTTTATGGCAACTGCAGGATCTTCTCCTTTGTATTCGATCAACAAAAGCCGGCCATCTTTTTTAAGTGCGCTTTTTATAGCCTGCAGCATTTCGGCAGGATATTCTAATTCATGGTAAACATCCACCATAATGGCAAGATCAACTGCATTTGCGGGAAGGTTGGGAGAAGTAACCCCGCCTTTTATAACTTCAACATTCGTGTTATTTAATTTCTTTTTCCTTTCGTTAAGTGCAGCGATCATTTCATCCTGGATTTCTACTGCATATACTTTTCCTCCCGGTACTTTTGGCGCTAATTTAAAAGTGTAATAACCGGTTCCTGCGCCGATATCAGCAATCACTCCATTCTTTAGGATTTCGATCTTGTCGATGGCCAATTGTGTATGCTCTTCCTGCGGCCTGCTGCCCCTGTCCAGCCAGTCAGCATTTGATGCTCCCATGATATGCGCTATTTCCCGTCCCAAATAAAATTTTCCCGTTCCGCCAGGCGAAGCGGTGCGATAAGTATATAAAGAATCATTACCCGTTTTTTGAGCGCTGCAATTTTGAAACGTAAAACATTGCGTGAAGCAGATCAGCAATAAAATGAAAGGCTTTATAAATATTTGTTTCATGTTATGAATATAATGAAAAGAGGAGAAGATACTTTCTTCAAATATTTCCTGTTCAGTTTTGTAACTAATCGGGAAGACCGCGATTTAAATACCGCAATTAAAACAACCACCATTCTGCCCTTATACCAATATAATATCCCCATGTTTTATGCCCTACCTCGGCGAGGAATGGCGAGTATAAATTGTCGGACGCGAACTTGTTATATTTCGCCATTGAATAGATCAGCCTCAAATGCGGGCGTGCCCATGGATCAGCTTTTGCAGTTGGAACAATGGTTGGCACCAGGGAAAATTTTATCATGGAAGCCGAAGGTTGGTCACCATCGCTGCGATTGGCATAATGCAGCTCCGTAATTAAGTGAAACCATTTTTTTATATACCAGAAGTTTCTGGCGCCAAATGCATATTCTGTTTTACGGTTAAAGAGTTCACGGCCAAAATAATCAGGCGCCTTGTTAAGACTGTCTGCAGCCCCCCGGCTTTTGGTAAAAATGCCGTAAGCATTTAAACTGTATTTAGGACTGAGATTCAACAATACATGATCCACCAGGGTAAAAGAATATGCGTTATTGAATTTATGTGTTTCAAGATCAGGCGCGCCATAAGTCAACCAGGTTCTCGAGTTGCCCCCATCTCCACCATTGGCAATACCATGCCCATAACGAATAGCAAACTGGTTAAACGAACCGGTAATAGGAGTATTTAAATTAAGAGTATGCTCCGCACCCGCCACCCACCCGTCTGCAGAAGGATAGTTATAGGCAGTGGCAGTATCGTTGAGGCTCGCATCGGCAAGATGATGGTATTCTGCAAGCAGTTTTAATCTTTGGCGGTCGTGGTCAAAAGGTATGATATGCTCAGCTATAACCATGCTTCTTCCGCGCAAACCAAGCCTTGGCACGCCATCAATAATATTCACATAAAAATTGGGAGGAACAGAGCTCATGGTATCAACATTTCCCGGGAACAAAATAGCCAATGAAGTTTTGTTATAGGTAACACCAAAACCCTGGCTGCTATGATCATCAAAATAAAAATAATCGGCGATATGCACATCGTACCCGCGAAAAAATTTAGCCCCGATCCATGCGCTCCATTTTGAACCCATAATATTCAGAGCCTCCGCGTATAATTCAGGTAAAGCAAGCGTTACGCCTCCGTAACTGCTCGAACTGGTTACATTGCCTATTAACTGCCCCTTTCCGCTATACATGGCTGCCCTCGCCTGTACATTAATGATAGTGGTATCCTTCTGCAGAATTTCCGGTTTAAAATGCAATGCGGCAAGCAGCTCCACATAATCGGCTTCCTCCATTCTGCCGCCGATAGAACCCATCCCGTTCAGGTTAAGAGAACGGCCGATATTGCCTTCTATGGCAGGTGAAAAGCCTGCGCCTACGCGGCCGTAAGAACCAAAGGAAAACATCTTGTTGTAAGTTGTCTGAGCAATTATGGTTTTACCGCATAGCGATAAAAAACAAATCATGGTTAGCAATGATCTCTTTTTCATGCATGGTGTTTTGAAGCTGTTTTCTTAATAGCTGATTTTATAAAACCTGTTTATCTTACTAAGAATAATACACCCCAACTCAAAAGCAAAGCGCAACAAACTCAACTTATTGTATCGTAAAGCAAGCAATTTGATCAGGTTAGAAAGCACTGTTATAAAGATAGCATATTAAAAGTTTTCAATTGCAGGAGACATACGGCATTCAAAAAATAAAGCAGCATTATCTGTAATCAAAAAAAAATTCTTACAACACTAAATTTTATTTGTGCCGTGAATATTTTTATAAACGCCGGGAACAACTTTATTTAAACTTCCATTAATTTTTATTGTGTCTGGCAGGAGGTTAAACCAAATAAAAAATGATTTACCTGTGCAGCATATTATAATTTATAAGCGCTATTCTTACTTTGTCATTTTCATTTTGATGGGCATTATGAAAAAATTCATCACAAGAGGTGCAGATGCGGGGATCGGTTATAGCGGGAGGGTCTCGGGTACACAGCCAACCTGTTCTATTTCCCTTCCAAAAATGTAATACATGTTTTCTTCGTTAACTATGGCACAGATGCTGACAGCGATCTAAAAGAAGTGTTTAAAATAAATTAAAAACATATCTTCCCGGGCTTTGAGTCCCCGGATTGACCGGGTATAATTTTTTACAGTTTGTTGAGTAAGGACACTACGAACAGGGAGGTGTAATAAATTAACCTCATAATGCGGCACTATAGCTTTGTTCAACGCGTCGTATTCTTTATGCAGAAAAAGATGGGAAATTAAATTTTATCAGCCCATCCAGCTTAGCCATTTTCTGATTTCTTTTTTCTGCTTACTAAATTTCTCCTGTAAAGCTTTTAAAAGCTCTTCCTGCGTTTCCACCTCGTGAAGCATGTCATCCAAGGTTCTTTTAAAGCTCTCTTTCTTTTGATTCAAATTTTCGCTTCTTTCTGTTTCCATATAGATCAATTTTAAAGTGTCAATGCGAGACAGACAAGGTTAATAAGTCTTCATTATAATTGTATAAGCGAAGGACATACTTGTACTACAAATTTCACACCATCCCCGGGTTTGGAAATTGTGAATAATGTAAACCGGAGATTTTTATGGTTAGCCGGGATGATCAAAACCGCTACCTCTTTGGCTATTCATGTAAAGCAAAGCAAATGCAGTAAAAATTGTTCTCAAGTTTGTATTGCTTAGCCGAAAGATGTAATTTGTACGATCAATCTTCAACCCATGACAAAGAACAAACAAACTGCAATTATACCTGACGAGCAGGTAATCAGCAAAATTTATTTAATAAGAGGAAAAAAAGTTATGCTGGATCGGGATCTGGCAGCATTATACCAGGTTGAAACACGAATCTTAAACCAGGCTGTGCGAAGAAATATCGATCGCTTTCCAAAAGATTTTATGTTTCAGTTAAATGAGAAGGATTTTGAAAATTGGAAATCACAATTTGTGATTTCCAATTCTGAAAAAATGAGTTTGCGAAAAAGGCCTTATGCATTCACCGAACAGGGTGTTGCGATGCTTTCCGGGGTATTGAACAGTGCAGTTGCCATAAAAGTGCATATACAGATCATTCGCGTATTTGCAAAAATGAAAGAGCTATTGCTTACGCATAAAGATATTTTACTGCAATTGGAAATCCTGGAAAAGAAGTTTGAAAGCCACGATCAACAAATTCAATTGATTTTTGAACATTTAAAAGAATTGCTGAACCCGCCACAGCCTGCAAGAAACCCGATTGGCTTCAGCACAAAAAGAGAAGAATAAATATAGTGTTCTGTTAATTGTAAATTGTTGTAATTGTGGAGAGCTGTGAGTATTTGTGAGTGAATACTGCATGTTTAAGGCAATTACTCACCATCCATCACCGACAACTCATACTTAACAATTATTCAATCGGCTATATTTAAACCATATTCCCTTTGCAGGCTTTGCGCTAAAATACTGGCCACATGGGTTATACCTAAATTATCAATAAGAAGGCTGCCGGACTTTGCATCACCTGCCTTTCTGCCCAGCATCTCAAAAACATGTTGCAATCTTTCAACATTTGTTTTTGCCTGCTTAAGATAATCTATAACAGGATTAGCAATAGCTTGCTCAACATCGTTCCTGACTGTTTTGAATAACGCTTTTGCGAAGTGGTTTTCAGTCCGATAAATATCTTTAACCACGTCACTGAAATGTCGCATTAAGCTTTCTTCGGTTTTGAAAGATTGGGCGGTTAAATAATCATCTTCCTGCAATTGATGCTTTCTGCTATCGGTTTCTGCATCATGTAATCCTGATTGCAGATCTGCATTTGAAGCAGCTTGTTGCGGCTTATTGTTTTTTGGCATGCAAGTAATTATTAGAAAAGGAATATAAGGAAGCTATACAAATGCCGTGCAATTTTTTTCGCAGGTTTTCACTGGTATCAAATTATTATTGGCATTATTGAAAAGATAACAGCAGATTGAAAGAAATGAAGGTATTTGGATAAGACCTCTGGCCTTTAAACGACGGGCAGTAATGATTAAAAAAAATTCAATCAAAAAACATCTACCACTCTATCCAAAAATTCTTTTACTTTAATCGCTTAAAATAACCAACACCATATGATAAAAAAACCGGCTTTTTTCTTATCGCTTTTTTTTGTTACCACTTATTTACACGCTCAACAAATTCAGGTCGCTTCAACACCAGACCAGGTGAAAGCATTAACTTCCAAATGGACAGGCGAGCGCTTTGCTGACGGAAGGCCAAAAACTTCTGATCGCTTTTTGGAACGATTAAAAAATGTATCGCTCGAAGAAGCCTGGGGCTATCTGCGTAATAAAGGCTATCAAAACCAGTTTGAAGCCGAATGGCTAATTATTCGCCAGGACAGTGTAATGACAGGCCGTGTGGTAACAGCGCAATACATGCCCCTGCGGCCTGATTACGACAGCTCTATCAAAGCCAAAGGCAAAAGTGAAGGCCGTATCGGCGGCACCAACTCCTGGCCCATTGATGTGCTGCAAAACGGTGATGTATATGTTGCCGACAGTTACGGAAAAATTGTTGACGGCACCTTGATAGGCGATAATCTCGGCAATGCTATTTATGCTAAATCGCATCGCGGTGTAATATTTTATGGATCTGTACGCGATATTGAAGGGCTGGAAGAAATACAGGGTTTTAACGGATGGGTAAAAGGCTATGATCCTTCGTACATACAACAAATGATGCTGGCAGGCATTAACGTGCCGATACGCATAGGTCGCGCCACCGTAATGCCGGGCGATGTAGTGCTGGCAAAGAAAGGAGGCGTTGTTTTTATTCCTGCCCAATACCTCGAAGACCTTGTATTGAATTCAGAATTTGTTGCATTGAGGGATGATTTCGGCCACCAGCGTTTGCGCGAAGGCAAATACACGCCCGGGCAAATAGACCAGCAATGGACCGATGACATCAAAAAAGATTTTTTGCAGTGGTTAGATTCACAAAAAAATCTGCCGATGACAAGAGAAGAACTGGATAATTATATGAAAGAGAGAAACTGGTGAGATGGTGAGTGGTGAGTAAGACACAGATATAATATTCACAACTCACTACCCACAACTCCTATCCAACATATAACTAATGAATAAACTCAGTACAATCTAATACTCACCACTCACAACTGACAATTCATCAAAAATTATTCGCTTACCATAAATACATTACCACATGACTCCCGCACAAAAAATTTTAAAGAGACTTGGTTTAAGAGACCAGGACACAATCGAAACAATTTCAGATAAAAATGTTGAAACACAGGAAAGTTCACGCCGTTCTTTTTTTAAAAAGTCTGCCATGGGCGGCATTGCGCTTGGCGGCGCCTTTTTATTCACTCCTGTTGAAGAACTCGTAGCGCAAAGCACGCAGAAAGTAAATCGTAATTCTGCACCTTCTGATCTGAAGATAACAGATATCCGTTACTGTGTTACAACAGTATTGGGCAGAACAGCTATTATCCGTATTGATACCAACCAGGGAATTTATGGCCTGGGTGAAGTACGTGACGGCGCGGATGAACGTTATGCGTTGATGCTTAAAAGCCGCATTCTGGGAATGAATCCCTGCAATGTGGAACAGATATTCAAATTTATAAAACAGTTTGGCGGGCAAAGCCGGCAGGCAGGCGGTGTGTGCGGTGTTGAAATGGCGTTGTGGGATATTGTTGGTAAAGCATATAATGTGCCTGCATGGCAATTGCTGGGCGGAAGGTATCGCGATAAAATACGTTTGTATGCTGATACACCTGAAGCAGGCTCGCCCGAAGAGCAAAAGAAATTAATGAATTACCGCATTAACGAACAGGGTTACACCTGGTTAAAAATGGATCTTAGCATTAATGAACTAAAAGGAATAGAGGGCGCATTAGTAAATGATAAATTCTGGAAGAATAATAACGGTGATCTGCAGCAATGGGGCGACATGAGCAATCCTATGTCTTATGCCAATACAGCGCATCCTTTCACCCAAATACAAATAACGGACAAAGGTTTGGATGAAATGGCTAAACTGGTGGATAATGTAAGGAGCATGCTCGGCTATCAGATACCGCTTTCAACAGATCACTATGGACATTTTGATGTGAACAATGGTATCCGCCTCGGCAAAAAAATAGAACAGTACCGCCTTGCCTGGCTGGAAGACGTTATTTCATGGGAGTACACCGACCAATGGAAAATGTTATCCGACGCATTGGAAACACCTTGCCTTACCGGCGAAGATATTTACCTGCT
The DNA here is from genome assembly GCA_036274175.1 of Parafilimonas sp. Classification (GTDB taxonomy): domain Bacteria; phylum Bacteroidota; class Bacteroidia; order Chitinophagales; family Chitinophagaceae; genus Parafilimonas. Next base: position 210,263 of record DASUGF010000008.1, read on the forward strand.
GAAATATTTTAAACCGCTGATCGATATCCATGCCGTGGATATTGTTCATCCTGATCTTGCCACATCAGGCGGTTTACTGGAAACAAAACGCATTGGCGATTATGCAGAAGAGCATGGTGTTGCGATGGCAATGCACCAGGCAGGAACACCTGTATCGTTTATGGCGAATGTTCATTGCGCTGCGGCCACTCAAAATTTCCTGGCGCTGGAGCATCATTCCATTGATCTTCCCTGGTGGGAAAGCCTCGTTAAAACAACTGACGGAAGACAGCTCATCACAAAGGGCTTTGCCAATCTTCCGCTTACCGCGCCGGGATTGGGCATTGAACTAAATGAAGAAGTGGTTAAACAACATTTACATCCTTCAGATAAAACCTTTTTCGAGCCAACGCCGCAATGGAATGATAAGCGTTCGCATGACAGGATTTTTAGTTAAAGCAAAGCCCCCATCCCCTAAAGGGGAGTTTGGCAAGTCTCTAATAATTTTGAAACCTATTTTAAATTCAAAGAGTCCTCCTTCCCTTCTCCACTCCGTGGAGAGGGGTCGGAGGTGAGGATATGAACAACTCAATAGCGCCATCCCGCTGGTATCGCTTAATCCCGGTAGCATTTATCACGTATAGTCTTGCTTATTTGGACAGGGCGAATTATGGTTTTGCAGCCGCTGGTGAAATGGCGAAAGATCTTGGCATCACAACGGCCAGGTCTTCCTTGCTGGCTTCGCTTTTTTTCCTGGGCTACTTCTTTTTCCAGATTCCGGGTGCGCATTATGCAGCCAATAAAAGCGCGAAGAAACTTATCTTCTGGTCACTGATAGCATGGGGTTCCCTGGCAGCCGCAACAGGTATAGTCAGTAATATCACGGTGCTTATCATTATCCGCTTTATGCTGGGCGTTGTTGAAAGTGCGGTAATGCCCGCGATGATCATCCTGCTAAGCCGATGGTTTACCAAAGAAGAACGTTCAAGGGCCAATACATTTTTAATATTGGGTAATCCTGTTACCGTTTTATGGATGTCAATCCTGTCCGGTTATCTGATCAATTCTGTTGGCTGGCGATGGATGTTCATCTGGGAGGGATTACCTGCAGTGATCTGGGCTTTCTTCTGGTGGCGCCTTGTGAATGACAGGCCCGCCGAGGCTGAGTGGCTAACCGCAGAAGAAAAATATGCCGTTGATTCAGCTTTGCAAAAAGAACAGCAAGGCATAAAACCCGTGAAGAATTATGCAGCAGCCTTTAAATCAAAAGTTGTAATTCTGTTATGCCTGCAATATGCTTTCTGGAGCATTGGTGTGTATGGCTTTGTGATATGGCTGCCATCCATCATAAAATCAGCACCTCAAATAAATATTGTTGAAACAGGGTGGCTGTCAGCTATCCCTTACCTGTTTGCCGTAATTGGCATGATCACCACTTCTTACTTTTCAGATAAAACCCTCAACCGGAAAATATTTATATGGCCATGCCTGTTGATCGCGTCACTCGCTTTTTATGCTTCTTACTTAACCGGCGCCAATAATTTCTGGCTATCATTTGTGCTGCTTGTCATTGCCGGCATGATGATGTATGCGCCGTATGGGCCTTTCTTTGCCATCATCACCGAAATATTACCAGCCAATGTTACTGCAGGCGCCGTTGCATTGATCAATAGTTTTGGCGCCTTAGGTTCTTTTGCAGGCGCTTATCTTGTTGGCTATTTAAACGGCACAACAGGCGGCTTTGGTGCTTCCTATATTTTTATGGCAGGCTCATTATTACTGTCATCCGTTCTTACTATTCTTGCAGTTAAAGAACAAAGGCTCACACAAAAACAGGAATTATCAAAAAAGATATCATGACTATTCAACAAGCTCAGCAGGATGTTGATACATGGATAAAAACCACCGGTGTCCGCTACTTTAATGAACTAACAAATCTTGGCATTTTGATGGAAGAGGTAGGCGAGCTATCAAGATTGATGGTGCGCATTTACGGCGAGCAATCATTTAAAGAATCAGATAAAGCAAAAACCCTAAGTGATGAGTTCGCTGATGTGCTTTGGGTCTTGCTTTGTCTCGCCAATCAAACAGGCATAGACCTTACAGAAGCATTGCAGAAAAATTTTGAAAAGAAAAATTTACGTGATGCGACCAGGCATAGGGATAATGAGAAGTTGATTGGTTGATTGGTTGTTATGTGTAGGAATTGGTAATTTGGAATTAGGAATCAGGTTGGATCAACTCGTGAACATGAAACTTTGAAACAAACCCGTCAACCCGTGAAATTGTGAACATTTGAAGATTTGAAACATTGAAACAACTCAATTATACACTCAATACAATAAAAGAAACTGTAACGCAATTATGGAATGAAAACAGCAATAAAAAAGTGTGGGCTTTTCATGCGGCGATGGGTAATGGCAAAACAACATTCATTCATGCATTATGTGATGTTTTGCAGGTAACAGATCATGTAACGAGCCCAACATTTGCAATCATCAATGAATATAAAAGTCCTGTTGCAGGCACAATTTTTCACATGGACTGGTACCGCATAAAAGATGAAACTGAAGCCATACAGTCAGGCTGCGAAGATTGTATTGAAAGCGGGAATCTCTGCCTGGTAGAGTGGTCTGAAAAATTCCCGGATCTTTTGCCGCCGGAAACGTTGCATCTTTTTCTGGAAATGGTCAATAAAAATGAGCGCAGGCTTGTAATTCCTGTTAATCTACCTACACTTTAATTATTTATTTTTATATTTCAATCAAATTTCAGACATGGCAGTTACAAAGCCGGTTATCAGTGGCGGTTTCAGTTTTGAAACGCAGGAAGAGACCTTAGATGTAAAGCCGCAAAGTGCCAGGCTTACCATCGGGATCCCAAAAGAAATGGTGTTGCAGGAAAACCGGGTGGCTTTAATTCCGGAAGCCATTAATGTGCTGGTGAATAATGGCCATGAAGTTATCGTTGAAACCAAGGCCGGTGAAGGAAGCAAATATTCTGATGGTGATTTCAGCGAAGCCGGTGCGCAGATAGCCTTAAAGAAAAAAGATGTTTATAAAGCGCCCATGCTGATCAAAAGCGCGCCAGTAATGGAAGAAGACCTTCAATTCCTCCAACTCAACCAAACCATTATCTCCCCTATGCATCTTTCCATGCTTAAAAAAGAGTCGCTGGAAAAGATGATGGAGAAAAAGATCACAGCACTTGGCTTTGAAAATTTAAAAGATCACAGTGATACTTACCCGATCGTACGTTCCATGAGCGAAATTGCCGGCAGTGCGGCCATGTTAATTGCAGGCCAGTATCTTGGCAGCCAGGAAAATGGCAAAGGTGTATTGCTTGGCGGTATCAGCGGTATCCCGCCAACAAAAGTTATCATCATCGGCGCAGGTGTGGTCGGCGAATTCGCCACACGCACCGCATTGGCTATGGGTGCTTCGGTAAAGGTTTTTGATAATAATGTTTACCGATTAAAACGCCTGCAGAATAATCTCGGCATACGTGTGTGGACAAGTGTTATAGAACCGCGCATTCTTTCAAAACAATTGAAGACCTGCGAAGTTGCGGTTGGTGCACTGACAAACGAAGCCGGCAGAAGCCCGATAGTTGTTACGGAAGAAATGGTGCAGGCGATGAGATCCGGAAGCGTTATTATTGACGTAAGCATCGACCGTGGCGGGTGTTTTGAAACCAGTGAGATCACCACACATGAGCACCCGACCTTTGTAAAGCATGGCGTGATTCATTATTGTGTGCCCAATATTCCAAGCGGCTATGCGCGTACTGCAAGCCATGCCATCAGCAATGTGCTAATGCCATTATTATTGGAAGCTGGTGATGCAGGCGGCATTGAAGAAATGGTGTGGCATAATTTCAACCTGCGCAATGGTTTTTATTTATATCGCGGGCATCTCACCAACTTATATATCAGCCAACGCTTCGATCTTAAGTTCACCGATCTTAATTTGCTTATTGCAAGCCAGCGATAAAGTTCATAAAACTTGTTTTGGGGGTGTGATAAAAAAGCCCGGCAATGAATTGCCAGGCTCACTTATGCAGCAGATTATTATTTAGCAATTACCAGTTTTTTGGTATCAACCTGCCTCCCGTTTACCAATAGTGTATAATTATAAATTCCGGACCTTAATTCACCGGCACTAATGGTGGTTTGTCCGCTTTCATTTGCCTTATAGGTTTTCAATAATTTCCCATTGTTATCATAGATATTTATCTGTCCGGATACATTTTGCGGTAAACGGTAACGGATCACCGTACTTTGACTAAATGGGTTTGGCTGATTTTGTTCAAGCACGGCGCCGCTAAACAAATTATTGGCTGTTATATTACCATTGTCGGATGCAGCAATGCTTTGTGAAGCTTCAAGTTGAGTTATTTTTTCCTGCAAAGCAGCTATCATTGTTTGCTGTTCCTGCATGCCTTTGATCAATACAGGTATTAGTGCATCATATTCTAATGATACCTTTCCTGTTTTTGCTAAAGTTCTGCTGCCATTTTCATTGTTTAAAAGATCCTGATCAGAGGTTGCTTCAGGTATAACACTCTGCACTTCTTTTTCAATAAGCCCGATTTTTTTCACGGCACCTTCAGTATAACTTATTGGCCTTAGTTTCATGATCTCAGGAAGACCGGCCTTTAAGTTTTCGGCAGTTGATAAGGACTTTGGCGATAAAGTGGTAAAATAACTTGTTGCATGTACTCTATTCCAGGTTCTTGCAGCACTGCCTAAACCTAAGGTGTTGTCAGCAGTGGGAACAATATCAGAATTGGATTGAATTGTATTGGCACCTCCATCAGAGAAAGTTTCCACTGATCCAAAACCAACGGTACCACTAACATCCAGGTTGCCCGAAGCAATCAAATTAGTTGCATTAAGATTTCCTGAAGCTAATATATTTCCAATTACATGAAGTTTTTGGGTGGGTGAAGTCGTTCCTAAACCTGTATTACCTGAAACAAATAAACCGTTTGCAGGTGGCGTTGATGCACTGTTTATAGAAACACCGCCGTTGTTATCAACATACAATTTGCTTGCACCATTCACCTGAACCCGGAAGGGATCTTGAGTTCCCGTACCATTTATATGCACCTTTGCATTTGGGCCTGAAGTGCCAAATCCCCAGAATCCACTTGTGTTCATCAACCTGCCACGTTCTGTATTATTTGTTTCAAATATAATTGCGCGGTCGCCTCTGGTTCCAAATTCTCCGCCGGCTGCGGGCACGCTGCCATTTGCGTTGCCACCCACACGCCAATTTTGGGCAAACAGGAAGCTGTTAATCATTATAAAACAAATAGTCATTAATAGTATTTTCTTATTCATATAAAAGATTTAATTATTAGTGATTAAAAAAATGATTTAATGGGATAGGCGTGACAATACGTTTCTAAGGTGGTATAGCACTGTAAAGCACTATAAGTTTTCTATAGTAGAACATGCAAAAAAATTGAATCGTTACAGATATTTTATAACATCTGCACTGTTTGAATTATAACACGAAAAAGAACATACCCCCGCGAGGGGATGACAGGTAGGTTATGCTTTAAAATGGAAAATTAGTTTAAGAAATTTTACCGGTCAATAGCATAAACATGCTATATCATTTTGAAAGCAAAAGAATAATTGAAGATTGAAAGTTGCTTTTAATATCTTACGGGTTAATTCTGTTTTGGAATGCACTTTCATTTTGCCATAAATATTGCGTACATGCGAACGCACCGTATTTTCACTGATGCGCAATTTCCATGCAATTTCTTTGTATAAAGCACCCTTGGTAAGCAACTGTATAAGTTTGGCTTCTTTACTGGTAAGCAGGTTTGAATACGGATCTTTTTGCTCCTTAAAATATTTATTAACAAGAGGAGCCACACCAGGGCTCACATATACTTTATTCTGTAAAACGGATTGGATAGCGGGAACAATTTCTTCGTACATATTTATTACAGAAATACATCCATAAGAACCAGTTTGTATGCACGCTAAAAGATCATCGAAATCATTAAACTGGCCAATACACAGAAAACGCACATTTTCCCTTTTTGATTTTTCCAACGCCTGTGTATCCATATTAAAAGATCCCTGAAAAAAATAAATATGAATGTCAATACCGGAATACGTATTTGTAGAAACCGTTTTCTGAGAATATAATTTTTTCAGCAGGCCTGTATCGTGGTAAATGCTTAATTCTAACAAGTGCTGTGTTTCTTTTTCAAAGCCGAAATAGGATATCTGCCACTGCAAAAAACGATTAGCTGTCATGATCATCAAATTAAATTTTCCGGGTCTTGGTATTATTGTCGGAATAAACTTTTTATTTGAAACAAATTGCTCAGGTAAACATAAAAAAAATTTGGCTTACATCAAACATATTGTAATGAAAATTAATTGATTATTGACCACATCACTTTTATTGACAGGCAGATATATTGAACTTATTTTTCGTTGTTTCTTATAGCATATTTAATTCCGCCAGCAAGCAATTGCAGGAAAAGCGGGTCTTTATAACATTCTTTGGTGTGCCCTAATCCAAGATAGAATGAACGGCCGCCATCATAATTATGATACCAGCAAATAGGATGATAATCGCCATTCTCCCCGCCGGTATAGCTCTTTTCATTTACGGTTAAAAGAACATGCACATCATTCCAGTTTGTTTGTTTGTAGTTATACCATTCATCAAAATGCTTCCATGTTAAAGGAAGCTTTTTGGTCGCAATAAAATTACTATCGGTCACATGCAGTTCAGCCTCCTGTTGTTTTGGATGACTTTTAAAATAGGCGCCCACCAGTTCGTTATACCATGGCCAGTTATACTCGGCGTCGGCGGCTGCATGAATACCCACATAACCTTTGCCGGATTGAATAAAACGCACAAATGCTTCTCTTTGAGCATCCGTTAATAATGTGCTTGACGCATCAGCCGTGCTTACAAAAACAATGGCTGCATATTGCTTGAGGTTATCATCCGTAAATACAGAAGCATCTCTTGTTGTATCAACATCAAATCCGGCTTTTTTTCCTAATAATTGTATTGCGACCATTCCATCTGGTATGGATTCATGATAAAAAGAAGTGGTTTTGCCAAATACCAAAACTTTGGGCTGTTTTGCAAACAGAGAACCCGCTGGTAAAATAAATACCAAACAGAGAATGATAATTTTTTTATAGTTCATTGATTAAAATTTTATTTGAAATTAATGAATAACAAGTTCAGTAAGAATTTTAAAAAATGATAAATGGATTTTAGCAACACGTTGAGCGATTGATGATAACGCTTACATTCGCTACTCATGGCCATTATAAAAGACTATTACAGAATACTGAACATACAATCATCCGCATCGCCTGCTGAAATAAAAAATGCTTACCGTAAGCTGGCAATGGCATACCATCCCGACCGTAACCCGAATGACACATTGGCCGCAGCCGTTTTTACGGATGTGGCAGAAGCTTATAAGATATTGTCTGATGAAGAAACACGCAAACAATATAATTATGAACGGTACTTAACAGCAGAACAGGAATACCGGCGCCCCGTTGAAACAATTGACACGTTAATACAACGCATGGCAAAAATAAATAAGCAGGTAAAAAATACTGATCCTTTCAGGCTTAATAAAGATGCGCTGCTATATTCAGTTAAGCAATTGCTTCCCGACGATACCGGGTTGTTGATGCAAACGAATGAAACTTCCTTCAGGCAGTTCGTTGAAATGATCTGTAATGCTGCTGAACATTTATCCTCTCATCAAACAAATCAATTGATAACATTACTACAACCTTTATACACTAAACACGCATGGTTGCAACAAAGATTAACCGCTTCATTATTGCAACAACGAAAAGATGAACGCTGGCAAAAAAATAAAATAGTTTTAGCTATCGTTCTGGCTATAGCATTATGTATCATTATTTTTTTTGCAGCATCAGCTTAACCGGTTATATAAATGTTTTGCACACTTATCATAACACGTTATCCAAAATATCTTGGCATATTTGGGCTTATTTCAATGGCGTTATTCAGGTTGCCATTGCATATCAATAAAAAGATTAAATTTTTTAAACTGTTGGGCAGCGGCAAGAACGGAACGTTCGATATACATCCGGATTTTAATCAATGGGGTGTGTTATTTACGGCTGATGACCGACACATAAAAGCACCGACTTTCATTTATCAATACTTCAAATTTTTCCATTGCGATGTAAAAGAATTTTTATTACAGCCTGTGGAAGGTCATGGCTTATGGGACAAGAAAAAAGTTTTTGGAGAATTATATCAGCACACCAATAACGAAGGCGCAATAGCTGTGCTCACAAGAGCAACGATAAGAATCAAACGCTTAAAAAATTTTTGGAGTAATGTGGAAGGAGTCGCTGATAAAATGCCTTTAGCAACCGGCTTAATTACGTCGTATGGAATAGGAGAAATGCCGTGGATAAAACAGGCCACCTTTAGTGTATGGGAAAATAAAGGTGCAATGAAAGATTTTGCTTACAACCTGCAACAGCATAAGAACGTGGTACATAAAACAAGAAATGAAAATTGGTACAAAGAAGAAATGTTTGTGCGGTTTCATATACTTTCAGTAAAAGGCTTTGCTGAAAGCATTGCAACGAAAATGCTTACCTTGCAACCCGCATATGAAAAAACATAACTTACTGGCGATATTTTTAAATCTCATCTAATGACCGCAGCATTTGCTGCTCTTTTGCAGGTTTCTTTTTTTAATCAAAAATTTATTTATGCATGATGACAAAAAATATTATGTAGAATCTGAGATTGGTACACTTCGAAAGTTGATCATTCATAGTCCCGATGGCGGTATTGGAAAGATTATTCCAAGTACTTTTTCTGACAATTTATATGACGATATCGTTCACTTAAAAAGTATGCAGAAAGAATACAACCATTATGTAATGTTGCTGCTGTATTTTCTCGATCCCGGTAAAATTCAATACATAAAAAAATGCCAGGCTTCCGGTGATGAGCGGGTAAAAGCCAGTTGTTTTATTCCCGGCAAAAAAGAATATTTTAATTCAGATAAGGTGCTTGAAGTACAGCATTTGCTGGAACATATATTAAAAGATGAAAGCGTGAAGCTCCGGCTTATCTCCGCCGTTTGTTCTTATGAGGAATCAAGCCATAAAACACAGCAGCAGTTGGAAGCTATTAAAGATGCAGCATTACTTGCAAAAATTCTCATCAGCGGAATATTGCCTAAAACTGCCAGTGGTTTCCAGGAAGATCAGTACATATTTCCACCCGTACCCAATTTTATTTTTACAAGAGATATTGGTATCATGATCAAAGATCATATCCTGCTAAGCCGCATGGCAACAACGGCAAGGAAACGCGAGTCGCTCATCACAAAATTTTTGGCTATGTATTTCCTCTTTAAAGAAGATACATCCAAAGTAATGGAAGTGATTGAAGACAGCGATTTCTTTTTATATGAAGAAGTAGAACGTAAGGCGCGTTTTATAAGCATTGAAGGCGGTGATATCATGATGATCCATCCAAAACATCTTATCGTCGGATGCAGTGAAAGAACGTCCTCCAATGCGGTTAATGAAATTGTTCATACTATTTTTTCCGAAGGTCTTGGTATTGAAAAGATTTCCGTTGTAAAGATTGCAAAGAACAGGGCGCAAATGCATATTGATACCATCTTTACGCAGGTAAAACGTAATGTATGGGTTTTGTACGGCAGGTATTCTGAAAACATCATCGCCGCAGAGAACAGGATAAAGCAATCTTACCTGCGCGGGCTAATGCACCAGTCGGATCTAAGCGCTCTTGAAGAACCGGAAGTTTTGCAGTTTTACAAACCTGCAAACTCGGCGTATAAACCAGATAAAGATTACAGCATCAATAAAAAATTGCCGGGCATCGAAGCCTTATTAAAACAGGTTAGTATTGAAGATTACAATTGCAAACCTGAAGAAGTAAAAATTATATATAGCGGCGGCAATGAATTTCCTTATGATGACCGGGAGCAATGGACAGATTCCTGTAATGTTGTTGTTTTAAAAGAAGGCGTCGTGATCGGGTATGACAGGAATGATTATACGGCGAACAGCTTTCGAAAAGAAGGATTTGATATCATTACTACAGAAGAACTCTTTAAGCAATTTGATGCCGGCTTAGATCCCCAAAGCCTTACGGATACACTCATATTGTTACCTTCTGCTGAGCTCTCCAGGGCGCGTGGAGGTTCACATTGTATGAGTATGCCGTTGTTGAGAGACAGATTAGTTTAAAAGTTCACGCGTTTACGAGTTCACATGTTCACGGGTTTGTTTCAACGTTTCAGAAGTTTAGAGTTTCATATGAGACAACAACCAATGAAACATTGAAACCATCAAACAATAAAACATCTTTGTAATTAAGGTTCATGGTTGGTAGATCATTGTTCATGGGCAGCAGATAATAACGCCATGATCTATGAACTATGACCTATGAACTTAAATAATTTTGAGTTATGCAAACCACAAGCACTATCTTAATGATCCGCCCCGTACATTTTACATATAATCCGGAAACAGCAGTCAATAATAAGTTTCAGGTTGCCGGCAATGCGGAGGCTGCGCAGGCAAAGGCGTTGGAAGAATTCGATGCTTTTACTGATAAACTGCGTCATAATAATATTGATGTTACCGTAATAGAAGATACGCCCGAACCACATACACCCGATTCTATTTTTCCGAACAACTGGATATCTTTTCATGATACGGGAACCATTGTTTTGTATCCTATGTATGCAGTAAGCCGCCGCGCCGAAAGAAAGCAACATGTGCTGGATGCGATCAATAAAAAATTCACTATTTCAAATACCATTGACCTTACGGGCTTTGAATCAGAAAATATTTTCCTGGAAGGCACCGGGAGTATGGTTTTGGACAGGGAAAATAAAATCGCATACGCATGCATATCAGAAAGGACCAATGTAAAACCACTGGAAGAGTTCTGTAAAAAAATGGGATATAGCGCCTGCACTTTTACAGCTACGGATGTCAACAACGATGAAATTTATCACACCAACGTTATGATGTGCGTGGCGGATAAATATATTGTGATCTGTCTCGATTCCATTAAAAATGCACAACAACGTAAGAACGTAATCGATACGATCAAAAACACAGGAAAAAAAATTATTAGTATATCCATTGAACAGATGAACCGGTTTGCCGGCAATATGTTACAATTAAAAAATAAAAACGGAGAGAAAATATTGGTGATGTCCGAACAGGCATATGTATCTTTAACATATCAACAAATAAGTGAACTGGAAGAGCTTAACCGTATTGTTTACGAAGATCTTTATTCAATTGAAACCAATGGCGGAGGAAGCGCAAGGTGTATGATAGCTGAGGTATTTTTAGATTTAAAAAAATAAAGCTTCAGTCAAATACATTTTGTGAGTTGTGAGTGAATGCCGCTTATTTAGGGTGATTACTCACCATTCACTACTGACAACACAACTAACTTAACACTTGTAGTAATCTCAACTAAAAACAACTTACCAAACATCTGACCATGAGCAAAAAATATCCCCTCCTGTTAACTGCAATATTGTTTTCACTTACTGCTTTCTGCCAGCAGAATTTTGCTGATAAAATTTATTATAACGCCATTGTTTATACCTGTGATCCGACTAACACATGGGTGAAAGCCATTGCAATTAAAGAGGATAAAATAATTTACGCAGGAGATAATTATAGCCAGTATAAAAACACCTCAACAACTTTAATTGATTTACACCAGCAATTAGTTTTGCCCGGCTTTATTGACAGCCATGTTCATTTTCTTTCATCAGGCGCTAATCTTGCTGGCGTTGATCTCCGCTATACAAAAACAAAAGAAGTTTTTATTCAACTGTTAAAGAAATATGCTGCATCACTTCCACCAAGCAGATGGATAACGGGAGGCAACTGGGACCACGAACAATGGGGAGGCGACTTGCCAACAAAAGAAATGATCGATAGTATTACCGGCGATCATCCTGTTGCCATCAGTCGTCTCGACGGGCATATGATACTCGCAAACTCGCTGGCTTTAAAAATGGCTGGTATAACTAACACTTCTGTTTCACCCGATGGAGGTACTATCGTAAAAGACGCAGCCGGCAATCCTACCGGCATCTTAAAAGATAATGCACAGGATATCGTATTTGACATAATTCCGCAGCCGTCTGAACAACAGCTCACTGAAAATTTTTTGAGAGCACAGCAGCATGCCTTATCACTCGGCGTTACACAGGTGGACGATATGGGCAGCTATGGTGGTTACCCGGAAATAGAAACATACCGGCGTGCAGAGAAAAACGGCACGCTTAAAATGCGTATTTATTCATTTGTGCCCTTGGCTACCTGGCAAAAGTTACATGAATATGTACAAGTAAATGGAAAGGGAGATGACTGGGTAAAATGGGGGGGATTAAAAGGCTTTGCTGATGGTTCACTGGGCTCAACCACTGCATGGTTATATAAACCTTACCTCGATCAGCCAGGCTCAAGCGGGTTGATGGTTACAGATACAGCGGTGATGCGGCAGCGAATATTAAATGCAGATTCTGTTCATCTCCAGGTTGCCATACACGCCATTGGCGACAGGGCAAATGATTTTATTTTAAGTTGTTTTGAAGAAGCCGAAAAGCGTGATGGAAATAAGGATCAGCGCTTTCGTATTGAGCATGCGCAGCATTTATCCCAAGATGCTTTAACAAAGTTTGCGGCTTTGCAGGTAATTCCTTCCATGCAACCGTATCATGCCATTGATGACGGAAGATGGGCCTATAAACGGCTTGACCAGGATCGTCTCAGCCGCACATATGCATTCCGCACATTGCTCAATAATAAAAGTATGCTGGCTTTTGGCACCGACTGGGATGTGGCGCCGTTAAATCCGTTATTGAGTATATATGCAGCAGTAACACGAAGAACATTAGATGATAAAAATCCGAATGGATGGTTTCCACAGGAAAAGATATCTGTTGCAGAAGCGGTGCAATGCTATACTGCCAACAGCGCTTATGCAGCATTTCAGGAAAATAAAACGGGTAAATTAAAAGCAGGTATGCTGGCAGATTTTATAGTGTTGGATAAAAATATATTTAAGATCAATCCTGTTGAGATAAAAGATGCAAAAGTGTTACGCACTATTGTTGGCGGAAAAGAAATGTTTACAAAATAACTGCTTCGTTGTATTTACAATTCTTTAAAGACTAAATCAGGTTCTGCTTTACATAAGCAATGCTTTTTGTGATACTATCAAAAGGATCTCCCGGTGTTTTATCCTGTTCTACAAAAAAATAATTCATACCGGCCTTATCAGCATTGTCAAAAATCTTCCTGAAGTTAATGATGCCGTTACCCACTTCGGTAAAATCATGCTGTGGCGTATTGTCCATATCCTTCACATGCCATAAAGGGTACCTGCCGGGATTTGCATTGAATAACTCCACCGGGTCATGACCAGCTTTGTTTACCCAATAAAGATCGACTTCAAATTTCACGAGGTCTTTATGCGTATCTTTTAATAATACTTCAAAAGGAAGCTGATCATTGTCTTTTATAAATTCGAAATCATGATTGTGATAACATAACTGTATACCTGCTTTTTTGCAAACCTCTCCTGCTTTATTTAAGCGCTCTGCCAGTAGTTTATAATGATCGATATTACCGCGTTCTGCCGGTGATAGCCATGCACACACCATATATTTTACACCAACTGCCTTTGCATCATCAACTGCTTTGTTCCAATCGTGCAAAATTGTTCCCATTACATCTTGACCATTTTCCTGGTCCTCTCCCAGTCTGTAATGACTACTCGGCATAATGAGGCCATTTTGTTTTAACACGCCTGCAAATGTTTTGGGATCCATTCCGTAGAATTTTTGTGTACCGGTATAAGTTGCACCTTCCACAGAATTGTAGCCGGTTTTTGCAACTTTTGCCAATGTACTTACAGGATCTTTTGCCATAGCATCCCGCACGGTGTACAATTGTAAACCGATATGGGAGTGATCAAATCTGAAAACCGGAGGTTTAATGATTAATGCCGCCGAAGCTAATGATGTGGACTTGATAAATGAGCGCCTGGTAGTCATATGGTGATGAGTTATCGTTAGAAATATTTAAAGTTAACAGAAACTTTTATACACATGCCATTTACTTTTCCTTATTGATATGTATAAATTCAGATTCCAGGTTCATTTGTTACTATCCGGCATTGAAGAAACCTATGATCAGAAATCGAAGCCGGAACTGAGTGGTCGAAAGGAAGGATTGAATGCGGAGTTCAGGCAAACTTAATTGGACGGCTGCGCTTTCTTTTTGCCCTGATGCGTTGTCATTTCCATTTCCCGGAGTTTTGCTATCTGATCATCACTTAAAAACTTCTTTAAGCGCGTTTGTGTTTCCTGTTTGAGCGGTTTTAATTTTGCCTTCTTATCTTCCTTTGAAAGTGATTGGTCGCTTGTTATGATTTTCATCTGCGACATGGATGCCTGCCTGATGGCAACAACGGAGTCCGCGGTTTCGCTGGATATTTTTAAGGAATCCATGAGGGTTTGTTTACTCAATCCCATGCCTTTCTTACCACCTTGCGCTGTAGCGGAAATAGTAAAAAATGCAGATGCGATAAGAATAAGTACGAGAACTTTTTTCATAGTTATTTTTTTAAGATGGTAAGACCTTCTATAACTGATCAAGGTTTAAACCGTTCTTATAAATAACCCAAAATTTTAAGCATGCTTTGCGCCGATTGCTGTTTTGAATGAAGCCAATCGGTTAATTTCCCGTTCTTATCGTATCCAACGATCACATGTTTGGGAGATGGGATAAGACAATGCTTAATTCCTCCGTAACCACTTATCTGGTCCTGGTATGCGCCGGTATGAAAAAATCCAACATATAAAGGTTCTTTGTTGGATGCATCCAGTCCATTGCTCTCATTTTCTACTTTAGGCAAAAAAACTTCGTTAATGTGCTCTTCAGAATCATAATAATCATGGCTGTCACAGGTCATCCCGCCTAACACCACGCGCTGGTATTCATTATCCCATTTGTTGATGGGAAGCATTAAAAATTTTTCTCCGATACCCCAGGTATCAGGCAAAGTTGTTATGAATGATGAATCAATCATATACCAGCGTTCGCGATCGTTTTGTGTTTTCTGCCCGATAACGCTGTAAATATGCGCCATACTTTCCCCAACGGTATAACTCCCGAATTCTGTGAATATATTCGGCATCGGCACACGGGCTTTTTTGCAGGCCTTTTTTATATTACTCACAATCTCGTTGATCATGAATTGATAATCGTATTCAAAGCCTAAAGAATGTTTTATAGGAAAGCCGCCGCCGATATTGATCGAATCCAACTCGGGACAGATCTTTTTAAGCTGGCAGTAGAGATTAATAATCTTGTTCAATTCGCTCCAGTAATAAATATCATCTTTAATGCCTTTATTTAAAAAGATATGCAACATCTTTAACTGGAATTTATTTTCATACCCTTCAATTTCATCTACATAAAATTCCAGTATATCTTTCGCCCTTATGCCAAGCCGTGAAGTATAAAATGGAAATGTCGGTTCTTCTTCAGCGGCTACACGGATGCCGAGTTTAAAAGTCTGCTTAACACTACGCTTATACAACTGCAACTCTTCTTTGTTATCCAAGATGGGTACGACGTTTGAAAAACCGCTGTTGATCAATTTTGCGATTCGTTGTGTGTAAGGCCTTTGTTTGAACCCATTACAAATAATGAAAATGTCTTTGCTTATTTTTTTCTTTTTATACAACTGGTTGATGATCTCGATATCGTAAGCATAGGAAGTTTCAAGATGGATATTATGTTTCAGCGCTTCTTCAATCACAAAGGCAAAATGGGAACTTTTGGTACAATAACAGTAATTATAAGCGCCTTCGTATTTATGCTTTTTAAAGGCCGTTTCAAACATTTTTTTTGCCTTGTTTATCTGCATACCAATTTTAGGGAGGTAACTAAGCTTTAGGGGCGTTCCATATTTATCGATCAATGCTTTTACATCAAGCCCGTTAAATTCAAGGTAGCCATCGTCATTGATATCAAAATCTTCCTGGGGAAAATGGAAGGTCTGCTTTACCAGGGAAGTGTAGGTATTAGTCATTGTGCGTTCTGATTCATAAAAGTTTGATAACCGTCAACAAAAATAATTGTTTGCAATAATCGACAAATAAAAAAACCCCCACATTGTTGGTGGAGGTTAAATATTTTCCGCATGAAAATTTACTTTACTGAAGCTACCAAAGCTTTAAAGCTTTCGGGCTCATTCATGGCGAGGTCTGCAAGGATTTTCCTGTTCAGGTCAATTCCCTTCACATGAAGTTTATGAATAAACTCGCTGTAGGTTAAACCTTCTTCTCTTACAGCAGCGTTGATACGTGCGATCCAAAGCTGGCGATAATCGCGCTTTTTCACTTTACGGCCTACATAGCTATAGGTCAGGCCTTTTTCAACGATATTTTTGGCTACTGTATAAACATTCTTACGCTTGCCGTAAAAGCCTTTGGCTTGTTTTAAAACTCTTTTTCTTCTTGCCCTTGATGCAACCGCATTTACTGAACGTGGCATATAAATTATTTTAGATTTTAGATTTCAGATGTACGATTTATCTGTTCTAAAAAGTTATTGAATTAATTAACGATCATCTTTATTTCAAACGCAACAGGCGTAATACAAAGTCCCTGTTTGCTGAACCGATAACACCTTTCTGGCGAAGGTTTCTTTTACGTTTGTTAGATTTTTTGGTAAGAATGTGGCGCTTGAATGATTTTTGGTAAGTGATCTCGCCGGAACCCGTCACTTTGAAGCGCTTTTTTGCGCTTGAATTAGTCTTTACTTTAGGCATTATAATCTTGTTAAGATTACTCCCTGCTGGCGTTCCCGAACATTCGGGACTCTTGTTGAGCCTTACGGGAAATAAAAATGGAGCGCAAAGGTATATAAATATTGCTTATCAACAAAGCGTCATGACAATTTCAAAATTTCCTAATACCCCAATTTAGGATTTCATGTTAATGAACTGCAATGGTAAATTTAGGTTCGCCTGTTTACATGCAGCAATCACTGCCTGTAAGTCGTCAATTTTCTTACCGGTGACACGCACAATGTCGTCCATTATCTGCACCTGAACTTTTAGCCCGCTATCCTTTATAAGCTTAACAATTTTTTTTGAATCTTCCTGCTTTAATCCATTGGTGACAGGTACTTCTTTCTTTAACAGCTTACCGCTTTGGTAAGCGTCTTTTGAAAAATCAAAAGCATTCGGATCAATCCCCTGCTTTACTGCGCGACTGATGAGCACATCAATAACCTGCTTCATCTTCATATCGCTTTCCACTGCAAGCAATAACATATATTCTTTCTTGTTAAGATCAATTTCAACAGGAGAATCTCTGAAATCAAACCTGTTAACAATTTCTTTTTTGGCAGTATTTACAGCATTGTCCAAAGTTTGCAGATCCACTTTGCTGGCAATATCAAAAGATGGCATATGAATAATTTATTAAATTCTATTAATGATATGGTCGGTGAATACATTTCAAAATTAGTATATCATTAAACCTGATTTATCATTTACTGTCAATATAAAACAAAAAGAACAGTTGTTCGTTTTTGGAATAATCCTTGAACTTATATAAAAACTTATTCAACAAACAAATGAAAACTTTTTTAACTAAGATTGCATACCCGCTGATAATTCTCATCATTGCTGCGTCGTGCAGCTCACCCCGTTATGCTTCAGCACAAGATGATAGTTACTATGAGGATAATAATTATAGCAACAGTGATGATAATTATTCTTACAATGGAGATGATAGTTACAATAATGATGCTACCTATTATGATGTAGTGCCATCCGAAGTAAATGTTGATGTATTTACAGACGCCCTTTCTCCGTACGGAACCTGGATGGTGTACCAGGGTTATGGCCGTGTATGGAGACCTTCTTACACCGGATTTGTTCCTTATTCTACAGGTGGACATTGGGTGTATTCTTCTTATGGATGGACATGGGCTTCAAGCTATAGCTGGGGATGGGCGCCTTTTCATTACGGCCGCTGGACTTATGATCCATTCTATGGATGGATGTGGATTCCAGGAAATGAATGGGGCCCGGCATGGGTTTCATGGAGATCAGGCGGCGGATATTATGGGTGGACTCCCTTAGGGCCAGGCATGAGCATTGGTGTTAGTGTCGGGTTCGGCGTACCATATAACCGCTGGGTGTTTGCGCCATGCCGTTATATGGGATATAGCAACATAAACAGGTATTATGTTCGCCCTTCGCATACTACAACCATATTCCGGAATACAACGATAATCAACAATACAACGGTTGTTAATAACAGGAGATTTGTAGCAGGTCCCAACCGGGTGGAAGTGGAGAGAGTTACCGGTAGAACTGTAAACAGGGTGAATGTTGTGAATGCAACTAATCCCGGCAGAACTGTTGCTAACAGGAATACAATTCAAATGTACAGACCTGGTGTTGTTGCGAAACCAAGACAGAACGGTCAAAATGTACAGGGTAACGTAAACCGCAATGATCGCAATCAGCTTCAGCAGAATAATAATTCGAACAGGCAAAACCAGGTAAACAACAATCGTGATTATGCCCGCGATAATGACAACCCCGGGAATCTAAATAACAGACCCGAGCGGGATCAAAGAAATGTTCAGCGAAATGACCAGGGTCAATACCATCCTACTCCTGATCCGCGTGACAGGATAGACAATCAGCCGCGAAATGGCCAGGACAGGCAGGCAAGAGATGCTCAACAACAACAAAGGCTGGAGCAGCAACGGAATGAACAATACCAGCAACAAAGGAATAAACAGCACCGCCAGGAAAGAATGGAACAACAACGAAATGAACAACGCACACAGGAGAGAATGAACAGCACTCCGCCTGTAATGCATGAAAGAAGACAGCCGGCGAGCAATGAATTTAATCAACAGCAGCGGCAGCAACAACCGATCAGGCAGCCGCAGCAAGGTGGCGGAGGCCATCGTAGCGGGAGAAATTAAAGCTCAAAATAAATAAGCAGTAGAGAGACTTGTCGTTTTCAGGCAGGTCTTTTTTTTGAATACTACTGACCGTCAGAATCACATTTTATGGATAACTTTAGTTTGATTTAAGCCTTTTTCTTACTAAAAGCAACAACCAATCTTAATAAGTGTTAGCATTAATTATTAAGGCTTGAAAAATTTTACGCGAAATTGCATACATGAAGAAGATCGTGGTGATACCGGCACGTTATGCTGCCACAAGATTTCCTGCAAAGCTGATGCGGCTGCTTGATGAATGATATGGCGGATCATGTGAGCATAGGTATTGATACACCGGAAGACCTTGAACTGGCGAGGCAATTTTTATCTCAGCAAAAAAACATTCAAGCTTAATGTCAACATTAACGTGTACTTTGATACAGACAAAATTATTTTGGGAAGATGCATCTGCAAACAGGGAGATGTTTGAAGAAAAGATCAATTCTATAAAAGAAAAAACGGAAGTTGTTATTCTTCCTGAAATGTTCTCCACCGGTTTCAGTATGCAGCCCGAAAAATATGCTGAACCAATGGATGGCGAAACAGTTGCCTGGATGAAACACATCGCATCAAGCAAAAAAATTATTCTTACCGGTAGTTTAATGATAAAAGCTCCCTCTCCCCTGGAGAGGGCGGGGAGAGAGGCTTTTTTTAACCGTTTAATATGGATGTTACCCAACGGGAATTATGGCTGCTATGATAAGCGCCATTTATTTGCCCATGGTGATGAACATAATCATTACAAAGCAGGCAATAAGAGATTGATCTCCTCGGCAAAAGGATGGAAAATTAATTTGCAGGTTTGTTATGACCTGCGATTTCCCGTTTGGGCAAGACAAAATGCCACTGGAAATAAAGCGGAGTATGATGTGTTGATTTATGTAGCCAACTGGCCTGAACGCCGTTCGAATGCCTGGAGAGCGTTGCTGCTGGCGAGGGCTATAGAAAACCAGTGCTATGTTATCGGTGTGAACCGTGTAGGAGATGACGGCAACAAAGTTTATCATACAGGCGATAGCATGGTTGTTGACCCGATGGGTGAAATTTTATACCATAAAAAAGATGAAGAAGATATTTTTACCATTGCACTGGATAAAAACTATCTTGAAACTATAAGAACAAAACTTCCTTTTTTGAAAGATGCAGACAGATTTATCATCACCAATGAGTAATACCAAAACATATTTAGCGGAAAAAATTTTTACAGGTAATGAAATGTTGGAGCAGCATGCAGTGATCGTGAACAATGGTGTTATAAGAAATATCTTACCTGCCGATAAAATTAATGGTAGTTCAGAAATTATAAATTTTAAAAATGCACTGATCGCGCCGGCTTTTATTGACCTGCAATTATACGGTGCGCAAAAAAGATTGCTTTCCGCTTATCCTGACAAAGAGACTGTAAGAGCAATTTATGAATATAGCAAAACAGGAGGCGCGTCACATTGCATGCCTACTGTTGGCAGCAGTACATACGACATTATTTTTACGTGTATCGATGCCATAAGAGCATATTGGAATGCAGGTGGTATTGGCGTTTTAGGGCTGCATGTTGAAGGCCCGTGGATCAGCAAGGAAAAGCGTGGTGCACACAATGCGGATTGGATTTTCTCTCCCGGTGTTGAACAGGCAAAAGAATTATTGGAGTATGGTAAGGGTGTCATTAAGATCATAACGCTTGCACCGGAAGTTTGCAGTGATAAAATTGTTGAGCTTGTGCATGCTTATGGTATTGTTGTTTCCGCCGGCCATACAAATGCTACCTATGAACAGGCGACGCAGTCATTTCAATCCATAAGAACAGCAACACATTTATTTAATGCCATGAGTGCCTTACAACACCGCGAGCCAGGCATGGCAGGTGCCGTGCTCGATCATAAATCTGTTTACTGCAGCATTGTGCCCGATGGTTATCATGTAAGTTTTCCTGCAATACGGATTGCAAAAAAAGTAATGGGTGAAAGATTATTTGCAATAACAGACGCTGTCACAGAAACCCGGGAAGGTTTTTATAAACATACATTAGACGGAGATAAATACACAGCCAACGGAATACTGAGCGGTTCAGCATTAACTATGAATAAGTGTGTGAAAAACTTTGTTGAGCAATGCAACATCGAAGTTGGTGAAGCTTTACGCATGTGCAGTTTATATCCTGCAAGAGTTATTCGCAAAGAAAATGAATTGGGATTGCTTGCTAAAGAGAGAAAAGCAAATATGGTAATACTCGATAAAACTTTTAATGTTGTTGATACTGCTTTAAATTATTAGATGTAACCAGCGCTGCTCTTTCTCTTACTGTTTCAAAGGAAACTTCATTTTTTATTTCGCCGTTTTCAAACACTGTTACTAATTGATCTTCATGTTCGGGTTGGTCATCAGCTTTTACTGTTTTGTAGCCGTTCTCCGTAACTATTAGTTTCAATCTGCCCTTTTTTGATTTCTTAAAAGATTGCGTCAGCCTGCCATGTTCATCTATTTCCAACGGGTGTTTTTGTACATCTACAGGTTTGCCATTTATTTCTGCATAGGAACATTTGAAAGCAAATTTTTGTGTATCGCGATCAACTTTTTGCAGCAGTGCGCCACCCATACCCAGCACAAGGTTTTCGGCGCTTATATCATTTAGTTTTAAAGCAGGATATATAGTGCGGATAGAATTAATATTGATGCCATCGCCTTGTATCACCCTGACCTGCGGAGGCAATACCTTGTAACCTTTTTCATTAACTGTAAAACCAAATTTTTCAAACAGAATATCAAACACGCGCAGTAGTGTCAAAACAGGATCACCGCTATCAGGCCTTATAACCAAAACGCCTTCCCTTTTTAATATTGTCTCTTTCAATTCACCGCCCCAGTATTCGCTGCAGGCACGAAAAATATTAAAGGAGTCAGATACACAGGCAACGATTCCTGTTGGAAAAGTTTCAAGAACATGTTTGAACATTTCAAGTTCTCCTTCTTCGCCCAGCAAAGTACAGATGGAATGTTCCGTTGCAGGTATTGACCTACCATAAACATGCCCTGTGTTATAATAATCTTTTGCAAGAATGCTGCCCGCAATATTGTCACTGCCATTGAAATGTATAAGATGAGCTGCACCGCCTATGCCTGCACTTTCCACTGAGCTCACACCACGGAAACCGAAATCATTTAATACAAAGTCAATGGCTTCGCTGGCCCTTTCAGAAGCAGTTTCTTCAAAATAAGTTTCAACTATTTTTCTGATCTCCCTGGACAATGTTGCAACGGTACAAGGATACCAAACCTGCACCAATAATGTTTCCAAAAAATTACTCAGCCAAAAACATTCGGGGTCAGTATTTTCTATCGTCATCAGTACATTGCTTACCGGCACTGAAGTGCCTTCGGGAACCGCCTTGATGCAAACCGGTAATTTGCCATCATGTTCCCGGAGTATGTATTCAAATTTTGTTCTGTCAAATACATCGTTTCTTCCAAAAACCTGCAGCATAATTTTTTCAGCAGCATCAATTTTTTCTTTTGTAATTACTTTGCCTTGCAGGTAATGCTTCAAAAAATATTGAAGACCGAAGAATACAGTCTCATTAAATTCACCGCCACGGCTCTCAAAATAGGAATATATTTTATTCGTTCCCGGGTAGTATAGTTTGTGATGAGAATATTTATAAGCATCAGCAAGTAATATGATATTTTCCTGTGTTTTCATACAATAGTTTTGATCGTGTTTATAATGCTATACATTTATATTATTCAGTAACATCTTTCCTAATACAGAATGTTCTTTTACCAGTTGACCGCCTTGTATCATTAATTCAAGTTCCCCCAATGTTATCCATTTTATTTCTGCGAGGTCATCTCCTGCTTTCTGTCTGCCAAATAAAAGCGTTGTTTTAAAAAACAGGGTTATGATCTTATCTGCTTCATTACGGTAACGCCAGTCGTCAATTTTAGCAGAGCCAATATATTGCATTTTACTTGTTTCTATATTATGGCGTTTAACATTGTGCAACCATCCTGGTAAAATTTATGATATAACTTTTTGCAATTGTGTTAAAAAAATAAGAAATAAACCTGAAGAGTTTACTTAGATGAATATAAATTCATTTATCTTTGTGTTGTGAAACCCAGGGATGAAAATAAAATAGAGCGGATTTATAAGGCAACGCTTAAGTTGGTTACAGCAACGGGGCTGGCGGGAATTACCATGCAGGCAGTTGCCAAAGAAGCAAAAATCGCGACTGGAACTTTGTACATCTATTTTGAAAACAAAGAGTCGCTTATCGTTGCCTTATTTCATGAATGCATAAAAAATTCGCAAGGGATTTTCTTCAGAAATTATGATATTAACGCACCCTTCAAAGTCGGCTTTCAAACAATATGGTCAAATGTACTGCAGCACAGGATTTCCCGCTTTGACGAGAGCCTTTTCATGGAGCAGTGCTTCCACTCCCCTTTTATAGATGAACAAACAAAAATTGAAGCAAAAAAAATTTTTGAACCCTTACGGGATTTGCTTGTGCGCGGTAAAAAAGAGCATCTCATAAAAGACATAGACAATTTCTGGCTGATCACTTTTATGATCGGAAATATCAATGAGATAGCAAAACGGGCAAATTATTTTAATAAGAAGCTCAGCCCGGATGTGAAATATCTGAATTTTCAATTGTGCTGGGACGGCATTAAAGCATAATTTTTTTTAATATTAAATGAATTTTAATTCACTAATAAATGAATATGAGATTTAGAAAATATATTCTGTTTGTTGTGGCCGTAGTTTTATTTCCCTTTATAAAAACAAACGCCCAGGAAAGTAAATTGCTTACGCTGCCCGAAGCCATCGAACTGGGTATAAAAAACAGCAGGCAATTAAAATTAAGCCAGGCAAGAATAGATGAAGCTATAGCAGCTACCAGGCAGGCAACAGAAGCAAGATTACCAGATGCAAGCGTCAGCGGTTCTTATGTAAGATTAACAAAGCCTCATATTAATATAAAAGGAGCGGGCAGCGATTCTACCGGCGGTTTCACTGCGCCAACCATTACACAGGCTCTGTATGGCTCTGCAAATATTTCAATGCCTGTTTACGCGGGCTCAAAAATTAAATATGGTATTGAGTCTGCCAAATACCTGGAACAGGCGACAAGGCTGGATGCTGATAACGACAAAGAAGAAGTGATACTTAACACCATAGCAGCATACATTAATTTATATAAAGCCAGTGTTGCCGTGGATGTAGTACAGCAAAACCTGGCGCAATCAAGACTGCAGGACAGCAATTTTGCAAACCTTGAAAAAAATGGCCTGCTACCAAGAAATGATCTCTTGAGATCCCAGCTGCAAACATCAAATTTTGAACTGGCGCTGGTAGATGCGCAAAATGCTATCCGGCTTGCAACAGTAAATATGAATATTTTATTAGGGCTGCCTGAAACAACAAAACTTATGATAGACTCCGCAAGCATTACAAATCCGTCTGCATTAAAAACAATAGAAGAATACGAACAACTGGCAAGCCTTAACCGCAATGACGTACAGGCCTTAAATTATCGCGGAAAAGCGGCCGATGCAGCTATTAAAGTGGCAAAAGGAGACTATTATCCAAACGTTGCATTAACAGGCGGTTATATTGCTGCTGACATCCCGGAATTTCTTACCATCACAAATGCCGTTACGGTAGGGGTTGGCGTAAAATATAACATCGGCTCTTTATGGAAAACAAGATCGAAAGTGCAGCAGGCTGAAGCAAGAGAACAGCAAATAAAAATTAACCAGGATATATTGACTGATAATATTCATTTGGCGATTAACCAGGCTTATCAGAATTACCTGGCAAACCTAAAAAAGATCGATGTAAATCAGAAAGCAGTGGAGCAGGCAAATGAGAATTACCGTATCAGTAAAAATAAATACGATAACAGCCTGCTGATATTAACAGACCTGCTTGACGCGAATGTGCAACAACTGCGTGCTAATCTTGAACTTAAAACATCAAAGGCAGATGCAGTGCTTTCCTATTACACATTGCAGCAAACAGCGGGATTGCTTAAACAATAAATTACATTAAAATTTTAGAAGGCTAATATATTATGGCAACTACTCAAAACACAAACAGCAATGCTGCTCCGAAAAAAAGGAGCAAAACATTTTTATTCGTGCTTATTGTATTGGTTATTGCTGGTGGCGCGTTTGGCATCAGCAAGTATATCCATTCAAAACATCACGAAGAAACAGATGATGCACAAGTGGAAGCGAACATTAATCCTGTGATACCCAAAATACCAGGCTATGTTACAGAAGTGCGGGTGAAAGATAATCAACGCGTAAAAAAAGGCGATACATTGTTATTGCTTGATGACCGCGATCTTAAAATAAAATTAGAACAGGCCGAAGCGGCGCTGGCTACAGCAGAAAGCAATCTTTCTACCGCAAAAGCAACTACAAACGCTTCACAGGCAAATATTGCTACTTCACAGGCTGCAATTGCTGCAGCAGATGCCCAGATAGAAGCTGCAAAAGTGAATGTATGGCAGGCCACGCAGGATTACAACCGCTATGCAAATCTTATACAAGATCATTCTGTAACACAACAGCAGTTTGAAAATGCACAGGCAGCAAAAGAAAGAGCAGAAAAACAATTACTGGTTTTACAGCAACAAAAAATGCAGGCAGCCAAACAAACCTCTGCGGTAGCATCCCAAAGCAGTGCAACCTCCACGCAGATAGGAGCGGCTAACGCGACCATCAAACAACGCCAGGTGGATGTTGACGATGCCAAACTCAACCTTTCTTACGCTATAATTACAGCTCCTGCAGACGGCATTGTCTCAAAGGTTAATGTACAGGCCGGGCAATTCTTACAGGCAGGACAGGCAACATTCAGTGTGGTGCAGGACGATGATATATGGGTGGTCGCCAATTTTAAAGAAACACAGTTCGACGATCTGAGGCCAGGACAGAAAGTTATTGTGGAAGTGGATGCATTGCCTGGTCATGAATTTGAAGCGAAACTTTCCTCCTTCTCTCCTGCCACGGGTTCGCGTTTTGCGCTGTTGCCTCCTGATAATGCAAGCGGCAATTTTGTAAAAACAGTACAACGCTTACCGGTGAAAATTGAATTCACGAACCCACAGGATTCGTTGGTAAAGCAATTGAAGGCAGGGATGAATGTGTATGTTGACGTGCATCTTGATTGATGTCTGAACCGGGATTTAAAGATTAAAAGATTAGCAGGATTTATTATTTGTGAATTGTTTTAGTTATTTGATTTTTTGGTTACCGGCAGATGAATGGATGGCATCTTCATGGAGCTGTCCCGACGAGGAGCGAAGCGACGGAACTCGGGATTACTCCCTTGTACTAATGTATTTCATGGCAACTGCGGTTGCCGGTTCATAATACATATTTAATTGCAATAGAAATTTCAGTCAAATTTTTCAAAGCGCCAGGCGATTAGTCAACACAGACATTGCAAAAACATAATCCGCTGATCTTCCTAATGGAAAAAATAATTAAATGGAACAACAACAATCATTAGTTGAATACGGTTCGCGAAGGGTTATCATTACCATAACAGCTGTGTTTTGCGCGCTGCTTGAAATTATCGATACAACGATTGTAAACGTTGCATTGAACGATATGCGTGGAAGCCTTGGCGCTACACTCAACGAAGTAAGCTGGGTTATCACTGCTTATTCAATTGCCAACGTTATCATAGTACCAATGACTAGCTGGCTATCCCAGCAGTTTGGGCGCCGTAATTATTTTGCAGCCTCTATCATCATATTTACTATATCGTCCTTTTTATGCGGTAATGCAACCGGTATCGGCGAATTGGTGATCTTTCGTTTTTTGCAAGGTCTTGGTGGTGGCGCCTTGCTGGTAACATCGCAAACTATCATTACGGAAAGCTATCCGCCTGAAAAAAGAGCAATGGCACAAGCCATTTATGTATTGGGTGTTATTATTGGCCCAACATTAGGTCCGCCTTTAGGTGGTTATATTGTTGACCATTATGCATGGCCTTATATTTTTTACATTAACATTCCGGTTGGTATCATCGCAACACTGCTTACGCTGCAGTATGTCAGAAGTCCCAAATATGGTGAAAAACGTCCGGCAAGTGAAGTTGACTGGCTGGGTATCTTCCTGTTAACGGCAGCTGTTGGTTCACTGCAATATATTTTGGAAAAAGGCCAGGAAGATGATTGGTTCAACAGCCGGTTAATTTTAACATTGACGGTTGTTGCTTTCTTTGCTTTTTATGGTTTTATCTGGCGCCAGTTAACCTATAAATATCCTATTGTTGAATTACGGGTACTGAAGAACAGCAACCTGAGAATGGGCGTTATATTATCCTTTGTGCAAGGCTTTGGTTTGTTTGGTTCCACCTTCATCATTCCTTTATACACGCAAAGTATTTTAGGTTGGGATGCAACACAATCCGGTTTGTTGATGATACCAAGTACATTAACTGTTGCCTTTATGATGCCGATAATCGGGCAGTTGATACAACGTGGTGTGCCGCAAAAAATGTTAATAGCATTGGGCATGGCTATCTTCTTTATTTATAGTTTAATGACGCACCAGGTGATGACGCCGCATACAGCCGGCAGTGATTTTTTCTGGCCCTTGATGGTGCGTGGTGTTGGTTTGGGCTTGTTATCCGTACCTATTTCAACTATGGCGCTTTCAACATTAAAAGGCCCTGAAATAGGCCAGGGCGCTGCATTCTCGGGCATGCTCCGGCAATTGGGTGGTTCGTTTGGTGTGGCATTAATTTCAACATACTTAACAAGAGATATTGTACATCACAGGAGCAATCTCGCAGACAATCTAAACATTTACGATCCTGCGGTGCAATCAAGGGTGCAGGCCATGGCTGCAGGTATGCAGGCGAAAGGTATGCCGCCAAATATTGCACTGGCAACAGCGCATAAAATGCTTGATGGATCGGTGACTGTGCAAGCCACTATTCTTTCTTACATGGATATATTCCTGTATATCGGCATAATGTTCCTTGTATTTGTTCCGGTAGTATTGATCTTTATCAAAAAATCAAAAGCCAAGGTTAGCATGGCTGACGCAGCGCATTAAAAACCCTCCTAAAGGGAGGACTTTAGAAACTCAAAAGAGCAAAGACGTTAATAAAACAATAAGGAACTATTCTTGCCCTTCGTATTTGGAGAAGGGTTGGGATGAGGTCAAAACCAAATATAAATTATGGCAAAAATTATAGTAGTTACCAATTTCTCAGCTTCATCACGCAATGCATTGGAGTATGCATGTGAATTTCTGCATAATCCAACAACAAGTGTTTTACTGCTGAACATTTTCAGCTTTCCCGCATCATTAACAGGTGATGCCATTGCAATAGCTGCAATGAGTGAAACACTTATGAACGATGAAAGAAAACTGAAGCAGGAATATGAATGGGTAAAGAATAATTATCCTGAAATAAACATAAAGGCAGAAATGGTTGCGGGTGTTTTTATTGATGAACTCTATGCAAAAGCAGTAGAAGAAAACACTTCACTGATCATACTTGGCGCCGATGGCCGTTATAACGAACTGCTTGCATGGGATGTAAATATCGTTGACGCTTTTATTGATCTGAATATTCCTGTGTTGGTTGTTCCTTCAACAATAGGCTACAGGCCTGTAAAGAAAATTGCATTCGCACTCAATTACTATCGTAAAAACCTGCAAACGCCTGTATCGATGATAAAACGTCTGGTTCATTTTACAAACGCACAGTTGTATGTAATTAATGTTGTATCGCCTCAGGAAACAATAGACGAAACTGCAAAAGAGTATAAAAAAGTATTACAGGAAAATCTGGCGGAACTTTCTCCAACTTATCATGAACCTGAATTCAAAAACATTTTTACAGCTATTGATAAATTTACTGCAGAGGAAAATATTGATATGCTTATCGTTATTCCGGCAAGACATGGACTCTGGCATAAAATATTTCAACAGGATCATACCAAAGGGCTGGTTAATTTAAATCATGTGCCTGTATTATCGCTAAGACAGGAAAGAGATTTCCTGCAATAAAATGACCGGCTCGTTGAGAAGCCGGCCACAAAATTTATACATCACTACGTTAGAACTATCGGTTCTTTACATAATCTCCCAAACTTCTTTTCCGCGCAATAACTTGTCCAAATTGCCCTTACCTTTTGCAACAATGGTTTCCTCTATCTGCATAGCTAACACATCTTCATAGCAGGCCCTTTCAGTTTCATAAAAAACACCAAATGGACGCGGCAGGTGATTTTCCTGTTTAGGATCATCAAACATGCGCACTAAAATCTGAGCCTTGAAAAAATCAAATTCATCATGCACCCATATATCATCCATACTGGCATTAACACCGATCTCCACAACAACCGGTTTAAATCCATCCAGCTTAATGCCTTTATTTTTTGCAGCGCCAAATAACAAAGGTTTACCGTGTTCGAGAAATAGCGTTTCTTCCGCTTTGGTTGCTTTTTCTGTATATGTTTCAAAAGCGCCATCATTAAAAATATTGCAGTTCTGGTATATCTCTAAGAAAGAAGCGCCTCTGTGTTTATGTGACCGTATCAGCATTTCCTGTAAATGTTTGGGGTCGCGGTCCATACTGCGGGCTACAAAAGTAGCGTCAGCACCTCTTGCCAGTGCAAGCGGATTAAATGGATGATCGATACTTCCTAATGGCGTACTTTTCGTTACCTTGTTTCTTTCTGAAGTAGGTGAATACTGACCCTTTGTTAAGCCATATATCTGGTTATTGAATAACAGGATATTTACGTCAAAATTCCTTCTTAATAAATGAATGGTATGATTACCGCCAATGCTTAAGCTGTCGCCATCACCGGTCACGATCCATACGCTTAATTCAGGCCTTGTTGCTTTTAAACCACTGGCAATTGCCGTTGCGCGCCCGTGAATAGAATGCATGCCATAAGTGTTCATGTAATACGGAAAGCGGCTGCTGCACCCAATGCCACTGATAATAACAATATTTTCCCGCGGCACGCCAATAGTTGGCATTACTTTTTGCACCTGGGCGAGTATAGAATAATCCCCGCAACCCGGGCACCATCTTACTTCCTGGTCTGTAGAGAAATCCTTAGCAGTTAAAACCGGTAAGCCATTCGTTATTGAGCTACTCATATAATTTTTGTTTCGGCACAAATTTAATTAAAATAGATTATGGATTATTGGCATTGACTATAGTATAGTTTAATAGACTGTTAACTATTGTTAACAAGTGAAGCCCTGATCATGCACGCTCAACCGTTGACTATTGCTTAACTTGCGCCACTGAAAAAAAATTTATGGAAAATATATTGTACGATTTCGGAATGATCGGGATTGGTGTGATGGGCAGCAATTTTTTATTGAACATGGCGGATAATGGCTACAAGGTTATTGGCTTTGATCTCGATGCGGCAAAAGCAAAAAAACTAGAGGACGAAGCAACACCCGGCACGACAGTGAAAGGCGTTAGCACATTGGACGAAATGGTGAAGCAGTTGGATAAGCCGCGCAGGATCATGATGCTTGTGCCCGCAGGTAAACCGGTTGATGCCGTAATAGAAAATTTATTGCCGTTGATTGAAAAAGATGATGTGATCATCGATGGCGGCAACTCGCATTATGTTGATACAGTAAAGCGTGTAAAATATCTCGAGGAAAAAGGCATTCATTTTATGGGCATGGGTGTGAGTGGCGGAGAAGAAGGCGCCCGTAAAGGCCCAAGCATTATGCCCGGTGGTGATCTCGCAGCATGGAAGCGTGTACAACCTATGCTGGAAGCAGTTTCGGCGAAAGTGGATAAAGAACCTTGCGTTGCTTATATGGGTAAAGATGCCGCAGGGCATTATGTGAAAATGGTGCACAACGGGATTGAATACGCCATCATGCAACTGATAAGTGAAGCATATGATCTGATGAAGCGTGGTTTGGGTTTAAATAATGATGAATTGTCTGAAGTATTTAAAAAATGGAATGAAGAAGAATTACAATCTTTCCTGATCGAGATTACAGCCGAAATATTTTTAAGAAAAGATGATGAAACAGGTAAGCATATTGTTGATATCATTTCTGACAAAGCCGGTTCCAAAGGCACAGGCAAATGGACATCACAGGATGCTATGGAACTGCCGGTTTCCATTCCCACCATTGACGCTGCTGTTGCCATGCGCACGCTTTCCGGCTATAAAGAGGAAAGAGTGGCAGCGGCTGATCTGTACCAGCCAAAAACAAAAGAATTAAAAGGTAATAAAAATGCAGATATAAAAAGAATAAAAGACGCCTTGCATTTTGCAACGATTATTGCGTATGCACAGGGTTTAGCTATGTTGAATAAAGCATCGGCTGAATTAAATATGGATATTCCATTAGCGGATGTGGTGAAGATATGGCGTGGCGGCTGCATCATCCGTTCTTCCTTGCTGGAAGTGTTTTATAAAGCATTTAAAAAAGACAAAACACTTTCCAACATTTTATTGAACAAAAACATTGCAAAGCTTGTAAAGAAGACAGAGAAGAATGCCCGCACGGTGGGTAAGCTGGCCATGCAAAGTAAAATCCCGGTTACTGCTTTAACCAGCGCCATAGGTTATTTTGATGCATATTGCTCTTCCACTATGCCAACAAACCTCGTACAGGCGCAGCGCGATTTCTTTGGTGCGCATACGTATCAACGCATAGACAAAGAGGGCATCTTCCATACGGAGTGGAATGAAGAAGTAGTACAGGCTGACAAACGTCATGCAGAAACAGAAAATCCCCAGCCAAAGGAACCGGAAGAAGTACAGAAATAAATTGGAAGTCACAATTTGTGACCTCTAATTCAAAACATTTATAAAAGCAATATTTTTGAAGTTACATTCTTCAACCTTAAAACCTGAGTCAATGTCATCTCAAAAAAACTAATAAGCACTTTTGTAAGTGATGAATTTATTATCAATAAAATTTATTTAATAAGAGGCAGTAAAGTAATGATTGACAGAGACCTCGCTGAAATGTATGGTGTTGAAACAAAAAGATTAAAGGAAGCGGCAAAAAGGAACCTGGAAGGATTTCCGCCAGATTTTATGTTCGAAATGAATAATGATGAGCTTATAAATTGGAGGTCGCATTTTGCGACCTCCAATTCTGACAAAATGGGTTTAAGATACCCGCCTTTTTGTTTTACTGAACAAGGTGTTGCAATGCTTTCAAGTGTATTAAACAGTGCAACCGCCATACAGGTAAATATTCAGATCATCCGCATTTTTTCTAAAATGAAAGAAGCTTTACTCGCTCATAAAGACCTCTTACCGGCAATAGAAAAACTTGAAAAAGATGTAAAACAAAACAAAAAGGATATTGCTCTTATTTTTGAGGCGCTTAAACAATTATCAAATCCGCCGCAGCAAAAAAGAAGAATGACCGGTTTTAAAACAATGAATAAAATTTTAAATTGTTTCGCAGGCATCCTTAGTTAAAAAGTTATGAACAACAAGAATAAACGATTACAATAAAATTCAATTCTTTCGCTGCAGCTAACAAATAATAAAACAAAAAAATGCCAACAAACAGAAAACCACCAGCTTCTATCATCTTCATTTTTGGCGGAAGCGGCGATCTTAACCAACGCAAACTTACACCTGCTTTGTATAATTTATTTATTGACGGATGGATGCCTGAAAAATTCGTAATCATCGGCATCGGAAGAACCAATTACAGTGACGAAAAATTTCGTGAACATTTATCCGAAGGCATACAGGAATTTAGCCGCCGTAAAGAGAAGAATGGTATCTGGAAAGATTTTTCCGGCCGTGTGTCTTACTTAAAAATGGATGCTGAAGACCAGGCTGCCTATAAAAATATAAGTCACCTTGTTCAGCAATATGAAAAGGAATGGGAAACACGGCCCAACGTGATTTTCTATCTCGCTGTGGCGCCGCAACTTGTTCCGGATATTGCAAAGAAACTCGGCTCTGTAAAACAACTTTGCAGCGACGCGCAAACTACACGTATTGTAATTGAAAAGCCTTTTGGCCATGATCTGAGAAGTGCACAGGAATTAAATGTATTGTTGGCGGAAATGTTCGAGGAAGACCAGATATACCGCATTGATCATTATCTCGGGAAGGAGACCGTGCAGAATATTCTTGCCTTGCGCTTTGCCAATGCCATGTTTGAACCGATATGGAACCGCAACTATATTGATCATGTACAGATAACGGTTGCAGAAACGGTTGGCGTGGAAGACCGTGGCGGTTATTATGAACAAAGCGGCGCCTTGCGCGATATGGTGCAGAACCATATACTGCAATTATTGTGCATGGTAGCCATGGAGCCTCCTGTAAATTTTGAAGCGAACGAAATCCGCAATAAAAAAGTGGCCGTACTGAATGCCATCCGCAAAGTAACCAAAGACGATGTGCGTAATTATGCAGTGCGCGGCCAGTACAGTGAAGGCTGGCTGAAAGGACAAAAAGTAAAGGGATACCGCCAGGAAGAAAAGGTGAATAAAAATTCAAATGTCGAAACGTTCGCTGCCGTAAAATTTTATATCGATAACTGGCGCTGGCACCGCATCCCGTTTTATGTGCGCACGGGTAAGTATATGCACCAGAAAACATCGGTTGTAAACATCCAGTTCAGGCCTGCGCCACATTATGCCTTTCCTCCCGAAGCCGCTGAAACATGGCGGCCCAACCGTTTAACCATCAGCATTCAGCCGGAAATGGATATACGTTTACGCTTCCAGGCAAAACGTCCAGGCCAGAGCATGACGCTGAATCCCGTTGATATGATCTTCAGTTACAAAGATGCTTACCCTGAAGACCATGAGCCTGAAGCCTATGAAACTTTATTGCTTGATGTAATGGAAGGCAACCCCGCGCAGTTTATGCGGGCAGACCAGGTTGAAATAGCCTGGAAAGTGGTGATGCCGGTCATTGAAGCATGGGAGCAGCGGCCGCCGATTGATTTTCCAAACTATGCGCCCGATAGCTGGGGGCCCGAAGACGCAGAAGCATTGATTGCAAGAGACGGCCATAACTGGATAACGTTGCCATCAAAGGAAAAGAAGTAATGAATGAGATCATCTCTTGTGCTGTTAATTCATCATTCAATGTCGCTTACTTAAAATTTTTAATATTCAATGCTCAACACTCAATAATCAATATTCATTTATAGAGTTCCTCAATTGAACATTGCGTATTGTATATTGAATATTGAGTGTTAAAGCAACGACATTGATTTATTATTCAACATAAAACATAGAAACGTTGAAAAAAATGAATCTAACTTGTGAACTTGTGAACTTGTGAACTTGTGAACTTATAATCTCGTGAACTCGTAAACTATAAAACATGGAACTGCACATTTGTAAAAACCATGATGAATTAAGCGAATACATTGCGCACTGGATGGTGGAATACATCTGTAAAACATTGGCGACGAAAGAACGTTTTTCTATTGCATTAACCGGTGGCAATACACCAAAGAAATTGTATGAAATTTTAGCCGGCGAGGAATACAAAAATAAGATAGACTGGAGCCGCGCTAATGTTTTTATCGGTGACGAGCGTTTTGTTCCTTTTGATGATGATCGCAGCAATGCGAAAATGATACAGCAAACCTTACTCGGCCATGTTGCAGTAAACCCGCTGCATGTACATTTTATGCAAACAGAGAACATGTCTGCCGAAACCGCCGCCAATGCTTACGAAGAAGTGCTGCAATACTATTTTACCAAACAAGCCACAACCAGCGGCCACCATTCTTTCGATCTCGTTCTGCTTGGCATGGGAGATGATGCCCACACGCTCTCACTCTTCCCCGGTCAAAATGAAGCGATCAATGAACAATCAAGATGGTGTACATACTTATGGCTGGAACAACAAAACATGCACCGCATTACCTTAACAGCGCCCATAGTAAATGCTTCAAAGTGCGTTGCGTTTTTAATAAGCGGAAGTGCTAAAGCAGTAGCATTTTCAAATGTGCTGCATAAAAAATATGAACCGCTAACATATCCTTCCCAAATAATAAAACCAACAAACGGCGAATTACATTGGTTTACGGATGAAGCAGCCATGAACGGTTAAGCCTCAACCCGTTTCCGCTTTTCGTAAACCGCTTTTCCTATTTCGTAAATAGCTGAAGCGGTCTGCCTTTACTTTTGCGTACCATGAAATTTCTCTTTGCGGTAATTACTACCCTGCTTTCTTTATTTACAGTTTCTTCCCAGGCACAATTCAGAACCAACGCTCAAAATCTTGTACTCACGAATGAAGATTCTCTTAATTATGGCAGCAATAAAAATAAAACAGTTATTTCCGGTTATGGTAATGCGAATTATCAAAGAGATTTTAATAAAGAACAATCAACGGCTACCTTAGAAAGAGTAGTGCTGTTTGTAGGTCACCGGTTCAACGAAAAAATTTCATTGTTCACAGAAATGGAATTGGAGAATGCGCTGGTTTTAAGCAGTGGGGAAAGCGATGAGGGAAATGGCGGCGAAGCTGAAATTGCTATGGAGCAGGCCTTTCTTAAATTCAATCTTAATCCGCAGCAATATTTTGTAGCAGGTTTATTTCTGCCGCGCATCGGCATTCTCAACGAAAATCATTTGCCTGTAAATTTCAATGGCGTTGAAAGACCGCTCGTAGAGCAGTTAATTATTCCTGCTACATGGCGTGAAATTGGTGTGGGGTTTTATGGCTCATTAAACAATCTTCCGCTCAATTATGATGTTGCTTTAATGACTGGTTTGAATAGTGCCAATTTTGAACACGGTTCCGGTTTCAAGGAAGGCCGTCAGCAAGGCAGTAACGCATTTGCTAATAATCTTGCAGTAACTGCAGCTGTTCAATATAGTATTTCAGATTTTAAATTCCAGGTTTCAGGTTATGCCGGCGGAACAGTTGGATTAAATCAACGCAGTGCCGATAGCCTGGGTTTGGATAACGGCGCATTTGGCACTCCGCTATATCTTGGCGAAGCAGATATTCAATATGCAAGAAATGGCATTAGTGGAAAAGTATTGGGTGTTTATGTTGCTTATCCCGATGCGGATAAAATTAATGTAGCGTACGCAAAAAACATGGGGAGCGGCATGTATGGCGCGTATGCAGAAATTGGTTACGACTGGCTATATAGAAAACAAAAAACAGCACAGTTGATAACATTTGTAAGGGGCGAAATACTCGATCTTAATTCAAACTTGCCGGCTGAACCAAAGGGCATTTATGATGGCACAGAAAAGCAAGCACACATCATTGCAGGTTTTAGTTATTTACCCATTCCAAACGTAGTGGTTAAAGCCGATGTACGCTTACTGCATACAGGTCCGCAAAACCCTGCATTGGTAATTAATCCGCCGCCAAATGCATTGCCGTACCAGCAGAATAATCAATTCTTAAACATTGGTATTGGTTATTCATTTTAATTAAAGACCGAAAGTCGGAAAGTCCGCAAGTCAGAAAGAAGTTTTTCTTCCGGACTAAATAAAACTTATGCATCGCAGAAAATTCATATCATCCTCCTGTAAGATCTGTTTGCTTGGCGCAGCAGGTTATTCTGTATTGCAATCAGAAAGCTGCTCGCCTGCTTCATCGGTTTTTAAAACGCCGATTACAGAGGGCAATCTGAATGTGCCATTGAATTTGTTTGATAAAAGCGCATTACAAATTGTTCGCCCGAATGGCTGGTATTATGACGTGGCCGTTCAAAAAAATGCTGATAATTCTTATACAGCTTTATTGCTGCAATGTACACACCAGGAAAATCAATTAACGCCAACAGGCAACGGGTATCACTGCAGTTTACATGGCAGCAATTTTGACAAACAGGGTAATGTTCGCAAAGGCCCGGCTGAACATCCATTATATCATTTTGAAACTTCTGTAAATAACGATATACTAAACATTCATATTAACAATTTTAAACCATAATAATTTTCATCATGAAAAATACAATTGCGACGCTCATAATTGCAGCATTCATTTTTGCCGGTTGCCATAAAGCAGACGACAACACACCAGACACATTTCCGGCAACAGAACAAACCGTTTTAAATGATTTTACCGATGATGTTGCCATCGCCCAGTACTCCGATCTGCAAAATGCAGCGAACGACCTGAATGCAAAGATCACTGCATTAAATAATGATGCAACAGATGCCAATCTTACTGCAGCACAGAATTCATGGAAGAGTTTACGTACTGTTTGGGAGCAGTGTGAAGGTTTTCTTTTCGGGCCTGTTGAAGACAAGGAATATGATCCGCAGATGGACACCTGGCCAACAGATGCTAACCAGTTTGATTCCGTATTGAACAGCAGTAATGCACTTGAAGTTGCTGATATTGTAGCATTGCCATATAACTTAAGAGGCTTTCATCCGGTGGAATATTTAATATTTGGTGAAGATGGTAACAGAACTGCGGCAAGCTTAAACGCGCGCCAGAAAAAATATATGGTAAGCGCAACAACAGACATTGTAAATATTTGCAGTGAATTATATAATAGCTGGACAGAAGGCACTTCCGCTTTTGGGAAGCAGGTAAAAACGGCAGGCAGCGGCAGCACAGTTTATACCACTAAACAGGAAGCATTTATGGCCATCGTTGGCGCCATGCAGGGCATTTGTGAAGAAGTAGGCGAAGGTAAAATGAAAGAACCGTTTGATGCAAAAGATCCGGCGATTGTTGAATCACCATACAGTGGCAATTCAACAACAGATTTTAAAAATAATATTACCGGTTTACGCACTGTTTACCTGGGTAATGGCAGCAGCGGCATCACAAGCCTTGTAAGCTTAAGAGATAAATCTCTTGATAATGATATTAAAGCGCAGATAAGCGCCGCCATTAATGCTTTTGATCTTATTTCCGTGCCGTATGAACAAGCTATCATTGACCAACGTGCGCAGGTTCAGCAGGTAATGAATGCCATTGGTGCTTTAAGTGAAACGATTGAAGAGCGGTTGTTGCCCTTTATTCAGCAGCAGGTGAAGGATTGATGTTGAGCTAATTGTGAGTTGTCAGCAGTGAATGGTGAGTAAGCGCTCTGAATACGCGGTATTTACTTCATAAGTAACCACTTTATAACTCACCGAAATACCACAACTTATAATTAACATGGCACCGGTATAATCAACAATTAGAAACGAAACATTATAGACAAAGTAGTATTTGCCCATGATGCTATGATGCCGGAAAATGCAATGTTTAAATGAAGAAGATTAAGATATTGATAGTGTGTGCTGCTGTTATTACATTTTTAATACGATGTAATAAGGCGGGCGATTTTCCGGATGATGGCTACGATACCCGTTTAAGTGGTGGTGCGGCAACGGTATTTGACGCAACGTCAAAGGCATTCACTCACCCGGTTGATGGTTTAAGTACAAGGGATATGCATGTGCATGAGCTCGGCGATGTTTCCTTTGAACAAAGTTTTGTCTCCGCGCCGGCGCCGGTAAACAGCGGCCTTGGACCGGTATTTAATAATGTAAGCTGTATTGCCTGTCATCATAACGATGGTAAAGGCACTCCTACCGCCGGATTTAATAATTCTTCTTTATTAATAAGAGTGAGTTTGCCGGGTGAAGATGCAAACGGAGCGCCTATAAGTATTCCCGGTTTTGGTTTTCAGTTACAGGATCAAAGCGTATTTAGCTCAAAGCCTGAAGCGCATGTTAATATTGCTTATACAGATATTCCTGTCACATATCCTGATGGCTTCATTGTTACTTTAAGAAAACCCACTTATACATTGACCAATTCTTATTTGCCTTTGCCGGCAGTATATAAAATATCGCCGCGCATGGCGCCTCCTGTTTTTGGTTTGGGTTTACTGGAAGCAATTCCGGAAAGTACCCTACTTTCTTTCGCGGATGAAAATGATGCGGATGGGGACGGCATCAGCGGGAAACCAAATTATATCTATGACACATTAAGCAAAAAAAAGGATCTTGGCAGATTTGGTTTAAAAGCAAATACTATAAATATTCTCCACCAGGTTGCTTTCGCTTATCAACAGGATATTGGCATATCCAATTATATAGCGCCAAGGGAAAATTGTGACGGGCAATTGCAGGATGATGGCAGGAAGGATGATCCTGAATTACCCGACAGCATTGTAAATGCCGTTGCATTTTATGTAAAATCGCTGGCTGTGCCGGCAAGGAGAAATGTAACGGATCCTGATATAAAATCGGGTGAACAATTGTTTGCACAGATCCAATGTGCCAAATGCCATATACCTACCATACAAACAGGTATGGATTTATCGATGCCGCAAATTTCCAATCAACGCATACATCCTTATACAGATTTATTATTGCATGATATGGGCGATGGCCTGGCTGATGGCCGTCCTGATTTTTTAGCCAGCGGCAGCGAATGGAGAACAATGCCTTTATGGGGCATCGGCTTATTTCCCAAAACAAACGGTGTTGCGTATTATCTGCACGATGGACGGGCACGCAGTATTGAAGAAGCTATTTTATGGCATGGCGGCGAAGCACAGAAAGCAAAAGATCAATTTATGAATCTGACCAAAACAGACAGGGATAAGTTGCTGAAGTTTCTGAATAGTTTATAAAATTTTATTAAGGCAAAGCGTCTCCGGGGAAACTTCTTGCGGTAAGAATTTCATAAACAAATATGTCTTTTTGCACGCCGGGATCGCTATCCATAATTTCCTTTACTTTTTCTTTGTCTGCATTAAAAATTCCTATGCCGCGTACCTCATTTTCTTCAGCGATCGGGCATACGATGGATAACAACCCTTGCTCTCTCAATTCAAAATTCCTCCGCGCATGTTCCCGGACTATTTGCTTCACTTCGGGGATATCCTCATTAGGCCCTTTTTTAAGAATTACAACTGTGTAATTTTTGGATTTACCGAGCATCCCCGTCATGAATTCATTGGTAATTGTGGTCATATATTTTATTTAATTGAATAAGGGTTCATAGGTCATAATTCCTGGTTGTATAGTCAATAACATTTCCCCCTAATTCCTAATTCCTAATCCCTAATTCCAATTACCAATTCCTGTTGGCCAAATTCAATCCATGCTAATAATCAACGCACATCTTTCGGGCAGGTTACAACTCTTCCTTTCTTACCCCCATAACCATTACCGGAAAATAAGCTCTCCGGGAAAACATATATCAGCGAAAAAGAGGTGGTGTAATAGTTGTCGTTTTGTTTAGGATTTCCGCGGATTTCATTTGATGGGTATGGTTTTGATGGATCAATTTCATCTCCCCGGTATGACACATCAACAGCTAACTGGCCGCGTCCTTTAAAAAGTTCATTCTCATCCGCGTAGGAACCGCTTACATCATCCAGGTAATCAGTAAATAAAAACCGGCTGCAAAACTCAACGCCTATCTGTATGCGCTCAGATATTTTATATTTTAAACCGATCCCTAACGGGATTACAGCCTCGGTAAGCGAATATATTTTTTTATTGGGATAAGCAGGCAAGCCCTGTCCTTCTGTTCCCAATGGCTGTAAATACACTTTTTGCGAATCATAGGTGGTATATGGATTAAAATGAAAAGCGCCAATACCAGCAAAAACATACGGGGTGAACCTATGCTGTTCATCCAATAAAAACAGGTCATACTGGAGCGACAAACTTGCCTCCCCTACTTTTGTTTCAAAGCTAAGGTTACGAAAATCGTATCCTGTATTGCTTACATCATCCCCTTTGATTTTCCCGTAATTAAAACCGGCTCTCAGCGAGAATTTACTTATCCTGTATATCAATGCGCCACCTATTGAAAAACCTCCTTGCTGAAATGTGTATGCTTTATTCTGAAGATCGCCGCCGTAATTCATTAAACCCGGTGTTAGCTGCACACTGAACTGTGCGTGTAAAACGGTGCTAAAAATTATTGTGCATATAGAAAAAACTATATGCTTATTCTTTAATGCTATATTCATGAAAACAGTTTCAGATACAATAACGTGAAATTTAAAAAAATATTCCCTACACCTTCCTTCTGTATTTGTTTTACAGGGTGGATTAATAATTATGAATGGATATAGTCCTAAACAAATACTTTACCAAAGTATAGAATAATAGGGTTAAACATATTTACAATGCCCGGTATGTTGTTTTGAAGACCGTTTGATGCCTGTGATATAACATCATTGATCAATCCTATAGCAATGCTATTTACTTAAGGGAATGTTTTTGAAATCTCTCGCCTTTCGTGAGGGATTTAAGCGAGTGATAAAATACTTAAGCAAACTAAAGACGCTTTGATCAATACCAATAGATGTCGTTAACTTATAATCATCATCATAAATAAAGAAATCAGTTGTCACGCAGTTCGATCCATACCGGTGCATGATCGCTCGATTTTTCCCAGCCGCGAACAAACCGGTCAACGCCCGCGGCAACAAGCCGTTTATCGATCGAAGAACTAAGCAAAAAATGATCTATCCGTAAACCGGCATTCCGCTCAAATGCATTACGGAAATAATCCCAGAAGGTATAAACAACTTCATTGGGATAAAGCTTACGGATCGCGTCCGTCCAGCCCTGCCCGAGAAGATTATGAAAAGCTGCTCTTGTTTCAGGACGGAACAAGGCATCATCTACCCAACGTTCCGGTTTATATACGTCAATCTCTGTCGGCATCACATTATAATCCCCGGTTAATATAACTGGTTCGCCTGAAGCAAAAAGTTCCGCGGCATGTTTAGTTAACCTTTCAAACCATTTAAGCTTATAATCGAATTTGGGACCTGGTGCAGGATTGCCATTAGGCAAATAAAGACAACCGATCGTAATGCCATTCACTTTAGCTTCAATATAACGGCTATGCGTATCTTCATCATCGCCGGGTAGCACGCGCCTTACTTCAACGGGTTTTTCATTCCGCGATAAAATGGCTACGCCATTCCAGCTTTTCTGTCCATGCCATATAGCATTATAACCTGCTTCTTCTATCGCCTGCAACGGAAATTTTTCCTGCGGCGCTTTTAATTCCTGCAGGCAGGCTACATCGGGCGCGGATTCCTTTAACCATTGCAGCAACACCGGCAAACGCCCGTTGACTCCATTTACATTGTAGGTTGCAATTTTCATTGTAATGAATTAATTAAGAATTGTAAATGTAGGCAAGATTAAAGCTCAGTTTGATAATTGTTGTACACGAACATTTTTTATTTGCAACATCGCAATATTGAATAAAAACAATCTAATTGACGGTATATACCCGAAAATTTTTAAAGGAAAATTTTATACCGAATATTTTCCTACTGTTGATTATATGAAACATGAAGCGATCCGGATATTCAGTCGTGATGAAAAAGAAAAAGTTGCCAAACTGCAAAAAAAACTAATGGCTTTAAATTTGGCGGCGTGAAGGAATAATTTAATATTCTCAACAATTTATACCTTCTGCAATGCTTAAGCTATTGTAAATTTTCTGAAGCATTCTTTTATAACATTGGATGCAGTCCGATAAAAAACGAAATTCGCATACTTCACAACTTATTTATATAAACTATGAGACGATTTGAAAACCAGGCAGCAGTTATTTCCGGGGGTGCTGACGGACTGGGCCTTGGTATAGCGGAGCGTATCGCATCTGAAGGAGGTAATGTTGCTTTATTTGATATCAATGAAAAAAAGCTGATGGCGTCGGTAAAAAAATTAAGAGCGCACGGCGTAAAAGCAGAAGGTTATAAAGTAGATATTTCTTCTGAACATGAAGTACAAAACTCTATGCAGTTCGTGGTAACTAACTTCGGTAAGATCGATATCATGGTTAATTCTGCAGGGATTGTTGGGCCAACCAATACAAAAATTACGGCGTATGCTGTTGATGAATATGATAAGATTTATGCGGTTAATTTACGCGGCGCTTTCTTAATGACGAAATACGCTATCAAAGCAATGGAGGTCTATAATTATGGACGTATTTTGTTGATCGCATCTATTGCAGGTAAAGAAGGCAATCCTTTTATGGCAGGTTATTCATCCATGAAAGCAGGTGTGATCGGTTTGGTAAAAGGTGTAGGTAAAGAATACGCGCAAACAGGCATAACGGTGAATGGGCTTGCGCCTGCCGTTATTAAAACTGCATTCAATGATAATACCGCACCGGAACAATTAGCATACATGACCGCAAAAATTCCAATGGGTCGTTTGGGCACTGTTGAGGAAGTTGCTTCTATTGCATCCTGGATCGTTTCAAAAGAAGCAAGTTTTAATACCGGTTTTATATTTGATATTTCCGGTGGCAGAGCAACTTATTAATTCAAGTTTTGCAGTTGGACTTGAATTAATAAATTGCTAACATTCAC
Organism: Parafilimonas sp.; assembly: GCA_036274175.1. Lineage (GTDB taxonomy): Bacteria > Bacteroidota > Bacteroidia > Chitinophagales > Chitinophagaceae > Parafilimonas. Next base: position 253,677 of record DASUGF010000008.1, read on the forward strand.
TTAGATAAAACCTAACCGTTTAATAATAAGGTCGTCTTCATTTAGATAAGACTTGTTATTAATAAGGTTTGGTTCAAAAGAGCAGTAAGACCTTATTAGAAATGCAAACAAAACCAATCCCAACCTTATTACTTTATTCGCAGAGGCAATTAGATAAATCAACTGCAAAACTTGGTTATTAATCACGCAATATTGTTTGTCATGAGAAAAAAAATTATTGTTTTGGGTGGTTCCTCAGGGATCGGAAAAGCAATTGCAGAGCGGTTTGCCAATGAGGGATGGCATGTACTTATTGCAGCGCCTGATATAAATCAATGTATAGAAGCCGTAATGGGTTTGCAGGGTCAAGATCATCTTGCAGTTGAATTAGATGTTCGTGATGAAGAGCACCTCGAAGGTTTTCAGCAGTTTATAAAAGAAAAATTCTCGGGCTTCGACGCCTTCATTAACAGCATTGGTATCTCTCAAAACCTCCCTGCTATTGAAACTGATTTTGCTGCCTGGGATAATGCATTACAGGTAATGATGTATGGTGCCGTAAAGGCTTGCCGCATCCTGGTTCCGTTAATAAAAGACGGAGGCCGTATCATTCATATCACTTCGATTCACTATGAAAGAGTGGCAAAGGGAAGTTCGGCGTATGGAATGGCAAAGGCGGCTATTACACAGTTCACCCGCTCACTGGCAGTTGAGCTGGCGCCAAGAAATATTCTCGCTAATGCTATTGCACCGGGCTTTGTCAATACACCGTCCTCGATAAAAGCAGATGGCAGGAATGAACTGGAAAGCGAGTGGTTCAAAGACAATTATATTACTTACGAACACCTGCCTTTGAAAAGAGCCGCAAGGCCCGAAGAAATTGCCGGCGTTGCCTGGTTTTTAACAGGACCGGATGCTTCCTATATAACAGGCTCAGTGATCACTGTAGATGGAGGGCTAACCATTACATTCTAGTGAATTGTCAGTGATGAATGGTGAGTAAATACCTATGCATTGGCAAGCACTCACAACTCCATTCACAACTCGCTTATTTAAAAATACAGTAAGAATGGGTTATTACGCATTTAAGCATGCGGGCACAACAGAACAGGAAGAAATAAAAGCATTTGTGCTTACTTCAGATGAGTTGATCTCAAACTGGCAATTCCTTGATGAATTTGAAGGAAGCGGGTACAGGCGAATACTGGCCCGATACAAATTGGATAATGGTGAAATTGGCGTGGGATATATATACTCCGTGAATGAAGATAAGACCTGATTTGCGGAATAGAATTTATTAAACTTCAATCCAACCGATGGCATAGATGATTGGTTTGAATACAGACATAATTAAGCAGGAAATTAAAAATCACGACAACGAAAAAATTATTTGCGGCATTATATTAGTCACCTGCTTTATTCAAATGCACAACCAGTAAATTCGTTGCCTCGCATTTATGCGAAAGAACATCAATAAATTACTATTCAAATAATACCATGAAGTATGAATAACAGGAGAATTTTTTTAAAGCAAACACTATTAGGCGCAGGCGCTATATTGATCAAGCCTTCACTATTTGCAGCAGCGAAAGATGCCGGATTAAAAATATCCCTGGCCGAATGGTCGTTGCATCGTGCACTCAAATCAGGAAAACTGGACCATCTCGATTTTGCTGCGAAAGCTAAAAATGATTTTGGCATTGATGCGGTTGAATATGTAAATGGCTTTTTTGGTGGTAAGAAAATGAATTTTAAAGAGGCTGCAAAAGATCAAAACTATTTAAACGAGTTGCTACAACGCAGCAGGGATGCCGGCGTGTATAATCATCTTATTATGGTAGATGATGAAGGGCCCCTGGCACTGCCAAAGGATAAGGAAAGATTGCAGGCAGTGGACAACCATAAAAAATGGATAGAGGCCGCATCGTTTTTAGGCTGCAGAACAGTACGTGTAAACCTTCATGGAGAAGGCGATTCTGATGCCAAGAAAACCGCATCAGTGGATTCCCTTTCGCGGTTATGTGCATTTGCAGCTCCCATGAATATAAATGTAGTGGTAGAGAATCATGGCAGCGATTCATCAAAGGGTTTTTGGATGGCCGCAATAATGAAGCAGGTAAACAGATCAAATGTGGGCACCTTGCCCGATTTTGGAAACTTTTGTATATCGCATCCCTGGGGTACTACACAGGATGGCTGTAAAGACGAATATGACCGTTACAAAGGCGTTTCGGAAATGTTGCCTTTCGCCAAAGGGGTTAGTGCCAAAACCTATGATTTTGACAGCAATGGTGAGCAGCCGTTAATGGACTATAAACGATTAATGAACATCGTGAAAGATTCGGGTTTCACAGGTTATATCGGGGTGGAGTTTGAAGGCAATTCACAAGATGAGGAAGAAGGCATCCGGAAGACCAGGCTTCTCGTTGAAAAAAATCTTTAGTCAACTACAATTTCCTGATGGCTGTGGGTTATGTGTCAATATAAAATTGTGGATTATGTACATTCACCTACACTTTCTTAAACGATTATTACTGGTGTATGAAAACAAGATCATATGCTCACGGTCGGGGTGCAATACCATTACTTGGTGAAACGATCACACAGAATCTTTTAAGAACCTGTCAAAAATTTTCTCAAAGAGAAGCTTTGGTATCTGTTCACCAGAACTACAGTGCAACTTACGCGCAGTTATGGGAACAGGTAGAAATAGTTGCAAAAGCATTTCTTGCTATTGGCGTTCAAAAAGGAGACCGTGCGGCATTGTGGGCTCCGAACTGTTTTGAACGGGTGCTGGTACAATGTGCAACCGCACGAATAGGCGCCATCCTCGTAAACGTAAATCCGGCATACCGTACATCAGAACCCGCTTATGTATTAGGGCAATCCGGAACCAGTGTGATCGTATCCGCCGTTTCGTTTAAAGGCAGCAGCTATAAAGACATGATCAACGAAGCAAAATGGCCTTGTGAACGTTTACGAGAAATCATTTATTTAAGGAAAACTGGGAAGGTTTTTTAAGCAGATCAGAAAATATATCCGATGAAGAATTGAAAGCAGTGGAGCGGACTATACATTTATTCTTAAAAAATATTCCATACACAAAAACACCACATGTTATGAAATTTAAAAACAGCTTTATCATCCCTGTACTTTTTTTAATGATCATAATATTTACATCAGCAGGTAAGCCCATTCCGCCTCACGATGTTACACAAACTTTTCCCGCCGGTGTTAAACGCTATTTATATGTGGCGGCGCCGGGCATTCGCGATTATCTTGGCTATGGCGGTCACGGCATTTTAGTGTTTGATATAGACAATGATCACCGCTTTGTTAAGCGGATCGGGACAAAAGGTTTCCACCCTGACCATACACCTTCCAATGTAAAAGGCATAGCTGTAAGTATTCCGCTCAACAGCATCTACATAAGTACGCTTGAATCATTGCAGCGTATAGATCTTACTACTGAAAAAATTGTGTGGGAAAAATTTTTTGAAGGTGGTTGCGATCGTATGTCCATTTCACCTGATGGTAAAACCATGTACCTGCCTTCTCTGGAAAATAAATTCTGGAATGTGGTGGATTGCGCGTCAGGCGATATCATTAAAAAGATCGAAGTGTATAAAAGAGCGCATAACACCATTTATAGCGCTTCAGGCGATCTTGTTTACCTCGATGATATTGCATCGCCCTGGTTGTACATAGCAGATACAAAAACAAATTCACTGGTAAATAAGATCGGCCCTTTTGGAAATTTTATTCGTCCGTTTACCGTTAACGGTAAAGAAACACTTGTTTATGCAACCGTTGACAGCCTGCTCGGGTTTGAAGTAGGAGATCTCAAAACAGGAAAGAAACTCACACGCATTGAAGTAGAAGGATGGGAACCGGGGCCGGTAAGAAGGCATGGCAATCCAAGTCATGGTATTGGTCTTACACCTGATGAAAAGGAGTTGTGGTTAGCTGACGGGCACAATATGCGGGTGCATGTTTTTACTGCTTTTCCTCCATACCAGCAATTAACTACGATTGCTGTAAATGACATGCCGGGATGGATAACTTTTAGTATTGATGGAAAATATGTTTATCCTTCGAGTGGTGAAGTGATCGATGTTAAGACGCGTAAGATCATTACAAGATTAGAGGATGAGTTTAACAACAATGTAGAAAGCGAAAAAATGGTGGAGATTGATTTTGACGGCGATAAGCCGGTTAAGGCGGGTAACCAGTTTGGTATCGGACAGGTACGATAAGGAAATAATTCCAGGTGAGTGAATGAATAGATGAATGATGAATAATCAGTGATGAGTAACCGGAGTCAATAGTGAATGGTGAATAGTCAATGGTTCGCGGCTATTTTGTCCTGATATAGTATGATTACTCACCGTTCACCACTGACCACTGACCACTCACTAGTGCAATGTCAACTACATTATGTCGTGACGATATGTATCTGCAACAGGTCACAAAGCGCACCGAAGAAACACAAAGATCACAACGTAATATCCTTCTTCGCGTTCTTAGTGGTTCGCTGTGTTCTTAGTGGCCTTCAGGGAAATATGACAATATTATGTTTGCGGGACACTAGCGAAAGAATATTCAGTGCTATGTTAATTGGAAGTTGTAGCATTTCCGGGCGAGCAGTGAGTTGTGAGTAAATACTGGATAGTTAATGTGATCACTATTCACGTTTCACGTTTGACGATTCGCTATACTCACCATTCACCACTGACAACTCACTAGAACAATCCATTTTCATTGATCATTTCTTTAGGCTCCAGCATAATTATATCCCAAAGTTCAACAACCTGGTTCCCGGCAAAACGAAAAATATGAACCACCGAGATAGGAGCATCAAGCGATGCCTGGACCACCCGCGAATGAACGGCAACCATATCACCGTCCTGTAAAGCACGAAGCATTGTAAATTCTTTATTCGGACTTGATTTGGCACTATCCTCCATTCCTTTCATTAATGATTCCCTGTCGCCCTTGTAATATGGATTATGATGTTTGAAATCCGGAGCAACATATAACTCGTACGCTTTACGAACATCGCCCGAAGAAGCGAGCCTTAGAAAATTCATTGCTGCTTCTTTTAAATTTTCATTTGAATCAGTTGCAGGCATCTTTTTAAATTAGATAGATAAAACGGAAGTAAATACGATACTGTTTTTACCACCAACTACATATTCGACGGCTGTAAAATGCTTACGCGGTTTCCCTCCGTATCGGTAAATGAAACATATTGACCAACACCGGGTATTCCCATTGGGTCGCCAAGTACTTTTCCGCCTGCATCCGTAACTCTTTTCATCGCATCTTTAATATTATCCACTGCAATAACCACTGACGGATATTGTGCGGGCCAGTCAGGCTTTTTAGGGAAGAATCCACCATTGATGGCGCCCGGAATTTTTACCATCCGGTTTTCATCTGTTTCAGTGGTGGCAGCGGTAACATAATCACCCATCTCACTCCCCATTTTCTGCATTGTCCAGCCAAAGACCTGTGTATAAAATTTTGCGAGCCGTTCGCCGTCTTCATATGGCATTTCAAAATGCACTACCGGATTCGCTTTCATTGTATTTGAATTTGTTTTAGAGAATTATTTCAGGAACAAACTATTTCCGGTTCACAAAATTCATACCGTACGAAAATTGCATTATTCATTTAAATTTTTATTGACGATGCAGGCAACATCATACGCACTATTCTTTAATATTTTTTATCATTGTTGTCCGACTAAAATTTTAATTCTTGGGCTAAAGCCCTTGATGGGCTTGGTTTTCACTAGCCCCAGGCTTAAGCCTGGGGTTATATAGCGGAATCCTTATCCAACGGGCTTTAGCCCAAGTTAACCGGACAATACT
>DASUGF010000009.1:0-8884 GCA_036274175.1 Parafilimonas sp.
CCTGGATAGCGAAAGCCATCGTTCAGCGCCTGATTATAATGTTATAGCAGACTGGTTAACGGGAATGAATGATGAAATTTATTTTGAAGAAAAGGGGAACAGGCTGCTGCAAAATCATTTTTTAAAAATTGATACGGAGCATTGGAAAAAACTGGCTGAAACTTATCCCGCTCAATACCTGGAAAAATTGTTCCGGCAAATCGCCGCGGATGCGGACATGCGTACCACTACGCACCTGCTGGCCATACTCAATGTGCTTGCAGCCCAAACGGCTTGCCGTGAAATAGTTGCATCCTTACTGAAAACATTGCCGGAATATCTTAGCACGCTTAATAAAAAAGGCAAGCCGGTAGTTACGGCAAAATCCCTCCGGAATATCCTGGCGCTTGAAAGCAATATGCCGCAGGATGAAAGCTGGGTAAATACAATGGCATCACTGCTTACTTTGCATAAAGAAAGGAACTATGTAAATACGATCCTGGCAACAGAAATTGTTTCATTAAATAAGTGTACGCCACTTGCCAATAAAATATTGACAGCCTGCCGGGATGATTTACAATACCGTGTACATAACAAGCCGCAACCACCTGCCAATTGGTCGAGGCCCGTGCCCGATAATCCCGGGCATGCAAGGCAATGGAAGCTGCTGGCGTCATTTTTGCAATCGCCGGACATCCAGGTTTTTGATTACCGTAAAAACCAAAGCGAAAGAGAGGAACTGGAGCATGCGATTAACAATGTTGAGGTAGATCTGAAAACAGAAACAATTAAAAAAGGATCGCCTTATACGCTTCGCATCATCAAAACACAGGATGCCTACAACAAGCAAATGAAACAATGGAATGAAGATGTGGCACTGTTGGAAAAAGTAAAACAAAAGTTGCAGTTTTAATATTGCTGCACCTGTAGCCATAAAACTATATCAATGCACCAGCACATGCATATGTTTTATTATGCTGTTATAAAACAGTTTGCACATGGCCTATGTTTTCTTCCTGGCTTAATTTGTTTAAGGATGCAGAAAACCAGGCTTCATTTTAATGCACCGCCCATGTTCCAAAAACCCCGGGAGTTTCCTGTTCTCCGTAATGTTTCCTCGCAAAACCATGAGCACGTGCAGGAACATTGCTTTTATTACCATCAATGCCAACATATATATAGCGCAGACATAGGCAGCATCAACAATATTGGCAATTACCCGTTTTTTTACGCCCTATTCATTCATCGCAAAAGAAATCTCAGGATTAATAATATATTTTCCCCTTTCCACTCTTGCAAAAAGTTTTTTATTATAAGGGCTGTCCCTTTGCACTTCATGTAACGATAAAACAGAATTTACATATTGCCTTTGCTTTCGGTAAACAGGTAAAATTTCGTCCGGCATACTTGCTGCAAAACGCATTACATCATCTATGCTGAATACACCTGCTATATATTCGGATTTGGTTTCGTTGTTATACCGGATTCTTTTCCCCGCAATGTCTCTTTACATAGCCAAATGCAGCGCAGCCAAAGGACATTGCGGCCTACGAAGCACTAAAGCCCATCATTTCATGTAACTTCAACCATGCCTGTTCGCAAAGCCATAGCAGAAAAAGGCGGAGTGTATTTTATAACCTTACATTTATTCCAATGTGATAACATTCGACCTAATGCTTGTACAAATAGTGAAAGTGTATCCGAATCCTTTCTCCCAAACATTAACCGTAGTTATCAATACAACATAAGCAGCAGATGCAGGTGATCATCTTGAATTGTATTCAATCAATGGAAAATTAATTTACAGCAGGGCACTATCAGGCAGGCAAAACAATACATCGGTGCAGTTGAATGACCTTCCGCCAATGGCAAATGGCATTTACATTATGAAGATTTATCTGAACAGGAAAGCGGAATCGGTTAAGATAGTGAAGCAGTAATTTTTTCAGCAGGGTCTGGCACAGCCGACCCTGCGTTTGTAAAACCCAAAGTATTTATTTTTTTGATTGCAGTATTTTTGATACATACAGTATGAGAAATATGAAAATGTAACTGGTTCATCAGATAAGCTTGAGTTTCGGTTTTCCAGCTATGGCCCAAAAGGAGAAATAAAAAAGTAGTACAGTTTGCAGAAACCGATAATCCAAAAATATATAACCTGGCTTTTGGCAATTTGAATGCAGATGGCGCTATTGATGATGAAACTGTAAATGATAATAAAGACCGTAATAAAATTTTAGCCACAATAGTTGCGATAACATTTGATTTTATAGAAGCTTATCCTGAAAAAGCAATATTTTTTACGGGAAGCACAAAAGAAAGAACAAGGCTTTATCGTATGGCTTTGTCAATAAATTTGGGATATTTAAAACAAACGTTTTGAACCACGTAAGGAATATGCCGGTTTTTTGATAATGCGGAAAAAGAATTAAATTTGCATTTAATGAAACATGGCACAAAAAATACAACTACTTCTACAAATAACAAGATGACTATTCCTGTTGACAAATCACTTGATAAATATTCTAATGTTGTTTTGTTTCCTAAAAAACTTGCAAAAGCAAATAAATTGCTTAAGGGTGTAAAACTGCCTGATAATTTATAGCATTATTTCAACATAGAAGGGTCTCGTATAGTTCAGGTATATCGGTCATTTTTTTCTTTCCTTGCAATGTCTCCTCTCTGCTCTTGTTGGTGTTCCGTGCGTTTGCCGTTGTTGTGTCTTGTGACCAACAACAGTAGCGTTGGCTGGAGTTAAAAGTTTATATCTGATATATCAGATTCACAAGACAAATCCAAAAACAATTCAAACACTTTTTGCAATTAAATAACACAGCCCTTGTGTATAACTAAAAATACAGGGGTAAATTACAGTACCTAAAACAAGCAACCATGAAAACAAAAATCCTCACAACAGTTATGGCAGTAATTGCAATAGCTGCCCTTACAACAACCGATGGGCCCGGTGGCAACAAAATCCATGATGGAAATAACAAAATTCATGATGGCGGCGGTGGAAAAATTTTTGCATTAATATCTGATGGCCCGAATGGAGTAGATGGACCTGGCGGTAAGATCTCAGATGGCCCGGGTATGATTTAGTTGTTGCCGGAAAAAGTTGCTCAAACCCCGAGGGTTTTCGAAACCCTCGGGGTTTTACACCAAAACATGCGTTTGCTTTATCACCCCCCATTACAAAAACACTCTGCACATGACCTATGTTCTCTTCCTGGCTTAATTTGTGTTTACACGAAAATCATAATAAGCATCCATATTCTCTGCCATTATTTTCAGCATACAATCAAACCCGCCGGATATGGTAACACGCTGCAATTTCAGGCAGGGCTTCGCCTGTCTGCCTGCTTCATCACCGGATCAACACCGTAGCTCCCTTAAACGATTTTGTTATGTTGTTAACCGAATATTTTAATACCCAAACATAACTTCCTGTTGCTTGCAGTTGCCCCTTGTATGTACCATTCCATCCGTCATTTATTGTATGCGTGCTAAAAACAAGCTGGCCAAGGCGATTGTAAACAGTGAAGAAAATAGTTTTTGGAAAGCCGCCTATCACCGGCTTTAGCACATCATTCTTTCCATCCTGGTTTGGTGTAAAAGCTGTAGGCACATATGCTGTATCGCAATTAAGATTACCGGAATTATCCCGGAGAGAAATGGTCATAGAATCTACGATGCAGTTATTGCTGTTGAGAATTTTTACAGGATAGTCGGCTGGCAATAAGCCCGTAACCTCGTGTCCTGAATTATACATGTTTCCATCAACCAAAAATGTATACGGATCTTCTTCGCCGGATATAGTCATTTTGATTTTTCCAAAAGAGGATTGCCAGCATTGAGGATTTGTTACTGCATAATTAACGACCGGCTTATGAGGAATAAATACGGGAACCGTAACAGCAGAATCCCAAACGCAGCCATTGCTGTCCTTTAATAAAACGTTGTACAATCCTGGTGCCAGGTCAGGATAAAAATATTTATCCGTAAATGCACTGTTGTTTAAACTGGTGGTGAACAAACTATTGTTGTTTGTGTTTAGCTGGATATTCCCGTTTGGCCTGTTGAAACAATCAGGCGATTGGATATTTACTTCCAATTCCGGCAGCGTAACATCATTAACAGTAATCATTGTATCGATAATACATCCCGCGGCTTCGGCGGAAATATGATAGGTTCCTTTACCGATGTTTTGAAATATCCCGGTCATATTTTTCACCGAGTCATTTAATGAAAAAAAGATACTGTCACTCGATGCCGTTGAAGCGTTTACGACTAAACTATTGTTGTGCGACCCGGGAATACAATCAGAGTGCACATCAATGGCATTGATATTTACTTTATAGGTCCCGTTTTCCGTAATGCTCGCTGCATCTAAAATGATGTATGGCACTGAACACAATGTTTGCCCGATCTTTTTATTTTCCATATCGATTTCTACCAGGTGAGATAATCTCAAATCACTGGCATCTGCTTCCACACCAAAGACTTTGTTTTGACTGCATCCAAGCGGTATGTTAACAAGCCCGAAGAAAGAATGTCCCGGGGTATTCATATATACAGTACTACTTGCGGGATCCTGTAAATTAATTTCTACAAGATTCTCGTTATAGGAAGCCAGGTAAAGCTTGTCTTTATAAAACATCAGGTCGCCCGCAGACGGGTAATTTACAAGGCCAAGATCATCTTCACTCCCTGTATGAGGATTGAATTTTATGAGATCTCCACTGGTATCTGCAAACCAATATAAGTTGCCTTCCTTATCAGTTGTCAATGCATTTGAGCGTGTAATTACATTAAAAGAATTACAGGTTGTCGTGTCTCCTAACACAAACATCTTGATGCGAAAATCTGAACCGATATAATAAAGTGTGTCTTTGAACAAGGCAGCAGATAAAAAAAGCGGGCTACAGGAAGTTTTTATCGCTTTAACGGTACAAGCCCCGGAGCCGGGATCAAGACTAAGCAGGTCATTTCCCGTGGTAAGAATTATATTTTGACTGAATGAAAAATTTATACAGGCAAAAAACAAAGTAAACGGGCCCAATAACAGCCGGAAGAAAAGGTTCATGACAATTCTGAGTTTCTATTTTTCATACCAGTACTTTTAAAAGTAGGCAATAGTTTGATTAAACTAAAAAAAGTGCAAATTCATTGCTGTTATTGCGTCCCAAGATTCATCGCTTCAATTTTCTTGCTGATTAAAAGACATATATAAAACGTTGGCGCGGACGCCAACTTGAGCATTAAATAAATGCAGTTATGTTTGCAATAACAAAAAAATGTTATTGCCGGTGATTGCTATTATTTTACCATTAACCTGATCGCTATGCTTAACCGCAGAACATTATTGAAACATACCGCATTGCTTGCTGCACTTTCTCCGCTTCTGCCCTTGTTGGTGTTGTCACCAACAAGGGTTTCAATAAACGAAATCATTATTTCATATAATCGAATTCGTTGGTCACAAGACCAACGAAGGCTTCCATCTCAATAAAACATTCGGCAAAGGCCGCATGCAATTTTGTATCTTCCATCAATGAAATATAATTCAACCTATCACCCGCAATTCATTACAGCAACTATTTTAGAATGGAAGCCTAACTGGCGCGAGTATGCAGAAAAGCATTTGTGTGCAGCGTACTCGTGCCGTTTAATAAATCCTCAAACATTTTCTCTATGCTGCTGTTGGTGTCCCGTGCGTTTGCCGTTGTTGTGTCTCTGCCCTTACTTCTCCGCAATGTTTCCTTGCAAAGCAATGAGCGCTCGCAGGAACATTGCGGCCTACGAAGCACAAAGCTTCTCTGCCGTTCCCAGCACAAGATTATCAGTCTTATTATTACTTAAAATTCTCAATGCACCGGCACATGCCTTTGCTTTATAATTCCCATCACAAAAACACCTGTACATGGCCAATGTTTTCTTCCTGGCTTAATTTGTTTGCGTGAAAATCGTAAAAGGCATTCGTATTTCTGCCATTGCTTTTCGCATAAAATAAAATTCTCCTGAAATGTTATAACATTCAACCGCCTCGGAATATTATTTTTTTCGCAATGTTTCCTCGCAAAGCAATGAGCGCTTGCAGGAACATTGCGGTCTACGAAGCACAAAGCCTGTTACTTATTACAACCTAGCCGTAAGAGAATATCTAAAAGAAAATAAACCCTGCCAACATACAGAGATGTAAAATTAAACTTACCGCGCTGCCTTTTAAAAGTAAAGTAAAATAAAATTTCATTTTATGAAAGTTTATTTTACTTTTATCGTATAACAAGAACCCTTTGGTAGTAATAAGTTACAAGACTATAAGAGAATTTATAAACAGGCATAAGGATGCAGAAGACCAGCTCAATAACTGGTATATAATAGCAGAAAAATCTGATTGGGCAAATTTTAATGAAATGAGGCAAATATTTAATTCCGCAGATGCAGTGGGCAATGACCTGTATGTTTTCAATATTAAAGGAAATAATTACAGGTTAATTGCCAGGATTATATTTCGGGTGAGAACGATTTACATAAAGTTTGTTGGAACGCATAAAGAATATGATAAATTAAACCTTGATGATCTTTGAAAATTTCAACAAATACTTTCAATTAAAAAAAATTTAGGTATGGCAACACAAAAAATAAAAATTGAAGATGAAAAAGGCTATAATGCAGTAATGAAAACTATTGATGCATTGATGAAAAAAGGAGAAAAAAAATTAACCGGCAGGGAAGCGCAAAAAATAAAATCACTGGCTTTAGCAGCGCAGGAATATGAAAAAAGCATTTATAAAATTCCGCACCCAAAAACATTGGAAGGCATGATTGAATTAAAAATGTATGAGCGCAGGCTTAAACAAAAAGAATTAGCTGCATTATTAGGCGTAGGAGAGCCTAAACTGTCACAAATAATGAGCAAAAAGCGCAAGCCCGATGTAGCTTTCTTAAAAGCCGCACATAAGAATCTTGGTATTGACGGCAATCTTTTACTTGAATATGCTTAGTTCTTATAAATGAAAACTGATTTTGGTTTTCAATGCACTAACACATGCGTCTGCTTTATAATTCCCATCACAAAAACACCTGTACATGGCCAATGTTTTCTTCCTGGCTTAATTTGTTTACGTGGAAATCGTAATAGGCATTCGTATTTCTGCCATTGCTTTTCGCATAAAATAAAATTCTCCTGAAATGTTATAACATTCAACCGCTTCGGAATATCCTTTGAATCATTTTAATAAATTTTGTTCCCGCATGGTTTATTATGCCGCTTAATAAAACCTAATAAATTCAAGGCTAAGCCTGCAAAGGAGAAATATTGCTGCTTAAACCCCGAGGGTTTTGAAAACCCTCGGGGTTTGTAAAGCCTGCAAAAGAGAAATGTAAATTATTTGGCAGAAACTCCAAACCTGTACTTTACTGTTTTTACATACATTCGGGGCAAAGAACATAACCACGTTTTCAGATTTTTAACCAATATATCATGACTGATTCTGACAAAAATATCCTGGATTGCCTGAACAATATTAAAGGCAATGGCTCTTTTGTAAGCAGCCACAAGGCGGCATTTGTGTTTCCGGGCATTGAGGTAGATGGCATTGGCGAATTATCGTACCCTATAAATGAATGGCAGGCCAAAGCTTTGATTCAACAGGCGCATAAAGCTCCATTTGGGAAGGGAAGCCAAACGGTTTTTGATGATACGGTGCGGCGCGCCTGGGAAATAGATGCCTCCATGCTGACATTTAAAGGCAATCAATGGCCGGCATTTTTAAAGAAAGCGCTCAATGCTATTAAGCCGGACCTCGGTATTGAAGATTACGAAATATCAGCCAGCCTTTACAAAATGCTTATCTACGAAAAAGGCAGCTTTTTCCTGCCGCACAGGGATTCCGAAAAAGAAAAAGGCATGTTTGGTACATTGGTGATAGGCTTGCCCTCAAAACACAGCGGCGGCGAACTGGCAGTGAGGTTCGACGGGCAGGAAAAGCTGGTACATTTTGATGCCTGTTCGGAAAGTTATGAAATTCCTTACGCTGCTTTTTATGCCGACTGCGAGCATGAAATAAAACCGCTGGTTTCCGGTTACAGAATTTGCCTGGTGTATAATCTTATCCAGGATGAGGCCGGTAAAAAGATAGAGGCAGAACCGCTTGGGAAGCATGTGAAGAAACTGGTTACAATATTAAAGAACGATGAAGAAAACAATAGCACTATACCAAAAATCATATTGCTCGGCCATCAGTACACTCCCGAAAATTTTTCAATAAAAAGCTTAAAACTAAACGATCGCACCAAAGCAGAAGCATTGTTGCAGGCGGCAGAACTGGCCGGTTATTATCCAAAAATGTGCCTGGTAACGTCTTATAAAGCCGGGTCGCCTGCATGGGGAGGTGGGTATGATGATGATGAGCCTGATGAGGACACTGCAATGGAAGAAGTATATGATGAAACATTAAACATTGAGCATTGGGTGAGTGATGGAGTGCCTCCTTTACGTAACATTCAATTTGAAGAAAAAGACCTGCTAGCCGCTTTCCACATAAATGATGATGAACCTATTGTAAAAGAATCAACTGGCTATATGGGCAATTACGGTCCGGATATTATGCATTGGTATCATTATGGCGCCGTAATGCTCTGGTCAAAAAAAATGCAGGAACAACTGTTGCCGCAACAAAGCATTGCCAATAAGCTCGAATGGATCGCTTATTATAACAAAAACAGGAACCGGTTATCAGAAAGCGAAAAAGCTTTGTGCGAGTCAATATTGTCAGGCAACCTGGATAGCGAAAGCCATCGTTCAGCGCCTGATTATAATGTTATAGCAGACTGGTTAACGGGAATGAATGATGAAATTTATTTTGAAGAAAAGGGGAACAGGCTGCTGCAAAATCATTTT
>DASUGF010000010.1:0-10779 GCA_036274175.1 Parafilimonas sp.
CCTGGATAGCGAAAGCCATCGTTCAGCGCCTGATTATAATGTTATAGCAGACTGGTTAACGGGAATGAATGATGAAATTTATTTTGAAGAAAAGGGGAACAGGCTGCTGCAAAATCATTTTTTAAAAATTGATACGGAGCACTGGACAAAACTGGCTGAAACTTATCCCGCTAAATACCTGGAAAAATTGTTTAGGCAAATTGCCGTAGATGGTGGCGTGCGGACCACAACGCATCTGCTGGCTATACTCAACGCACTTTCAGCCCAAACGGCTTGCAGGGAAATAGTTGCTTCCTTACTGAAAACATTGCCGGAATATCTTGACACGCTTAATAAAAAAGGCAAGCCGGTAGTTACGGCAAAGTCTCTCCGGGATATCCTGGCGCTTGAAAGCAATATGCCGCAGGATGAAAGCTGGGTAAATACAATGGCATCACTGCTTACTTTGCATAAAGAAAGGAACTATGTAAATACGATCCTGGCAACGGAAATTATTTCACTAAAAAAGTGTACGCCACTGGCCAATAAAATATTAGCAGCCTGCCGGGATGAATTGCAATACCGTGTACATAACAAGCCGCAACCACCTGCTGACTGGTCGAGGCCCGTGCCCGATAATCCCGGGCATGCAAGGCAATGGAAGCTGCTGGCGTCATTTTTGCAATCGC
The DNA here is from genome assembly GCA_036274175.1 of Parafilimonas sp. GTDB lineage: Bacteria > Bacteroidota > Bacteroidia > Chitinophagales > Chitinophagaceae > Parafilimonas. The sequence goes on from DASUGF010000010.1 coordinate 669, forward strand.
CGGACATCCAGATTTTTGATTACCGTAAAAACCAAAACGAAAGGGAGGAACTGCAGCATGCGATTAACAATGTTGAGGTAGATCTGAAAACTGAAACAATTAAAAAAGGGTCGCCTTATACGCTTCGCATCATCAAAACACAGGACGCTTACAACAAGCAAATGAAACATTGGAATGAAGATGTGGCACTGTTAGAAAAAGTAAAACAAAAGTTGCAGTTTTAATATTCCTGCACCTATTATAAAGTTTGTTGGAACATAGGGGAATATGATAAAATAGAGCTTGATGATCTCTGCCCTTGTTGGTGTTGTCACCAACAAGGGTTTCGAAACGCAATCCTTATTTCATATAATCGAATTCGTTGGTCACACACCCAACGAAGGCTTCCGGGGAAGCGCAAAAAGTAAAATCACTGGCTTTGGCAGCGCAGGAATATGAAAAAAGCATTTATAAAATTCCGCATCCAAAAACGCTTGAAGGCATGATTGAATTGAAAATGTATGAGCGTAGGCTTAAACAAAAAGAATTAGCCGCATTATTAGGTGTGGGCGAACCTAAACTGTCACAAATAATGAGCAAAAAGCGCAAGTCCGATGTTGCTTTTTTAAAAGCCGCACACAAAAATCTTGGTATTGATGGCAATCTTTTACTTGAATATGCTTAGTTCTTATATATTTTTAAAGGGTTAAACTTCCGCATGCATATAAATCAGAAACCGGTTTAATTTTAATAATATAGCACATGCATCTGCTTCATAACACCCATTACAAAAACACTTTGCACATGGCCAATGTCTTCTTCCTGGCTTAATTTGTTTACATGAAAATCATAGTAAGCGTCCACGTTCTCTGGCATTACCTTCAGCATAAATTCAAATTTGCCTGAAATATGATAGCACTCTGAACACTTGTGACCGGGAACGTATTCAACGAATAAAAAAGCCTCACCTATCCCTGGTAAATATCTTTTACCAAAAACTCCATTTGAAATTTTTCAAGCTTAACGGCATCATTGAGGTTGGTGTATTTACGGGCAAACCAATTACCGGTTTCATCTTTTTCGTAAACGGTGATCAATATAGTTTCAGGCTCAACAATAATATAATAAGCAAGCGAAGGAATTTTGGTATAGTCAATATATTTATCAACATAGTCTGTAACCTGCGTTGTTTCTGAAACTACTTCAACAATTATTTCAGGTTCATTTTTTATATACTGGTTGCTTTGATTTCTTTCTTCTTTTGTAGCAAATACATCGGGGTAATAAAATTTTTTGTCGCCAGGAATAGCAACTTTTACATCATGATTATAAAACTGATACCCTTTACTTTTCAAAAAATTTATTAGCAGGATGTACAGTATTCCTGCCATTTGGTTATTTATATCTTTTTCACCAGGCATTTCAAAAAGTTGACCGTTAATAAATTCATGTCTTCGATCAGATCTCAGCTCATATTGAATATACTCCTCAACAGTATAAATTTTATCATCCACCGCATTTCTCATATAAAATCCCGTTTTATCAAACTTACAATTTTTTTACAACCCACTTGTTGTAAAGTGCCATATAGAGAGGACAAATACACCTGATTTTTTAGAGGGCCGCAGGTTCCTTACTATATATTTTGTAAACCCCTGTTTCAGCAAATGCCATCGGCGCCCATGATGTAACAAACCCTCAGCTTTTCCTTGTGCTAACATGTGCATTACACGAACGCAATGTAATATTCCGGCAATTACCCATTTTTTACGCCCTATTCATTCATCGCAAAAGAAAGATCGGGATTAATAATGTATTTTCCTCTTTCCACTCTTGCAAAAAGTTTTTTATTATAAGGGCTGTCCCTTTGCACTTCATGTAATGATAAAACAGAATTTACATATTGCCTTTGCTTGCGATAAACAGGCAAAATTTCATCCGGCATACAGACTGCAAAGCGCATTACATCGTCTATGCTGAATACACCTGCCATATATTCGGGCTTAGCTTCCTCTTTATATTGAACTTTTACTTTAAGCGGCATGTCCTGGTGCATACATCTCAAACAAACCAAAAGAAAAAAAGCCATAGAATGAGAACCAATATCCAATCTTTTACGCTGCACCTGCGCTGTAACAGAAACGGGCTTTACCACATACCAATATTTCAGCAGCGTGTTTTTTCCTGCAACATACGTGTGGCGGTAGATAACGTTTTTGAAATACCCCTGTAATAAAAAATCAACCGGGAGCAGTCCTTCAGCAGACGAAATATTTATACCAGCCTTTGATTGCAAAAGCATGTCGGCAATACTATCCTGCCCGTGATGCAAGGCAATCATAAGCCCCGTAATACCGGTATCAGGAACTGCAAAATCAGCGCTGTATTTTTCAATCACTCTTTTCACTTCCCCCTTGTTGCCCAACCTGCAGTTTTTTGTATATTCTTTTGCATCCTGCCGCCGCTCTTTCATGTATTGCATGGCGCGCTGGAACTGCAGCTTTGCCAATTGGCTTATCCATGAAACTTTATCGTGCGTAAGTGCATACTGAAACAATTGCTTCCGCTCTTTCTTCACTTCCGCCTCTTTCTTTGCAGGGTCGAGCGCCAGTATTTTTATCTGCTCCAGTTGTTCCGGGCTAATGTATTCATAGCCTAAATATTTTGCTCTTATCTGTTCGGCCTGCTCATACTTGCCTTGTTCGTCGAGGCGGCGTGCTTCTTCCAGCCACTCCTGCTTATCCGATTTTTGCTCTGCTACCTGCAGCGGCTTTTTTGTTTCCTTTAATGCTAATAACCCAAGCGCAGGATGAGTAACATATTTCTCAAATAAATAAATATTTTTTACAGACCTTGTAATGGCCACATACAATGAGTTGATATAAAACTTATAAATCTCTGCATCTTTATCGCTTTTATCGGCAGGACGTGCGTAGTGCAATGTGTCACCCTGCAAAGAAGAAGCATTTACGCCATTGATAATTTCTTTAAACTCCTCTGGATTAGCTGAGATAAAGTTGAGCAATATTACGTTTTCATATTCCAGGCCTTTAGCTTCCTGTATAGAAAAAAGCAACGGTGTTTTAAAATAACGGCGCGCTTCTGCTTTCAGGTGATTATCGGGTACGATCACCGCATAGTGTGTTGAGTTTTGCGTGCTGCGGTTTAATTCTGTTTTTACTTTTTCTTCATCAGGCAGCAATTGCACTTCACCCTGCTGCGCAGAAACAGTGTTGATTAAATAATTGCTTTCTTTATCAATAGAGCCAAAGCGTGCATTTTTTATTTTAAGCAGCAAATTACTAAGATGCACTACCTGCGGCGAATTGCGGTAATTTGTTTGCAGTATTCTTACCTCTTTATTATCTGTGCCGTGCCGGTAGAAATAGGTTTTAATTTTTGCCCATGAAAAAAAGTTTGGATGTACGATCTGGTTGCTGTCTCCCGTAAGTATAAAATGACCTGTATTTGTAAGCGACTGCATAATACATTTTAACTGGATGCCTGTTATATCCTGCACTTCATCTATCATCACATAATCATAACGCGGCTTTACCAATTGTAAATATTCAAACGCAAGCAGGTTGGTATCATAGTAATTATTTTCTTTAAGCCATTGCAGGTATTTTAAAAACAGGCTATATACAAGGTCTCTTTGTGCAGCAGGAAAAACAGATTGTTTAATACCGAGCGATACATATTCTTCCCTGCTTAAATAAGCGGTATGCAGCGGTGAACCGGTAAGCACACCTTTAAATTCTTCATATACACGGTAAGGCTCATTTAATTTAATATGTTGTGCATGGCGGTTGAACCACTGCTCAAAAACCCTGAAATTAATTTCTTTGCCCTCCGGTATTTGCCACGATTCGAGGTAATGCTGAAACGAGAGAAAATCAACTTCGCTGCTTTCGTTTTCATAGCCATGGGAATAATACATATTACGTGCATTTTCCACCAGGTAATTACTTAGGGAAATATAAGCAACGTTTCCCGAAAGCTGCTTTAGCTTTTCCAGCATCAATACTGTTTTGCCGCTTCCCGCAGCGCCAATAATTATTAAAGGCGGATGCAGCCCGAAAATCGCCTGCTGCGTTTCATCAAACGAAATAAACTTATTGAGTATATGAATGCTTTGGGCCGATTCGCTTACATAATTCAGTTGCTTTATATCCTCCGCTTTCACATCATTCACAGATGAGATGGCAAACATTTCATTTTCTTCCGGCAAAAGAGCGCCTCTTAAAAACCTTGATTTGGAATACTCATGGTTACCGATTACTTCCAGCAGTACCAAATATTTTTTTTCGCTGTATGATGCAAATGAAAATAACAGCCGGTCTTTAATATTCAGTCTTGCCCTGTAATAACCTGTATTCGTCATTTTACGAACATCAGCGCTTTTAAAATCTCCCCTGCTTAATTGCTCTAAAACCTTATCAAAATTTTTCTTAACGTTTTTACTGTCTAACTGGTTATAATATAAAATTGAAAACATATTCCTGCTTTTGCCTTTTCTAAACGGCAAATATAAAGTGCGGGGGTATGCAGCCGCAGTCAATTTATCCCCGGTGCAAATTGCACTATATATTAAATCTTATTCAATGTTGGAATGTGAGAATTCCAAACTTTCAGTGAACAGTGTTCATAAAATCCAGAGGGTTTTGAAACCTCCGGGGTTTATTCAATGCACCAGCACATGCGTCTGTTTTATAATTCCCATTACAAAAACACTTTGCACATGGCCTATGTTTTCTTCCTGGCTTAATTTGTTTACATGAAAATCATAATAAGCATCCATATTCTCTGCCATTACCTTCAGCATAAAATCAAACTCCCCGCTGATGTTGTAGCACTCAACAACCTCAGGCATGTTTTGTATCATCTTTATAAATTTTATACCCGCACTTTTACTATGCTGCCGCAACGAAACATAACAGATTACTATCAGGCCCTTCCTGACTTTTGAATGGTCCACCAGCGTTGCATATTGTTTTATTACACCTGCTTCTTCCATGCGTTTAATACGTTCATGTACGGGTGTTGTGCTGAGATGAATTTTGTCTGAAATTTCTTTTACTGTTATGCGGGCATTCTGCTGCAGTAATTTTAAGATAGCAAGGTCTTTCTCATCTATGTTAAAACCTGTTATAGTGGATTGTTCTTTTTTAGCGCTCTTTATCATAACAAACTATATTTTTATTCTGCGAAAGCTTTGTATAAGTTAATTTCATTCCAAAAATAAATAAGTAAATATTATTCTATCCTGAATTTTTATTTTTGCCTCTCAAATTTTACAATATGTCAACTGTAACAAAAAACATTGATCTGAGCCTTCCTTATAAAGTGAAAGACATTTCGCTTGCCGGATGGGGACGCAAAGAAATAAAATTAGCCGAAGCCGAAATGCCTGGTCTAATGGCATTGCGCGCAGAATACGGCGAAAGCAAACCGCTGAAAGGTGCACGCATTGCGGGTTGTTTGCACATGACCATCCAGACAGCCGTGTTAATTGAAACATTAATTGAGCTGGGTGCTGAAGTGAAATGGAGTTCCTGCAACATCTTCTCTACACAGGATCATGCTGCTGCAGCTATCGCCGCTGCCGGTATTGGTGTATTTGCCTGGAAAGGTGAAACGCTGGAAGAAGCTGACTGGTGCATCGAGCAAACATTATTCTTTGGAAGTTTTGACCGCCCGTTAAATATGATATTGGATGATGGTGGTGATCTTACCAATATCGTTTTTGATAAATATCCTGAGCTGATTCAAAACATAAAAGGTTTAAGTGAAGAAACTACAACCGGTGTTCATCGTTTATATGAAAGAATGGTAAAAGGTACTTTGCCGATCCCTGCGATCAACATTAATGATTCTGTTACCAAATCAAAATTTGATAACAAGTATGGTTGTAAGGAAAGTTTGGTTGACGCTATTCGTCGCGCAACCGATGTAATGATGGCTGGTAAGGTAGCTGTTGTAGGTGGTTATGGTGATGTGGGCAAAGGTTCTGCTGCTTCATTGCGTGGCGCCGGTTGCCGTGTTATTGTTACTGAAATAGATCCTATCTGTGCCTTGCAGGCTGCAATGGATGGTTATGAAGTGAAGAAAATGATTGATGCAGTGAAAGAAGCTGATATCATTGTAACTGCTTCAGGTTGCCGCGATCTTATCACAGGTGAACATTTCCGCCTGATGAAAGACAAAGCTATCGTTTGTAACATTGGCCACTTTGATATTGAAATTGATGTTGCATGGCTGAATGAGAATTATGGCAACACAAAGAATGAAATTAAACCACAGGTTGACCTTTACACAATCGAAAGCAAAGATGTTATTCTTTTAGCTGAAGGGCGTTTGGTGAATCTTGGCTGTGCTACAGGCCATCCTTCTTTTGTGATGAGTAACTCTTTCACCAACCAGGTATTGGCACAATTGGAACTTTGGAATCATAATGATTTTTATGAAAATAAAGTGTATGTGTTGCCTAAACACCTCGATGAAAAAGTGGCGCGTTTACATTTGAAAAAGATCGGTGTTGAGTTGGATGAATTGACTACTGCACAGTCTGAATATTTAGGTATTCCGAAAAACGGGCCGTATAAGCCTGAATTGTACAGATATTAGTTTAGATAGTTCACGAGTTCAATTGTTCACGAGTTCACGAGTTATAGAAAACTCCGGAGTAAAATTTACTTCGGAGTTTTTGTTTTATTGAGTAACCTGTCCATTCACAAGTTTATATCTTTTAGTAAACACCTCCCTTAATGTTTTCGTTCGGCCAGTGTTTACGTTCGCCCTCCTCAAGGAGGGAATAATTCAGTTACCAATAATACACAGGAATGGAGAAGAAGGTTAGCGATGTGATATTGCGCTATGCGAACGAACGCAGCAGGAAAAACTTTAAACCTTAAACTTAGCCGAAGCCCTGGCACTAAAGGGAGTTATTTAAAGAGGCTTGCAACTTTGCAAGCCTCTTTCTTTATTAAAAAGTTCTTCAAAAGCGAAAATCATATCATTGCCCCTTTAGGGTTGGGTTTAATTCCTTTAAAACTGGGCTTTTACTCCCTTCAGGGTTGGGGCTGCCGGGGGCTTGAAATATACCTCACCAAACTTCTTTTCGCAATGGGCAATAATGTTTCTTCAACAGGTAAACTTATGTTTGTTTCGATCGCATAAACAGCAGGATTGGGCAATTGGCTCCGGTTGCGCACCAGCTCTGTTTTTATATGCTCAAAGGTGTTGACAAAACTGCGGTACCATGTATCGATAAATTCTGTTCGTATACTACGGAATTTTTCATCACGTTTTTCATAAATGCTTAAACGGTATTGATACACCCTGGTTATTGATAAAGCGCTGCTCAGGAAAAAATACCCTTCATTCTGTTCCAAGGGAATAATGCCAACAGGTGATATCTTTAATTTTTCTTCAATCAGTTCATAAAGTTCCGTTCCATTACTGATGGTTGTTCGCATTTCGCGTACGGCATAATAAATGATCTCTTCCAGTTGCTGCATCAGCTCATCGTCGTCCATCATCTGCTCATACAACAACTGTAATTTCTGTAATTGAATACCTGTAAGTTTTTTCGGAAATTGTTCCTGTAAGAACTTCTTATTTTCCCTGAAGGCAACGAGATTGTTGTAGTGAAATATGACGTCTGCGAGTTGAGGATACAATTTATGCTCATCAAAATATTTATTCACTTCCTGCAGGTAGGCCAGCAGCGTATATTTCTTTAACTCAAAATCAATGTAGCCGTCTGCAAACCAGGTTTCCGATAATGACTTCATAAGGTTCTTAATTTTATTCAATTTACTTAAAATTCCATAAACAACACTTACCTCAATCACGCTGCTTTAGATCATACCCGTTTGCATGATCACGCTGTTGCATAATCAGGAATATTCTTAGTCGATTTGCTTTACTCTTAGTCGGAATTGCTAATTGTAAGTTTATAATTATTTGTAAACATTACTTACATTCACTCAAAACCTTATGAAGCTTAACGATCTTCTTGCCGCGCACCTCAAAGAGGTGTATGAAGGAAATAACTGGACGGACGTCAATATTGCCGATACCGTGAAAGGCGTAAGCTGGCAACAGGCGCAGCAACAAACTCCCGGTTCAACCAATACCATTGCTTCATTGCTGCATCATTTATATTACTGGAATGGAATTATCATGCAACGGTTAAAGGGCAGTAATCCTTCCGTTCCTGAAGCAAATGGTTATGACGTAGGTAAATTTAAAAATGAAGGCGATTGGGATGCATTAAAACAAAAAACGCATGAATCATTTTTGCAACTGGCGGAATTAATTAAAAGTTTTCCTGAAGAAAAACTGGTTGAAACTTATGCATCGGGAAAATCTTCTTACTATAAAAATTTTGCGGGTATCACTGAACATGCACACTATCATCTTGGGCAGATAGTAATTTTAAAAAAGTTGTTACAATAAATCGTACATCTTACATCACTTCAACGTATTCCATCCCTGCGCAGTTATATCAAAACTGTTACCGCCTTTCGTAAAAAACTTCCTGCCTTCTTCAACGTCAGCCATATAACCAATAATGCTGATGTCGTTATTCAAGACTAATTTATCATAGTCATCCTGTTTAGCAGTAAAGATCAATTCATAATCCTCGCCGCCATTTAAAGCACAAACAGTGGGATCGAGACCAAACTTGAATGCGGCATTGCGTGTTTCGTCAACAACAGGCAATTTATCTTCATATAAACGGCAACCGAGGTTGCTTTGATTACAGATATGCAGTGTTTCGCTGCTTAAGCCATCGCTTATATCCATCATTGCAGTGGGCAGGATATTTTGCTGCGCAAAAAATTCTATAATATCTTTTCTTGCCTCGGGTTTTAGCAAGCGGCCAACAATATAATTTTCTCCTTCAAGGTCAGGTTGTATCTGCGGATTTTCGAGGTAAATATTCTTTTCGCGCTCAAGTAAGGTCAATCCTAAAAAGGCTGCACCCAGGTCTCCGCTCACACAGATCAGATCACCTTTGTTTGCAGTATTTCTTTTTACAAATTTATCCGGAGCCACTTCCCCTATTGCCGTTACTGAAATAATAAACCCTTTTTGTGAAGAAGATGTATCACCACCGGCGAGGTCAACATTATATCTTTCACAAGCCGCATAAATGCCTTCATAAAATTCATTTAAGGCTTCGAGGCTAAACCTGTTGCTGATGCCAATGCTTACGGTAATCTGCGTCGGTGTGGCATTCATTGCATACACATCGCTCAGGTTTACGACCACACTTTTGTAACCGAGATGTTTTAAGGGTGTGTACATCAGGTCAAAATGCACGCCTTCAATTAAAAGATCTGTTGTAACAACGGTTTGCCTCCCGAAGTGATCAATCACGGCAGCATCATCTCCCACTCCAACAATAGTCGATGCATTCCGCAATTCAAAGTTTTTTGTAAGATGGTCTATCAGACCAAATTCACCGAGGGAAGATATTTCTGTACGATTAGACATTTTGATGTACGATTTACGATGTGGGATGTAAGATGTAGAATGTGATCATCTTCTGGATGTGTTAATTGATGCAACAATAATTCTTAAAAGTTCTTCTCCTTCCTGTATGATCTTCGTGATGCGCTCACGTTTATCAATATTAAACTCGAATAAAAGCTCAAGAAATAAAATACTTTCATCCAGTTCTTCTTCCACAATTTTTAATTTATTGATAAAGTCCGCCTTTGACTTTGCGCGTCTCACCGCCCTGTAATTAGCCCCGACTGAACTGCTGCAACGAATCAACTGATTAGAATAATTTCTGTTTAAATCGTTTTTTGGTAAGTCCAATATAAAATGGCCCACTTCAATTGCAAACTGTTTTGTGCGCCTTTTCATTTCTTCTGCATTCATAGTAAAAATTTATTTAGGTTTAAGGAAATACATCTTACATCTTACATCTTACATCTTTACATCTTTACATCTTACATCTTACATCTTACATCTTTGTCATGTCCTAAAAAAAGTAGACAGTATTACTACTATTACCTTTTTCTTTTTTTTGCTACTTTTTTTTCTTTTTAGTTTCCACATTTTAATTGTGGATATCCTCTGAAAGCATTGATTTTATTGATACTTACGCTTC
>DASUGF010000011.1:0-130288 GCA_036274175.1 Parafilimonas sp.
TCCGTCAGGATTTAAAATATGGATCAGTAATGTATCGCCTGCATAGTGATGCCAGCATTCATCGCTTTTTATACGATGAAATGCAGAAAAGTCTCCTTGTTCCAACAGGTAATAAATTGCTGTCGAATAATTACGGTCGCCTTTAAATAGTGGTAATGCAGAAGCAGGAATAACTCCGGAACTGCGATACGTTTCCCCATAATAACCGCCTTCAGGATGAGGCTTAAGTTGTAAATGATCTATATAAAAAGCGGCATTTTGCATTTAAAAAACTTCTTCGTTATTATTTTTTTTGCGCTGAATAAACATAGACAGAACCATTTCAGATTCCTTTCTAAAAAAAATAAAGATAATGTACAAGGCTCCGGCAGCCAGTAATCCATAATATACCGGAAATGAATCGTCATTCATCGTCTCCCGGGTTAATAAGCCGCGCCTGCTCAGCATATATATTTGTGTAACACCGGCGGCATTATAAAGAAAATGTATTATTGAAGCAGGCCATAAATTCTTGCTGAAGTAAAATACATAACCAATTATTAAACCAAGGGCCAGCCGTGTCAAAAAGCCGTAATAGGATGCATGTATTGCGCTGAACAAAATGCTGGTAATTAAAATACCGAGAAAAGAATTTCTGATAAGATGGATCATGACAGGTTGCAACGCGCCGCGAAATAGCATTTCTTCAAAGATGGCGGGCAATAGAGCGATCATAAACAGGGATATTACATAATCTTTCAAAGATTTCATATCGGCAATTGCGATCACATTTTGGTAGTATTTGTCTTCCAGGCCTTTAAAATATTGTTCGGCAGACTTTGGCAAAGGGATCCTTGCGTTCACTTCGCTTAATGCGCCACCTACGATCAGGCTAAGAAATACAATACCTATAATAAGAAATACCTGTCTGCTGTTAAGGGCCCTGTTGAATCCGATATAGTCAAAAGGTTTGGGGTTCATTATTCTGGCAAATACACATGAAGGTATTGCCATGATAAAAAAGGTGGCTACAAATTGCAATAATCGTGAAAGATATGGGTCCTGGAGGTTCTCAAGGGCCTCGTGTAATTTTCCGAAGGGAACATGCAGGTAAGCACTGGCAACCCCAAGCGTAACAAAACTTCCAATCAAAAAACCCGCGGAGACTAACATTAACAAAATAGCTAACTGCATTAGGGGTGAATACTGCGGTTTTTGCAGATCATAATCAATCATAAAATTTGTATAGCTTAAATTTGCGGCTCAAAATTATACGCCTGCATGCAGATAGCTGCAATTAATTTAGGTAAGCATATATAAAATGATTAATATAGGAAATATATTATTGCCCGAATTTCCAGTATTGCTGGCGCCGATGGAAGATGTAAGCGACCCACCCTTTCGCGCTGTTTGCAAAGACCATGGCGCAGACCTTATGTACACTGAATTTATTTCAAGTGAAGGGTTGATACGCAATGCAATTAAAAGCAGGCAAAAGCTTGACATCTTTGATTATGAACGGCCTGTTGGCATACAGATCTTTGGTGGTGATGAAGAGGCAATGGCGATGAGCGCAAAAATTGTAGATACGGTTAATCCTGATCTGCTGGATATTAATTTTGGATGTCCTGTAAAAAAAGTTGTCAGTAAAGGTGCGGGTGCGGCGGTATTAAAAGATATTGACCTGATGGTGCGGTTGACAAAGGCCTGTGTAAACTCAACAGCATTACCTGTAACGGTTAAAACCAGGTTGGGATGGGATGATAGCAGTAAAAACATTGTGGAAGTTGCCGAACGATTACAGGATGTAGGTATAAAGGCAATTGCAATTCACGGCAGAACCCGTAGCCAGTTATATAAAGGTGAGGCAGACTGGAGACTGATCGCAGAGGTGAAGAATAATGCACGCATGCATATACCGGTCTTTGGCAATGGGGACATCGACTCTCCGGAAAAAGCGATGGAGTATAAAGGACGTTACGGAGTTGATGGCATTATGATCGGGCGGGCTGCCATTGGCTATCCCTGGATATTTAATGAAATAAAGTACTATTTACAAACAGGCGGCCATTTGCCTGTGCCAACCATAGAGCAGCGGGTTAATGTCATAAAAAAACATTTACAAAAAAGCATTGAATGGAAAGGTGAAACACTTGGTATGCTTGAAATGCGCAGGCACTATGCCAATTATCTTAAAGGCCTTCCCAATATTAAGGATTACAGAACAAAGCTTGTTACAGTAAAAACTGCCGATGAAATTTTTGAGACGTTAAATGATATCCGGAATTTTTATTGTGATATGCAAATCCCTTTGAGAAAACTCAATATCCGGGAACTTGCTTATAGTTGCGGTTGAGGTTACCTATTAAGCGTAGAGTCTTTTGGCAGTTTATGTGTTCTTAAATAGATATAGTTACTATAGCATTGCTCAATATAATACCCCAGTTCAAGATCATTCATCATCAACACCTGCTCATAGGACGGCCGGTAGAAATTCATAAAATCATCAAGCTCCTTACCATTAAGTCCTGTTAGTTTTTTCCCCAGGTATTTTGTGTAACGATGATCGATATATTTATCCTGTTCATCCTGTATAAGCCGCTGCTGAAACGCTGCCAATTGCCTGTTGCGTTTAAAACGGAAGGCGTTTATTATTTCATCCAGATCCAATGCTGCAGTCACACTTCCGGGAACATAGCTAGAGGTTGTTGGATTTTGACTAAACCGTAAACCGGGCTTGCGGTAATTAAATGCCTTTGCATAGGTTTGACGGTTTTCTATCGAATCTAATTTATAATCCTTTGTTTGCACTCTTACTTCAGGCAGCCAGCGCGCATCCACATATAAAGCAATGTCAAAGTTTTGCGGGTGAGTGATTGTGTCAACCACGTATTTCATGGTTTGTTTGTTGAGATAACTGAACCAGATAGAATCATTCCTGTTTACAGAGATTACATACCTCCCGAGGGAATCGCTTATGGCGTGACGTCCGGATGTTGTTTGAATGGTTACAGCATCCAAAGGCTTTTTGCTAAAATAATCCGAAATAGTTCCGCTTATGGCCTGATTATATGCAGTAATTGCTGTGAAACAGACGAAAACAAGAAAAAAAATCAGCCTTTTCAAATCATTAGATTGAAATGTAATATTACTAACTGGCTAAAGATTATTGCGCAATCAAAAGTTAAAGATGAAGTTATCTTCCCATGTACACCATTAATATCTGAACATCGCTTGGATTAACTCCGGATATTCTGCTTGCCTGTCCTAAAGTTCTCGGTTTTATTTTTTTAAATTTTTGCAAAGCTTCCGCACTTAAAGCAGCAATGCGGTCATAATTAAAGGTGTCAGGTATTATTGTATTTTCCATCGTTGACATGCGGGCCGCGAGCTCCTGTTCTTTTTCTATATACCGTTCATATTTGATTTGTATCTCTGATTGTTGGAGTATTTCTGTTGAATACGAATTTAGCTCTTCGCTCAATTCAGGAACTTCCTGCATCAGTGAATAGAGATTTATATCAGGGCGTAGTAAAAGCCGTATTGCTTTTTGCTTTTCGTCTATTAAAGACGAGCCCATTTTGTCAAGGTAAGGATTAACCTGTTGAGGCTCAAGTGATTTGTTTTTAAGAAACGACTTGATTTTTTCTACGGACTCATATTTATCTACCACTTTTTCCATTCTTTCCTGGCTGGCAAATCCTATGCGATAGCTTTTTTCTGTTAACCGCAGATCGGCATTGTCTTGCCTTAATAATGTTCTGAATTCGGCCCGGCTGGTAAACATGCGATAAGGCTCTTCTGTGCCTTTGCTGATAAGGTCATCAATTAACACGCCTATATATGCTTCATCACGGTTTAGAATAAAAGCTTCCTGGTCGTTTATCTTTTGATGGGCATTTATGCCTGCCATCAAACCCTGGCATGCAGCTTCTTCATAGCCGGTAGTTCCGTTTATCTGGCCGGCAAAAAACAGGTTTCCAATGATTTTTGTTTCGAGGGAATGATTGAGCTGTGTAGGTGGAAAATAATCATATTCTATAGCATAACCAGGCCTGAACATTTTAGCATTTTCAAAGCCAACCATTCTACGAATTGCTTCGTATTGTATTTCTTCCGGCAATGATGTAGAGAATCCGTTCACATAGATTTCAACCGTATTAAAGCCCTCAGGTTCAACAAAGATCTGATGCCTGTCACGTTCGGCAAAACGATTGATCTTGTCTTCTATACTGGGACAATACCTTGGGCCAATACCGCCAATGCGGCCCGAAAACATTGGGCTTTTTTCAAACCCTTTTTTTAGCGTTTCATGAACTTCCGAATTGGTGTAAGTGATATGGCAGGGCAGTTGTTTGGCGGGTTTGATTTTTTCAACAGGCAAATAAGAAAATCCTGTGATTTCTGTATCGCCTTCCTGTAGCTCCATAACAGCATAATTAAGGCTTCGGCCATCTATGCGTGGAGGCGTCCCTGTTTTAAGACGGCTGCTTTCAAATCCAAGCGTAACCAATTGTTCTGTAATTCCGGTGGCATTTTTTTCAGCTATCCTGCCGCCACCAAAGTTCTTTTCCCCGATATGAATGATGCCGTTTAAAAAAGTGCCGCTTGTTATTACAACCGCCTTTGAAAAAATATTATGACCGAGACCAGTTATAACGCCAGTTGCTCGGTTGTTCTTTACGATGATGCTTTTTACTGTGTCTTGGTAAAAATCAATATTGGGAGTTTGCTCCAACATGCTGCGCCAGGTAGCTGAAAAAAGCATCCTGTCGTTTTGCGCACGGGGGCTCCACATTGCAGGGCCCTTGCTTTTGTTGAGCATCCTGAATTGCAATAGGCTTTTATCGGTTACAATCCCACTATATCCGCCCAGCGCATCAATTTCACGAACTATCTGGCCTTTGGCTATGCCACCCATTGCCGGGTTGCAGCTCATCTGGGCAATAGTTTGCATATTCATTGTGACAAGCAGCACTTTGCTGCCAAGATTAGCCGCCGCCGCTGCTGCTTCGCAGCCAGCATGACCTGCACCAACAACAATTACATCGTAATCAGGAAACATTTTGCAAAGATAAACTCACGTGATTTCACGTGGAACTATTTCTGACTGCATGAAAAGTCTTCTACCAGGAAGGTGTTGCCATTTTTATAGGCTGAAATGCCAATCCCCGTTTCTACAAATGAAGGATTAAGTAGCGCTTTTCGATGGCTAAGGTCAGGAACGTTTATGTCGAGGTATAGAAGAACAAGCATCAGTAAGACATTACTATCCCCGCCGGTAAAACCTATATTTTCGCCCCCGCAATTTTTTAATCCCGCTTTTTTGAACCTTTCTGTAAAACCTTCACCATTAGTGGAAATATGCGAAGGCGTAGCATTATTCGAGGTAATATCCTTGCTATGTGATTGAGCCATTTTATTCAAACTCTCATTTACTTCGAACATTGGCAGGGAGGCGGAATTTTTTAAATCAGTTTCCAGGCTTTCAAGATTTTTTCCTTTGAGCTGCGGATATACTTTAATAATTTCTGTGACAGCATTATCATAAAACGCTGAGGGATTTTTTCGGCTATAATTTACCCAGTAAAGGAATTCCTGCTCCTGGACAGAGTTAGTTTTTTCAGCAAGTTGTTTCTCGTTCCATTCCAGAACCAGTTTGTCTGTTTTTTGGGGCCCCGGGATTTTGGTATCGGTTAACATAATCGTCTTTTGGCTAAATCCCGTTAAGGCCACAAATAGTAAAATAAAACTAAGTATTGGTTTCACGTGAAACGGCAAATTGGTTTAAGTAATAATCCTCTTTGGATCGCATTTTTTGCTTTTCTGTGGTGTTATGATCCGTATAGCCACATAAATGCAGTGCGCCATGAATCATAACTCTTAAAAGTTCATTTTGGTATGGAACTTTGAAAGCTTTTGCATTTTCTTTAATCCGATCCACACTTATATAAATTTCACCACGGATAGGTTCACTCTTTTCGGATAGCGGAAAAGTGATTATGTCAGTATATGTTTCATGATGAAGGAATTGCTGGTTTATTTTAAGAAGATAGTCATCAGAGCAAGAAATATAATCAATTCTGTTTAAAGATGCTCTTTCCTGTTTAAATAGCCGAACAATTAAATTTTTAATTAAAGACCTGTTTCTTGCGTTAACAGGTTTGTCTGCACTAAAAAAGAAAACCTTATTCATTTGTTTACAAAAATCGTAAAGTTAAATGCCTGATTTACCAATAGCTTTGTAAATATTTATGATGAAACTATCAGATCTTCCAATCGGGCAGCAGGCAACAATTATCGATTTTGCAAAAGATGAGATTTCAATAAAACTGATGGAAATGGGGCTTGTGCCCGGAGAAATAATTTATGTTGAAAAATTCGCGCCCCTGGGCGATCCTATTTCTATAGCCGTTGCAGGTTATAGCCTAAGTCTCCGCCGGGACGAAGCAAAAACCATTAATGTGGAGCCATCATAATAAATTGATAATCAATTTTTTAGATGAAAGTTGGCTTATTTTTTGGATCTTTTAACCCAATCCATACGGGTCATTTAATCATCGCAAATACGGTAATAAATGAAACTGAAATCACTAAAGTATGGTTCATTGTATCACCGCAGAACCCTTTAAAAATCGGGGCTGATCTTTTAGATGCTGACGTTCGGTTTCAGCTTGTGTCTATGGCAATTAACAAGGATGACCGTTTTGAAGCTTCTGATGTTGAGTTCAGAATGTCCTTACCATCTTATACAATAAATACTGTACAACATCTGGAAACTCTACATCCCGAAAATGAATTTTACCTTATACTTGGTTCAGATAGCTTTTTGAATCTCCCCGGTTGGAAAGATTATTCCGCATTATTTCAGAAAAATATCATTGTTTACCAGAGACCTGGTTTTCCGCTTGAATCCAAATCTTACCCGGCCAATATAGCAGTGCTTAATTCACCTTTGCTGGAAATATCAGCTACGGAAATACGTGAATTAATCAAAAAGAATAAAAGCATTCGCTACCTGGTGCCTCAACCTGTACTAGCCGAGATTGAAAAAAATACATATTACAGGTGAAAATAACTGATGATAATACCTAGTAAAAGGCAAATTAAGGGAATAAACTGGGGGCGCAGCCTGGTAAAAGAAAGCAGGCAAAACGTACCGGTGATTACTGCAATATTTGCAAACGGAAGCACTGAACCTACCGTAACATCAAAGGAAATATCCTTCATTAAATAGATGGTTGATCCCGTCATAATTCCAACAACTGCAGCGTTAATTCCTTCAAGTGACCGGTAAATCACAGCATATTTTTTCAGGTTATGCCATACCGGGAAAAAGAATAAAACAAGAAGCAGGCTGGGAAGGAAAATAGCAATTGAGCCAATAATACAGCCTAAAAGCTGCATTTCATAACTGGTGTCTTTAAAGGCAGTACCACCCATATAAGCGCCAATTGAAAAAACCGGTCCTGGTATTGCCCGAACCATTCCTGAACCTGTTAAAAAATCATCTTTATTTATTTTAAGCGCACCGGGATTTTTTTCTTCAATGCGTTCTGTATTAGGATGCACAACATATTGCTGATACATCATGGGAATTAAAACATCACCACCGCCAAAAACCAGGCTTCCAAAACGGTAAAAGTTTTCAAATAAATTGTAAGGACCGCGATCGGGCCAATTGTGCTTTCTTGCACTTTCGCTTATGTAACCCGCCATTGCAAATACGGCTAAAAATATGAGGATATTGGCCCATTTTATTTTTTTGGGTGGAATTCCCTTTTGTGGTATTCTCCTGCTGCTGAAATTGGTAACAATACCCGCAGCAACAATAATAGCGGGAAACGTCCATGGAGTTTTAAAAAGTAAAAAGCTGATTAGCGCTGCTATTACTGCTATACATATTGTAATGGTATTTGTAACGGCAACCTTTGCCATTTTATAAGCGGAAAAAGCTATAAACCCTACAGACATTGGCTGAATAAAATTGAAAATGCCTGCAACTGCCTCTTTATCATTAATGTATTCTACCAAAAAAGAAAGAGCGCCCATTAATATGCAGGCCGGAGCCATCCAGATAAGTAGTGTTAATATAGCCAGGGGTATTCCGCCGCGTTTATACCCTATGAGTGTAAGGGTTTGCGTGGAAGAAGCGCCGGGCAGCATCTGGCAAAAGGCATTGTATTCCAACAGTTCCTGCTCAGTCACATCATGCCTTGCATTTACAAAATTTTTTATCATCATTCCAAAATGTCCCTGTGGCCCTCCAAAGGCAGTTACACTATGAAAAAAAACTGCCCTGAGAAATGGAATGTGTCGGTGGAGGTTCAATCGAAAAAATTTTAGGTACCCGGTTTATTTTTTTAAACCAATTTCTTTTAATCGTTCATCAAGATATTCTCCTGCTGTTATATCTTCATACGCTTTCGGATGTTTACTGTCAATACAATTTTCCAAACAGGCAAGGCTCATTTCACTTTGTGGATGTAAAAAGAAAGGCATTGAAAACCTGCTGGTATGCCATAGTTCTCTTGGCGGATTCACCACGCGATGCGTCGTGCTTTTTAGTTTATTGTTCGTTAAGCGCTGCAACATGTCACCAACATTCACAACAATCTGATCCGGTAACGAAGTTACCCCAACCCATTCACCCTGCTTTGTAAGGATCTGCAATCCATCGGCAGAAGCGCCAACCAGTAACGTGATCAGGTTAATATCTTCATGCTGCTCTGATCGTATTGCAGATTTTGGTTCCAGTGTTATAGGCGGATAATGGATACACCTCAAAATGGAGTTACCATTTTTTATGTATTCATTAAAATAATCTTCAGGCAGTTTAAGATACAAGGCGATCGCTTTTAACAAAGCGCTGCCCGATTCTTCAAAATGACGGTAGGCTTTGTATAAAGTTTCATTTAAATCCGGCACTTCCGCTACAACAATGTTATCAGGATAATCTTCTTTTGAGACTGTATTTTTATCAGTTTCTTCCAACGTTTGTCCGAACTGGAAAAATTCTTTTAGATCAGGTGCATCGCTTCCTTTTGCGTGTTCTCTTCCAAAACTTGTATAGCCCCGCTGGCCGGCAAGCGCTTTATTTTCATATTGTGTTTTCTTTTCAAGCGGAAGGGAAAAAAAACGTTGTACATCTCCATACAATTGCTTTATCAAAGCATCTGGTATTGTGTGATTTTTTACAGCAACAAATCCTACTGTTTCATAGGCATGTCCCAATGCATTCACAAAGGAATTTTTTTTTGGCGGATCATCGCTTAAAAAATCTGCAAGATCCACAACGGGAATACTTTCCATAAAAGCAAGTTTGTTATAGAGGCAAAATACAAAACCTTAAGAAGTTTTAAGTCTTATATTTTGAAAAGATCAAGGTCTTTTGAAAAAACGCAATGCTATTATAATGCAGGTAATAAGAAAGAACAGGTCTGCCCCGTGTGCAATTAATTGCATCCGCGTTATCCTGCTTACAGGAAAGAGAATACCTGCCAATGAAAACAGGAGGGCTTGCCATAAAGGAATTTTTTTAGTTGTTGCTAACATAATTCCAAGTACAATTATGCTTAACGGGAAAAGAGGGCCTGAAGCAAAAAGCAATAACTGCGAAGAGAAAGGATATCGGGAAAGAGCTTCAAGATAATCCTGGTGATTTATGTGAAAGATGCTGGTAAGATAACCTAAAAAAGCAAAGCATATCCCGGACACACAGCCAAACAAGGCAATTAAAAAACCATAGGTAGCATATCGGGGATACTTGTTTTTAAATAAGCCGAATAAACCCTGGAATGCAGGTACCCAGAAGAAAAGAGAGAGAATTAAAAGCGTCGCCGCACTTACGGAATACTCACCGTTTTGCCAATAAAAAGTTGAAATCCCCAGCAGCAGTGACGCCAATATCAATGAGCTGAATTGAACATTTTTTTCCGTAGTTGTTGTGTTCATAATTTACAGTTTAAAAAAAGAACCCCGCTGAAATCAGCAAGGGTTCTGTTTAGTCCCAACCTTAACCAAGTTATAATGAAAATCTTTCAAAAAAAGCTGAGGTAATGTCTGTGATCTTTGCCGTGCCTTTTACAAAAGATTTTGAATTTGACCGCAGGCTTGCTTCGGGCTTTTTCGGAGCTGTATCCGGCAACTCATTTGATGGCTGATAACGATAACGGGAAGAATCTATTGCATTAGGCTCTGAAGGAGCTTCCGGTTTGGTCAATTCACCATTATTTTCATCTTCATCTTTTAAATCTATTGAAGGATGTGTTTCTTTTAATCCATCGTTCGTCATTACATATTCAACGTTACTGCTCCAGTTATAACCTTCATTATTGTTTCTCCAGTACCAGCTATCCATATCTCCTCCAAGATCAATGTGCACATCGTTTCCCCAGCCGATATCATCCGTCACTATTATTCTTTTGCCAACAGGAACGTAAACGGTTACATATACTGACTGGTTACGGAATTTATCATCTTTTGTAATTGGAATTCCCCGGTCGAACAACAAGGAAGAGTCTTTTTGATTGATATTGAAATTAATTCTGCCGGCCCTGTTGTCTGCGATTTGCTTATCAGATCCATAAGCAAGTTTTAATAGCTTAACCTGGAAACTATCATTTTCAGATCTGAGAATCCGCAGGTGAATATTCCTTACAAATGCCGTGTCTTCATCCAAAGAAGCAAAAGGCTCAAAGTGAAGAAAACTGCTGTTGAAATAATACCTGTCGTTATTTACATATCTTACCTGTAGTTTACTTACTGAGGGATTGATTAATGTAACATTTGTTTCTGTTGGGGAGTTATGATAAGAAAAATCGGTTCTTATAGATGCTAGTAAACCTATGAAGCAGATCCACCCTAATATCCACATTGCAATAAAGCTAAAACGCATGATACTGCTGTTGGTTTTAATTCTTGCAATCTTCCTGATTATCCATGTAATAATGCCGATAACCGGAACCCAAATGAAGAAAATAAATGCTCCCCATGCAAGAAGACTTTGCCATCCGTCAGCTATTAAATAAGCCTTAAGTGGCAACAAACCTGTAACAGCAATACCAATTCCAAACAGCGAGGTTACAATCGCAATCAGTACAACAGCTAAAATAAAGTAGCCTATTATTTTAAAGATCAAACCGATCACATCACCCAGGCTGGTACCTGTTTTTCGGGCAATATGTGAAGCTTCTGTACCAAACTGTTTCCCCTTCTCGCCAATTTCACTTCCAATTTTAGATGCCCTGTCGCCAACTTCCTTTCCAAAATCCTTTGCCCTGTCGCCAAAGCCTTCCATGTCTTTTTGGATAGTATTTTTTATACTGCTAAGATTAACTTTCTCCCCTTTCATTTCAAGCCTGTCCGAAGTGCTGACTGCTTCGGGAATAATAAGCCATAAAATGATGTAAACCAGTGTGGCGCCCGGACTAAAAGAAAGATTAATAAAGTTGGGAAAATTGAAGGCGCCCCAGTGGTGCCAACTTGTGACAAATGATAAGAAAGGCACCAGGAATAAAAGCCTGGGTATCCAAACATTCACCCCAAAATAAGAAGCAAGGCCACCACACACACCGCCGATCAATTTGTTTTCGGGATCGCGAAATAAGCGCTTACGGGGAGAACCGATCGTGGTAGAAGCACTGCTCGGGATAGCTACCCATAAAATAAGATAAACAATTACCCCGAATCCAAATGCCAACGTAAACAGTACAAAAAGCACACGTACCACCAACAGATCAAGACCAAAATGATTGGCTAAACCGGCGCATACGCCACCGAGCAATTTATGGTTTTCATCGCGAAAAAGACGATCAGGCCTGGTGCTATATGTTTGGCCTGAATCGGCCCTGCTTTCGTTTGCCTGCGCTTTGCTGCCAAGCTGACCTTGAAGATTAGCTTCTTCAGCTTCAAAATCTTCGGGTCTGCCCATGCTTTTTATAATGGTTTCCACATCATCATCCGTAACACAGGCAGCTCCTTTTTTTAATATATCGCTGAACAATTCTGCAATCCGGCCTTCAATATCATTGATTATTTCATCGCGGCCTTCCTCGTTCGCGAAGAATTGTCGCAGGCTTTCAATATACTGTTTTAGAATTTCATAGGCCGTCTCCTCAATGGGAATCACCCGACCCTGAAAATTTATATTAATTACCTTTTTCATTTTACTTTTAGTTTATTGGTTATTGTTGGGGATTTCCACAGGCAATTCTTCTTTGCCCTCCGGTGAAGTAAGTTTTTGAACGGCATCAGCCAATTCTTTCCAGGTGCGTTCCAGTTCATTATAAAATTGCTGGCCCTGGTCTGTCATTAAAAAATATTTGCGTGGGGGACCGGAGTTGCTTTCAACCCACCGATACGTTAAGTAGCCGGCATTTTTTAGCCTGGTCAGTAGAGGATAAAGTGTACCTTCTAAGATATGCAGATTGGCGCCTTTCATTTTATCAACAATATCACTTGGATAAACCTCTCCTTGTTGAATTATTGATAAGATGCAAAACTCCAGTACTCCCTTCCGCATCTGGCTTTGAGTATTTTGAATATCCATACAGAGTTTTATTTAATTTGATAGCACAAAAATAGAAGTTTTTTAATACTATGCAATACATAATACCTTTTTTTTAAAGGTAATTTATTTAGTTAGCTAATGATTATTGCATAATAAACTGATAATCAATGCAAAAATACAGACGCGCTAACAAGCGCATTTTATAAACGGTAATATTTATTGATGAGTGAGCTTAAATTACCTGAGAATTGAGGAAAGACTGTCGATAATGCGGAACGTTTTTTTATTAGCCGCGTTGTCAAGAGAACTGGCAATTCCTTTTTTTTCCGCAGCAGTTAAATGGAAACTTAGTGAAGCAGAAACCGAATTTTCAGGCGCTTCATAGCTAAAAGTTGTTTTATAAAGATCCGGACCACAGTTATTTAGCATATAATTGACCTGGTCTTTTTCATAATAATCCTGTATGTTGAACCAGTTGTTTTGTAACAGGAGCATTGGTTTGGTGATCAAACCTAGTATAGAATTTACTTCATAGGGTCTGTTCCAGTCTTCTGCAGAACGATCGCGGATTTCAACGATTACTACTTTGGAAGTGTTTTCACGCAGCCAGGGTTTAAAGAAGTCTATAAACCTCAGGCTGGTCTCATGCCCGAAATTATCTCGCAACCCTCCATCCATAACATCTATATCGGGTTTGGCAGGCATCTCAATGCTGGGCAACACAAAAGGAAATGTTGCGTTCATACGAATTACAGTCAGAAATTGTAAATCCTGCGCATTTTGTTTAGCGAAAAAAGATTGAAAATCCACGCCGTCAATATCATAAGCGCTTAAATTATTATCCTTTTTTAAAGACTGCATCATAAACCTGGCCGGCTGTGTTGAAATAAACATTTTTCTTCCATCCCGCGTTATGGTGGTGTTGAAAAACATAAGCGGCACAAAAGCATTTTTTTCAGCCGCTGTGTAATCACTCAATTTTTTTTTCAAAACACCTTTTGTATTGGCATTTAATTTTTGCTCAAAAGCATAGCCCCGGTCCCGGATGTAAGAATTTTTATTGAGCTTGAATGTACTTAAGGGACCTATCATGTCTCTTGCCACCAGCGAAGTAAAAACAGGATTTAGAAGATCTTTCGATACATTATCAATGTATTGCCGGTTTTGAAGCGAGCTAATTTTACCAAGTTTTTTCTGCATATATAGCTCCCGGAAATAAGCGGCTCCCATCATACCGCCTGAAGCACCGCATATCAAAAAACAATTTGAAAA
Source organism: Parafilimonas sp. (assembly GCA_036274175.1). Classification (GTDB taxonomy): domain Bacteria; phylum Bacteroidota; class Bacteroidia; order Chitinophagales; family Chitinophagaceae; genus Parafilimonas. The sequence goes on from DASUGF010000011.1 coordinate 13,763, forward strand.
AAACTTGCCTTGTGTTAGGGTATCAAGCCGCGTTAAAATGTTCATGGTAAATGCCGCACTCCTGTTGCCGCCGCCACTTACATCGAGAATGAACATCACCGGCTTTTCATCTTTTTGCCTTGCCTTCCAGTTATTTAAGGTAGAGATAAATGCTGTGCTATCGATAGTGACATCAGCTTTATTCATTAATTGTAAAAGATTGTTTTTATCATACACAGGTTGTGCACTTTCATTGTTATAATTCAATCCATATGCTTTATTACGCGGGTCAATTACATGGTTGTTAAATAACCAGTTTATAAACAGGTAAATAATCAATATTACCGGGATGCTCCACGTTCTGAGGAAAAGGGAAAGGGCGCCAGCCACTGCTATTAATATTGTAAAAAACAGAGTGATGCTTGCCGCAGCAGGAATCTGGAAGTATCTGTTTTCAGCTAAAAGTCCTACCAGAATCAAAAAAACAAAAGCAAGAAAGACAGCTTGTATAGCGGCTATATGATGGCGTTTAAATACGGATTCCAGGAAGTCCTGGCTGTAATGTTTTATGTTTCTTGGCTTGCGCAATCCAAAAGTGGCACTTAAAAACCAGTCAACACGCATCTCCCCTTTTTCAACTTTCGAGTTTTTTATCATGCGTGAAGCGCGTTGGTATTTTTCATTGGCAGTTGTAAAATCAGTTGCCATTTTCCGGTAGATTTTTTTATCAGTGCCAAAAAAATAGCCGAATGCGATAGCAAGAGATACAATAAACCCTCCTAAAAAACCACCTGCCAGGGAAAGGATCTCCAGAACAGAAGATAATTCCTCATAGCGTTCATAACGAATGGCAAAGAATAAATAACAGAGCAGGAATGCAACGGGTATAACTGCATTGTTAATGCAATATTTTAAGAACGGCTGGGCTGTTGTGGCCAGGAATTTTATATGACGGGCATGCAGGATAAACGTGGTAATATTCCAGCTCATGATGTAGGCCGCCACGGCGAAGCCGGCAAATGCCGTGCTGATGGCGTTTACATCGCCCAGGTATTCGGGCGCAAGCATTAACGAATCTGCGCCGTATGGTTTTAAAAAATGTCCGCTTATTGTTGCAAATAAAATGAACCAGAACAACAGTAAAACCTGGTATCTGCGAAAATGCAGGAATAATAGTTGTACAGGAAGCGAATAAAAAAAACCTGTAAAGTATTTTTTCATGAACTGCTTTTCTGATTCACTAAATCAAGACAGATCAGTTGAAATGAATGCTGTTTAATAGCAATTAAAAATACTAAAAGGTTTTGCGATTATAGCATTGATTAAAAATTTTAGAACTCACAATTTTTGGGTGTGCGTGCAAAAGGTATTACATCGCGTATATTGGTCATGCCTGTAACAAACTGAACCATGCGTTCAAAACCCAGGCCGAAGCCGGCATGTGGCACAGAACCAAAACGCCGCGTATCTAAATACCATTGCATTTCGTCAACAGGCACGTGCATTTGCTGCATACGTGCGGTAAGCTTGTCTAATCTTTCTTCACGTTGCGAGCCGCCAACAATTTCCCCGATTCCGGGGGCAAGAATATCCATGGCAGCAACAGTTTTGCCATCGTCGTTCATGCGCATATAAAACGCTTTTATGGCTGCAGGATAACCCGTTACTATAACCGGTTTTTTAAAATGTTTTTCTACAAGATAACGTTCATGTTCACTTTGCAGGTCAATGCCCCAATTTACCTCATACCGGAATTTTTTCTTTTTATATGCCGGGCTGTCTAACAAAATATCTATGGCCTGGGTATAGGTTATTCTTTCAAAAGCATTATTTAAAACGAACTCCAGTTTTTCTATCAATCCAAATTCACTGCGTTTATCCTGTGGTAATTGTTTTTCTTCGTCAACTAAACGCTGCGCTAAAAATTCAAGGTCTTCGCGGTTGTTATCCATCGCATACTGAATAATGTATTTGATAAATTCTTCCGCAAGGTTCATGTTATCTTCAATATCATAAAAAGCCATTTCAGGCTCAATCATCCAGAACTCCGCAAGATGCCTGGTGGTGTTTGAATTTTCTGCACGGAATGTTGGCCCGAAAGTATAAATATCACTAAATGCCATTGCCGCTAATTCACCTTCCAACTGGCCGCTTACAGTAAGATTGGTGCTTTTACCAAAGAAATCTTCTTTAAAGTTGATGCTGCCATCTTCATTGCGCGGCGGGTTATCAAAAGGTAATGTTGTTACGCGGAACATTTCGCCGGCGCCTTCAGCATCGCTGGCTGTAATAATGGGCGTGTGCAGGTAAATAAATCCTTTATCATTAAAAAATTTATGCACTGCGTATGCTAGTGAATGGCGTAAGCGAAAAACCGCGCCGAATGTATTGGTACGAAACCGCAGGTGAGCGATTTCCCGGAGATATTCAAGGCTATGTTTCTTGGGCTGAAGCGGATATTTTTCTGCATCGCTATCGCCCAGTATTTCAATTGTTTTTGCCTTTAATTCCACCTTCTGCCCTTTACCGAGGCTTGGCACTAATTCCCCGGTCACTCTTAAAGAAGTTCCTGTGGTAATGCGTTTAAGTGTTTCATCATCCAATAAACCTAAAGCAGCTACAACCTGCAGGTTTTGATTGCAACTGCCGTCATTCAGGGCAATAAACTGGTTGTTGCGAAATGTACGCACCCAACCCATAACGGTTACTTCCTGGTTTGCTGCCTCTGTGTTCAGCAGCGCTTTAATTTTCGTTCTCTTATTAAACATAGCTCTCTAAAAAAGAGCGCAAAGATAAAGTTTCGGAAGGAAGTTTGTTTTTGCGTAGAACGAAGGGCGCATTTCAATTTTGCTGTTGCACAATTTTCCGGTCGGTGGTGACACACGACAGGTAGCAGAATCTACAGGCGGATGTTACCACCCGCCTGCGAAAAATGGCCTTTGAATGAATTTAATTGTATGAGAATAATGCACTATTGATTAAAATTCCCTTTAACTTTAGCAGCGATACTCCCTATCATATTCATCAACCCTCAATAAACCTAAAATCATGGAAAATAATGACAACCTGAACGAACTGGAAAAATTAAAAGCCGAAAACGATTTTCTTAAAATGAAGATCATGCTGGAGCATGGCGCAAACTTTTATATGCCCGGTGAAGAAAACCCAGCGCTAAATCCTGAAATTGAAAATCAATTTCTCAACAACATCATCGAATTTGAAAAGCAATTTCAACAGCGGAAAACAATAACCGTATTTGATAAGATCGGCAGACCGCAACATTTTAAGCGGGTGAACGATATACCGGATGATGCTATAGATACTGAATGGAGTGATCTGCTTAAACACATGCACCAATATGGCATTGACCTTTCAGCATGCAATCCTAAAGTGACTGCAAGAGAATTATACCGTTTTACAACCGAAGAATTGTTTAAACACGAAACGGATGATATTAATATTCCGGGTATGGTGAGCGGTTTTATCTATGATGAGTTTTATCCCGACTATGAATACGATAATACCCGCTATGCTATTGACGATTGTATCAAACCTATTCTTTGCAAAGAGACTTTGGAGTTCACTCCCTGGTTTGCAAAGGAAAATATACGGCTAAACACGCATACAAACCTTACTGAAGAAGAATTAAAAGAAGTGGTAAATGCATTCAAAAGAAAATTTAATGACATAGAATTAAAAGAGGTAAGCGATGTTGAATGCAATCTTCAGAAAGAAAACTGTACAATCACCGGTTTGCATGAAACTACTTTAATTTTTGACGATGTGCCGGTAACGGTAAAAGATAACTGGCTGGTTGAATTTGTTTGGGATGGCGACTTTTGGTGTATTACAAATGTGCAGATAGAAGGAATAGAATTGTTATAAAATATTGTACGTGAAATCACTGCGTTCCGGAATTTTCTTACAAAACTCATTTATCAAATCTATGCGTATGACGTCAGGGGCTCGAATGTTTATAAAAAAATAATACAATGTTTATTTGCTCTTAAACAATCCTGCCAGCAACGTAACAGCATTTTTTATCACCGCTTCATTTTCTACAGGTATCTGCAGATATGTCTGGCCGGAGCCTTCGTCTTTGCGGGTAAGCGATTGTACAAGGCTTTCCGTTGCAGTTGCATCGCTTAAAATATTTGTAAGCTGTGAAATAAAAGAAGATGTGGTATTAAAGAAATTATTCTTTGTTTCTTCCATAACAGGCTTTTCAATAATAGGTTTTTCCTCAGCAGCTTGCTTAACGTCATCATCATTATAAAATGTTTCAGGCTCAGGCTGCTTTTGTTCTTCTGCAACTGATTCGAACGTTTCTGCTACAACCTCAGTTGAAGGCGCTGCTACGGGCGTAACAATATTTTCATCGGTAACAAGATCTTCCACGGTTTGCATAAACACATTAAACTTACTGTCGCCGATAAATATGTTCGATTCGCCGTTATCCAATATGCCTTCGCTCAGGGCGGTTTTAAATTTCAGCTTACCCAGCATGCCATGCTCAATAGTGCCGAGCGCAATAAAATTTGTAATACTTACATTTCTCGTTTGGCCGTGGCGGTAAATACGTGCAATACGCTGTTCCAGCACAGCCGGGTTCCAGGGCAGATCCATGTTAAACAGGTAAGAACCCGCCTGCAGGTTTAAGCCAACGCCACCTGCATCTGTCGAAAGAAAAATACGGCAAGCAGCATCATTATTAAAGCGCTCGAACAAATCTTTGCGCTTATGGCTGGGAATGTTTCCGTTCAAATTGGCATAACCGATCTGAAGACGGTCAAGCTCCAATGCAATAAGCCTTGTAAAACGTTCCCACTGGCTGAATATTACAATTTTTTCATCTCCCGTTTGCAGTATCTCTTCCAGTGAACTAAACAGTTCATTTAATTTGGTTTGATAGTTGGTTTGCTGGTCAATTATGTATGTGCTGTTACAAACCATCCGCATACAATTCAGACAAAGCAGCAAACGCTGGCGGTCTTCTTCACTCAGAAAACCTGTGCTTCGCCAACGGTTTACAAGTTTGACGACCATATCATAATAATCCGCATACATTGCTTTTTGCTCATTGGTAATATCAACAAAAAGATTTTTATCCATACGCGCGGGCAATTGCTGTAACACCTGTTTTTTAGTGCGCCTCAGCAAAATATCTTTCAGTTTTTCTTTTACCAGATGAAGATCTTTGTAGCCAATAACCTGCCCTGTTTCATTCACCTGTTCATGTTGCGAAATAAAATTGTACAGCGAACCCAGCAATAACGGGTTCACAAACTGCACCAGGGAATATAATTCCTGCAGCTTGTTTTCAAGCGGTGTGCCGGTAAGCACCAATGCATATTTACTTTGAAGTTTTTTTATGGTCTGGCTTATTTTGGTTTGCCAGTTCTTTATCCGTTGCGCTTCATCTAAAATAATAAGATCAGGCTGGTAATTGTTGATCAGTTCAAGATCGTTCACTGCCATGTTATAGCTTACAATCTTATATAAGTGCCCGGTTTCTTTATACAAATCGCGCCTGATTAAGTAATTGCCTTCAATAACCTTTGCAGCAGCAGTTGTAAACTTTTCTATTTCGCTTAACCACTGGTATTTTAAAGATGTAGGGCAAATGATAAGCACTTTATCAACATTAAAATACTCATGCATCAGCTGCGTTATACCGATGGCTTGTACAGTTTTACCAAGGCCCATGTCATCTGCCAAAATGCTTCTGCCGGCGTTAGCACAAAATAATATGCCCTCTTTCTGATAAGGGAATGGTTTTACCTTAAGGCTTTTTATATCGGGCAATTGGATTGCCTGGATAAAAGGCTCAAGAAAACTTTTTCTGCATTTATTTTCTCTAACCTGTATAACGTGCGCTAAAGCATCTTCATAACAGCGAAAGGAAGCATTTATTTTAAAAGCTTTTTGAATGATAGTATCAATGTTGTCATAGCCTTTTTCAGTTAAGCTGAGGTCGCCATGCACAAAGGGTTTCAGCATTTTTTTATAAGCTGATGTATCTTCAGTACCGATACGAAACATCACTTTTCTTGCTCCCCTGTATTCGATGTACATCGAGCTGTATGCAGGTGTATATGGTTGCTTTAGTATTTTGCGCAGCGCAGGTTTTTTATTGATGTATGCCAGTACCGCTTCAATATGTTTACAGGTGCCAAGCTGGTTGGTTTTAAAATCGTAACAGGAGCAAAAGTTCAGGCTGTTATCGCTGCTGCGTAAAGCAACCTTATACGTGTTTCTGGTAGTTGTATTGTAAACACTGTAATCGCTGTAAACAGCACCATCGCCAATATTTGATATTTTAAAGATAGTGCGTTGCGCTATCTGTCTGCGCAAAATGGTTTGCCAGTCATTTACCAATAAATTATTTGGCTTTTTTGTATTGGATAAGAGCGGCTCTGATTTATATTTATTTTTTGTTGATTTCTTTCGCGCTGATTTTTCTTTTGCTGCCATTGTATATGATTGTGCAGCAAATGTAAAAATGTACTATAGGTATAAGGAATGAAGTTATTAACAGTAAAACAGTAGCATACTGAATTAAAAGCTATTTCAGATAACGTAGATTGAACGTTGCAGGATTAGAATGAAATGTTTTCCAAAAGCGATTCAGCTTTTTTATAAATTCCATTTGCAATTATTTTCTTTTCTCAATTTCTTCACAAAGCGTATCAAAAATTTCATCAACGCTGCCCTCCCCTTTAACGTGAACTACTTTGTCAAATTGGCCATAATAATCAGCGACAGGCTTGGTTTTATTTTCATATTCATGTATGCGGCTGCGGATAACAGCTTCATTGGTATCGTCGCTCCGGCCGCTGCTCTGACCGCGCTGTAATAAGCGTTTTATTAATTCTTCTTCGGAAACATCTAATGCCAGCATCACAGCGATAGAAGTTTTTTTAAGATGCAATAATTTATCCAGCGCTTCTGCCTGTGCGTCGGTTCGCGGAAACCCGTCAAACAAAAAGCCCTGCACATTCGGATTGGTTTCCAGTGCGGTGCTGATCATCCCTATTACTACCTCATCGGGAACAAGCTGGCCCTTGTCCATAAAATTTTTTGCTTCAATTCCCAGCGGAGTCTGTAATGCGAGCTCACTTCGCAAAAGATCGCCGGTTGAGAGATGCTTTAACCCGTACTTTTCTATTAATTTCTGACTTTGCGTGCCTTTTCCGCTGCCCGGAGGGCCAAATAGAATTATATTAAACATTGTTACTTATTACCCTTGCGGCAAATATAATTGCTGTTGATTAAAAATTAACATCATGCTGATACAAAAAAACATCCGCGCATTCAAAGGCTTCGTATTTTACTGTTGAATATGAAACAGTGGAAGGCATCAGCATCAATTTTTTTACTTTTATTTATATTATCTTGTAATAATAATTCTAAAACAACGGCCATGGAGAATAATTCAAAGAACCCGGAATACTCAGCTACAGATACCAACAAAGTGGTATTGAGTAATGAGGAGTGGAAGAAGCGGCTTTCTCCCGAAGTGTACCGTATCGCACGAGAAAAAGGAACGGAACGCCCGTGGAGCAGCAAATATGAACATTCCGCCGAGATAGGAACCTATTACTGTGCAGTGTGTGGTAATGCTTTATTTGAAAGCGATACAAAATTTGAAAGCGGCTGTGGATGGCCGAGCTTTTATAAGCCCGTGTCAAAAAGCGCTGTTATATACGAACAGGATAACAGTCATGGTATGCGTCGTACCGAAGTCATGTGTGGCAGGTGCGGTTCGCATCTGGGCCATGTATTTGATGATGGCCCACCGCCTACAGGACTCCGGTATTGCATAAATGGTGTTGTTCTTGATTTTAGCAAGGCCAAAGAAGCTGAAGAAAAATATAATCAAACCAAAAAATAGATCAAGCGTTATCTTAAATGCCAGGCAACACGTGTTGCCTGGCATTTATTTATAAATCATCGTATTTATAAATAGCATTCATTTCTGCGCCGGGCTCCATATTGAACAGGCTTTTTATAATTCCATCTTTTAAGCCGTACACCCATCCGTGCAAAACCGGTCGGTTATTATATTTCCATGCCCGCTGGATAATCGAGGTCTTTGCAAGTTTTAATACCTGCTCTTTTACGTTCAACTCAACAAGCCTGTCTGCTCTTTCTTCTTCACTGGTTATACTTTCCAGTTCCGGTTGATATAAGCGGTAAACATCTTTAATGTTTCTCAGCCACATATTCAGCAGGTGGTTGTAATCATGACTTGTCATTGCGGCTTTTACGCCACCGCATCCATAATGACCACACACAATTACGTGATTTACTCTAAGATGGTTAACCGCATAATCCAATACGCTTAACAAATTAACATCAGTATGAATAACAAGGTTGGCGATATTACGGTGTACAAAAATTTCACCCGGCTGTGTTCCGGTGATTTCATTTGCAGGAACACGGCTATCACTGCAGCCGATCCATAAGAATTCAGGCGCTTGCAAATGTGCCAGCCTGTTAAAATAATCCGGATCCTGCTCAACCATTTCCTGAGCCCAGGCTTTATTTTCCAATAACAGCTTCTCGTGTGGTGTCATGTGCGATTATTTTAATTGATTGTTTAATTGGGTGTTCAATTATTTGATTGTGGTTAATTTTTCCGGGACTTTTCTTTATTTCTGTTTGGATCTTTTTAAGATGGGCATGCTGTAAAAAATCATTGATCACTTCTATCACATCTTTATCAATAAAGTCTGCTCTTGAAATATCAATTAAAACAGATGAATTCTCCGGTACCGTTTCCAGCTTGTTTTTCAACAGCGGTTTATTTAAAAATGAAACATCTTTTCGTAAACGGAACAGGTATTTGCTGTCATCGTGCACAACAAAAAACGATGTTTTAAAGTTGCTGCGCAACACAAAAAACAAACCTACGCCAATACCAATTACAATTCCTATTAAAAGGTCGGTAAAAATTATAGCCACTATCGTTACAACGAAAGGTACAAACTGATCGAAGCCTCTTTGATACATTTCTTTGAATAACGACGGCTTGGCCAGTTTATAGCCGGTATAAATTAATACTGCCGCCAAAGCTGATAGCGGGATGAGGTTTATTAAGAAAGGAATTAAAGCTACTGCGAGCATCAGCAAAGCACCATGCATAATAGAAGATGCTTTTGTTTTTGCACCTGCATTCACATTCGCAGATGTTCTAACGATTACTGATGTTACAGGTAAACCGCCAATTAAACCGCTTAACAGGTTACCTACGCCCTGCGCTTTAAGTTCCCTGTCCTTTGGCGTAACGCGTTTATATGGATCCAACTCATCGGAAGCTTCTATATTCAACAGTGTTTCAAGGCTGGCAACAATGGCAATGGTTATACCCGTAATCCAGACTTCAGGCATATTCAAATAGCTAAAATCGGGGAGAATAAAAAAGGAAAAGAATTCATTTACGCTTGCCGCACCAGGAATATTTACTAATTGGTTTTCCCGTAACTGCAATGTGTTTCCGTTCGACAAAAACATGTTCAGGAAAACACCTGCAATAACAACAACAAGCGGGGCAGGTATCAGCTTAAAAATTTTTCCTTTTTTTATCAAAACCTTATCCCAGAAAATTTGAATGCCCAGGGAAATGGCGCCAATAATAATTGCTAAGGGTGTAATTTTTGCAATGGCATGGAATATCCCGCTGAAAGTATTTTCAGCATCTTTTTGAGCAAAGGCATAATCGCCCTCAAAATCTGCATCGTAACCAAATAAATGCGGAATTTGTTTTAAGATAAGAATGATACCGATGGCAGAGAGCATTCCCTTAATAACGTTTGTGGGGATATAATCGCCAAAAACGCCGGCCTTTATGAAACCAAAGATTAGCTGTGTGATGCCGGCAATAATCACAGAAAGAAGAAAAGCTTCATATACCGGAACCTTTAAAATGCCCGCTGCAACAATAGCGGTTAAACCTGCAGCCGGACCGCTAACGCTTAAGCTAGACCCGCTCAAACTGCCTACAACAATACCGCCGATTATGCCGGCAATCAGGCCGGAAAACAGAGGCGCTCCTGATCCCAGCGCAATGCCCAAACATAATGGTAATGCCACCAGGAAAACCACTACTGATGCTGAAAAATCAGCACCAATACTCTTGAAAAAATTTTTCATTTTTTTTGATTTAGTGTAAAAAATAACAGTGCCTGGAAATAATTCCTTTAAGGCAACAATCGCTATATGTGTACACTAAATATTGGGAGGAGGTGTAGGTACTTCTGCAACGTGCTGTTTTACTAAACGCGAACGGGAATAGATGCTTTGATTATTGGTACCCGTGAGCTCACGCGTATTCGTATTAAAAACAACGGGAAAGAAGTTATGGCCTTCTTTTTCACCGTTTATCTTTTTGCCGGAATCTGAGCCATGTGCGATTTCTTCAGTTATCTGGTTATTAAAAAGCATAGAACCTATTTGCCGCAAGGGGATAACCTGCGTGCTCAAAACAAGTAAACAAATAAATGCTATAACTTTTTTACCCTTCATTTAAAGCTGCAAAAAAAGAAAACTTATACTAATAAACAAGTGTATTGCAAAAACTTAACAATAAAAAGACAATACTGCTAAATATTAAGCCCGCCGCAAATGCTGATCACTTCTCCTGTTATATAGGAACTCATATCGCTCGCAAGAAACAAGGTGAGGTCTGCTATTTCATCGGCTTTGCCAAACCTTCCAAGCGGTATATCTTTCAAAAATTTTTCGGCTGCGTCTCCTTCTTTCAGATAATCTGTCATATCGGTTTCGATAAAACCGGGAGCGATTGCATTGCAGCGAATGTTGCGACTTCCTAATTCAAGGGCAATGGATTTGGTAAAGCCAATTATGCCGGCTTTTGATGCAGCATAGCTTGACTGTCCTGCATTGCCGCGAATGCCGATAATGGAACTCATATTAATAATGCTGCCCGATTTCGCTTTCATCATTGGGCGAATAACCTGCTTTGTCATATTATAAACGCTCTTTAGGTTTACAGCCATCACGTCGTCCCATTGATCAGGCGATAAGCGCAACAATAAATTATCTTTTGAAATGCCCGCATTGTTTACACACACATCTATTTTTCCAAACTCTTTTAATACATCATTTACCAACGTTTCACATTGTGCAAAATCTGAAGCATTACTTTTATAGGCCTTTACCTTTACGCCTGTGCTACCCAATTCATTTTCCAATGCAGCAGCTTTTTCCGCACTGGAATCGCTAACATAGGTAAAAGCAACATTAGCGCCATTTTCGGCCAATTTTCTTACAATAGATGCGCCAATGCCACGTGCTGCACCGGTAACTATGCAAACCTTATTTTTAACCATATAATAATTTGTGCAATGATAATGAACTTGAATGTGTAGTAGAGATCAAAGGTAATATATCTGCCAATTTTATGTGCTTGTTATAACTCTTCACCACTCATAAAATGCAATCTTGTTATTTAAAAGCGGTATGGCAGCTTATCCTGAAGTGTTAACAGCACAAACTCAATCGTTGGCAGCAGAATTATATTGCTCATTAGGTGGCCGGGTGGAAGTAATAATAATGTGGAATATGATCAGGTGCTTATTCAAAAAAACAACCAGCATATATCAGAGCATTGTTTGCACTAATATATGCAGTTCATCGATAAATTTACGATCGTTGCTTAACCTGGGTACTTTATGCTGCCCGCCGAGTTTACCTTTTTGTTTCAGCCATGTATTGAAAATTCCTTTCTTCAAAACATGAACAACAGGCATGCGCAAAGCAATATTTTTATGGCGTTTGGCTTCGTAGTCGCTGTTAAGATTTTTTAAGGATGAATCAAGCTCATACACAAACTGATCCATATTGCCAGGCTGTTTTTCAAATTCAATCAGCCATTCATGTGCGCCGTTATTGTCTTCGCTGAAATAAATAGGCGCTGCTGTATAATCATTTACAAGAGCACCGGTTCTTTCGCTCGCTGCGGCAATAGCTGCATCCGTATTTTCAACGATCACTTCTTCTCCAAAAGCATTGATGAAATGCTTTAGCCTTCCTGTAACTTTTATGCGGAAAGGGTATAATGATGTAAACTGAATGGTATCGCCCACTAAATATCTCCACAAGCCGCCATTGGTTGAAATTACCAATGCATATTGCTTTCCCGGCGCAACTTTATTTAAACCCACTGTTTGCGGATTTTGTTTTCCATATTCTTCCACCGGCATAAACTCATAAAAGATCCCATGATTTAAAAACAATAACATTCCTTCCTGCTCAAGATCGTCCTGTGCCGCAAAAAAACCTTCACTCGCATTGTACATTTCCATATAATGAATACCGTCACCCAATAACTTTTTAAAATTTTCTTTGTAGGGTGTGAACGATACGCCGCCATGCATATATAATTCAAGATTCGGCCATACTTCTTTGGCCGTTTGCCTGCCTGTAATTTCAAGAATTCGTTTAATTAAAACCTGTGTCCACGTCGGAACACCTGATATGGACGTTACGTTTTCTATTATGGTTGATTGGGCAAGTGATTCAATTTTCTTTTCCCATTCATCCAGCAATGCAATTGCCAGTTCGGGTGTTCGGATCCAATGCCCCCACATCGGCATGTTTTGCATAAGCACGGCACTCAGATCACCAAAAAATATTTCTTCATTCAATTGGCTTATCTGGTGGCTTCCGCCGATTACCAAACCTTTGCCTGTAAGTAAATTGCTTTCGGGATTAAAGTGATAATACAAAGTCAATACATCTTTGCCCGCCTGGAAATGGCAGTCCTGCAAGCTTTCTTCAGTCACAGGGATGAATTTGCTTTTATCACTTGTTGTTCCGCTGCTTTTGGCAAACCAGTTTACAGGGGAATCCCACAATTGATTTTGCTCACCCTTCATCAATTTGCTTATCCATGGTTTTATATCTTCATATTCATGAATCGGTATATGCGCTTTGAATTCTTTTATGGTAAAAAGGTTTTTCAAATTATACTTCCTGCCAAAGGCTGTGTGCTGTCCATGCGTGACGAGATCCTGCAGAATTTCACGCTGTGCAGTAATGGGACTATTCATCCATTCCTCAATACGGCTATAGCGCAATCGCACAAGTTTAGATATAGTGGGCGAAAGCAATTTCATATCAGATAAGCAAATTAAAGAATTAAATAGTAATACAGCTTTAGCGGGTACCGCAAAACCAAAGCCAGCTTCCTGTTCAGGTTTCAATATTAAATTATCTTCATCTAAACTACTTATTATGAAAGGGGTTTTTTTTATGATTGTTGTTGGTTTCACTTCCGGATATTTATTGTCTCAAACCATAAACCCTGATATACTCTCAAAAGTCTGGAACGCAAAATGGAAGTATCAAAGCATCTTATGTCTTGAAAAATACAAAATGGAATATCGATATAAGTCTCCCTTCGGCAATTACCGGAAAATTTGTGTGGAAAGGAAAAGAATATTCATTAAAAAGTGGTGAGAATATTTTGATGATTGAGAAATGATTTATACGTGTAAAATAATATTTTAACACGTATAATTTATTATTTTTGTAAAAAAAAATTATTTATGGACGCTAAGATAACCCTGAGCTTTAATGAAGCAATAGCTACAAAAGCCAAACGGTATGCAGAAAAGAATAATGTAAGCTTAAGCAGGCTGGTAGAATTTCTTTTGGATAAAGTAACTTCTTCAGGTTACGCTTCATTTGAAGAATTTCCTGTTTCAGATTGGGTGAGCCAGGTTGCTGATGGCGCCGCTACTTATCAAACCAGGGCACGTTCAAGAAAATCATTAAAGAAAGAATATTATGCTTCTAAAAAATGAAAATTTTTATTGACGCCAATATTCTTGTTTCTGTATTGAATAAAGAATATCCGCTTTTTACTTACAGCGCCCGCATATTAAGTCTTTCGGGAAATAAAAATTTCGAGATATATACTTCACCAATATGTCTTGCCATTGCTTTCTACTTTGCTGAAAAAAAACACAAAACAAAAATTGCACGGGAAAAAATTGCTTTAGTGTGCCAACATCTTTTTATTGCACCGGCAACTGAAACAGGAGTAGAAAAGACAATCGCTAATAAAAAAATTAATGATTTTGAAGATGGACTTGAATATTATTCTGCGATGGAAAGCAAATGTGATTTTATAGTTACAGAGGATAGAGACGATTTTTTCTTTTCAGATATCCCTGTTATAAATGCAAAAGAATTTTTTGAAAAAAAAGTGGCTAAGAAGAATTGATTTTTACATCACCAGTTGCCCATTTGTCCCTTTATTATACGATCAGACTCTTCAGGTTTATGTTTTTCCCAATTGGGATCATATTTTACAAACCAGCTTAACCAAAGTGTTCTTGAAAAGCGCATTAATGGCGGCTGCAAAAGGATGAGTAAAGCAGTATTGCAACCCAGCCACCAGAAAACCCGGTTGTCATTGACAGAAATTCCTATGAATATCCACCATAGAATAAATGTTATAATGGATAGTCCAATAGTCAGCGCATAACTTACATACCCGGTACCATAATAAAATCCAACTTCCAGGTCTGTCTGCTGGTCGCAAAGTGTGCAATGCTCATGCATTTTCATATAGCGGCTGCCTTTTAATGCATAAGCATTTTTTGATTTGAAAATATCACCCCGCCTGCATCGAGGGCAACGATTGGTGAGAACACTTAAAATATAAGATGGTTTGCTGTCGGCCACCTGTAAAAATTTGCGCGAAGTTAATTTTTTTACTGCGTAAATACCGTTAAAACTTTTTCCATTTGCGTACTGCGGCTGCCTTTTATTAAAAAATAACTGTGCTGAAAATTTCGTTGTTGCATGTATTCAGCAGCAGCTTCGGCTGTTTGAAAATATTTATAATTGCCATGCTCTTTTTCAAAATTGCCACCTACCAGGATTACTTCAGCAAAATCATATTGCTCCATCATAAGGAGCAGTTTTTTATGCTCATTCATGCTTGCCTCTCCCAATTCCATCATACCGCCAAGTACCAATATTTTTTTATCCGCATGAACATTGGCAAAGTTTCCAATAGCCACTTTCATGCTGCTTGGATTAGCATTATACGCATCCAATATAATTTTATTGGTACCGATTTCTATTAATTGTGAACGGCTATTAGTTGGTAGATAGTTTTCGAGTGCAAACTTTATTTTTTCATCCGGCACATTAAAATATTTACCCACCATTACTGCGCATAAAATATTTGGCAGGTTGTAATCGCCAACCAAATTTGTTTTTACAGTATTAAATGATGTGCCTTTTGTAATATCAACCTCTAAAAAAGGTTCATACGCTTTTACATTACCGCAAACTTCACCATTGTTGGTTCCAAACCAGATAACTTCTTTGATGCCTGCGCTCATTTCATGCAGATAATCCAGGTCATCAAACGCAAATGCAGTTCCGTTGTGGGCGCGTAAAAAATCATACAACTCTCCTTTCCCTTTACGGACACCTTCAATGCCGCCAAATCCTTCCAAATGCGCTTTGCCTATATTGGAAATGATGCCATGTGTAGGCTGTGCAATTTTGCAATAGCTTTCAATTTCCTTTTGATGATTAGCGCCCATTTCGATCACCGCTATTTCAGCATTACTTTTTATTTTCAGAATAGTAAGTGGAATACCGATATGATTGTTCAGGTTACCAATTGTTGAATATGTTTTATAATGCGAAGAAAGCACTGTACTGACAAGCTCCCGTGTGGTGGTCTTGCCGTTACTACCCGTAATGGCAATAAAAGGAATGGTAAAACGGTCACGATGAAATTTTGCAAGCTGCTGCAAGCTTTCAAGAACATCATCAACCTGTATCAATCTTATATCCGGCGCATTAATATCTTCATCAATAACAGCATACGCTGCACCGAGCTCCAGGGCTTTCAATGCAAACAGGTTGCCGTTGAAATTTTCACCTTTCAATGCAAAAAAAATATCGCCTGGCTGCAGCTTTCTCGTATCGGTTTGAACAGATGGAAACTGCAGATAAATCTTATATAACTCAGAAATGATCAATGCAAATGTTTGGTGCAATATATATTGCCCTGCGTGAATCGTCAAACGGGAATAAATTCTCTTTAATCGCCTGCTTTCTTAATGCCTTTGAACAAAGCATATATCGCCATGGCATGACCGTGGCCTAAATCGAAATCTTCCTTAAGCCAGGCAACGATATCGCCGGCTTTAACTTCAGACTTTAATTTTCCTTTCTCCAAAAAGCCTTTCTTTTCAGCAAGCTTTTTAAAATCCCCGGGGCTTTTGCCTGTCTTTTTTTTGATGGTATCTAAGTAAGCCTGGAATGACATGGAATGATTTTTATTTTAAACAATAATTGTACACTGCGAAAATATTTTTAAAGATGAGATATGTGGAGGTGCGGGCGCGACAATTCAAACGCGTTTTGCGAAAAAATTCGATCTGTAAATGAAAAAAGTTTTAACGTGCCTCTGAACTTTAAACATTAAACTTTCAACCTTACCGCTACCTTCGCCACATGTTATTCGCAGACGTCATCGGCCAGCAAAATACAAAGCGGCATCTGCTTGAAATGGTACAGCAAAACCGTTTAAGCCATGCCTTGATCTTTTTGGGTAAAGAGGGCAGCGGGGCCCTGCCATTAGCACTTGCTTTTGCTGAATATATCAGCCTGTTGCCCGGTTACCCCTCCGCCGAAGGAGGCCGGGAGGAGGCCTCATTGTTTGGAGAAGCAGTAGAAGAAGCCCGGCCTGTTTTTCCAAAAACGCCGGAAGAAGCCGATGCCTTCATGCAAAAGCAAGCTGCATTTTCCAAAGCAAACAATTATGTACATCCTGATATTCATTTTTCATATCCTGTTATTCCGAAAAAATCGGGAGATAAACCGGTCAGCACTGATTATATCCGGGATTGGCGGGAGTTTATTCAGCAGTACCCTTACGGCAGTGTTTATGACTGGCTGCAGTTTATTGGTGCAGAAAATAAACAGGGGAATATCACGGCTGAGGAATGTAATGACATTATTCACAAACTGAATTTAAAAAGCTTCGAAAGCAATTATAAAATCCTTGTGATGTGGATGCCGGAATATCTCGGCAAAGAAGGCAATAAGTTATTAAAGCTGATTGAAGAACCGCCGGTGGATACACTTTTCATTTTAGTTGCTGAAAATGATGAATTGGTCCTTCCAACCATATTAAGCCGTTGCCAGTTAATTAAAATAAGTGCTTTGGAAACGGCCGATATTGCTGAAGCCCTGATGCACCGTGGTAAACTCGATGCCGCCAATGCTCAGCAAACCGCGGCAATAGCACAGGGAAACTACCGCGAGGCGTTGCAAATATTGCAGAATGCATCGGAAGACTGGCAATCGCTTTTAAGAGAGTGGTTGAATACAATTTTGAAAAATGGCCCGGCGGCGCAGGTGAAATGGATCGAGGAAATTAGCAAACTCGGCCGTGAAAAGCAGAAACAGTTCCTGCTCTATTTTATCCATCTGCTGCAACAAAGTGTCGTTCTGCGGTTTGCCGGAGAAAACCGGGTTTCAATAGCAGATAGCGAGAGAGATTTTGCTGACCGTCTTAACAAGATCGCTTCTGTAAATCATCAAAAGGAGATCATTAATGAACTTGATAAAGCGGTTTATTATATAGAGCGGAATTCCAATGCCAAAATGCTTTTCCATGCCCTTACCATTAAATTATATCACCTCATTAAGAACAATGCCTTAATTTTGACCGACTAACATTGTAAATATTTTTAATATTTTATAATGAAGTGAGAGAGATTTTTTGAGGCCGGTTAAGAAAAACTTTGGACATTATGGTTAGGGTTACACCCGTACTGACGATTATTCATCAGTTCGCGTGTTTTAGCGGTAAAGAGCTTTTACATCATAAACGTTATACATTTTTGAAACGTTACTTCGATATTAACACTTAAGCTCAGCAATGTTCGTGACGCTGAATTTTCCTGCACCACAGGATGGATGCGACCCGACAGCGGTATAATGCCTGTTCCGAAGCCGGTAATTAAGATTCTCTCCTTAATTTTTACAGATTTTTAATTTGAATTGACGATGGGATGTGGCAATTGTGGTACAGGCAAACCTAACGGATGCAAAAGCAATGGCGGTTGTAATACCGGTAGCTGTAACCGTATGAATATACATGACTGGCTTTGGAACCTGCCAATAAGTGATGTTGACAGCGTCTGTAAAGTTGTGGAAATAAGCTTTAACCGTGGAAGCCGGAAAGATTATTACCGTAATGCTTCGCTACAATATTTTGAGAAAGGTGACCTGGTAACGGTGGAAGGCGTGAACGGCTTTGATGTAGGCGAGGTAAGTTTAACGGGTGAACTGGTAAGACTCCAGCTAAAGAAAAAAAATATCAGCGAATTCGGGATCGATATGAAAAAGGTCTTGCGCCTGAGCAATGAAAAAGACCTTGAATTGATGGAGAAAAATAAATCGCGGGAAAAAGAAGCGCTGATCACAAGCCGCATCATCGCTAAAAATTTAAACCTGGATATGAAGCTGATCGAAGTGGAAATTCAGGCAGACGGTAAAAAGGGCACTTTTTTTTATACGGCTGATGACAGGGTCGATTTCAGGGAATTGATCAAACAATACGCTGCAGAGTTTAGGTTAAAGATTGAAATGCGGCAGGTGGGCATCCGCCAGGGCGCGGCAAAAGTTGGCGGCATTGGTAGCTGTGGACGGGAATTGTGCTGTTCAACCTGGCTCACCGATTTCAAAAGCGTAACTACCACCGCGGCACGTTATCAGAATCTTTCCATTAACCAAACCAAATTAAGCGGGCAATGCGGGCGTTTGAAGTGCTGTTTGAATTATGAATTAGACACTTATCTCGACGCATTACAATATTTTCCTGATAATGCGGATATCCTGGAAACATCAAAGGGTGTAGCCTCCTTAATTAAGAAGGATATTTTTAAGAACCTGATGTGGTATGTTATCCAGGGCGGCGCCAAACACTACCCGCTTACCATTCGCCGGGTAAAAGAAATTCAGCAGTTAAATGCAAGGGGTATGAGGCCGGATGACCTTCAGCCGGTAGAAATTGTTACAGCAAAAGAAACCGAACACAGTTTTGTTGATGTGGTCGGGCATTTAACGATTAGTAATCTTGAAAAGACTTCACAGCGTAATAAGGAAAAACAAAAACAACAACGCCGTAACGAAAATGTGAAGCAACAACCCCAGCAACAGCAGCAAAAAAACAAGCAGCCGCAGCAGGGCTACAATCAAAAAAACCAGCAACAAAAACTGCAGCAACCACCTCAACAACAAAAAGGGAACAGGCCGCCGCAAAATAATAACAGGAATAAACCACCCCGGAAAGAAAATTAATTCTTTCATAGGTAAGCGTCATTCTGCCGCAGGAACATGTGCCCAGTTTTCACCGCGTTTAATACGATATATCTGCATATCAGTAACCTTAAACTGTTTGGTTAATTGTTTTACCGGTTTATTGTTATTAAGCAGCTTTTTCAGCAACATAACTTTTGTAACAGTGAGCTTGGTATTTTTTGCATTTGCACTGTTACCCATTTTCCGTTGCTGCTTTTCATAAACAACATGGGGACTTTTTTGCTGATGTTTAAGATTTTCTTCCGGCGTCATCCATTTTAAATTGGAAATATGGTTGTTAAGCTTGTCATAATCAAGATGGGCAACTATGGTTTGTTCGGCTTTATGTACAGGGAGAAAACAGGTTGCCACCAGCCTGTGTATTAAAGAATGGTAGTTGATGGTTCTGTATTTAAGATCTTCCTTATAAATTTTTTGCAGGCTTTTTTTAACTGCTTTAAGCAGAATATTTTTTTCCTCAATCAATTTTTTATTGCCTTCCTGTTTTACCAGTATTTTTATTTCTTTTGAAAGCGTAAAAACCTGTTTTTGTAACTGCGTTATCGCCGCCTGTGTTTTTGGCAATCTTGGCTTAAAGAGCTTTAACCGTATTATACGATAACCATTAATGGAAGAGCCATTGAGAAGTTTACCATTTGCATACCGGTTGCTTGTTTGCAACCTGCCGAAGTTGGAAACTTTTAGTGTGATGTTATTTGTAAAATCAAAATCAAATTTTACTTCTTTCCATTTTTCACCCGGGAGATCTTTTACCATATCTGATTAAAGTTTTAAAATATCCTGTTATTTAAGGGCCAGGATCTTTTAAAGCTGTTATTCCCGCAGTAATGCTTCAATAGCCGCATGGTATTTTTCGAAATGAAAACTTTCAATAACCGCTTTCATGTTGGCAGCAATTTTATCGTTCATTAAATTGCCAATGCTGCCTTCATGTGTATGTTTTATAGCCGTTGAATAACTAAATTCATTTGCTTCAATATTCAAACCAATTTTTTTATAGGCGTCGCGAAAAGGCATTCCCTGCAAAACAAGTTTATTTACCTCTTCAACACTAAAGAGGTACTTATATTTTTCATCTGAGAGGATATCTTTTTTTACTTCAATATTGCTGAGCATTAAAGCTGCCATATTGATGCAATCATTCAATGTTGTAAATGCGGGGAATAAATGTTCTTTTAATAACTGGAGGTCGCGATGATAACCGGAAGGAAGATTGGTTGTCATCATCATAATTTCATTGGGCAAGGCTTTTATTTGGTTGCAATGCGAACGGATCAGTTCAAATACATCAGGATTCTTTTTATGCGGCATGATACTGCTGCCTGTTGTAAGCTCTGCAGGAAATGACACGAAGCCAAAGTTCTGGTTGAGATATAAGCACATGTCCATGCTGAGTTTTGCTAAAGTATCGGCAATATTTGCCAATGCCGAAGCAACAATACGCTCAGTTTTTCCACGGCTCATTTGCGCGTATACAACATTGTAGTTCAGGTCATCAAAGCCAAGCATTTTTGTAATTAATGTTCGGTTGATCGGAAAAGAAGATCCATAGCCTGCCGCAGAGCCAAGCGGGTTTTTATTTACGATTTGATATGCCGCCTGTAATGTAATTAAATCATCAACCAGGCTTTCAGCGTATGCGCCAAACCACAAACCAAATGAGGAAGGCATTGCT
Organism: Parafilimonas sp.; assembly: GCA_036274175.1. GTDB lineage: Bacteria > Bacteroidota > Bacteroidia > Chitinophagales > Chitinophagaceae > Parafilimonas. Next base: position 34,809 of record DASUGF010000011.1, read on the forward strand.
AATTGAAGATGCGTATAACCTGGTAATAAATCATTTTTATGTTTTTCACTTTGTTCAATTAATAAATCAAAAAATGGCTTAACACTTACAACAAGTTGTTCAAGTTCCTTGCGCAAAAACAATTTCACATCAACCAAAACCTGGTCGTTACGGCTGCGGGCTGAATGAATTTTTTTGCCAACATCTCCGAGCTTTTGGGTTAGGAGAAATTCTATTTGTGAATGAACGTCTTCAATGTTGTCGTGAATCGTAAATCGTGAATCGTGAATGGAAGTGTAAATATGTTTTAATTCTTTTACTAATACGCCTGCTTCTTCAGATGTTAGCAAACCAACTGTCGCAAGCATTTTTGCATGCGCAATATTGCCGAGCACATCAAGCGGTGCAAGCAACAGATCAAATTCGCGATCGTTGCCAACTGTAAATTTTTCTACTTCTTTGAGTGATGCTGTATTTTTTTGCCAGAGTTTCATTGTACTATTTGTACTTTTTTATTGGGTTTCTTTTGTTGTGAAAAATTGATGTGATAACAATACGCTGTCTGTTCTCGTCCACAAAATAAATAATGCTAAAAGGATACTTTTTTGTCTTAGCCTCGTAAAATTTTTTGTAGCTGTTTCTGAACGTGTAAGGATTTGTTGAGATAGCACTTATTGTGGCATTAACAATTTCACAAAGTTGTCAGCTGCTTGAAAACTATATTCTTTATGCCATGCTGTTGATTCAGCGTATTCCTTTACCGCTCTTTGCCTGAAAATAACAGAATAAAGAGACATGTTTATTTTGCCAGGATTGCATTAATGATTTTATCCACTTCTTCTTTTGAAACTGCCTCCCCGGTTCGCTTGTATTCTTCAAACTCGTTATCCAATATCTCTTTCAGTTCATCAGGATAATCTGTATCCTGTAAAAGTTCATACACTTCCTGTAATTTATCTTCCTGTAATTTATCAATCATGTTATGCAGTTCAGTACGTAGATTTTCCATAACCTTATTTGTACGAATTTACAACTTTGTAAAAACAGAACTTAATTCAAAATTTTATTAAGCAATTGAATATACAACTCAATCCCATTCCTGATTTCATCCACAAAAATAAACTCATCTGCTGAATGGCTTCTCGCACTGTCACCAGGGCCCATCTTTAATGCAGGAAAAGGCATTAAAGCTTTATCACTTGTTGTTGGAGAGCCGTAATAAGTTCTGTTTAGTTGAAGTCCTGCTTTAACCAGGGGATGATCCAATGCGATATTCGTTGAACGCAGGCGCAGGCTTCTTGGTACAACTTCACATTGAACATTTTGTTTGACGATAGAAAGCACTTCATCAAAATCATATAATTCATTTACCCGGATATCAACAGTGAAATTACATTGCGAGGGAACAACATTATGCTGCGAGCCTGCATTGATAATGGTAACACTCATCTTGTTTGGTCCAAGTAACGCAGATACTTTATCAAACTTATAATGCTTAAACCATTCAATATCTTTTATGGCTTTATAAATTGCGTTATCACCTTCTTCCCTTGCTGCATGTCCCGCTTTGCCGTATGCTGTGCAATCTAACACGAGCAAGCCTTTCTCGGCAACAGCCATATTCATTAAAGTAGGTTCTCCAACGATAGCACACCACCCAGCCCTAAAGGGGGTTGGCGGAAACCCTGAAATTTTATTTAAGAAGCTTTCATCTTTCAACAAAAGTTCAATTCCATTCTTACCACTTATCTCTTCTTCAGCAGTAGCTGCAAGGACAATATTATATTTTAAGTTTTTATGGTTATAGAAGTAAAGAAATGTTGCGATCAAGGAAACCAGGCAACCCCCTGCATCATTGCTGCCGAGACCGAACAATTTTCCATCTTCTATATCTGCTTTGAAAGGATCTCTTGAATATTGCTTGTTTGGTTTTACCGTATCATGATGTGAGTTAAGAAGGATTGTTGGTTTGCTTTCATCAAAATATTTATTTACGCACCAAACATTATTCAGGAGCCTGTTTGTTTGAATATTGTGAGAATGCAGAAAAATTTCAATCGCTTCAGCGGTTTTTTCTTCTTCTTTTGAAAAGGAGGGAATGGAAATCAGTTGCTGTAATAATTTTAATACAGCCTCCTCTACATCTCCTCCGGTGGAGGAGACTTTGGCAGCAACACTATTTTTTTTTGAAGCGCTCAAGTTTAATCAGATGTAATTAACGTACCGATTGTTTTATCTGTTGTATTTTGAATTAAATCATTGGCATCACCAATCAACACCTCATGCACGCCGGCATCTATTGCTGCGAATGCATTATCTATTTTCGGAAGAATGCCTGCAAACAGTTTTTGTCCATCCAACAGTTGCTTATATTTTTCTTTTGTGATGAGATGGATGACAGAATTTTCATCGTCCACATTTTCCAACACCCCTTTCTTTTCAAAGCAATAGATCAACCGAATATCATAGTATGCTGAAAGTGCGACTGCCAATGACGAGGCAATTGTATCGGCGTTGGTATTTAAAATATGTCCATTTTCATCATGCGTTAAGGGTGCGAATACCGGTATAAGGCCGTTGTCTAATAATAACTTTAAACTTTCAACATTAAGCTTTGCACTATCCAGATCTCCCACCCAGCCAAAGTCAACCAACTCAGTCGAATTATTTTCTTTGGTCATTTTCTTTGGTGGTCGTTTGGTAGCAGGAATAATATTGCCATCAGCACCGGTTAGGCCGATAGCATTGCAGTTGAATGATTGTAACTGTGCAACAATTTTTTTGTTTATGAATCCGCCATAAACCATTGTTACCAGGTCGATTGATGCGTCATCGGTTATTCTTCTGCCGTTAATATATTTAGACTCAATACCCAGTTTGTTTCCGATTTCAGTTGCAATTTTTCCGCCGCCATGGACCAGGATTTTATGCGATTGCACTGATGCAACTGATTGAAGAAATGATTTCAGCTTTTCCTCATTATCAATAATATTTCCGCCAACTTTTATAATGAAAAGTTTGTTCATCATCAATCAACTAAAGATTTAAATAGTGATTTGAATTCCTTTAATTGAAAATCATTAAGTTTCCAAATAACAGATGCAATAAGTGAATTTTTTATTGTAGCAATGCGGTAAATTTTGATTATTGAAACTGCCCTTAAATTATTTATCAGATTGGGATGAAGAATTATTTCCTGGTTATTAATAACAGAAGGAATAACTGAGCCTATAAAACAAACAATTACATCTTTATACTTATCGTTTGTTAAATTCACTACAACAGCGGGTCGCACTTTTGAAACGGAATAATCAGAAAACGGAAAATCAACAACAATGATATTGCCGGTTTGCATTAGCTTTTCTTTTTCGCATAGTCCTGATACAAATCTTCTCCTGAATCTTCAAGATAATTTTTGAACCATTCCGTAGAATTATTTAACGATGCTTCTCTAATATCATCTTCTGTATCATCATCATCTAAAAAAGTTATCAGTACCCTTTTTTTAGTTTTTAAAGGTACTTCTTCAAGAAGCTTAATTTGACCACCTTCATATACGCCATGCACAGTTATCATAAAAAGAGTTTAATCAAATTTACTGAAGCGTTTTCAATATCTCACTAATCACTGCCTGTGCTGCCCAAACACGATTAGCTGCCTGTTGTGTAACAATGCTGTTTGCACTGTCTAATACTTCATCGCTCAATTCAACGTTTCTTCTAACAGGGAGGCAATGCATCACCTTTGCATTATTTGTCAATTTTAATTTTTCTTCGGTCAACATCCATGAAGGATCATTTTCATAGATCTTGCCGTAATCAGTATAAGTGCTCCAGTTTTTTACATATACAAAGTCAGCATCTTTCAGTGCATCATCCTGGTTGTATGTTATGGTTGCCCCCTTTGTAAACTCCTCTTTCAATTCATAATCCTGCGGGTGTGTAATAACAAAATCAATACTTCGCTCTCCATTCATGGAGAACGCAGGGATGAGGGACCATGCATTGATCCATTGTGCAAAACTGTTTGCAACACACTGAGGCAAAGGTTTTACATGTGGCGCCCAGGTGAGAACAACTTTCGGTTTGCCACCATCCCCTAAAGGGGAGTTAAGCAGCGTTTCTTTAATAGTTATCACATCTGTTAAACTTTGCAGCGGATGCAATGTTGCGCTTTCCAGGCTTATCACCGGAACTCCGCAATATTTTATAAACTGGCTGATGTATAATTCGCTATAATCATCCTCACGATTTTTCAAGGAAGGAAATGTTCTTATGCAAAGAATGTCAAAATAACTGCCTAAAACCGGTGCTGCATCTTTAATATGTTCCACCGTGCTTCCGCTCATTATTGCACCTTCTTCAAACTCTAATGCCCAACCTTCTTTATCAACATTAAAAACAATCGGATCCATTCCAAGGTTTGCAGCAGCCACCTGTGTACTTAATCTCGTGCGTAAACTCGGGTTTAAAAACAATAAGCCAATACGTTTGCCTGCGCCTAAAGTTTTATCCTTTAGCGGATCTGCTTTATATGCTAATGCTTTTTCAACTAACGCATTAATGTTGCCCGCATCATGAACAGAAATAAATTGTTTCATTTACCCCATCCCTAAAGGGAATATTTGTAGTTAAGAATTTGAGTTAATAAGCATGGTCTCAACCCCGTCAGGAGCGGGAGCTTTCATCTCTGCAATAGCGTCTTTCAGCGTATCCAAAAATTCATCAGCTTGCTTGCGGGTGATGTTGAGCGCAGGTAATAAACGAATCACATTTGGTTTGGCTTCTCCTGTGAAAATGAAATAATCATGTAATAGTTTTTTGCGCAATTCCTTAATATCTTCCGGTACATCAAAGCCGATCATTAAGCCTTTGCCACGAACGTTTTCAATGCCATCGATGGATTTTAGTTTATTGATAATATACATGCCGCGCTGTTTGCTCATCTCAATCAGATTCTCTTGCTCGATTATTTCAAGTACTGCAAGCGCAGCCGCACAAGCCAAATGATTACCGCCAAATGTTGTTCCCAGCATCCCGTGTTTTGGTTTAATATATGGCGCTATCAGGATGCCACCGATCGGGAAGCCATTGCCCATGCCTTTTGCCATTGTATAAATATCAGCATTCACGCCGGTATGATCCAATGCAAAAAATTTTCCGCTTCTGCCATAACCGCACTGCACTTCATCTGCAATGAACAAGGCGTCATTGGCATCACAAAGATTCCTGATCAATTTTAAAAAACTATCTGATGCAACATTGATCCCGCCAACACCTTGAATGGGCTCAACAATAACCGCAGCAACTTTATGTCCATTGGCTTGAAAGTATTGTTTTAAAGCCGCTTCGTCATTAAATGGAAGAAAATCAATGTTGCCTGTATCATTTACAGGAGCAATAATATTCTTATTATCAGTTGCAGAAACAGCTAATGAGGTTCTGCCGTGAAATGCTTTGCTGAAAGCAACAATTTTCTTTCTGCCTGTATGAAAAGAAGCAAGCTTTAATGCATTCTCAATGGCTTCAGCACCACTGTTTATAAGAAATAACTGGTAACCATCTTTACCGCTCACCTTACCCAATTTTTCAGCCAGTTGCTGCTGAACAGGAATATGCACAGAATTTGAATAGAAAGCAATTTTGTTTAATTGTTCTTCAATTTTTTTTACCCAATGCGGATGTGTGTGGCCGATGCTTATTACTGCATGGCCGCCGTACAGATCAAGATACTGAACGCCATGTTCATCCCAAACATAGGAGCCTTGCGCTTTGGTAATGGTAATATCGTTTAATGGATAAACGTCAAATAGTTTTGCTCCTTTAGTACCCGAAGCAGGGGTTGTGGAAGTAGTCTGATTTTTCATTTTAATAATATTATGTGTTGCCACCAACAGTCTTTTGAGTTGGGGTTAAAAATAATTTGCTTTAAGTTTTAGTCCTGTAGTTTCATTTAAGCCAAACATTAAATTCATATTTTGAACGGCTTGCCCGCTGGCGCCTTTTAATAAATTGTCAAGCGCCGAATGCACTACCAATTTGCTGCCAACTTTTTCTAATTGAATCACACATTTATTGGTGTTCACCACCTGTTTTAAAAAAATTGCTTCATCGCTTACAACGGTGAACGGATGACCGGCATAAAAATCTTTATATAAATCTTTTAGTTGTTCAACCGGCTCTTCGCAATGTATGGTCGAACTGATAAATATACCCCGGGTAAAATCGCCCCGCCAGGGAATAAAGCTTATGCCCCCATCCCTTAAAGGGGAGTTAAGAAAATTCATTTGTAATTGCTGCAGTGATTGTACGATTTCTGCCAGATGTTGGTGTGTTAATGTTTTATAAGCTTGTATGTTATTAGCCCGCCAGCTAAAATGTGATGTTGAAGTTAATGATTGCCCTGCACCCGTTGAGCCGGTGATACCGGTTGTGTACACTTCATCCAGGAGGCCTGCTTTTGCCAACGGTAATAAACCAAGTTGTATCGCAGTGGCAAAACAGCCGGGATTGGCAATGTTGTGCGCTGACTGAATTTGTGTTTTATTTAGTTCGGGCAAACCATATATAAAGTTCCTGGTTGCCGGTTGCTTGTTACCGGCAACCGGCAACCTGAAGCTTGCATCTTTTTGTAAGCGGAAATCATTGGCTAAATCAATAATCTTTATGCCCGGCGCAATGTTGTTTTCCGTTAGAAATTTTTTTGAATCGCCGTGGCCTAAACACAAAAACAGAACAGCCTCCTCGCGGCCTCCCCCGGTGGCGGAGGGGTTTAAAAGCATCTCGTTGAAATTATTATCACCGGTGAATTTCAAATCAGTTTCCCCAACAAGATCCTGGTGAACTTTATAAACGTAATTACCGGCATTGCTCTTACTGTGTATAAATTGAATATTAACCCGCGGATGATTGATCACCAGGCGGATCAATTCTCCGCCTGTATATCCGGCGCCACCAATTATGCCTGCCTTAATGCTCCCAACCCCTGAAGGGGGGGTATTAAGTTTATCATTATGTATATTTCCTTTCATTTTTTTAAATGTATTCCTGAAATAAAAATGTAAGTTTTATCACGAGCATATCAGCTCCCTTTAGGGCGGGGGGCATGAATAGCATTCCACATCGCCGTTTGGTTGCCGAATATTTTACTGAAACCGCGAACATCGTCGCCAGACCAGCCTTTATTCATTTCGCCATATTTACCAAACTTATCACTCATCAGGTCATATTCGCTTTCTATTCCGATCACCTGGAAGCGATAGGGCATTAACTGAACAAATACATCGCCTGTTACATTTTGCTGTGAACTCTGCAAATATGCTTCCATGTCACGCATAACAGGATCAAGAATCTGCCCTTCATGCAGCCAGTTGCCATAGAAGTTGGCAATATTGTCTTTCCAGCTTAACTGCCATTTGGTTAGCACGTGTTTTTCCAGGGCATGGTGTGCTTTTATAATGATCATTGGCGCTGCTGCTTCAAAACCAACGCGGCCCTTTATGCCAATTATTGTATCACCTACATGTATATCTCTACCAATACCGTACGGACCGGCAATGCTTTGTAAATACTGAATAGCTTCTGATGGATGATTGAAAGTTTTATCATCAACACCAATTAATTCTCCTTTCTTAAAACGTAAGCGGACTTCCCGGCTTCCTGATTCGGTGACTTGAGTAGGCCATGCTTCTTCCGGTAACATGCCTTTGCTTTTCAATGTTTCCTTCCCGCCTACGCTTGTTCCCCACAAGCCTTTATTGATCGAATAGGCAGCTTTCTCAAAGTTCATCGCAACATCTTTGCCCTTCAGGTAGATGATCTCTTCTTCGCGGCTTAATTTCAGATCACGTATGGGCGTTATAATTTCAACATCCGGGATCATGATATGAAATACCATATCAAAACGAACCTGGTCATTACCGGCGCCGGTACTTCCATGCGCTACTGCATCTGCCTTTACTGTTTTTACATGTTCCGCAATGTGCAATGCCTGCACTAATCTTTCGGCGCTAACGCTTAACGGATATGTGTTATTCTTTAATACATTTCCAAACACCAGGTATTTTATGATGCGGTCATAGTAACCTTTCACCGCATCAACAGTGGTATGTGTTTTTACACCAAGCTTATATGCATGTTCTTCTATCTTTTTTAATTCATCTGCTGTGAAGCCGCCGGTGTTTACAATAACGCTATGTACTTCATATCCTTTATCATCGGTTAAGTATTTTACACAATATGTTGTATCTAAACCGCCGGAAAAACCAAGAACAACTTTTTTCATTGCTGATGTCTGATTTATTGATGTATGATTTTAATTAATGCTGAGTAGCGATATGCAGTATCCCGAATCGCTTCGCTCTCGGGACAGGCACAATCGTGATGCCACGAAATTCTATCGCCGGTAAAATAAAATTCATCATGATAAAAGGAATGAGAATAAAGAAACTAACGGGCGCTTTTTTTGCGGCGCTTCTTCTTTTTGCTTTTCTTTTTTGCGGAATGCCTGTAAAAAACGGCTTTGTTTGATCTTCATCAAGCGTTCATATACCTTACTTTTCTTTTCAAAATATTCTTTGGTTTCCTGCGGCTCGTAATGATCGGCCGGATCGTAGAGCATGGCTGTGCAAAAGCAATTCTTTCTTTCCTTGCTCATCAATATATCATAGTTCACACAGCTTTTGCAGCCCGCCCAGAATTGCTCATCGTTGGTTAACTCAGAATAAGTAACGGGTTCATAACCCAGGTCGCTGTTTATTTTCATAACAGCGAGACCTGTTGTCAAACCAAATATTTTTGAGTTAGGATATTTTTGCCTGGAGAGGTCAAATATTTTTTTCTTGATCTGCTTGGCTATTCCGGTCTTTCTAAACGCCGGTGATACGATCAAACCGCTGTTCGCTACAAATTCACCATGACTCCATTCTTCGATATAACAAAAACCCACCCAGATGTTATCTGTTGTTAAAGCGATGACAGCCTTGCCTTCGATCATTTTTTCAATGATGTAGGCAATACTGCGTTTGGCAATGCCGGTGCCGCGGGCTTTGGCGGACTCTTCCATTTCTTTAGTAATGGTTTCTGCGAAATCAGCATCGCCACTATTGGCTATACGTACTATGATATTTTGATTTTGTTCCACTTTGCTTGCTTAAAATGATAAAGGATAATTGTTTGCATGTAACATGGTTACATGGCTGCAGTTGAAAATGTGCATTACTGGCGGGGATATTAAATTCTCGGTCGTCGCACTGGTGTGAAACAAAATGGATTTGGCAATATAACAACACTCATCAAAGGTTGATGAGAAACAGGTAGGGTGTTATGTGTTGTGTTCTGTTTCAACGTTAGTTCAATATAAAATTGTGAACCAATAAATTTTTTAAGGGTGTAAAATTAATAATGTTTAAAATATAAACGCGTTAAATTTTTTTGGTGATACAAACAGTTGTTCGTGTTAAACAAATGCAAACGAAAAAGAAGAAAAATTTTCCTGTGGTTCTATGATCAGCCAGCGACTGAACAGCGCATATTCGCAGAAAGTTTATCTGTAATTTTGCATATAAAATGAAGGGATGGAAGGAGAAATGATCATTAACAGGGTAGAGGCCAGCGGGCTTGTTACGATTGACCTGGAAGATTTTTATCCGAAAGAGCCTGTGAAAGTGTTTGATCTGAAAGATTATTTGTTTCGCGGACTGATCATTAAAGAAAAAGATTTTCGCGAGGCTTTGAAAAACACAAACTGGAGCGAATTTGAAAATACCAATGTTGCCGTAACCTGTACTGCTGATGCCATAATCCCCGTTTGGGCTTACATGCTTGTAGCCACTTACCTGCAGCCTGTTGCAAAGAATATTCTTTTGGGTGACGAACAAAAACTTATCGAGACAATTCTTCATTATAATATTGGCGCCATAAATGCCGAAGAATATGCTGATAAAAGGATTGTAGTGAAGGGCTGCGGCGATGTAAAAATTCCGGATAGCGCTTACCTGAAAATAACAAGCCTGTTATTACCTTATGTAAAAAGCATCATGTACGGCGAGCCTTGCAGTACGGTTCCTGTGTTTAAAAGGAAATGATCATTTGGGCTTTTTTTCTATTAAATATTTCCAGTGGCATATGCCGGATATGCAGTTTCATATTTTTTCTTGCCTTAATGTTCACAATTGTCAAAATATGCCTGCCATAATGATTGATATAAATCTTCCGCTTCGTCGTAAACATTTTTTTTGAGTGATTTATCATTCAGATTTTCTGCGAAGGTTATGTGCACTTCAGTTACTATTTCCCATACGCTTTGCAGCCAATTTTAAAACGCCTATATTAGTAACGGTTGGCGAACAGGCTTTTTCGTGTGCCACTGAATAATTCACCGGAGAACCGGAGCGCTTTGCAACACATGAAAGTACCTTCAAAGCTTATAGTTTTCCCGGAGGAAAATCATTGGATATCAAAAGCGGAAAACAGCAGGTTTTTTTATCAGCAGGTACATGAATGGTTAGCAAAATATTTACAATGATTTTGTTACATAAGTAAAATCAAAAAAGATGAAAATAGCGCTGGCATCACCATTATATCCAAAATCAATTGATGATGGAATTAAACAGTTGCAAATGTTTGTTGAAGATGCGGCCAAACAAGATGCGGCGATTATATGTTTCCCCGAAACCTATATTCCGGGTTACCCGCTTGATTTAAATAAAGCTAAAAAAATTGCTCCACAGGTTTTGAAAGATGCTTTGCATAAAGCCTGTGCAATAGCAAAAGAAAATTCAATTGCCATTATTCTTCCGATGGATTGGTATGAAAAAGAAACGTTTTTAAATGTTGCTTTTGTTATTTCTTCTGAAGGCGAAATATTGGGTTATCAATCCAAAGTGCAGCTTGATCCTACTGAAGATAATGTATGGAATGGAGGCAAAAGCCGCAGGATATTTGAAGTGAAGGGTTTGAAGTTTGGCATCTCCATTTGCCATGAAGGATTTCGCTATCCGGAAACGGTCAGGTGGGCGGCAAGACAGGGGGCTGCCATTGTTTTTCACCCGCATTTTGCAGGCAGTGACGTTACGGGTGTTGAACTGAACGAATGGGGGCATATCAGCAATCCTTATTATGAAAAGGCGATGATAATGCGCGCCATTGAAAACGCCATTTATTTTGCCAGCGTGAATTATGCAACGAAATACCAGGAATCAGCCACATCATTCATTGCACCCGACGGAAAATGTATAGTGCATCAATCTTATGGCAAGGCTGGTGTAATTGTTGCTGATATTGATACATCAAAAGCAACAGCATTGCTGGCCAAAAGATATAAGCCGGCATTGTATTGATAAGCACCATAATTGAGATAAGCATACTATTTTGGGATTGTCGATTTAGTGATTTTTCGATTCACTTCTAAAACTCAATCACAGCCTAAATCGCGAAATTCAGAAATCTCAAAATCCGCAATAACATAACACCATTTTTTTTAAGTAAAGCAGTGCTGAAATGAGCGCGAAACATCAAAAAGAAATATGGACCATCGGGCATTCAACAAGAACACTGGAGCATTTTGTTGAAATGCTTCATTCATTCAATATAACATTACTGGCAGACATACGGAGCTTTCCCGGTTCAAGGCGTGTTCCCCAGTTCAATAAAGAAAACCTTGAAATATCTATGCCTGCAAATGGAATTGATTATGTGCATTTGAAACTATTAGGCGGCAGAAGGCCGGTGCAAAAAAATTCAAAAAACACAGGATGGAAGCATCCTGCGTTTCGCGGCTATGCGGATTATATGGAAACAGATGATTTTAAAAGGGGCATTCATCAATTAGAAGAAATGGCAGCAAAACAGCGCACTGCTTATATGTGTTCCGAAGCGGTTTGGTGGAGTTGCCACCGTTCCATGGTTTCAGATTTTTTAAAACTGAATGGTTGGCTGGTATATCATATAATGGAAGTGAATAAATCAACAGAGCATACTTACACACAGCCAGCTAAAATTATAAACGGGCAATTATCTTATACCGAACAAACACTGTTATAAAGTTTGTATGATACAGCTAATGTCATTTGCAGAAAAAGATTTTGAACGATTTGTTTCTTGGATTGATAGTAAAGAACTGTTGATCACCATTGCGGGTAATTATTTTTCTTATCCTTTAATTGCTGATCAACTCCGGACTTACCTTGATGATGAAAAGAGTTATTCGTTCAATATCGTCGATACAGATGAAAACAAAATAATCGGCCATGCAGAGATCTGCGAGACGGGCAGTAAGATCTTTAAAATTGATAAACTTTTAATTGGTAATAGATCAAGCCGCGGCAAGGGATTGTGTTACCCGGTTATGCAGGCGCTTGTGCATCATGCATTCACACAATTGCACGCATCAATGGTGGAATTAAATGTTTTTGACTGGAACACTGCTGCTATTAAATGTTATGAAAAAACAGGCTTTAAAATTAACGCAGGTAAAACAGCTTTTTTTGAAGCAGGGGATAAAAAGTGGATTGCATTGAATATGCAGATAAAAAAACTGTCAATCTGATCGGGTTGTTTTGCGGACAAACATTGTTATGTTTTGTGACTTATAGTAACCATTATCTTTTTTAAACCTTATAATAACAGGTTATGTATGAACTACCAAAAAAAGAAAAGAAGATAGCGCGTGCGGCCATTGATAAAGGCGTAAATACTGCTTTTAAGTTAGCGCTTGAAGAAGCAGGATCTATTATAAAGGAATGGCAGGAGGGTAAACTGGATAACCGGGCGGCATATCATAAATTGTTTAAGGCAGTGGACAAACATGATTATAAAATTGCAAGAAGATATGACCATGTAACAGGTTCAAAATACCTGATGATAGTTAGCGCCATTTTAGCGGACGGTCATATTACACAGGATGATATCAGCGAATTTTCTGATGAAACTAAAGCAGTAATACGCAGTTGGGCTAAAGTAATTGGTGGATAAATTATCCTTGAAAATCAAAAATAGAATTTTTGATTTTCAAGGATGCTATTTAAACTTAACGAGATATTTTGTAAGAAAAGTAACGACATTACAAATAATAATCCCGTCTTTGGTTTTATATTCTTCAACATCCGGAACAACAACAAAATTCTTTTTTGTTTTAAGGTCCGCAATACTTTGCATATTGCCTTTACTAAGGACAGGCGCATTATTCAGCTTTACTTCCACACAAGCCAGCGGATAAATGCCTTTTGCCAGAACAATATCGTATTCGGCGCCGGCTTGTGTCCTGTAATAATACAGATCAATATTTGGTAGTTTTAATTGCTTTATTTGTTCAACCACATACCCTTCCCAGGAAGAGCCCACAACCGGATGTCCTTTTAATGAAACCATACTGTGCACGCTGCTAAGTTGGTGTAATATGCCGCTGTCTCTTATATAGAGCTTTGGCGCTTTCACTAATCTTTTTTTTGTATTGATATGAAAAGCCGGTAAACGGTGCACAAGGAAAGCGCCTTCCAAAAAATCTATATAACGCACAACCGTTGGTGCGGTAATGCCTAAAGAGCGGGCTATCATTTCAGCATTCAATACAGTACCATTTACATGCGCCAGCATGCTAAGTAACCTGCTTATGATATTGCTTGTGAGGTTAATACCAAATAAGACGTTAAGATCTCTTTCCGCGTAACTGCGTATAAAGCCGCTCATCCATTCTGAAGCCGTACTTTCATTTTTTGCCAGCAATGCTGTAGGAAAGCCGCCGCGAAGCCAGTGTTTATCACGGCTTATGTTGGTAGGCAATTCTGTAAAATTAATTGGTGATAATTCCCTGTAGGCAATGCGGCCTGCCAGCGATTCCGAAACGCCTTTTACCAGTTCGGGAGAAGCGCTGCCTAATAAAATGAACCTGCCGTTCCGCCTGTTCTTATCAATCACCGAACGCAATACAGAAAACAATGAAGGAATTGTTTGCACTTCATCTATGATGATGCATTTGTCGGCGTTATCTGTAAGAAAGCTGTAAGGATCTGCAAGACGGCGTACATCTAAAGGATTTTCCAGGTCGAGATAGAGAAAAGGTTTTTTCCGGCTTTTGGCAATTTGTTTGGCAAGCGTTGTTTTCCCCACCTGTCTTGCACCAAGTATGGCAACCGCAGGAAATTGCCTGAGCAGCGTAATAATTTCCTTATGCAAGTTTCTTTCGATCACATTGCAAAAATAAAAATCATCCTTGAAAATCCAAAATGACATTTTGGATTTTCAAGGATGATTATGCATAAGCCTGGCAGAGAAATAAGTTTACTTTGATGCAGGTGATAAAAAATGATTTGCGTCTAATATGCGGATTTAAGCAAGAAAATCCAACATAACTTATATGTTGAATAAATGATTTCTTCTTGTTGCGATCTTTATTTCCTCCTTATTCCACGATCCTCAGCTTTGCATAATTCAACATAATTTTCTTTTCCCCGTTCAATTCAAACTTAACTGTGGCAATGGGATTATGTGCACTACCTTCCATTTTCGTAACTACTCCATAACCAAATTTCTGGTGTTCTACCTTTTGGCCTTCCTGTAAATTGGTGGTATCACTCTGTACAAAATCTTTTGAAGGAACATGCTGAACGGTTTGCTGCGGTTTATTGGTTGGTAAATAAGAAGGCTTTGCTGTGGGCTGTTGTCTATTGACTGTTGACTGTTGGCCTCCTTCAAACCCGCGATGCATTCTTGCAAACGCAGAACCCATGTTATTAAAGTTTGACTGGTTTCGTGCACCGCCACCTGCGAAGGTTCTGTCTAAAAATGCTTCCGGCAATTCATCTAAAAAACGGCTTGCATCATTTTGTACTAAACTGCCAAAGCGGTAACGGGCATTGGCATAAGTTAAATACAAATGTTTCTGGGCTCTTGTTACGGCAACATAAAATAAACGTCTTTCTTCTTCCAGCTCTTCCCGCGTGTTTATGCTCATTGCATTCGGGAATAACGTTTCTTCCAGGCCACCAACAAACACAACCGGAAACTCCAAACCCTTAGCTGAGTGTATCGTCATCAATTTTACCACATCAGCATTAACATCTTTTTCATCTGCATCAGTAAGCAATGTTATTTGTTGAAGATAAGCGCCCAAAGATGCATGCGCTTTTGAATTTTCGTTAACTACCATTCCTTCTTCATCAATCTGCGAACGGTTTTGATAATCATCAACCCACTCTTTAATTGAGTTCAATAACTCCTGCACGTTCTCGTATCTGGCCAGGCCTTCCGTGCTTTTATCATTAAAAAGTTCCTTGATAAAACTGGTATGCTTGCCCACCTGTACCGCAACATCGTAAGCGTTCTTTTCCTGCAGCATACTTTGAAAGTACTGTATCATTGTTACAAAGTTCTGCATCGCTTCTAATGCACCGGCTTTAAAACCAAACTCTGCAGCCCTTGCAAGCACTTCAAAAAAAGTGATGTTTTGTTTATTGGCAATGGTCACAATTTTTTCCACCGACGTTTTGCCAATACCACGAACCGGGTAATTAATGATCCGGCGCAGCGCTTCTTCATCTCTTATGTTTACAATAACTCTTAAATAAGCAAGAAAATCTTTTATTTCTTTTCGCTGGTAGAAACTAATGCCTCCATAGATCCTGTAAGCAATTCCCATGCGCCGAAGGCTTTCTTCATAAGCACGGCTTTGTGCATTGGTACGGTAAAGAATGGCGAAATCTTTATTGTAATAATGATTGCGCAGCTTCTGTTCCTGTATGGTATCAGCAACATATTTTCCCTCATCATTATCGGTCATGGTGCGCACGAGTTTTATCTTTTCACCATGCGCATTTTCGGTCCATAATTTTTTTGGTAGCTGACCTTTATTGTTTTTGATCACTTCATTGGCAACATTTAATATGCTTTGTGTGCTGCGATAGTTCTGTTCAAGCTTAATAACTTTTACATCATCATAGTCTTTTTGAAACTGCAAAATATTTTCAATAGTAGCGCCGCGAAAACTGTAAATGCTTTGCGCATCATCACCCACCACGCAAATATTTTCATGCACTGCCGCCAGCAGTTTTGCTATTTGGTATTGAACGGGATTTGTATCCTGGTATTCGTCAATTAAAATGTATTTAAACTTATGCTGGTACTTATGCAGCACCTCAGGGAAATCACGCAGCAGCTCATACATTTTAAATAAAAGATCATCAAAATCCATGGCGCCATTCTTAAAACAACGCACCTGGTAAGCTTTATATACCTGTGCCAATGCCGGCCGGTTGGTACGCATATCTTCCTGCTGGATATAATAATCATTTGCATATTCCTCGGGGCCAACCAATGCATTCTTTGCAGCAGATATCCTGTTGTGAACGACATTTGGCTTGTACAATTTGTCATCAAGATTTAATTCGTTCACCACCGTTTTTATAACCGAACGGCTGTCGTCTGTATCATAAATGGTGAAGTTGTTCGGATAACCGATGCGCGGCGCTTCCGCTCTCAAAATCCTCGCAAACACGCTATGAAAGGTTCCGATATATAAATTCCGTGCTTCTGTATTGCCGAGAATTTTTTCTACACGCTCTTTCATCTCAGCGGCGGCTTTGTTGGTAAAAGTCAGCGCAAGAATGTTGAATGAGTCAATACCATTTGCCATCAGGTGTGCAATGCGTGTCGTAAGTACTTTTGTTTTACCACTGCCGGCACCTGCAACGATCATTAAGGGTCCGTTGATATGGGTTGCTGCTTCGCGTTGTGGTTCGTTCAATCCTTCCAGATAATCCCGCATAAATCGTCTCCTGAAATTTGAGTGCAAGATACAATTTCAGGTGCGGTTGGCGGCAAATGTTACAATGATAAAATCGTCAAACGTAAATGGATGAGTAATGAATAATCAATAATGAGTAATTGCTTCAGGCTCGCAGCTCGTTGCTCAAAGCTCGCAGCTTGATAAATCAGACATCAACAAATCCGACATCAGAGATTCAATCATAAGCGATCAGGTGAATGATCTCACTATTGTAATAATATATCCTTCCGTTCGTGGACAGGTATTTCTTTTGTGTTGTTTTGTCTTTTAAAAACTTATCCGTGAAAGTTCTTATTTCATCGGGCGTTTTGGCGGGAGTTCCATCGGTTGACTTCAGCGAATGCACATAACTTTTTACATTTTCAATGTAGGCCGTAAGGCAAAGATCGGTGCCGGCAAAAATGTCTGAAGTGATAATCCTGTCACCCGTCACAGCAATAAAGCCAGCGTAGCTGCTGTCGCTGCTTTTCATTTTCTCGGTAAAATAATGCAGGTAGGAAGTATCATAAAACACGCTGTCGTTATAAACTTTTAAATAAGCTGATGTTTGATTTTTTTTCTTTTTTTCTGCAAGTTCTTCATCTATCTGTTTCCATACTTTGCTTTGACGCTTCGAAACATCGATTTGTTTTCGCACGCCTGCATCCGCCGTTCCCGCATGTTTAAAAGTTTTTGCCTTATCATCCCATCTGCCCTTTTCGACACAAAAAACCTGCACATAATTTTTGCGTTTCCCTTTGGGTATGATCGTGGTTTCGCCAAAAGCACGGTCCTGTTTTCCGCCTTGTACCATTTCACCGCTCATGAGCATGATATTCTCCTGCGAACGGTTCTTTATCATCAGTGTTGATACATCAGGCCCACCTTCTGCAGTCATTTCCTTAACGGTTATTTTATGTTTTTGCATGGCATCGCTAAAGCTCATGACCTTGCCGTTAAACAAAGTATTGTTTGTATTGCCGCTGCCTTTACCGGGACCCTTAAAGCGAATAGGGATCAGTTGTAATTTTTTGTAGGTCCACGGGCTGTCATATTGAACACTTAATTCATTGTAAGTAAGTTGTGCTGTTGTTTTTGTATAACCTACAAGAAATACTATCAAAAACGAATAACGAATATTAAGCAGAAGTTTAAACATGCACCATGATCTTAAACGCCACAAGTTATAAGAATCTTGCTATTATAATAACAAATCATACGGCGGTTTATTATGCGGGAAACTCTGCATACCGTTATTTGAGTATATAAAAAAGAGGGCCGCTTAAAAAAGCAGCCCTTTAAGTAGAGTATTGTTAAATATTTGCTTATGAGACAAAGGTTATTGCATGCCGCCGCTCATTTGTGATGCGTCGTTACCGCTCTGGTTCCTGTTTTGGCGTTTGAACAGGGATACATCCATCTTTCCAAAACGATACGAGAAATTCAGCCTTATCAATTGAGGATTATTCAACCTGTAATAATCCTGGTAAAAATCATCACTGAAGGATATCTGGTGACTTGCATTTGTTCTGAAAATATCATTCACACTAAGTGTAACGGCGCCTGCCTGGTTTTTAAAGAATGTTTTCTTTATAGCTATGTCGGTTGACCAGAAAGGTTTGATATAACCCTGTGACGCAGACTGTGCTGATTGCGGAGGGCCAAACATCTGGCGACCCTGGTTCACCGGCAGGTTTGTTTTACTTTGATAAGTTGCTGAAAGCTGTACGGTGAAATTGCCGGGAAGCTTAAAATTATTATTCCATTTTCCAAACCAGCTTAATAAGGCATCCTGCGACAGCTCATTCAGGTTATCTGTATTAATCTTTGATTTGTAAATGTTGACATTCAGGTTAAAATCCCACCACTTTTTCACATAATTCACCGTTGTAAACTCACCACCATAAGAGTACGCGGAATTTGCATTTTCATAGGTAGTGATCCGCTCCAGTTTATCCAGGGCTTCGTTG
This sequence comes from Parafilimonas sp., assembly GCA_036274175.1. Lineage (GTDB taxonomy): Bacteria > Bacteroidota > Bacteroidia > Chitinophagales > Chitinophagaceae > Parafilimonas. Next base: position 53,516 of record DASUGF010000011.1, read on the forward strand.
TATTCAGTGGTTTGATAACTTGTTATCAGGTTATTAGTGTATTTGTAATAGAGTGATGCAAGGAACGTATTATTCTTACCATACGTTTTGGTGTACGAAACCTCAAATGAGTTGGTAAACTCAGGATGCAGATCCGGGTTGCCGCGTGTAATATATAAGCTGTCGCTTCTGTCAGTATAAGGAATTAGCTGGAAGAAGTTAGGCCTGTTCACACGGCGCGAAAAATTGGCTTGTAATTCCTGCCTGTTTTCCAGCTTATAACTTAAAAAAACGGAAGGGAACAAACTGATGGGGTATGTGTTGGTGAATTTGCCGGTATCATTCAATAGTCCCGTATAATTACTGCTTTCAGCGCGCAGGCCAACCTGGTAGCCGAATTTTTTAATGGAACTTGTTATGGTTGCATACGCTGCATAAACGTTGTTTGTGTTATTATAATCTATGCCGGCTTCCGGTATTTTAACAGGGTCGGCGCCATTCAGGTAAAAAGTTTGGTTATTGTTATACATCTTATTGATCTGGGCCCTTAATCCGGTTTCAAGCTTCAGGTTTTTTGTTATCGGGTTTGCATAATCTGTCTGAATGGTTATGAACTTGTTGTTGCCTTCCGATACCTGGTGTTGGTTACTGCTACCGATAAAATTACCGTCAACATCGTACGTATTGCTTGTTATATACTGATCACCTTCATTCTTGCCGCCAAAATAGTTAAAGTCTGCGGTAAGCTGATGCCCGTCTTTAGTGAAATTGTGCACCATGCCTGCCTGTACACCTGTTCCGTTAAATGTCCTGTTGCTGTTGGAAGTGCGATCGCCCGTTAGTGATACCACGTGATCGAAATAATTACTGTCTGATGCTATATCGCTTACCGTATTAGGTTTAAACTCCCCATGCACTTTTGTACCTGATATAGACAGCGTAGTTCTGTTCGTTACAAAATAATCAAGCCCCAATCTGCCAAACATAAAGGCGCCGTTGTTTTTGGTAGTGGTATTCTGGTGGCTGGTCATGTCTTTTATGTTTAACGTATCAAGGTAAACAAGCTGATCGGTAGTGCCTTTGGTAAGGCTTCTCCTGCGATTAACCATAGCTGCTGCTGTTAAATTAACCTTACCCTGTCTCATACTGAAATTACCGCCGCCGTTATAACCACCCCTGCTGTCAACTCCTGCCATCAGGTTGCCATTATAACCGGTTTTCTTATTCTTTTTTAAGATGATATTTAATATACCTGCATTACCGCCGCTGGCATCATATTTTGCAGAAGGATTTGTAATTACTTCCACACTTTGAATGGCGTCTGCAGGTATTTGGTCTAATGTAAGTGTTGTAGGCCTTCCATCGATATAGATCTGCGGAGTTGCATTACGCAATTTTACGTTGCCGTCAATATCTACCTGCAAAGACGGTACGTTCTTCATTATATCAACCGCAGTTCCACCGGCGCTTACAAGGTTCTTATCTACATTAAATGTTTTTTTATCGATATCCATTTTTAGGGAGCTGCCTGAAGTGCTTACGGTTACAGTTTGAAGGGTATTTATATCAGGCTGTAGTTTTATGTTGCCCAGGTCTTTATCCAATGCGCTCATCATGTTACCCATTTGCTGCATTTGATTGCCCTGGCCGCCCGGAGCCGCATTGCCTGAAGGCGCCTTAGGCTGAAAGCTTATTTTTTCTTCAAAGGGTTTGTAGCCAACCGCAGAAATTTTCATGGTAATTCCAAAAAAAGGCAATTCGCTGAAGTCGAAATCACCATTTGCTTCAGTAGTTGCGCCTTTAAACAACAATTGTTTCGTCTTTTTGGTAGTGCTGTCAAACTTGCTTTGGAGCAGTACAATGGAAGCACCGGCAAGTGGTTTGCCCAGGCTATCCACCACCTTACCGTATATATGGCCTATAGCCGGCATTTGCTTGCCTTTATTGCCTCCGCCGCCAGACGGGTATTGCGCAAATAACTGCGTTGAGATAATAAATGTTATTGCTGCAATTAATATTTTCTTCATATTTCTGAATTAACGAGGGCACAAAATTAGACTGCGGTAAAAGGCGGATAAAGCAAATGAGACAAGTGGATAAAAATAAGCGACAAAAGGAAGGAGATGTTATTAAAATATTAATGTTATCCGCGTTGTTTTACAATGATCTGTGAAAGCTTAATATCCAGCGGTCCATTTAAAGGCATTCTTGAAATGCGAGGCTACGTAATTATTATTATGCTTAATAGCGCCTGTCACAAAACAAATGATTGTTTGAGAATACAAATTTGAGACCCTTCTTTGCGGGTATTTGAAGAGAGGCTTTGAAACAGCTTATTAACCTAATATTTGCCGGTTATTGCAACTATAGCGTCTTTATAATTATCGCCTACAGGTATTTCTATGTCATTGATAAAAACACTGTTTTTACGAACCGAGGTAACATAGTTCTTGGAAATGATAAAGGATTTCTGCACGCGTACAAACATGGCGGGAGGCAGTTGTTCTTCTATTGCCTTCATGGTCATACGGGCCACCAAAGGTTTGGTGGTGCTTTTTAAGTGGATCTTCAAGTAGTCTTTCAGACCCTCCACCCACATAATATCTGAGAATACTACTTTCACCAGGCTATAGTCGGCGTTGATAAAAAAATACGATGGCGCTTCCGTGCCTGCCTGGTTTTTAATTTTAAGCTGGTGTAATTCCCAGGCCTTATTACAGGCTTTTATAAATCTTTCCAGCGAAACCGGTTTTACCAGGTAATCCACCACGTCAAGTTCATATCCCTCCAGCGCATATTTTTCATAAGCTGTAATAAGGATAAACATGGGTTTCACCTGGATAGTTTTTATAAACTGTAGACCGGTTAATCCCGGCATTTGTATATCAAGAAAGATAAGGTCAACAGGCTCATGCTGTAAAATTTTCATGGCTTCTATCGGGTTGCTGCACGAAGCTACAAGCTTAAGAAAAGGGACAGTGCTTATGTTATCTTCCAGCAATTCCAGCGCAAGCGGTTCATCATCTATGGCAATACAGTTGAGCATCAATGTAAATTTATTTGAAGTGAAACTGTGAACCAGTCGTCTTTTTTATTTATCAGCAAAGCATGGTTGCGCCCGTACAATAAATTTAGCCGCCTTTGTACATTATTTAATCCTATTCCCGAATTTTTGTCTTTGCTCCCGTTCGCCACATCATTATACCTGTTGCTTACCATGAACTGTAATATGCCGTTATCCACTTTCAGTTCAATTTTGATCTGGGCATTGTTGATAATACCCGTACCATGTTTGAATGCATTTTCAACAAAAGGTATCAGTAGCATAGGCTCAATTTCGTTGCCATTGCCAATGCTATTGAAACAAGTGCATACTTTCACATTTTTTCCGAAGCGTTGTTGCTGCAGGTCAACATAGCTTTGAACATATTCGATCTCTTTTTCAAGCGGCACTTTCTCTTCATCTGTTTCATACAGCATATAACGCATCAGGGAAGAAAGCTTTATAAGAGAAGGTTCAAGCAGATCGGATTTTTTTCTTGCGAGCGCCACCATATTATTTAACACATTAAACATAAAATGCGGGCTCACCTGCGACCTCAGGAACAGGAGCTCTGTTTTTAAATTTTCCGTTTGCCGGTCCTGCTCGAGTTGTGCAGAATGTTGTCTTTCCAGCACCATGCAATAAGCAATGCTTCCCGCAAGGATAAAGAAATAAGTGAATATATTATAGATAAAGAAGTTGACAGGTTTAAAAGGAGTATGGGTTACGAATAATGTAAAATATAACCAATGTAAAAAATATACGCCTGCTAATGCCAATAGGTGTACCAGGATAAATTGTGGCACTTTTTTAGCACGCAGTATCAGGGGCATGAAAACATATACGTTCAGGTAAAACAGCATTACCCATATGGCAGCGCTTATAAAATAGAAATACAGCATAGCCTTATCATCGGGCTGCGGCGCCTTATGTTCATTCTTGTATGTGGTGCGTAAAAAAAAGGGTAAGGAGAAGAGTATGATCCAACATACGGCATGCAACAAAACAATAACCCATTTTTTACCTGTAAGCCTGAATTTCATTTTTTCAAAATTACCGGAGATTTTACCGAACAGCAGTAGAATGATAAAACATTGCGACAAAAACAAAATTTACATAGATGAAAACATTGCGAGGGCCGTTTGCACAAAGTTTTTCAGGCAACATATAATGTATTAAACACTTAGTTAAAGCCTGTAAAAAATTTATTTGGTTTATTGATTTTTGTGTAACATTGCATCGGAAACAAGCATTATAGTCCAATCAGAAATCAACACTCGCCTGTTTTCTCATTAACCAAAAATTTCTTCCAAACAGTTTCAAAAAAAGCGTTTTGAGAAGTTAATTATTCCAAAGAAATTAATTATTCCAAAGGATTTAGATTTTTTTTATGTACGACATTCTCCAATTGAACGACATGCTGGTGCCAGAGCTTCTCGACATCGCAGAACACCTTGACATTGCCAATGCCCGGCAGCTTGATAAGCAAGAACTTATTTATCGCATTTTAGACAAGCAGGCACTTGCGCCTGCTGCAAATAGTAACGGAGCTGAAAAGCCCAAACGTAAACGCACGGTTAAAGCCAGTACTTCCAATACCACGGAAGAAGCTGAGGTGATGACTGAAGCTCCCAAGAGAGAAAAGCCATCTAAGGAAACAAAGCCCGTTGCTAAAGACAAACATGTAAAAGAAGAAAAGCCTAAGCGCGCCCGTATAAAACTGAAAACGTCGCCGGTTGAAACAGGCGACGATAGTGAAGGCGCGGAAACTGCGGATGCTGATGCAACCAGTGATCTCACGTATGATGACAGCAACGATTCGCTGACGCAGATGGGTGCTAATTTGTTGAGTTTATTGGGTGATGACGAGCCGATCATTTATCCTGACGAAACAGATATCATAGAACCGGTTACAGGCAAACAGGCCGGCAAAAGAGAACCTGCTTTTAATATAGAATTTGACGGTATCATACAGGCTGAAGGCGTTTTGGAAATGATGCCGGATGGCTATGGTTTCCTGCGCAGCAGCGATTATAATTATCTTTCTTCACCCGACGATGTTTATGTGTCGCCCTCACAAATAAAGTTGTTCGGATTAAAAACCGGTGATACGGTATTTGGTGCGGTGCGTCCTCCAAAAGAAGGGGAAAAGTATTTCGCTTTATTAAAGGTAGAAACCATTAACTCCAAGAGCCCTGATGAAGTAAGGGACCGTGTGCCATTTGATTACCTCACCCCGCTTTTTCCTTTTGAAAAACTGAGTTTGTTCACAACACCGTCTGATTATTCTACCCGGATCATAGATCTGTTCACGCCTATTGGTAAGGGACAGCGCGGCCTGATCGTAGCTCAGCCCAAAACAGGTAAAACGATGTTACTGAAAGCGGTGGCCAATTCTATTGCTGCCAACCATCCTGAATGTTATTTAATGGTGGTGCTGGTGGATGAACGCCCTGAAGAAGTTACCGATATGGAACGCAGCGTAAAAGCAGAAGTGATAGCTTCCACTTTCGATGAGCCTGCAGAAAAACACGTAAAAGTTTCCAATATCGCTTTGCAGAAAGCAAAACGCCTGGTGGAATGCGGCCATGATGTGGTGATATTATTAGACAGCATCACACGCCTTGCCCGTGCGCATAACACAGTTGCGCCTGCCAGCGGTAAAGTATTAAGCGGGGGTGTAGAGGCCAATGCTATGCAGAAACCTAAACAGTTCTTCGGCGCCGCCCGTAAAATTGAGAACGGCGGTTCGTTAACTATCCTGGCCACAGCATTGATTGATACAGGAAGTAAAATGGATGAAGTGATCTTTGAAGAATTTAAGGGTACCGGTAATATGGAGTTGCAGCTCGACCGCAGGCTGTCCAATAAAAGAATATATCCTGCCATTGACCTCGTTGCTTCTTCTACACGCCGCGACGATCTGTTGCTTGACAGGGATGTATTACAGCGTATGAACATTCTTCGCCTGTATATCAATGATATGAATACAGAAGAAGCTATGACGGAATTGTTGAAACGTATGCGCGGCACCAAGAGCAATGAGGAATTCCTGGCAAGTATGAATGGATAAAAAGGTTAATTTATATTTTAATATTTAATGCTCGGTAAGCCGGGCATTTTTTGTAATGATTTTGTCGCTCCGAAAATCAACCTATGCTTAAAGATTCGCTTTATATAATTCAAAATATTACTAAAGGAAATAATACCATCGAAGCTGCCATTGAATTGAATGAGCATCATGACATTTTTAAAGGACATTTCCCCGGTCAACCTGTTTTGCCCGGCGTGTGTATGTTGCAAATGACAAAAGAAATCCTCGGGATTTTTTTTCATTATAAAGTGCAGTTGTTAAAAGCGGAGGACATCCGGTTTTTAGCAATGGTTGATCCAACCCAAAACAAAGAATTGAAATTTGTAATTCAGTATGATCTTTCTGAACCAGGAGCAATTACTGTGAATGCAAAGATTACAAAGAAAGACGATGTTGTTTGCTGTAAGATAAAAGCTGTATTTAACCAGCAGGATTAAAATCTATTTTGTTCTGTGTTGCTGAATATATTCGATCATTGTATTCACATCAACCAAAACCTTTCTTCCTTCCTTGGGGTCTTTGATCGTGATGCCATATTCCCGGTTTAATAAAACGATCAGTTCAAGTGAGTCAATTGAATCAAGCCCAAGTCCGCCACCGAATAATTCTTCGTCATCTTTTATGTCTTCGGGTTTAAGGTCTGTTAAGTTTAAAAATTCGATGATCTGTTCTTTTAACCTTTGTTTTAAAGCTGCAGTTTCCATGAGTTTATATAAGTTTTTTTCGTTTGAGCGCAAACACTGCAATTGCCTGCAGCGCCAAAGTAATCAATAATAAAGAAAAAATATTAATACTAATATCTTTTAATCTTCCGCCTTCGAGAAACAGGCCGTAATATGCCTGCAAACACCAATGCAAAGGAGAGATCGCCATTAAAGATTTGAATGAACCGGGCATAATAAATGACGGGATCATCAAACCGCCAAGAATGGATAAAATAACGATGGATACCGAGCCGAATGCATTTGCCTGTTCCTGTGTGTGCGCAAATATGCCAATACACAGGGCATAGCTTACAGCGCACCAGCCGCAAACCAGCGTCACTAATACCAGTCCTGCAATATCATGCGGAAGATGTAAGGCAGGCAGATCTATTAAAGGGAAAAGATATATGCCAATGGTAAATATCACTGCGGCCTGTAAAAAAGTAACAATAAGATAAGTTATTTGCTTTGAGAGCAGCGCAATAGAATAACTCGTTGGCAATGTTTTTAACCGGATGAAGCTGCCACTCGTTTTTTCACGCACAATGCTTGCTGCCAAGGATATTACCACAAAGAACATGGCAAAGATGGTCCACGCCGGAACATTATGCTGCGTTGCATTTAAAATAACCTTTTCATTGTTGGAAGAAAGCGGGATTTCTGCCATGCCGATATCGTTGGACAACATTTGCTGTTGTAATGAATCAGGCAGGGGTTTTTCATTGATGGAAAAATAAAGATCTTTTAATACTTCTTTGCTTTGAATCATTTGCACAGCGCTGTTCAGAGCGCCTCTTACCGAAAGCTTTAATGATTGTGGTATAAGCGGATTATAGTAAAGACTGAAGTAATCTTTGCTTTGCGGAAATTGATTTACCGTGTCGCCTTCCAGCCCGAAAGAAGTTAATGCTTTGCCTGAAATGTTCTTTGCTTTTGCCGACACCTGTTGTGAAAATGACGGATCAATCACCACACCGATAACAATATCTTTTGCATGCATTGCATTCGAGAACTGCTTGTTATTTGCATTTCGATCGATAAGGGAAAGATTAAACATGCCGGCTGTATCCAGGGCATGAATAAATTCCCCGCTTAAGCTGCCGGTGTCTTTATTGCATACCAGTAAACCGATCCTGTTTTTTCCAACTACATCAAACGTGCTGCTTTGAATATTGGTAACAGTAATCACCAGCACAACAGGCATGGCAAACATGAGTATCAGGCCCCATCTATCCCGAACCAAAACGAGCATGTCTTTTTTTATGGTGGCCAGCAACTTCATGAATTTTTATAAGCTTTTCCGGTTAGCTGAATGAACAAGGATTCCAGGTCAGGTTGCTGATGCGTTGCCAGTAAATTATCAAGCGTATCCAATGCAATTATTTTTCCATCATCTATCAATGCGATTTTATTGCATAGCTCTTCTGCTTCGTTTAGCTGGTGAGAAGTATAAACGAGTGTTGTTCCTTTTGAATTTAGTTGTTTAAGATAATCGACGATCTCATGCCTTGTTTGTACGTCAACTCCAACCGTGGGTTCATCTAAAAACAGTAATCGAGGTTCATGTATAACACCGATGGCAAGGTTCACTTTACGCTTCATGCCGCCGGAAAAATTTTTTACGGGTTTATTTTTTACCTGAGTCAAATGAAGTATGGTAAACAGTTCTGCAGACCTTTTTTGAATTTGGTTGGATGTTAAGCCACACCAGGCGCCAAAGAATTCAAGGTTTTCTACAGGCGTTAATTCCGGGTAAAAAGAGAAATCCTGCGGCACAAGGCCGAACAGTTTATTTACGGTTTTATTTTTCAGGTTGATAGAATTCCCAAATAATTGAATGCTGCCTTCTTTAAAAGAAAGCAGCCCGGTCATCAAATGCATTAAGGTTGTTTTGCCGGCGCCATTAGGTCCGAACAAACCAAATCTTTCTCCTTCTCCAATAGCTAAATCAAGATCACTAAAAAGTTTTGTTTGATCTTTATAATGAAAATTTAGTTGACTGATCTGAATGGCATGTTGCTCCATTAATGCCAGTTTATTTTTGAAAGATCTTCAAATGCTTTCTTTTCTACTGCGGCTATCTTGCGCAAATAATCACCCATTACAGTAAAGTCTTCCTGTGAACCCAGCCTGCCCTTATAAATGCCTGAAGCCTGCACGGCGGCGTCGCGCCACAGGTCTCCTGCTTTTGTAAATTCATTCGACAACCGCATCAATTCATCAACGGGCAAATAATCATAAGCTTCCTGCAAAAATGCAGCATAGATATAACGAAAGCCGCCGCCGCCGGTACCGATCTCTTCCTGCATCCGCACGAGTTGTGCGAGGTATAAACCTGATTTGTGCAAACCGAATTTATTGCGCCAGTTCTTTATTTTTTTCCCGGTGAAAGCTATGCCTTTTACACCGCCGATCGCTCCCGGTATATGCAGCATATTCATCACATTGCGTTTAATGCCTTTTTTAATTGCCTGCTGCATTGTTTCATTGGTAACCGCCACTTTCTTCTCCGCAAAATATAACTGGCCCTTCGGCGCCAAAGCGCCTTTTGCAAAGCGAACACGCTCCAGTTCGTATTCAGTCATGGTGGTTTCGTGTTCCATTATCGGATCACTTACCAGGTATTTACCGTTCTCTTTTCCGAACACGATCAAGTTATGCGCATTAAAATGAAAGCGGTATTCTTTTGGAAAATAGGGCAAATAATAAACTCCGACCTGGCAGCCAACTGCATAACCTTCTTCCAGTTTTGTGTCAAGGTACTCCTGCGCTTTCTGTTTGGATGAAAATTTTTTTCTTGTTACATCGATATTTAAGGCCTGGCATGTTTTTTTAAAAATAACCCCGGGGAAAGAGCGAAAAGCAATGGCCGGCCCGTTATTGATCTTTATAAGCGGAATGTAAACAAAGAACAAGCCCGAACCTATACCAAACGCCAATGGCTCCGTTACTTGCTCTATGCCAATCACATTTAATAAATTTCTTGTTACACCACTTTCACAATGTGCGGCCTGCGCGTGTTGAAAGTTATTCCTCATGCACGTTCATCGTTTTTAATTCATCTACACTTACACTAAAAACCTCAGCGTACCTGGTTAGCTTTTTGGTTGATAATTTATTGAAAACAGCCGGCTTTAAATGACGTTTTATCTGCCATTTAAAAAAGCCGGTATAACTTGACAGGATACCAATGTTCATTACATTTCTCTCCATAAAAAAGAGGATAGGGCTTGCTTCATTGCGTAGCACCTTTTCCTTTGCTGCGGCAATTTTTTGATTGATGTCATCCCAGGTCACATCCAATGCTTCCGTTTTTATTTCCCAACCGTTGCTTAACGCTGTTGTGTATTTGCCCGATGTGTCGGTTGCATAACAAACTTCTTTTGTTATTTTTCCGAGAGAGCCTAAATCCTGGGGAACATCTTCTTTCTTCATCTCTAAATTTTTATGCGTAAGTGAAAATCAGAAGCGAGATTTGTTCTTTACCATCGTATTTAGCAAACCGTAAGCATTGCATACATATAAGAGAATCGTGAGCTTTCCGGAACAAGCAACAACAATCGTTCTCCTTTTTTCAGCCTGCCGCTTTTAAATAATTCATGCACCATAAAATAGGCTGACGCAGCCCCTACATTACCAAGCGTAGTTAAATTAACAAACCATTTTTCATAAGGTATATTGTTGCTTAGCGTTGACATCACATCAAAAATTTTGCTGCGGAAATATTCGCTCGACATATGTGGCAGAAAATAATTCACATCTGCGGGCGACAAGCCTTGCCGGTCAAAAATTTCTTTCAGCTTTCTTCCCCCAAGCGGGACAATGTTATCACTTAATAAACCAATATCCTGCTTGATGCTCAAGATGGATTTATTGATAATCTCTTCCGGCGGAAACTCAAGATAGCTTTTTATAGTGCCATCCGGTTGTTTTTCACAAGCCATGTACATGCATGTTTCCATTTCATTGGCATAGGAAACACCTTCAATCCAGTCAACACGAAGACTTAAACCATCCGCATTTGGTTTATCACTTAATAAGAAAGCCGCAGCGCCGTCAGACAACATCCAGCGCAAAAACTCCTTATCAAAACTTATAAATGGATTTTTGTTTAATTCTTCCAGCTTATGGGCTTCTTCATCAAAAATATTGGCCACTAATGAGGCAGAAAACCGCTCTGAGCCTGATGCCACAGCAGATCTCATACCCCCGGCTTTTACTGCCAGGTAAGCATATTTAAATGCGTGCATCCCTGCGCAGCAAACACCTGAAGGCGAAACTACTTCAATGGCTTCCGCTTCCGGTAGCCAGCCATGCACCATCACGCCATGCGAGGGCATCATCTGGTCGGGTGAGGAAGTGCCACAGGACAAAAGTTCAATATCCTTTAGCGCGGCGGGATTTTCGGCGAATAATAGCCGCACAGCCTCAGCCGCCATTTGCGCATTGGTATGCGTGGTTTTTCCACCTTTCTCCAAAGCGTAATATCTTGTTTTAATGCCGTTATTTCTCAGAACAATTTTTTTTGATTTGGAAGGTTTCCCGTTGATATAGCCGAGATATTCTTCCATTTCATCATTGCTAACCGGATCATTGGGCAGGAATAGAGAAGTGTTGGTTATATAAACTTCGTTTAAAGCCATGTTTAATTCAGTTTTAAAAGAATAGCTTTTTTATTTTTTATGTGTTTAAACAAAAAAGGTTTAAAAATAAGCATGTTAATAACGTACACCAGCGGCGCAGCAATAAACAGCGCAATTAAAAGATAATATTTGAATGCAGCAAGCCAGAAAGTTTTGTTTTCTTTTTTACTGATCAACCTCGCCCAAAGCTTAAACATCACACCAGCCTTTCCTTCAATAAACATTAAATGATATTTCGGATCAACCGCCTTTACTTTTATAAACTCTTCCTGCAAACCGGTCCATTCTTTTTTTTCAAGATGAGGTAGCGCGAGTTTACCAAAATTTTTTGTATTGACAATGTCTGCATCCGAAACGCCGGGTAAGGGAAAAAAGCCGAGATACCTGTCTTTTTTGCCTGTAAGCATCCAGTGAAAAATGGTAAAAATGCTTACAAGGTTCAGGTGGCGGTCGTATAGAGCTACCGTCCCCACATGATCTGTCTGCGCGGCTTTGAGCATTCCTTTTATCTTTTCAAAAGCATTCACCCACATATTTCTAACGCCGGTAATGGTAATCACAGGCGTGTTCTTTATCACATTTTTGAATTCATTATTATGCATTAATGAATTGAACGGAATGCCGGGCGATAAAAACCAGGGCTGCCAGCCTAAAACAATAAGATCGTAAGAAGATGCTTTCAATTCAAAAGGCTCCAGTTCATGCGGAACACCCAGCACACAGTCGGGCATCACACTAAAAAATCTTTTGGTTGTCCACGGAAAAACGAAGTCATCTTTCAGCTTCACCTGAACTTTTTCTATATCGCAGCCTGCATTCACCAAAGGTTCACAAAAATTATCAACAATCTGTTCCAACTGCCCTGATTGAGAATAATAAATAGCCAGTACTTTTTTACTCATGCTGAAGTTATGATTGAAAATCCTGCGGCTTAAGAAATTTGGATGTTTGACTGTAATCTATCACTATTTTCTGAATGTCAGGTGATAGCGTTTTATAGTTTTTCTTTATGAAAGCTGCATCCTCCCGGAGCTGGCTGCTATATTTTACAATTTTTGGCGCATGTTCCTGTATTATCAAACGGAGAAAGCGATATTCTGCATTCGTGCTGTCGTCGCGCAAAACAGTTTCGAGCTTTATTCTGCCCGATTTAAAATAGTCCAGCTTCTTTTTGGGAATATCCACCAAGCCGGCCTTTTTCATAAGCAATGCGCCTTTGAATGCCTCTTTATCGCCGAGCGTGCAAGCTTCTATTTTAGATAGCTCGTTATCTATTTCTTTAGCCGTTCCGGATTTTAATATTTTATAATATGAGGCCTTATCAAAATCCTGGGCCAGAGAATTTGCATTTGTATTTTTAATCCCGACCACTGCAAATAATAAAACAAATCGTAGTCCCTTCATAATTAAACCGCAAATTTAAAGTCTGAGAGCTCATTCTATGCAATGTGTTTAAGGAAGCATTGTTAAGATATGTCTTCCTGTTAAACAAGATGGATGTAACTAATCTCAGACCAGCTATATTTTTAATAAAATAGAAGTTAGTTTTGCCACAGGCTTGCAATAATTCTGTAATCAATTTCATTGGCAATTAATACACGGCAATTTGAAGGTTTTTGGGCGATAATACTTGGCGGCTCAAGTGGTTTTGGTTTTGCATCAGTCGAAAAACTGGCAAGGCATGGAATGAATATCGCCGTGCTTTACCGGGAAATGGCGGGTGTTGAAAAAGGTATCACAGCGAATTTCGAAAAGATTGCCCGTACCGGCAACGTACTGGTGTTGTCGTATAACATTAATGCGCTTGATGAAGAAGGGCGTATAAAATTCATTCAGCAGTTCTCCGCATCCGTACAGGAAAAAAAATGCGTGCGGTTATTGCTTCACTCCATTGCGCGCGGAAACCTAAAGCCCTTAATTCCGCAAGCAGAGCAAGAAAATATTCTTTCGGCAGATGATATCCAGCTTACCACGTATGCCATGAGCAACAGCCTTATTGATTGGGCAAGGCTGATCTTAAAGGAACAGCTTTTTTGTGATGATGCGCGGATAATAGGTTTAACCAGCGATGGCGCCAATAAATTCTGGGAAGGTTATGCAGCGGTCTCCGTTGCCAAGGCTTCGCTTAAAAGCCTGGTAACTTATATGGCTGTGGAACTGGGCAAATATGGATTAAAAACCAATCTAATACAGGCCGGCGTTACAGAAACACCTTCATTAAAAAGAATCCCGGGAAGTAAAAAATTGCTTGAACTCGCAAATGCTGTTAGTCCTTTGGGAAGAATAACCACACCACAGGATGTGGCTAATGTTATTTATCTTTTATGCACCGATGAAGCCGCCTGGATAAATGGCGCGCTCATTCATGTTGACGGTGGCGAGCATTGTTTCTAAACTTTATTCTTTTGTTCGCCGGTTTTGGTTAAGACAGAGTAAATTTTAATAAATAAACTAATAGCGTAAAAGGGCCTGGTTTTATTATAAACTAATTGTTTTCTTAATTATATTGACCTGAAACTCATATTGAGACAAAATCATGTATGATCATATTTTAGACCTGCTTCCTTATAAATCTTCGTTTCGTTTTGTGGATGAAATAGTATCGCTTGATGAAACTGGCGTTACGGGGAATTACACACTTAACGGCAATTCCTTTTTTTATGAAGATCATTTCCCCGGAAATCCTGTTACACCCGGAGTGATCATCACCGAAATAATGGCACAGATCGGCCTGGTTGTTTTAGGAATTTATTTAATGGCAGGGAAGGAGGAAGCCAGGCCCGGGAAGCCAAAAAATCTTTTACCGCTACTAACATCTACTGAAGTTGCATTTTTCAAAATAGTGTTGCCTGGTGAAAAGGTGACCGTGATTTCTAAAAAACAATATTTTCGTTTTGATAAGCTTAAATGTTATATAGAAATGATGAATGAACCCGGTGAGTTAGTGGCGAGGGGAACATTTTCCGGTATTATGAAACAATTTACCTTAAACCAGGTAATCCTATGAGCAGGCGTGTTGTTGTTACCGGCATGGGGGTGGTGGCGCCAAACGGCGTGGGTATCCCCGCTTTTTTGAGCGCTATACAGAATGGAGTTTCGGGTTTAAAGTTTATGCCCTTATATGAAGAACTTCATTTTAATTGCCAGGTTTGCGGCGTTCCCGATTTCGACTTCAGCCACCTGAAAGACTATCTTTCTGAAGTTACATTCCATGGCTTAAAAGGCAGCGCGATCGGCTATGCCATAAAGGCTGCTGCGGATGCCTGGATCGATGCGGGCAATACTTTATCTGATGGTAAAATTCATTGGGAGACCGGTTGTGTTTTTGGCAGCAGTATCGCCGATACGGAGGCGATGAAAAGGGTAATTGCATTAGTGGATGTAAAGCAGTCGCGCAAATTGGGGTCGCGTGTAGTTGAGCAATTAATGAACAGCGGTTCCACGGCGTATATCACGGGTTTGCTTGGATTGGGCAACAGGATAATTACCAATTCCTCGGCATGCGCTACCGGTTCGCAGGCCGTTTTGATGGGGTATGAATACATAAAGCACGGAATGGCAAAACGCATGCTGGTTGGCAGTAATGAATATATAGATAATTATATATTTGGCGCTTTTGATGCCATGCGTGTGTTAGCAAGGAAATTCAATCAAACGCCCAAACAGGCGTCCAGGCCGATGAGCGCTACTGCATGTGGTTTTGTACCGGGCTCCGGGGCCGGCGCATTGGTTTTGGAAGACCTGGATTATGCGCTTGCCCGCAATGCGATCATTTATGCAGAGGTGTTGGGTGGCGCCACCAATTCAGGCGGACAACAGGGAACCGGCTCAATGACATCGCCCAATGCAGAAGGTGTTGTACAATGTATTGCCGACGCCTTGCAAAATGCCGGTGTTGAACCAAAGGATGTAGACCTGATAAGCGGGCATCTAACAGCGACCATGGCTGATAGAATGGAAATAGAAAACTGGGCCGCTGCGCTTGACAGGAGAGGAGAAGATTTTCCTTTGACTAATTCTTTAAAATCAATGATCGGCCATTGCCTGAGTGCTGCAGGGTCAATTGAAATAGTTGGCGTTATTTTGCAGTTGATGTACCAGTTTATTCATCCGAATATTAATCTTGAAGATCCGAATCCTGAGATTTTAGCTATCGCAGATGCAAAAAGTTTCCCCCTGAAAAGGGTAGATAAAAATGTTAATATTGTTGCAAAAGCTAATTTTGGCTTTGGCGATGTAAACGCGTGTGTAATTTTTTCAAAATATAAAAGATAATGAGCAGACAAGAAATTTTAGAGGGATTAAAAACAGTTCTGGCGCCCTATACCATGGACAAAGAAGCCCTTAACTCTATGAATGACGAAACCGAATTTATTAAAGACCTTAAAATAAATTCCGCTAACCTCGTGGATATTATCATCGACGCCGAAGAAAGGTATGATATTGAAATTGACGCAGATTCCGCAGAGAAAATACACAATGCAGGCAGTTGTATTGATGTGATCATGGAAAAAATGAAAGAAAAAATTTGATAAGCACCGGCAATGACATAGTTGTATTGGAATGCACAGATACTGAACGGACAAAGCAGACAAAATTTTATTCCAGAATTCTTTCCGAAGGAGAAATTGAACTTTTTAAAAGCAACAGTTTTCAAACGCTGTCTTTTGAAAACTTTGTTTGGCTGGCATGGTCTGTAAAAGAATCTGTTTATAAGTTTCACGGTAGAAGCCATCCGCATACCTTATTCGCGCCAACTAAAATAAAGATCAAAGAAATCCTATTGCCTTTAAAACAAAATGGTTTAGATCTTTCTGATACAATTGAAGGTATTTCCCTGGATGACCGTACGTGTTACAGTTGTGAAGTGAACTTTGATTTGTTAACTTTTTATACAAGATCTTTTGTTACTGGTAAACTGATTTTTACAGTTGCCAACAATACCGAATGCTTTGACAGTGTGCATTGGGGAATTAAAGAGATCAGCGATGATGCTTATATCATGCAATCGCGGGAGGTGAGAAGCTTTGTTGTAAGCAAACTGTGTAAAATCTTTTTAAGTAATGACATAAGTATTGAAAAGGCTGCGCGTGGTTATCCCGTCATTGCTCAACAAAAACATATTCCCCTGTCTTTTTCGCATCATGGAAAATTTGTGGGGTATGCGTTTGTTATAAATGAGACGACATCGTGAAAACATAAAGGCCTTCAAACCTATTTCAATAAAAAATCCTGCATAATGCTTTTATAAAAACATCATGCAGGATAAACTTTATAATAGAACTATTTGGTTATTAAACCGGCAAAATATTTTACTGTTCTTACCAACTGACTTACATAACTCATTTCATTATCATACCAGCTAACCGTTTTTACCAACTGCTGATCGCCTACTGTAAGCACCTTGGTCTGTGTAGCATCGAATAAAGAACCATAATGCATACCGATAATATCGCTGCTTACAATTTCGTCTGTGGTATAGCCATAGCTTTCGTTTGAAGCTTCCTTCATGGCGGCATTTACTTCATCTACAGTTACTTTCTTACCTAAGATCGTGGTAAGCTCTGTTAATGAACCTGTTAATGTAGGTACGCGTTGTGCAGTGCCATCCAGCTTTCCTTTTATACCTGGTATAACAAGCCCTATCGCCTTTGCGGCGCCGGTGCTGTTGGGAACAATATTCTGTGCAGCAGCCCTTGCTCTTCTCAAATCGCCTTTGGCATGCGGAGCGTCCTGCGTGTTCTGGTCATTGGTATAGGCGTGAATGGTTGTCATTAAACCTGTAACGATACCAAATTTATCATCCAGCACCTTTGCCATTGGCGCTAAACAATTGGTGGTGCAGGATGCACAGCTTATAACTGTTTCAGAGCCATCGAGCATATCGTGGTTTACATTAAATACGATCGTCTTCATTTCACCAGTTCCGGGTGCAGAAATCACGACACGTTTTGCGCCTGCTTTAATATGCGCTTCCGCTTTCGTCTTATCCGTAAAAAACCCGGTACATTCCAGTACAACATCCACATCATGATCGCCCCAGGGAATCTGCGAAGGATCTTTCTGTGCGTATATTTTAATTTCATTGCCTTCAACAACAATGGAATTCTCTGTGGCTTTAACATCTTTACCAAACCTGCCCTGCGCACTGTCGTATTTTAAAAGATGAGCCAATACTTTCGGACTGGTGAGATCGTTGACAGCAACCACATCTATACCATCCATATTATATATCTGCCGGTAAACAAGACGGCCAATTCGTCCAAACCCGTTTATTGCAACTTTTACTGTACTCATAACTTATTTTTAATTTTTGAGACCGCAAATTTACGGGGTTTATATTAACTAATAAAGTGTTTTGCTGTTCGTTTGCCGGCATGTTTAAATGCTAATTTTTCGGTGATTAATTTTGTACCTATGAAAATGAGGAATGATGATCTTAAAAAGATAACGGAAATAAAGCAATACCTGCTCGACCCGCCTGTGACCTTTAAACTGTACGACTATGCATTGAATTATGTTGCAGATGCCATAAAGGTGTTAGCGGAATATGCCGGGGCAGAAGATACAACCGGCTATTTTCAGAATCTGAAAGAACAACTGGAAAACAGATCCATGCCGCAGGAAGAGCTGCGGGGAAGGTTAAAGGAAGCCGGTATACAGATCAGTAAATTAACAAGCAAATGAATGCTTAGTCTGCATTGCTGCGATGCTCGGTGCGGTTAGAATTGCCGGCAGTAAACAGCAGTGAGACCTGCAGGAAATTCTTTCCCGTACCGCCATCAACTTCGTTGTAGTCAAACTGGCGCAGGAAACCGGTTTGTATGGTAAGCAATTTGTTTATTTGATAGCCGGGCCCCAAAAAAACCCTGTTGCGTAGGAAATAAGGCCTTTTATCGGTGAAGAACACTTCATCAAAAACCGAAAAAATTAATGTATTATCTTTTATAGTGGCGTGATTAATGGGAACATAGGCCGCAAGGCGGTAACGAAAACGGTTATGAAAGTCGCCGTTGAGCCAGCGTTGTTCAATGCGGTAGCGATGTTCAAATTTTATACGGCTTATGTTGTTTGTTAAAGTGAATTGCTCCCATATCCTGTTTTCATTTACTTCAACAGGTTTTTTAAAATTACCCGGTATAGTATAGGTTTTATAATTGCCAAAACCAAGAAACACAGCCCCGTTACCAATTAGAGTATAACTTGCTCCTGCTTTAAGTTCGTGATAATAAAAGTCATCTGCTACATGCTGGCTGCGTGCCTGGATTTCGCTGTATAAGGTGAATTTTTGACTTAAATTATAATTAAAATTAACTATATACCACCCACCCGGCACATTGTTTTGCGTGAATGCAG
The DNA here is from genome assembly GCA_036274175.1 of Parafilimonas sp. GTDB lineage: Bacteria > Bacteroidota > Bacteroidia > Chitinophagales > Chitinophagaceae > Parafilimonas. The sequence goes on from DASUGF010000011.1 coordinate 72,335, forward strand.
AACCGTAAAAGAACAAGAAGCTTATATAAAGCAGTTTATAAAAAGGGTGTTTCACACACGGGAATATTTGCGCAATGATAGCAATTAATTCATTTTTTTATAGATATACCCATAAATTATAAGCATGCCGGTATCCATTGCATGCCGCCTGTTAGAACTAACCTGCCAGGTTGTGATTTTAAAAACAAACATATCCAAATGAAAAAGTAGTAGTGGCGCTTCCGCGGCTTATATTAAAACCCATTAAATAATCATTATCATCTACAACATATTTATTGTAATTATAACTTAAATCAATCGGGTTGCCATTATTATCAGTCGCATGTACAACCTGAGATTTAACCGGGTTCTTCATGCGGTTGCCGAAATCAACCAGGGGTTGGAATAATAAGAGCTCGAATGCCTGTGTAAAAATAAAAGGCTGTTGTTTTATTATTCTGTCTGTGTAATAGGTAAAATCAGTAATGGTTTTACCTCCGGCAGCCAGATTCTTTTCAATTGTCTGCACCACATTTCCGTCCTGCCAGGTAAAACCTGTTTCTTTTAACGGCTTCAAATAATGTGCATCATATACAGTTCGTGTAATTAGGTTGCCGCCATTATCATACTTGTATTTTACAACAATAGAGTCAAGGGGGTATATCACTTCCGGATGTTTCATACCGCGATATTCAATTATTTTTCCTGACGCATCTTTAGTAAAATAGCATTGTTGAGGTGTTGATTCATTAATATAAATCCTGTTGTCAGAATTTGTAATTATATTTTGTGAATTAAATTGAAAACCTGCCGCATAACTGAAATATTGTAATTGTGTAACTGTTTGAGAAGAGAAAGATGCAGATACAGTATTGGGGAATGGCAGATATGTTTCCAATGCATCGCATTGCAGCAATAAGCAACCAGAATAGCTCACCGTATTTAATTTGCACACAGCCTCTGTGGTTATAGTTGTATCAGCCGGGGTGAATATAAATTCAACAAGTACTTTTACACAACTATTTGCTTTAACTGTAACATCTCCGGATATTGAATCTTTGCCACAATAGGCTACCCATTTGTAAGTACCTGTATCTACCGTAAAATTTGGCCATCGCTGATCGCCGCAATCAGGGGGGCTATAGGAGAAAATATTTATTTCTCCATAAACATTATTCAGTTTCACTTTTATGGGGTCGGCACTGCATAGCTGTTTTGCCCACATTATTACAGAGCCTTTATCAGTATTTGCTGCTGTAGTTTTAAGCGATGAAGAAAATTGCCCGTTACTGATATTACGGCTTTTATTGTCTTTATCTATTGCAATACCGCTAAAGACACCTTGAACTTTGTTCGAATCTATTGCCGTGATCGTCACAGAAATATCGCCTCCCAAATAGGGAACGGCAAAATATATTGTATCTCCATCGTTATAATAATAAAATTTAACCTGCTGATTGCTTACAGAATATTTTTCGCCTGGTTTTATCTCTCCATTGAAAGACTTTATGCTGATGAAGAAATTTTCATTACCTGCGGCCGATGTGCCTGTTATGGTTAAAAGTTCACCAGTATCGTATTGAGTTATATACGCTGTATCAACCGGCCCGCTGTAGCGGTTAGCAATTTCATCAAACTGCCATTCATTTTTTACCGGCTGACCTGCTCCGGTAGTGTCAGTCCCGGGGGGAGGGCAGTCATAACAGCTTAATTCCCTTTGGCACGATGATAGTATCCATCCAACAAAAGCAAGCGTGATATATACCTTCAATAAACGCATTATCTGGCGCGGTTTATATGCCGGAAAAACATGTTTATTCTGTCAGGTTTTTGTAGCTGATAAGCTGGATATTTTTCTGCCTGATCAGGTCTTTAATTTCCTTATCCGTAAACAGGTCAACAACGCCCTGCCGGTCTTCTTCCACGTTCTCATAACCGATATGATGAATAGCTTTCATTTCAGGAGAAGCTGTCGCAGGATGATCCACAAACAAATACGTTTTACCCGCCTTAAGTGTATCAAGCATTTTGATAAAGGCCGATTTTTTTTCTGCACTGGTTGTGTGAGCCCCGACATAACTGGTACCGGCTACATCCAGGCCTTTCAGGTCAATATCAATATGGTATTCCTTTGCGAGCTTCCTGGCCAATGCATGCACCGTGTCATTCATATTGGTACAACCCATGTGCCCGGATATATGGCTGATGCGCGGAATTTCACGCAACGCCAGTTCGATCTGGGCCCTCCATTCTTTTTCAATTTCATCAAGTCGCCATGTATGTGCTAATAAATTTTTGCCGGGATAATTTTTATTTGTCCATATCATTGGATAGAAATAACCGTCAGCATCTTTAAGACTGGGGCAATCGGTCAAGGGCCGCCATTTTAAATTATCCCATTCGCTGGTTAGTGTAAGGTGAATCCCAACATCCACTGTTGGATTTTCTTTCAGTAACTGAACCGCCTCCGGAAACCAGGGAGAGGGCGCCAGTACTTCAACAGAGGTTTCAATACCGTTTCTAAAACATTCTATAATACCGGTATTGCCTGCATGAGAAAAACCCATATCATCACCGCGGATGATAAGGCGTGCCGGTTTTGTTTGCGCGTGAAGCGTATGCAGCATTAATGCAACAATGAATATGGTTATACCTGTTTTTTTCATTGACAGTATCTTTTGATTTTTTAAAAGCAGGACCAGATCGATATAGATCTCTTATGCTATTGAGCTCAAAGCTAACTGTATAAATTCCAGTTACGTTGGCTCGGCCGTTTTTATTCAAATCATTTTTCAAAACATCTTCGTTAATTTACTTCGTCGCACTCTTCTCTTGATGAAACAAACCGGAAATGAAACGAACAAGTAAAATTATTGTCCCGTGTTTTTGCTTCTTTATTTTCTTTAATACAAACATATTCTCCCAGGGGAGGAACTATTATGTTGCAACTGCAGGCAATGATAATAATAATGGCCTTACGCCGGCAACCGCATGGCGTTCAATAGATAAAATAAATGCTGTTGATTTCAAACCAGGTGACAGTGTGTTCTTTGAAGGCAGCGCTGTTTTTAATGGCGCCATTAAACTTACTTCAGATGACAACGGAACAGCAGGTAAGCCAATTGTATTTACAAGCTATGGCAAAGACAGGGCGACTATAAATGCAGGTGATGATGAAGGGTTGCTTGCAGTAAATACATCATTTGTAAAACTTGTGTCGTTGAATTTTGAAGGGTTGGGAGTGAATACCAATAAGGGCAGTGGTATTCATTTTTTTGCGAATGATTCTTTAAACATGCCTTCCCATATAGAGATCGACGGTTGCGATGTCAAAGGATTTAATACATACGGTATTGTATTCGGCGCGAATGATGATATTGCTTACAAAGGATATAAACATGTTCGTATCACACACTGCAATGCGAGTGGAAACGGGCAGGGCGGTATTGCGTCTTATGGCAGCTATAAAGGTTTTCAGCACAAAGATTTTTACATCGCTTATTGCAAAGCTTTTGAAAATCGCGGCATATTAACTAAAACTGAAAATCATTCCGGAAATGGTATTGTAATGGCAATGATCGATGGATTAGTTATCGAACATTGTGAAGCGTATGAAAATGGCGCCGATAACCGGTGTAATGCAGGAGGGCCTGTCGGTATCTGGGTTTGGATGTGTAAAAATGCCACGATTCAATATTGCGTTTCGCATGATAATCATACCGGCACTGTAAAAGACGGCGGCGGTTTTGATATTGACGGCGGCGCTTCAAACTGTGTGCTGCAATACAACTATTCTTATAACAACGAAGGAGCAGGTTATTTGCTCGCGGAATATGGGGCATTGTTTCTTTTTACCAATAACATAATCCGTTTTAATATCAGCGTGAATGACGGAAGAAAAAATAATTACGGGGCCGTCTCCATATGGGGTGCAGACAGCGCTTATAGCGTAACCAACAGTTATGTTTATAATAATACCATTTATCTTGATGATAAAAACTTGGTAGGCGGAATTCCTGCTGCTGTTACATTTATAGGCCCGAACTTTAAAAATGTGATTATTGCCAATAATATTTTTGTTACAAAAGGCAATGTAAATTTTATAAACAGCGATTTAACTATAAACACCGCCGCAGCTTATTTTCTTCACAATAATTATTATTCTTACAGCAATCAATATGTTTTTAAATACGGGCCAACTACTTTTTTCTCCTTACAGGAATGGCTGGAAAATAATGCGGACCAGGAAAGAACAAATAGCGAGGCAGTTCACCTCAATATTGATCCGTTGTTTAACAATATATCTTTTAATAGCACGGATAAGAAAGGATTCATGCTTCAAAAAAATTCATTACTGCGAAAGAAGACATTTCTGTTACCTGATTATTTTGCTATCACCGGTACCGTAAAAGATATTGGCAACAATACATTGCCACTGGATAAAAAAGTATTTCCCGGTGCTTTTATTAAGTGATCGTTTGCACCGGCGCTTCATCCGCCGTATCATTCCTGTCGTTGTATATGTTATTCAACCTCAACCACAATAGAAATAGGTCACAGAGAAAACAAACAGGCTATATGAAAATCTATCCAAGTCTTAGGCGGGACGGGTTGTTTCTACTGTGTCTTATGTGGAATCAATTTCAAATTGGAGTACTACCACATGATGATAAGCCTAACGGATCAACTTTGCCTCCGCCGCTGTTTCCAGCATTTTTCCAACAAGACTTCTGAGCGTAGTGATGTCATCACCGGAAAATTTTTTTAATAGATTATTTTCCAGATCATCTAGTGCATGGCTGCTCTCGTGTAATAACTGTTTGCCTTTTTTGGTAAGGCTGATGCGAAGAATTCTTCCATGTGCAGGATCAGCATTTTTTTTCAATAGCTTTTTTCTCTGCAATACCTGCACCAGTTCATTCATTGATTGCGGTGTTACAGAAAAACGGCGCGAAAGCTGCGCAGAAGAAAGATCTCCTTTATTAATATCTATAAAATATAATAAGCTGTATTGTATCGGTGTAAGGCCGCAAACTTCCAATGCATCGTTCATCCGCGAAGTGATCTCGATCTCAGCTCTCTTCATCAGGTAAATGATCCTCGGTGTCATCGCGCAATGATAGGAAAAAAATTATTCCCTTAATATCAGGTTTCCTTATATTCGTGTGTCCAAAACCAACTGCTTTTTTATTTAAAGACCTGCTGCATGGAAAAACACCCGGATGATGACCAGCCTTCACTTAGCTGTGCATGGTATGTGGTTGGCCCGCTTACAAGGGCAAATATTTCTTCCTTTCCCCATCGCCGGATATTGGCCTTGCCGGTTGTTCCCATAACACGCGGTATGCATTTAAGCGACACAAAGCTGAGCCTGTTGATGCGTTTAGGCTTTACGCTCCTCTATACCATTTTTGGCATCATGATCAGCCGTCCCGCAGACAGAGCCAGTCGCCGTAACATTATTATAAGTGGAATTGCTTTATGGAGCCTGCTTACCGCAGCTTGTGCCGGTGTTAAAACCTTAGCGAAAACTATAAATGGCTTACCCGTTATATTTTTATCGCAACGGGTGAACGTAAAGCTAACCGCGTGATCCTTGATTTCTATAAATTAGTATAATCTTAAAATAGCATGAAACATAAGGGAGAATTAAGAGGCAAGCTGCCTGTCTCAGTGCAAACAGCAATCGAAGATGAGCTGTTAATAGTGAAATTATGCCGCGCTCAAAAAAGCAATGCGATCAATGATGAGGTCCTCCTCGCAGTAGAACAAATATTTTTGTCCATTCCGCAGGGCGTTAAATGTGCGATACTTTACGCGGAAGGCAAGCATTTCAGCGCAGGGCTTGACCTTTCTGATTTTGTTGAAACCGACACGATTGAAGGCATGCATCACAGCCGCATGTGGCATCGCGTTTTAGATAAGATCCAATTTGGAACGGTGCCGGTGATTGCCGTACTGCATGGCGCCTGTGTAGGCGGCGGACTGGAGCTCGCCTGTGCGTGTCATATCCGTGTGGCGGAAGAAACCACTTTTTATGCGTTGCCCGAAGGCCAGCGCGGCATTTTTGTGGGCGGCGGCGCCTCGGTGCGGTTGCCTAAATTGATTGGTGTGTCGCGCATGACAGACATGATGCTTACAGGTCGTGTTATTGATGCCAAAGAAGGCAATCTCATCGGTATTTCACAATATATAACCGAAGAAGGCAAAGGCCTGAAAAAAGCCTATGAACTGGCTAAAAAAGTTTGCCACAATTCGTCGCTCACCAATTATGCGCTGATGCATATCTTGCCAAGAATTGCGGAGGCGCCGCAGGAGGGAGCTTTGATAATGGAAAGCCTTATTGCGGCGCTTTCCCGTGAGGCGCCTGAAGCAAAAGAAAGGATGAAAGAATTCCTGGAAGGAAGGGCTAAAAAATTAAAATCATAAGAAGGAGCAGTTGCTTACATGGCACATGCAAAAAATACGGCAGGCTGTCACCACGTGAATACAATCCGGATCGACATACAAAAACAGGTTCGTGCGGATGGTAGTATTGTAATGCATTCCGCCATACCGTTGGAGCCATATCCTTTCCGGCTCACGGAAAGACTAAAACATTGGGCAACAATTATTCCGGAAAAGATTTTTATTGGCAGAAAAAATGCAACGGGGCATTGGGAAACGCTCACTTATGCCGAAACCTTTGCCAAAGTGCAAAACATTGCACACGCTTTATTAAATAAAAAAGTATTGACGGAAAGGCCTGTTGCCATCCTCAGTGAGAACAGTATCGAACATGGATTGATTGCCCTGGCAGCTCTGCATGTTGGTATTCCTTATTCGGCCATTGCGCCGGCATATTCTTTACGGTCCAGGGATTTCAAACGGCTTCAGTATATTATTGACCTGCTGCAACCGGGTTTGATCTTTGTGAATGATGCCGCAAAATATCAGCCTGCGTTACAGGCTGTTGCAAAAGACATAGAGATTGTTGCTGTAAAGAATGGTTTGAGCAATACGAGTATCACCTCATTTGATGATCTTTTAAAAAGTCCCCCACCGGGGGATTTAGGGGGCGTTGAGGCAGCTTTCAACGCCATTCAGCCCGGTACCATCGCTAAAATATTGTTCACCTCAGGTTCTACGGATCTGCCAAAAGGCGTTATTAATACGCATGAAAATATCAGCACCAACTGGCAGCAGATAACCCAAACATTTCCTTTTTTAAAAGATAAAGATCTTGAGTTCATCGACTGGCTTCCATGGAATCACACGTTTGGCGGCAATCATAATTTCGGGTTAGCGCTTTTCAATGGCGGTTCCCTGTATATTGATGACGGTAATCCAACTCCCGAAGGACTTGCGGTTACAATTAAGAATTTGAAGGAAAGAAATCCGACCGTATATTTTAATGTGCCGAAAGGTTTTGAAGAGTTATTGCATTATTTCAGGAAAGACTATGCACTTGCCAAAAGATTTTTCAGCAACCTTAAAATGTTATTCTACGCAGGCGCCGGCATGCCGCAGCATGTCTGGGACGGATGGGAATCATTATCGGTAGAAATAACAGGAAAAAAAATATTGATAGGAACAGGTCTTGGCTGCACAGAGTCATGCCCTTCCGCTTTGTTTGCAAGCGAGCCGGGCGGTTTTGCGGGATTGCTTGGCGTGCCTGTACCCGGGCTGGAATTAAAACTGGTTCGTTCTGGCGAAAAGCTGGAAGCAAGATACCGGGGCAAAAATATATTTCCCGGTTACTGGCGCCAACCGGAATTAACTGCTGCTGTTTTTGATAAAGAAGGTTTTTACTGCACCGGCGATGCTTTGCGTTTCGCCGATGAAACCGATGCCAATAAAGGAATGTTGTTTGACGGAAGGTTGGCAGAAGACTTTAAGCTGAATACCGGCACCTGGGTAAGGGTTGGCGTATTGCGCTCGCAGGTAATTGCTGCCGGTAATGGATTGATACAGGATATAGTGATTACAGGTCATGATAATGATTTTATTGGTGCGATCGTATTCCCTGCCATTGAATATTGCAAGCATTTGACCGGTTTGAAGGAAACTGCCGATGTCATTCATCATCCGCTTGTAACAGAAAAGCTGCAAAAAGTTTTGGAAGAAATAGCCAGGGAAAGTACGGGCAGCGCCACTTTGGTAAAGAGGGCTATCCTGGCTGATTTCGATCTTTCAATGGATAAGGGTGAGGTCTCAGATAAGGGAACGATCAACCAGAGGAGCGTCATACAAAATCATCCTGACATTGTTGAACAGTTATATGCGAAGACTCCTGCGGAAAATATCATTGAAATAAAAACAGGTTACACCAAACAAGTGTTTTAAAGATGGAGCTTGAAAATATACCGGTACTGGTAACGGGTGGCGCTTCGGGATTAGGCGCAGCAGCGGCAACGGCACTGGCCGATGCGGGCGCTAAAGTGGCCGTGCTTGATCTCAACATTGATCTTGCAGAAAAAGTAGCCGCAGCCATAGGCGGCATCGCCATAGAATGTGATGTATCCGATGAAGCAAGTGCAAAAGCTGCCATTGAAAAAGCAGCCATGCAACACGGTATGGCAAGAGTATTGGTGAACTGCGCAGGTATTGGCGGCGCTTCGAGGATTGTTGGCAAAGAAGGACCAATGCCGCTGGAAAATTTTGAAAAGATCATAAAAGTAAATCTCGTTGGCAGTTTTAATATGATGCGGCTGGCAGCCGCGGCTATGAGTATTGCGGCGCCATTGGCAAATGGGGAAAGAGGTATTATTATTTCTACCGCTTCTGTTGCTGCATATGAAGGCCAGATCGGGCAGGCGGCTTATGCTGCCTCCAAAGGCGGCATTGTAAGTTTAACCTTACCGGCTGCCAGGGAGTTTGCGCAATTCGGTATAAGGGTAAATGCCATTGCACCCGGTTTGTTTGAAACGCCTTTGCTGCAGGGTTTAAGCGATGAAGCAAAAGCGAGCTTATCGGCAGCTATTCTTTTTCCTAAAAGATTGGGCATAGCAGAAGAATATGCAAAACTTGTAATGCATATTATAGAGAACGAATATTTAAATGGCGAAACGATAAGGCTTGACGGCGCTTTGCGCATGCAGCCGAAGTGAAAGCCACGAAGTACACCGGGAGGCACAAAGAATGCAATATCATTTAACCTCCTTGTTCCTGTAGTCTTTTATGTTCCTTTAAAAAATAAAATTGAATGCACAATAAATTAAATCCCCCTTTTCGGGCAGACCAGGTTGGCAGTTTACTAAGGCCAAAAGATCTTTTGGAAAAACGTTTTCAGTGGAAGAAAGGCGGGCTGTCTGCTGAAGCCTTACGCGAAGCAGAAAATATTGCCATCGCTGAAGCAGTGAAGAAAGTAGAAAGCACCGGTATGCAGGCTATCACTGATGGCGAATTTCGCCGCGATTATTTTCACCTTGATTTTTTGCAGCAACTCGAAGGCGTTTCGGTTACCGGTGGCATTGGAGCAAATCCCCATGCTAAAGCTGCGGAAGACGGTTTCACTCCTCCAAAGCTGGGCGTAACGGGCAAGCTGAAACATATACGTAATATACAGACAGACGATTTTAATTTTTTGAAATCAGTAGTCACTCAAACGCCAAAGGTTTCCATTCCCTCTCCGACAATGGTGCACTTTCGCGGCGGAAGAAAAGCGATTGACATTCATGCTTACCCGGAAATGGATGAATTTTTTGCTGACCTTTCGCAATGTTACCGCGATGAAATAAATGCGTTATATCAAGCCGGTTGCCGGTACATACAATTGGATGATACCAACCTTGCCTATCTCTGCGATGTTAAAATGCGGGAAGAAGCAAAACAACGCGGTGATGATCCGAATGAACTGCCCTGCACTTATGCAGCATTGATCAATTCAGTGATCGATGATCGCCCCGCTGATCTTACAGTTGCGGTGCATTTATGCCGCGGCAATTACCGCAGTACCTGGTTTGCGGAAGGCGGCTATGAACCTGTGGCCGAAGTTTTATTTAATGACCTGAATGTGGATGCTTATTTCCTGGAATACGATGACGAACGCAGCGGCGATTTTGCTCCTTTATGTTTTGTGCCAAAGAGTAAAGTAGTTGTGTTAGGTTTGATCTCCTCCAAATTGCCGCAACTGGAAAATGAGAACGATCTTATCAAACGCATTCATGAAGCAGCGCAATATATGCCTATGGAAAATATGGGGATCAGCCCGCAATGTGGTTTCAGCAGCACTTCGCATGGCAATAATATAACAATGGATGATCAGTGGAGAAAATTGGAGTTAGTTGTAAAAGTTGCCAAAGAAGTTTGGGGCGATTAATTGAGAAATAGGTAATGACCGGCAAGCAAAGGCCGGGTCATTAGAATGATTATGTTTACGCGTTGCCTGCGAAATTGCCACGGAAGACACAGAAACACGGAATGTGTTTTCATATTTCTGCGATTTGGCGTCATCTGTGGCAACATTTCTTGCAGGCAAAAACAAATACTATGATCGACATTCATACAATAACCGCCATTGATGTGCATACGCATGCAGAAGTAAGCTGCCGCCAGCCCCATGATGATTACCGACCAGAGTTTGATGAAGCGTTCATGAAGTATTTTAAAACGACGCGCCGCCCCACCATCCAGGAAACCTGTGATTACTACCGCAGCCTCAACATGGCATTTGTTATGTTCACCATTGATGCGGAATATGAACTTGGCAGAAGAAGAATACCCAATGAAGAGATAGCGGAAGAAGCGGTGAAGAACAACGATGTGATGATACCCTTTGCCAGCATCGACCCGCACAAGGGCAGAATGGGCGCCAGGGAAGCAAAGCGTTTGATCGAAGAATTTGGTGTGAAGGGTTTTAAATTCCATCCTACGGTGCAGGGGTTTTATCCCAACGATAAAATGGCTTACCATTTATATGAAGTGATCGCGGCCGCTGGGTTGCCGATGTTGTTTCATAGCGGGCATTCGGGTTTTGGCAGTGGCGTTCGTGGCGGTGGCGGGTTGCGGTTAGAATATTCCAATCCCATACATCTTGACGATGTGGCCATTGACTTCCCGGATATTCCTATTATTATTGCACATCCGTCCTGGCCCTGGCAGGATGAAGCTTTAAGTGTGGCCATGCATAAACCCAATGTGTACATCGATCTCAGCGGGTGGAGCCCAAAATATTTTCCGTCGCAATTAGTACAATATGCCAACACACAGCTAAAACATAAAATGCTTTTCGGTACCGACTTTCCTTTAATAACACCCGAGCGTTGGCTGAAAGATTTTGAAACCGCCGGATTTAAAGAAGAAGTAAAACCGCTGATATTAAAAGAGAATGCGATCAACATGCTTCGCCTCAATTAAAAAAAGCGGAGGTTTGATCTTAACTTGCACAGACTGGCTCAGTCTTTCAAAATTAATTTATGCAGTTTTTAAGAGTAGACGCACATACCCTTCATTACAAATACGTTCAAAATGCTTTGGGAAATGAAGCGGGCAGAACATTTGTTTTCATCAACTCTTTAGGCACTGATTTCAGGATATGGGATGATGTGGCGGATGCCGTAAAAATGTATGGTAATGTCTTATTGTTTGATAACAGGGGGCATGGCCTGAGCGATGTTGTGGAAGACACGAACAGCCTGAATGATTTTGCTGATGATGTACTTGCATTGATGGATCATCTTTCCATAGGCAAGGTTGCTTTTGTTGGGTTATCTGTTGGTGGAATGATCGCGCAAATACTGGCATCGCGTATCCCGCAAAAAATTGAAAAACTTATTTTCTGCGATACGATGTATAAGATCGGAACAGAAGAAGTATGGAATGAAAGAATTGCCGCAGTGAAAGAAAAAGGAATTTCTGGCATATCCGATGGAGTAATGCAACGATGGTTCTCGGCAAAATTCAGGCAGGAACAGGCGGTAAAAGTTGCCGCTTATAAAAACATGCTGGAGCGCACATCAGTTCCGGGATATATAAAGGCCAGCGAACTCATCCGTGATGCAGACCTGGAAAATATAGCCGCCCAAATAAAAATACCGGCCTTATGCATAGTAGGCGCAGAAGACGGATCCACATTGCCAGAACACGTAAAGCAGTTAGCTGACATCATGGAAGGCGCGAGGTATGAAGTGATCGAAAATTCCGGGCACATACCATGTGTTGACAATCCGCAAGCATTATCAAAGCTGATCATCGAGTTTATCAATAAATAACTTTCCCGGGCGAGTGGTGAATGCTACATCTTCAGGCCGCCTGCTCACCACTCACCATTGACAATTCACGGTAACTTAACGCTGGTTCAGTTTCTTCTTTTATCTCAAAAAATTTTATCGTCATCTTTACGCATGCAAAGCAAATCAGCCCTGCAATAAAGACAAATACATCTAAAGCCCTTTCACTTCTTCCAGGATTGCGGCTGCCTCGATTATTTGTTCACCGGTTTTATTGTGTTTGGCATAAACCAACATCAGCCGCGCCAATTTGTGTACGGGTAAAGGCGCCAGCTTTTTTAAAAGGCCTACCCGGTTAAAAAAATTTAGTATTGATTCGCTTAGTTTCTCACCTGAACGGTCTGTTTGCGGCCTCGACAATAAACCAGGCCGGAAAATAGTGAGGCTTTCAAAATCCAGCGCCCGTACAGACACTTCCAGCTCACCCTTCATACGCGAATAAAAGAGCACAGACTTTGGACTGGCCGAGCTGGCTGAGACAAGCAAAAATTTGGGAACCCCGTTTTCTTTAGCTGCCTTTGCAAAAGAATATTGATACGTGTAATCCACTTTGTATTGTGCTTCTTTACTGCCTGCGGCTTTAAGGGTTGTACCCAGGCAGGAGAAAGCCACATCGCCGGTTACAAAATGTTTCCAGGTTTGTGGTTCATCAAAATTGATCACTTCCGTCCGTAATTTGGGATGTTGTACGGGTAGCGGCCGGCGTACCAGCGCCATCACTTCATTAACCGTATTATCCGCTAATAATAAATGCAACAGTTCACTTCCCGTAGCACCGGTAGCGCCGATCAAAATTGCTTTCATGCAGGTAAGATAAATTTATTTATTCAGTATTGTCCGGTTAACTTGGGCTAAAGCCCGTTGGATAAGGATTCCGCTATATAACCCCGGGCTTAAGCCCGGGGCTAGTGAAAACCAGGCCCATCAAGGGCTTTAGCCCAGGAATTAAAATTTTAGTCGGACAACAATGTTATTTATTCTATTACCCGGGATTCGGCTTACAGGTAATGAATGCAATAAAACTATAGCAGGTTTCATTTTTAATTTAACTCCAAAAGATATTATTGCGTCAGGCACTTAGTGTTAGAAATGTATATCAAAACCAACAACAGAATTATTAAGTTGAGGCATAAAAGACTGTTCAAATCCCAAAGTATTTCTCTAAAAACTAACTACACCATAAAAATTTTTAAAGCAATGCTGTAACTTCTCACAAATTTTATACTATGCCTGGTGCGGAAAAAGATTTCTTTATTAGCTATAACAAAAACGATCTTCAAATTGCAGAGTGGATTGCCTGGGAATTGGAAGAAGCACATTATAGCGTTATTATTCAGGCCTGGGATTTTAAAGGCAATTGGGTGCAGGAAATGGATAAAGCCATGCAGCTTTGTGAACGAACCATTGCGGTGCTTTCTTCCCATTATATAAATGCGAAGTACACCTTCACGGAATGGTTCAATTCATTTATAGATGATCCGAAAGGAGAAGAAGATAAATTAATTACAGTAAGGGTTGAAGACATAGAATTAAAAGGCATCCTGAGGCAACTGGAATATGTGGATTTTGTGAATAAAACAGAGAATGAAGCGAAAGAGCTTTTACTTAAAAGAGTGAGGGGGGAAAGAGGAAAGCCGTCTGCAAAGCCGGCATTTAATTTAAAAACCCGGGCAATAGAAATCAAGCACGAAGCCGTGCGTCAAAAGCCCGTTTTTCCGGCTGCACAGGAAGATGATGAAAGAATAAAAAAGCTGAGAGAAATTATTATACAATGGAGAGGGAAATATGCGCTGGAAACAAAAAGAATGGACGACTATACTAAAAAATTAGAAAGTTGGAGAAAGAAAGCCCCTTCAGATTTTAATGAGGAGATAAATGCGGTGATACAGTTTGCTTATAAAATTGCCTGCGACTTTAGAGCGCTGCCGTTAGCCGACCTCGAAAAGGCGACAGCGTATGGATTACAAATTCACCCGACAGTTTTTTGGGGCCAGGCTATTGACCAGGCCTTTCATATGCGCGATATTTTCGACGAAGAAGGCATTGAGTTGTATAAGAACCAGAATATGCAGAGAGAAAAGCTGGGCATGAAACCCATGAATTTTATGCCTGATGGATATAGTTACGAAATGCTGGAACGTCTTTTAAAGTCTGCTGTTGCCTTATTTAATTTTAATATTAATGATCTTCCCCGGGGATTTCTATTGCCAACAATTGAAGAAGCGGCAACCGGTATTGGCGATCTAAGCAAATTAGTGCTTGCTCAATTTAATTATGATGATCCGCGCCTGTATTTAATCAGTGTTGACAGTGCCATTAAAAAAATCTCATCGTTTGCCGCCCGCAAGCTTACATTGTACACTTTATATGCACGGGTAAATACGAATAATAAGCTTGATCTGTTGGCCAGTGATTCGGAGAATTTGTACGTATGGCAGTCATCGGTACAACAGCCTGTTTACCAATTTGCTTGTAAAGGTTTAATTGTGGCCGCTACGCTCCATGCGCAAAGCTCTATGCCCTGGGGCAGTTATCTTACTTCCAAAGGACTATTGTTTAACATTGGAGAAGACGGAACTTTATCTGATCCACCCTGTTTTTTTCAATCTTTTGATTTGAATACAGCTGTTTTTTGGGATGATCCCCTGAACAAGAATAATTGGTATGTGATAGCCTCAACTGATAAACATGAAATTTACGCCGCTTTGCATGGCGAAAAGCTAACAGGCAAGCTGAATACAGATGGGAATCTTTGGCGGGATCCATCGTTAATAAGCGAATCGGAAAAAGAAGACAGTAAGCTGTTAAACGAATATAGAAGGAAGAAAGGCAGTACGGAAGTTCATGAACCAAGCGTTCATTGGGAAAGCGAATGCAAACTTAAGATGGCACAGCTTGACGGATTACCCTGTCTTTTGCTTTATCGCCACGCCAACACAGGCGCCAGGCTTTTTTTTCTTGATCCCGTAACGTTGGGATTTCTTCGCAGCCCTGTTATCATTGAAGGTTTCCTGGATGAAGTTAGCATTGCCAGTGGCCGTTGGCTGGTAATAGGATTTTTGCAACGTGGCGAACCATCACCAAGAATAAAAGTCTGGGACCTGAAACCATCAGAAATGGTTGAATGCGGAAGCTGGCTGCACGACAAGGGAGATGTTTATCAGCCAATTATTGTTGATGAAGGTAAAACCGCTTTCGGCCTTTTATTTATACATCGTTATCTCAATCCGGATGAAAAAGATAATTGGCGACTTATGTCTTTTAAATGGCCTGCCGGGAAAATAGTGGAAATAGAAAGATTTGAAAAACTTGCACTCGCCCCTGTTCAGCATGCTTAATTCAACAGGTCTAACCCTACTTCTTAAACTTATTCTTCAATGCAGCCAATGCATCATTCATGTTCGATAAATTTTCCTGTTTACGTGGCGGATACTGTTTGTTGCTGTTTTTTGAACGTTGCGGAACAACAGGCGCCTCCCGGGTTTGTTTGATGGACAAAGAAATACGGCTGCGCGGAATATCCACTTCCAAAACTTTTACTTTAACCTTATCATTCAGCTTTAATACTTCGGCCGGATCGCTGATATACTTGTGGGCGATCTCGCTTACATGCACCAAACCATCCTGCTTAACACCAATATCCACAAATGCACCAAAGCGGGTGATGTTGGTCACCACACCGGGCACAACCATGCCCGGCTGCACCTCTTCAATCTTGTAGATAGAAGCAAACTCAAACTGTTCCAGCTCGCTGCGCGGGTCTAACCCGGGTTTATTCAATTCCTTTAAAATGTCTTTAATGGTCAATTCACCAATGTCTTCGGTAATATATTTTTTAGGTTGAATGGATTTAAGCAAGGGTTCATTACCAATTAATGATTTCAGATCGACTTTTAGATCATTGGCAATCGTTTCAACAACTTTATATGCTTCAGGATGCACGGAACTTGCATCCAATGGATTAGCGCCTCCCTGCACTTTCAGGAAGCCTGCGCATTGTTCATACGCTTTATTGCCTAAACGTGGTACTTTCAGCAACTGAACCCTGTTTGTAAACTTTCCTATTTCTGCTCTGTATTTTACAATATTTTCCGCAAGCGTTTCACCAATGCCACTGACATAACCCAGCAAATGTTTTGATGCCGTGTTCACATTCACACCCACCGCGTTTACGCAGCTAACAACGGTAGCATCTAATTTTTCTTTTAACCGGAATTGATTTACATCGTGCTGGTATTGCCCTACGCCGATGCTTTTGGGATCGATCTTCACCAGTTCGGCCAGCGGATCCATTAAGCGGCGGCCGATACTTACGGCGCCGCGCACTGTCACATCATAATCGCCAAATTCTTCCCTGGCGGCTTCGCTGGCAGAATAAACTGAAGCGCCGTCTTCATTCACTAAAAAAACCGGAAGGTTTAAGCCCAACTGTTTAATAAACTGTTCCGTTTCCCTGCCGGCTGTACCATCACCAATAGCAAACACCTGTATGTTGTATCGCTTAACCAGCTCTTTGATCTTGTATTCGCTGTCCGTCTTCCTGTTGGCTTCGTGCACATAGATCAGGTCGTTGTGCAGCAGTTCCCCTTTCTCATCCAGGCAAACCACTTTACAGCCTGTGCGATAGCCCGGGTCAATGGCCAATATCCTTTTACTGCCCAACGGTGAACTTAGCAATAACTGGCGAAGGTTTTCTGCAAAAACATTAATGGCTTCCTCATCAGCTTTTGATTTTAATGCCGTGCGAAACTCACTTTCCAGGCTGGGTTGCAATAATCTTTTGTAAGCTTCTTTGCCGGCTTTCTTCACCTGTTCAACACAAGGATTAAGGCTGCCGGTTACATACAGCTCTTCAATAATGTACAATCCATCTTCTTCTTCAGGAGAAATGCTCATTCGCAAAAAGCCTTCGAGAAAACCACGCAGTACTGCCAGTATCCGGTGTGACGGAATTTTATGAACAGGTTCACTAAAATCGAAGTAGTCTTTATACTTGGCAGCTTCCTCTTTCTTATCTTCCACCACTTTACTTTGCAGCGTAGCCTTGTTTTCAAACAGCTTTCGCATTTTAGCGCGAACCCTGTCGTCTTCATTCATCGTTTCTGCGATAATATCCCGTGCACCCTGTAAAGCAGCATCAATATCTTTTACATTTTCGGTGATGTATTTTGCAGCGGTTGCCTGCAGATCTGTTTCCTGTTGCTGCAGTATCAGTTGAGACAAAGGTTCCAGGCCATTTTCCCTTGCTGTTTGCGCTTTGGTTTTACGCTTCGGTTTATAGGGTAAGTAAATATCTTCCAGTTCAGTTATGGTAGCTGCCTTGTTTATTTTCTCCTGCAAGGCTTCGGTCATTTTACCTTGCTCGGTGATAGTCTTTTCAATAAAGATTTTACGATCGGTAAACTCTTTTAAGGCTTTTGATTCATCCTGTATCTGTTGTATCTGCACTTCATCTAACCCGCCGGTTTTGTCTTTACGATAACGGGCGATAAAGGGTATGGTGGCGCCTTCTTCAAACAGTTGCAATACGGCTTCTACGTGGTTAGCTTTAAGATTCAGTTTAGCTGAAATTTGCTGGCTGAATACGATCATTTCTCGCGTTATTTAAATTTTCAGGGCAGCGAATATAGAGCAGAATAAAGAAAGAAAAAATGTAAAATGCCGGGAGAAAATGATAATCATGTTTAATTATTGCCTGGCCGTTGATTGCCGGAAACACCTGCAGCTTTGCATGGAAAGGGTCTATCTTTTTGTTTAAAACCACATAAGAGATACCACATGATCTTTCAATTATCGATCAACTCAAAAATATTTGCTTTCAGGGTATGCCCTCCATCCTGAAATGCTGCGGAAGCAGCATCATTTACTAACAGCAATGCCGTTGCCTTATTCTTGTCTGTTGAAAATCGTGTCATGCCTTCTGCATGATCTACCCCATTACCAAATGGTACTTGCATGACCTCCCGCAATGCATCTTTAAGCACAAAATCTCCATTATTTTCCTTCCTGTAGTTCTGCCACCTGAAAATGGTCACAGGGCCATCAAGATCCATTGTAGGACCGGCAAGAATCAACATATCATTTCCATCAAGCGAAATTTCCCTTATGCCCAGTCCGCCCAAATCAAGAATATGCTTACGGTACGTGTTGCCATCCGGAGTGATTGTCCTCATCTCCAAAGCAAAATCATCGTTATCTTTTGTTTCTACCTGCAACTCCAGTATAATAGCGTAACCCCGCAATACCGGTCCTCTCAACCCAATAAATATCCTGTTATCCTTGTCAACCGCCAGGCCTTCAATGTCAAAGCCATTATCCTTGCCCGGTATCTTAAAAAAATCTTTCAGGTGATCATCATTAATAAGGGCCAACAGAAGATCATTGCCATTAGCATCGCCGGGCAATTTTGCCGCCGTTAACCTCCTGTTTTTATGAGATATTTCTTTTACGGGCGCCAACATCCCATTCTTTTCTTCAAGAGGTATGCGTGCAAGCAGGAAGCGGTTTCCATCACTGCTTACCTTAGCGAGCTGCTTAAATTTTTTTTCGTCGGGTTTATCCTCATCAGGCTTTTTACGTTTCAGGCTATGGGAGCCGACAAGCCATAAATAACCATCTTTAAAGTCGAGCCCTTCGATATCTATCTCCTCTATTTTTCCTTCATCATTTTTAGAAGGTAACGGGAGTTGAATAAAATCATCAATCTGAAACTGCAAATGCCCTCCATACAGAATTGTGTTTTCCGTTTCGCTTAGCAGCTTTAGTCTTTCTATGCTGTTGCTTTCGTCATTGGCAACCCAAAGCGTATCGCCAATGTGCACCACAGCAGATAACCCATCAGAAAGCTTTTTGTTGCCAACCTTGTTTAAGGTTGCGTCAAACTTCAAAAAAACCGTTTTACCTGGTTTCATACCCGGGATTTTATTAAAAGTTTATAATCAAAAATATTTTTATGCTTTGCATTCGTTTAAGAGGATCGGTTAGCCGGAGACATGTAGTCACTTTAAAATTAAGAATACTATTTTAAATAGCACATTGCACTTATTTTTTAAGCAGTTTAGGCTGATCTTATCAACTAACTTTATGAGCTGTCAATAAATTTTATACGACCTGAAATGGCTGATTCATTACATCGCAGGAATTTTATAAAGAATGTATCGCTTGCAGGAGCTTCTATTGCCATCAGCGATGTTGTTAGCGCAAAGTCAAATGAAGCTGATGAGATCAAAAATGAATGGTTCAGGGTTTCGTTTGATAAACATAGAGGAACATTTAGCGTTTACCGGAACAATGGAATCGTTTTGCTGACAGGCGGAGCTGTATGTGTAAACGCAGGTGATGATAAACTTTCTGCTGCATCCGGAAGGTATAAGCACTCAGCCGTCTCAACTACATTTAATGACCGATCCGGTTCCGGCAAGAGATTGAGTGTGTTTTCCAAAGACAAAAATAAAACGGCAGATATTGAGATACGGGCATCGCTGTATGATCAATCCACAACAATTATGTTTGAAGCGATCTGTAAAAATGTTTCCGGTCATGATCTGATCATCAGAAGTATAGAGCCGCTTCGCGTGATCGGGCAGGAAGGCGGCATTTTAAGTATGCCTGGTGTTTCAAAATGTATCACCAATGGCGAAATGTATTTTGATGCGGGAACGATACATGAATTCGGCACCAATGAAGATGCTGTTACATCCGGTAATCTGAAAGGAGTGAAACTGGCGAATAGTTCCATTTCAGCACAAAGTGAAACGATACATAGCTGGTGGAATGCGGGCCTGTTTAGTGGTTATGGTAAGGAAGGGATCGTGATCGGGTATCCTGAAAATAATGTTGGCCTGGGAAATTTATTAATTGCCAGGACTTCTGCCAACCAGGTTTCTTTTATAGCTGAATCTGTTTACGCGCCGCAGTTGGTTTTACAACCCGGAAAAACCATCAGCTCAAATATAGTAATGATCAATACAGCGGCCAATCCTTACAAAGCATTGGAAGATTATGCGGATATAACCGGTAAAATAAATAAGGCAGGAACGCATTCAATTGTGAATGGATGGTGCAGTTGGTTCTATACCTTATCGAAGGTTTCAGAGGAAGAAGTGCTTACCAACACGGCTTTTGCAGCAAAGCATTTAAAACCGTTTGGCCTTGAATACATACAAATTGATGAAGGGTTTCAAAAATGGCATGGCGAATGGGAAGGGAATGAGCGTTTTCCGCATGGCATGAAATGGCTTGCTGATAAAATCAAAGGGTATGGATTCAAGCCGGGTTTGTGGATCTCGCCTTATGTTATTTCCGAACCTGCTGAAGTTTTTCAGAAACACCCTGAATGGTTATTAAAGAATGCTGATGGCAGTTTAAAACGTATCGGTAACTGGGAAGAAGGAACTGTTCCGCCGGCAGACGAAAACCCTAAAAGATATGGTCTTGATATTACCCATCCGGAAGCAGCGAAGTGGCTGCACGATCTAATTAATACCATCGTCAACGATTGGGGTTATGCGATGATAAAAATAGATTTTGTGGCCTGGTCGATCCTTGCGGCTGAGCATTATTATGATCCTGCAGTTTCCGCAGCACAGGTTTACCGTAAGGGAATGGAAATAATGCGAAACGCGGCCGGAGATAAATGCCACATACTTGAATGCGGCCCCGGCAGCATTACCACCGGGTTGATTGACAGTATGCGTATTGAATTAGATGTGAATTATGGTTTTGCCGGCACAGCCTGGGACACCTATTTCCTTCATCCGGCCAGCAGTACATCTGCTGCGGCCAAACGGTTTTACTTTCACAAAAGAACATGGGTTAATGATGCCGATCATATTTGCATGGATCTTTTGAACCATCAACAGTCAGAAGCAGCCGCAACGATCATTGCCTTAAGCGGCGGTAATATGATGTCAGGCGACCGGCTTACGCAACTCGATCCGTATAAGCTCGAAATACTGAAAAAAATCACGCCATCGTTCGGCGAGGCCGCCATTCCTGTTGATCTCTTTGATGATGCCATGCAATCTGTGTTTGCATTAAAAATAAAGAAGTCCTTTGCTGAATGGAGCGTTGTTGCTTTTTTCAATGCCAGTTTAACTGAAGCGGTTGAAAAGAAGTTCCCAATGGAACGGCTTTGGTTAGATCCAAACAAAACATATCTCGTATTTGACTTCTGGCGACAGCAGTTTGTTGGAGAAATAACTAATGAAATAATTGTTACTGTTCAACCCGGAAGTGTTACGCTGCTTGCTTTGCATGAAAAGACCGGCAAACCGCAATTCATCTCAACAGACCGGCATGTTTTACAGGGCGCTATAGAGATGGAGAATGTATTTTGGAATGAGGATACTAAAACTATTTCGGGAACTTCAATGGCCCCTTTAAATACTGCACATAATGTGTTTGTGTATGTTCCTGAAGAGCATCCGTGGACGTGGAGCGGTTCCGGGTTATTCCGGGACCATGAAGCCTACAGCTTGAAGTTATTTGACAAACACATCATCCGCGTACATGTGAATTTTGAAAAAGCGGAGAAAATAAATTGGGAGATCAAACCAGCTGATTTTATCAAATGAGCCTGAATCCAGATAATTCTGACGACATTAACCAGCCCTTGCAATTAATGCCAGGTGTATAAATCACAATTGAATAATCATTTTTTCACTTCCCATCCATTGCTGTTCTTTTCAAGCAGGAAAATATTGGATGCCTGGCTTTCATTATTCTCGCGGTCAACACTTGTCACGGTAATACAACAGCTCTTCCAGTTAGTGGGTATTAACGCGAAAGAATTATTTGCTGTGAAAATAATTCCATTTTCTATTCGGGCTCTTTAAAAATATATTGCTCATCATATTCTATGGCAAATGCTTTTAGCATTTTTCTGTACTCATTTAAAAATGTTTCTTTCCTGTGCTGTATTTCCTGATTTTGTATATAGCGAATAACATCAGGTACATGGCTTTTGGAATATGAAAATGCACCATAGCCTTCCTGCCATGCAAAAGGCTCCATGCAAAATCCTTTTTCCTTTACCCATTTACTGCTTTCTGTTTTTACATTTTGTATTAATGAGGAAATAGATTGAGCAGGTCTTAAGCCAATAAAAATGTGCACATGATCAGGCATGCTGTTTATCTGCAGCATTTTGTGCTCGTTGTCCTGAAAGATGCCTGTAATATACTTATGTAATTCATCTTTCCATGGTTTTTGAATAAGAGCAGCTCTGTATCTTACTGCAAAGACGAATTGAATGTGAAGTTGGGTATAGGTATTTGCCATTTGCTACGAATATGAAGATAAATATACAAAACTGTTGCGCTTCGATGGAATATATTACGTGCAAAAAATGCAGCAAAATGATCGGGCTGTTTAAGAAGCTGTTATGACCTTTGTACAAAACGTTCCTACGGAACGTAAGGAGTATGCATCATTTTCTATATTACCGATGAAATGTTCCTAACGGAACATGAGCGCGTTTTATTTATGGTAAATAATATTCCGTAGTTGGTAGCAAAAAAGTAATTTGATTCCTGCAAAATTTTAAAACCCGTTTGTAATAAATACTAAAAAAGAAAGGTAGTGTACCTGTTAGCGGTGTTCCGGAGGAACACATGATAGGTAGACAAAAATTGAGTAAGTCGATCGCCTTCCATAGGAAGGCCTTGTGTTTTTATTTCCAAAAATACTTCTGTACCTTTCAACCTCATTTTGTATTATTGATAAGATATTCTTGACGAAAATCGAATATGATATGTTTGAAGAACTGCATGTTAGCTAAATTAAGAAACACCGAAACCCACATCTTCAGAATTGAACAATCATTTTTTCACTTCCCATCCATTGCTGTTCTTTTCAAGCAGGAAAATATTGGATGGGTGGCTTTCATTATTCTCGCGATCAACGCTTGTAATGGTAACATAACAACTCTTCCAGTCAGCAGGTATCAAAGAAGATTGTATCAAAAATTCGAACTTCAATGATGCCGTTGCAGGAATGATTACAGCGGGATGATCAGTCAAGCCAATGATCGTTGGTGAGAGGTACACCACAAAATTTTTTATGGTTTCTGTTTCATTGTTATTAATGCCATCGCCGGAAACTGTGAATTGCTGAACGCCCTTATCTTCTGCCACACTCACTTTTGTTATGCGTGGATGTTGCGGCGCCGTTGTATCCACCCAGTCCATCGGCGCAATCAATGCAGGTGTTCTGTAATAATTAAAGCGCAAACTATCCGCCCAGCCATTTGGATTATAGAGCAATGGCTTACTGCTGTAAAAAACACTGCCTTGTACATTGGTGTCATTGCGCAGCATCTTTATTTCATCAGGCAACTCATCCGGGTTACGCCATGCCGGCGTTGGCCTTTCGAAAACACGGTAAATGCCATGACCTATGTATAATTGCTTGCCATACGTGTTGGCACTCCACCAGTTCAGCAAAGTTTCATAGTCGCAAAGTTTGTTGCCGATCTCCCAATACAATTGAGGTGTTATATAATCAACCCAGCCTTCTTTGAGCCATAATAAAATATCTGCATACAGGTCATCATAACAGGTCTGGCCAGCCCTTGTATCACTGCCGCGCGGATCAACGGAGCTGTTGCGCCAAACACCAAAAGGGCTGATACCAAATTTTACAGATGGTTTATACGTGACAACAGCATCGTGTATCATTTTCACGATTGTGTCGCAATTGCTGCGGCGCCATGCGTCTTTGCTTAAGCCATTTCCATATTGTTTATAAGCCGGGTAATCGGGAAATTCTTTGCCGGCAATGCGGTAAGGATAAAAATAATCATCCATGTGAAGGCCATCAATATCATAGCGAGTGATGATATCAATAACAACATTTTTGAGGTATTGCATTACGGCAGGAATGCCGGGGTTGAAATATCTCCTGTCGCCATATTTTACGAACCATTCCGGGTGTTGCCGGGTAATATGATTGGATGCAATAGAAGAAGCGGGACTGAATACGGCACGATAAGGATTTATCCACGCATGAAATTCCATGCCACGTTTATGCGTTTCATCTATCATAAACTGAAGCGGGTCGTAGTAGGTTGAGGGAGCTGCGCCCTGCCTGCCTGTTAAGAACTCGCTCCACGGTTCATATTTTGATGCATAGAAAGCATCTGCCGAAGGACGGATCTGCACTATAACGGCATTCATTCCGATTTCCCTTTGCCTGTTGAGTATGTTGATGAATTCCTGTTGCTGCTGTTCGCTGGTTAAATATTTGCTGCTGGGCCAATCTATGTTGTTTACGGTAGCGATCCATACGGCGCGGAACTCGTATTTGGGTTGACAGTTGACGGTTGATTGTTGACAGAAAAATAAGATCAATAAACACAAAAACCATTTCATCATCAAACGAAGATATTGTTAGAAGGCTTTGTGTTTAAGGATGAGGATAATTTTAGAAAGGAATTATAAAATAATAATCAGCAATAGCGTAACATATTTTCACGGATATACTATTGTTATTTTTGATGTGTAAAGCGGGAACAGGTGTCAGACACTTTTGAAGTGTCAGACACCTAACTGTAAAAGTCAGAGACTTAGCATGGCAGCAAGAGCAGCAATGTGATTTTTTCCTTACGCCTTTACCAGGCCGCTTTCGTTTCAAGCCTACGCATCGTCTTTTTCAGCTTCCTTATAGCTTCCTTCTTTTTGAGTAATCTTCTTTCAATAATCTTTTCCGGGTTTTTTATTGATTCAATCACAAAACAAATATCGCCTTCGCATTTTTCATCTTCCGGAATATCCAAATCAAAACCAATATCTTCAACGTGACTGTAAGGGTTATGGTACGTTCTTCTTTTAGGAAGAAATTCATTCATATTCGTTGCAATGTTGGGTATGCAATAATATGCCGCCACTATTGAAACCATTAATATTTCTTCCAGCGCTTCCATAATTTCCCCTTTGGTTAATGCTGTTTCATTATAAAAGTGAAAGCACATTCTTCCGTACGATTCATTGGCGTTTTCCCAAACCATCAGCAATGTTACAGTTTGCGGCGCCTGGTATATTTCCCAAACAGGCAACGATGGTTTTTTATAAGCCGACATGCGCGATGACTGTTTTTGCCCATATTGCGAACCTGGCAAATTAAGCTCTTCTGCGCCTGTCATACCCTGCAATAAACTGAGCTGTTTTTTTAATGTAGCTAATGCCAATTGCAGGCTATGTTGCCATCTTGCCTGTACAATGTCCGGGTTATTTAGAGCAAACACCACTTCTGAAATACAGGTTGTTGTTTTCCCGGTTTCACTATCTTCTTTATAAACATTGAACTCTATTTTTACGAGCCGCGTATAAGGGCTATCAGAAGCTTTTGTTGCGGGGAAAAATTCATTTTCGCCCAATGCAATATCAGGAATGGAATAATAGCGGGCAATAATAGTACGATTGAATATCTCTTTAAGAGCTCCTGTTATTTCATCTTGCGTTAATGCTTTATTGTTTTGAAAAATAAAGCCATGAGTGAAATCCCAACCATGCCTGGAGCGATACTGCATTCTTAATACAACAGTTGAGGGTATTGTATGCATGTGTTTTTTATTAGGCCATAAAAATAGAAGGTGCAATTGCAGCCTAACTGCAAAAGGTGGGCACAGGTGTCAGACACTTCCAAAGTGTCAGACACCTATCACAACTTGCTTCAAAAACATTAACTTCATGCCATGCAATTTCAACCGGAAACCATTTACCACATCTATAACCGCGGCAACCGGCAACAAACCATTTTTTTTAACCGCGACAACTATATTTACTTTCTTGAAAAGGTGAGAAAATACATGCTCCCATGCAGCGATATTTTATGCTGGTGCCTTATGCCCAATCATTTTCATTTCCTGGTTAATACTACAGAAGCTTCCTGCACAATGGTTGAAAAACAAAACCTGCCTGTCCAGCGTTTAACAGAAAGCATCAGGTTGTTGTTAAGCAGTTATACGAAAGGCATTCAGAAGCAACAGCAGTTCAAAGGCAATCTCTTTCAGCAAAAAACAAAAGCAAAGCCTGTTTCCGGCACTGAAAGATCGTATGCTTTCATCGCATTTAATTATATTCATCAGAACCCGTATAATGCAGGATTGGTAAAGAAAATAGAAGACTGGGAGTTTTCATCTTTCAGAGATTATATTGGCATGCGTAAGGGAAATTTATGCAACCAACAGCTCGCTGCGTTATTGCTTGATTTAGATACAAACATTAGCAATTTTTATAAAGCTTCTTACATGGTTATACCGGATGCAGACGTGAAAGGGATATTGGGATAGTATGCAAAGTGCAACAGGTGTCTGACACTTTCGAAGTGTCTGACACCTAAACCTAATTATATTCATCAGAATCCGTATACTGCCGGGCTGGTAAAGAAAATAGAAGACTGGGAGTTTTCGTCTTTCAGGGATTATATCGGCATGCGTAAAGGAAATTTATGCAATCAACAGCTTGCTACCTTATTGCTTGATTTAGATACAAACATTAGCAATTTTTATAAAGCTTCTTACATGGTTATTCCAGACGCAGACGTGAAAGGGATATTTGAATAGCGTGCAAAGGTGTCTGACACTTCAAAAGTGTCTGACACCTAACCAATTCCCTTGCTTATATTCGCTTTATAACAACCAAAAACTTATAAACTACGATACTGCCATACCATGACGGGAAATACGTACCAAAACTTCAGGAGAAAGTTTATTGAAGACTGCCTGCGCAATACCTGCAGGGATTTTACCAAAGAAACTATTAAACAAAACCTGCTGGAAGAATATGAAAGCTTTGCCAACAAGCCTTTCAGCGACCGCACCTTTGAAATCGACTGGCAGTTTATAAAAACCGAACTGGAAGCAGAAGGGCTGCGGCTGAAGAAATGGAAGAAAGGCCCGCAATGGTTTTACCGCTACAGCGATGCTACGTTTTCTATTTTTAATGAAGGGCTGAACAAGGAAGAAATAAAAAAACTGGCGGAAGCCATAAAATTATTGCAGTAGGTAAAAGGCATTGATGCCAACAATGAACTGCTCGGCATTTTGCATAAGCTTGATACGCAGGTAAAGCATTATAAATATGATACGGGTTTTATCAGTTTCCAGGAGGCGGTTATTGCAGGTAATTATGAATATGTTGATGAACTGTACAGCGCTATTGCCAATAACACCGTGGTTGAATTTATGTACAAGCCTTTTACAAACGAAGCGAAAAAGCGCACAGTGCACCCTTATTTTTTAAAGCAGTATAACAACCGGTGGTTTTTGCTGGGCTATAATGAAGGCAAAGAAAGTTTATCCACCTTTGCGTTAGACCGCATACAGGGCAAAATAAAGCCGCTAAGCAAAACCTATATTTTGCCGGATGGCATATTTAATGCGCAGGAATATTTTAAAGATATTATCGGCGTAACGCATTATCCCGGCAGGCCTGCTGAAAAAATTGTTATACAATGCTCCGGCAATGTTGCGCCCTATATACTTACCAAGCCCATACACACCTCGCAGGAAATAATGCAGCGTTGCAACGATGGCGGCATTACCATAAGCCTGTTTTTAAAACACAATTATGAACTGGTAAATAACCTGCTTGGTTTTGGAAAAGATGTTACAGTGCTGCAGCCTGCTGCTTTGGCGGAAGAAATTAAGATGCAGGCGAAGGAGGTGCTGGAGAAGTATGGAAATAATGCGCCTGAATAAAACTCCTTTAAGTAATTGTCTTGAAAATATTTTTATATTCTTCTATGCAATCATAGAATCTTTCAAACTCTTTAGTTGGTTGTGCAATATTTTGATTAGTTAAATGCAATGATAATATGGCTATAACATATCCCCAAACTATATCATCATTCTTATCAACATAATTTTCCAAATTATCTATAAGCCTATCATAAGTAAATGGATGTGTAATTCCATTAAAATATTTTTCATGAATTCCAATTACGTTTAACAAAGAAAAGCCAACAGAAATACTAAGTGCCCTCTTAGTAAAGCAATTTGAAGGGCAATTTGAAAGCATAAAATCAATAGCATATTTGTCACAAGCCTTTTCCTCGTCAATCTGTTCCGAACATTGACCTTTTAAAACAATGTGACCTAATTCATGAAATAAATAAAAAGCTGTTATCATCTGCGTAAATTCAATTGCCATATGAGCAGAGGATTCAGGTTCATAGTTATTAGCAGGACTCGGTAGATTTGGCGGTAATTCTATACCATCGTACTCAGATTGGATGTTTTCTAATGCCCATGACAAAAGCCGTTTGCTATCGTCAACGTCTTTATCAAAGAAAATGGATTGACCTAAACTCGTAGCGCCACAAATATATTTTTGATAAATTTCCCAATAAGCATAAGATAACGCCCAAATTACCTCTATCGCTTTCCTGCTACCAGTTATTAAATTGGGAAAAGGTAAAATTTCCCATAGTTTAAATTTCGGATTGTCCGTTATTTCAAATGTTATTGAACTGATTAATTTCTCTATTTCTTCTTTTCTCTCGGGAACAGCCCTTTCTAAAATATTATCAAATGACTCAAGAATAGGACCGCAAGGAAAATTTCGGTTTACCGGATATTGGATTATCATTTTTTATTTATTACTATATATAAATATGGAGGACTAACTCAAAAAATTATTAATTTCTAAAATTTTTTTTCGCAACTCCAAAATTTGTATGTCGTCGGAAGAAAGAATTTTAGTTTTGATGTTGAGGGATTTTTCAAAATTTTCTAACGCTACGTTATAGTCTTGTTTTTTTAGAGACAGATTTCCATAACTATTGTATAAATCACCGAATCTAAAATGGTTATTATCGAAATTCCTGCTATAAATATCAAAAGCAGTATTGTAGTGAATATGTGCTTTTTCAAGATTTCCTGTTTCTGCTAAAATGTCTCCGATATGCGCAGTAATAACACCTATATGTGGATGATGTGGTGTTAAAAAATCATTTTTGATTTCTAAAGCTCGGCTGTAGTATTGCAAAGCTTTTTCAAATTTTTTTTGTTTCTCTAAAACTCCTGCCATATTGTTATACGTGGTTGCCACGCCTGAACTATGCTCTCCTAATAATTTAAAATCAACTTTTAGTGTTCTTTCGTAAAATTCCAAAGCTTTTTCATACTCTCCATTTACTTTTAAAATAGAAGCAATGGCATTATAACAGGAAGACGTTCTTGCGTGTTCTGTACCATAATATTTTAGTCTAATGCCCAAAACTTTTTGGTGGTATTCCAAAGCTTTTTCATAATAGCCTTTATGAGCCCAAACAACTGCAATATTGAAATAAGAAGATGCTATATCAATTTCAGATTTATCTACTAAACTGAGCTTAATAGAAAGTCCATTTTCAAAAGAATCGAGCGCTTCTGTAAATTTTCCTAAATCTTTATACTTTAATCCTATTTTACCAAATGTTGAAGCTGTAGTCGAATTATCAAACCCATATTTCAAAATACATTTTTGTTGATTAATTTTTGCGTATTCTAAAGCATTTTTATAATCTCCTTTATAGTTAAAATAATTATATAGTGCATCTGAAATCTCTATTTCTTCTTTTAAATCATCTGTAGAAGACAATTTATTTTTAATGGCAACTACAATTTTATTTGCTATTTCATCGCCACACAGATGCAGATTTTCGCAAATAAATTCTAAACATGAAGGGTAATTTGAATCAATCCACTTTTCAGCAATTTGAATAATTGGTTTCTTCAAATAAAATATTTGAGATTTTTTAATCACGTCATAAGCTATAGACAAGGCGTCCCACTCTTTATTGCCTCCATTTATAAATAATTGGTCAATGATTTTATGTGGCGAAATAACAAGCAAGGCTTGAGCAAGGGCCAAATCAACTAAACTATTATCGGTTTCTTTATTCTTTATATATTGTATTACATTATCAATTTTGTTATTTAAAACACATTCCCATAAACAGAACCTGATTGCAGAATCCCAATGCTTTCCCTTTTTTAAGATGCTTACTGATTCAATATCTTCTGAATTTAAATATCTGCACAATGAATAATGGTAATAACCTTCCATTGTAAAACTTACATAAAACGCGTCGCCTTGTATAAACTGTGTAAGTATTCCTTTATTTATTAATTGCTGATAAGGGCTGTCAATTTGGTAATTGCGTACATAACTTCCAAGTTCAGGGTCGTCATATAATAAGTCCAAAGCTATTTTTTGAACGTTTTGCTCAGCCATTATTGTAGCCAGCCTGATAAGAAATTTTGCATGCCCGGTATTCTTTTCAATCCGCTTCCACCACAAAGACCAGATATTAGTAAACCCTTTAGGTTTTTGTTCTAAAGTTTTACCATCAAATAATTCAAGAAACATTCTTAAAAGTAACGGGTTGTGCAGCTGTTGCGCTAATGGCCTGTCTGCAATTGTTAGTTCGCCTAATGTAAATCGTGGCCTGTAATTTTTTCGCTCAGGATGATGAACATAATTATTCCAGGCTCTTTCTAACTCTATTTTATTTAATGGTTTTAAAATGTATGCATACCCCTGGTGAGATAAAAGATTATTCTCATTAATCGTTGAACCTGCATTGTAAAGTATTTCTTTCCAGTCCTCAAAAGAGAATGGCAATTCAGAATAATTATTTGTACGCCAGGTTAAAACTACTTTCAAAATTCCACCGGGTAACAATAAAAGCAATTCCCTGATACTTTCAAGTAAAGCTTCAGGATTAAAATGTTCGTTTCCGCCGTCAACTAAAAGCATCAGGGGGTTTTCCTGTGTTCTGTGAAATATAGCGTTTTTTGTGAAATCAAATGACCCGGTAAGATTAAAAATTTGTTTTAACTCTTTAATCAAACTTTCATTTGAAAACCTGCCTGCCCTAAGAAATAAAGTATCAATTTTTGCTTCCTGGTAATGGTTTAATACCTCAGCCAATAAATTTGTTTTTCCACTGCCTGCATCTGCATGTAAAAAGAAAAGACCCGCTCTTGCACCAACCCAGCTTTTTAATGCAACTTCTGCTTCTTCACGAGATTGATATGTTCCCGGAATTATTTTCCATTCATTTCTTAAACTTTCTTTTGTTCTGCTATTGTAGTTTAAAAGTATTTCTCTAAATATTTTTTGGGTAAATGTGTTTTCAGTAAAAGCTTGCCGTTTATATTTATTTTCAAGAAGCATGTTAAGTCTGTTAAGGATTTCACCACTCGCTTCTGCTTTAATACTTTCAGGGCTATGAAAAATGATTCTACCTCCTGTACTTCCTTCATACATTAATATCTCTGACTTATCTGAAACACCTGCTGTAAATTGTCCCGGGTTAACAAAAAATGGTATTAGAGAAAACCGGTTTCCGTCTTTATCCTGAAGCCAAACATTTTCATCATCTTTAAGCATGGTGGTTAAAACACCTTGCCGTTTTACTTCAACACCCATTAAACTCCAATAGTGTTGCCTGTCTGCCTTAAACATTTTATATTGTTTGCAGAAGTTACTTGCTTTCAGTAGGTCTTCCAAAATTGGATAACAAACGTAAAACAGCTTCTTATTTTGTTCTTCAGATAGGGTTGGTGTGTGTGCAAACTCATAATTCCTGTAGTAAAGTAATGTGCGAATAGCGGTTGCCCTATCCCTTTTCATTGGGTTATAAATTTTTATTTCGCCCCTGGCATTAGTAAACTCTTGTATAATCTCATATTGCTTTACATGATTATGCTTTTTGCCTGTTTCAATAAAATGATATACAAGGGGCAATTCTGCAACAAAGAAATTATGATTATTGAACTCAAGGAAATCAAGAGCTCTTTCAAGAAATTCGTTCCAATTACCATAATAAGCCCTTGAAAGTTTTTCCCTAAAATAATCATTCAGTTCAATGCTCTTGTAAGGTGAATGAAAATATTCCGTAGCGGCTAAAAGAGAAAGATATTTTAGAGTATTGACAAAAACATCTTTTAAGAAACTAAACTTGTAGTAGAAGTTTGTTTCCCATATCATTTTTTTGAAAGGATATGCAATTACATACGGATAATTATTTACAACATCTTTCTGAAATGGTTCTACTTCTATTTCAAGGACAAACGGGTGGTTGCACTCAGGGCAATTTTGCGCAGCAGTAAAAACATATTTCTTTTGCTGAATAAAACATCCCGAGGTTTTGCAGTAATACATACCTATAAATATAAAATCAATACTGGTTTAAAATTTATCGACAAATTTTATTCTTGGTGGGTCAATTAGCAGTATGCTTCCATCTTCATGCTCAATGATTCCCTTGGTTTCAACTTTATAAGAATCGCCATCACTGCTTGAGAATTCAAAATTTCCCCATTGATGAAAATAACCGTTTGCCATATTTAAAACACGGCTACCATAACGATTTTCGTATTTTACTTTTCTGAGTTGTTCTCTTGGGTACATAATTTATAAGTTTAGTTGTCAAATTGCTTTGTATAACTCATTTGCTAACACTATGCTGAGTTGAAACAATTAGTGGTTAGAAAACAGCCGCAACATAAAAATTTTCAGCACAATCGCAATAATAAAAAATAAACTGGCAACAATAATATTCTACCTCCAACCAACTCCACATCAACACACCGCCAATAACACCGCCTGCTAATCCCGCTAAATCCCCAATATCATCCTCATTAAGCTTCTGGCCTTTAACCAGTTTTTTTACTGTTTTAAGCGCATCTATCATCATGAAAAAACCAAACGCTATAATAAAGAGTATCCACATAGAATTACTTAATGTCTTTAAAGGCAATTGGCCACTCTATTTCAAAAAGGGTTTCATACTTGTCAACTAATCCTGCGGCATCTTTTTGGGAAAATTCACCATTCGGTTCAAAATATTTTTTCATTGCCTGAGCAACAAGCCAGCAAACATCCTTGGGCATGTCTATTTTAACCCATCGCAAAACGCGACTTGCATCTTCAGCCAAAGCTTTAGCTTCTTTCACTTCTTCTGTTTCAGGGAACAATTCTCTTTCAATCTCCCTTAATTCAGCAGCCAATTCAAATTGCTGGCATGCTATAACTGCATTTTTAAGCGCCATGAATTTCTTCTTCTCCCGCCTGGCAGCCTCCAACATTTGTAATAATAATTCCTGCATGTTTACTTATTTTAACTTGTTTTAATTGGTTAAGCCACTGCTTACAAAACTATTATTGCAACCACTGATACTACACATCGTATGAAATCTATGTTAGTGTTGGTTGATGTTGATACCAGCGCCATTTTTTTAACTACCTGCATCAATTCAACGTTCCCTTTTCACGTATTTCAAAAGAAAGCAAAGCCGGTTCTAAAATATTTTCAATAATACAATCAAGGTCTTCCAATGAAAGGTCGTTCCAGGTGTATGCATTATGTTCCGTATAAATTCCAGAACGGTTTATTGATACAATGTGCTCATTTTGTTTTATCACAAAATCCGTTTCAGTATTTTTAAAAGAAAAGCGAAGAAGAAATGGATATTCCTCAGCAAATTCTTCCAATTGTTCGAGATAAACTTCTTTTATCTTTTTAAGATTAAACAGCCTGAATTTCATTTGTAAATTTTTTTACTAATTGTAAAACTTTTTCGGAAAACTTTGTGAGCCTGCCATTTTCACTTCAACATGCCACTGCTTACAATAAGATCAAGCTCTTCCAATGAAAGGCCGCCAGGTATATACATTATGTTTTGTACAGATTACAGAATGGGTTATTAATGCAATGGGCTCATTTTGTTTTATCTACCGACAAAATCTTATGCCCCAATCTTTCCTTTTTAGTTTTCAGGTATCGTGCATTATGTGGATTGGGTTGGATTTCAAGCGGTACTACTTCTGCAATCTCTAAGTTATAACCTTTTAAACCTGCACGCTTTTTTGGATTGTTGGTCATAAGCCGCAACTTACTAACACCGAGACAGCGAAGAACCTGTGCGCCTATTCCGTAATCTCTTGCATCCATCGGCAAGCCAAGATGAAGATTGGCTTCTACTGTATCCAGCCCTTCCTCCTGCAATTTATAAGCCTTCAATTTGTTCATAAGCCCAATACCACGGCCTTCCTGGTTCATGTAAACTATTACCCCTTTGCCTTCTTTTTCAATCATCTGCATTGCTTTGTGCAACTGCTCACCGCAATCACATCGGCGGCTACCAAGAACATCTCCTGTTAAGCAGCTTGAATGAACACGGGTAAGCACTGGTTCATCTTCTTTCCAGTTGCCTTTAATTAGTGCCAGGTGCTCTGCGCCTGCCGTTTTTTCTTTGAAAGCAACAAGCGTGAAATGTCCAAATATCGTGGGCAAATCAACACGCACAATTTCTTCAATCAGCGTCTCGCTTCTAAGGCGATACGCTATCAAATCTTTTATTGAAACAATTTTTAAATTAAATCTTTTCGCTAATCTCCTCAATTCCGAAAGCCGGGCCATCGTGCCATTCCTGCCAACAATCTCAATAAGAACGCCAGCCGGTTCAAAACCTGCAAGCCTTGCAAGATCAACTGCTGCTTCTGTGTGTCCGGCTCTTCTTAAAACACCACCGTCCTTTGCTCTCAATGGATGCAGGTGGCCAGGCCGTCCTAAATCAGCCGGCTTTGTAAGAGGGTTAATTAGCGCCTGGACGGTTTTGGACATGTCATAAGGACTAATCCCCGTTGTGCAGCCATTTCCGAGAAGATCAACAGGTACCATAAAAGAGGTTTCATGAAATGCTGTATTCTTTTCTGCTATTAAGTTCAGTTGCAACTCTTCAGCCCGTTTTTCAGTAATAGATGCACAAACCAAACCGCGACCATATTTAGTCATAAAGTTGATCACTTCAGGTGTTGCATTTCGTGCAGCAGTAATGAAATCGCCTTCGTTTTCCCTGTCTTCATCGTCCATTACAATTACAAGTTTTCCCTGCTTTACATCTTCAATAGCGCTTTCAATGGTATTAAGCATAACAGTATTAATTTTTAAATCTACAAGTAAAATTAGTTGCTTAACTTACTAATAGGTGAAGGATAGCACTTAATGGAGTGCAGCCTCAAAATATTTCAAATTGTTGAATCTTTAAATTTTTTTCCCCTTCGGATCATCTGCAAATTTATTCCTGGCGGATCCAATTTCCCCATTGATGAAATAGCCATCTGCTATGTGCATTACACGACTGCCAAAAGTTATCCGCATATCCCAGGAGAGCCTATGGAGGCGGTTCTTAAAGCAAGAGAAAATTACAGAAGAAAAAAAAGAGCAGCAGAATGAAAACATTACTTAATGAGAACCCACCAGCGCTTAACATCAATACATATACTATTCAATTTCATGAAACTTTATGAGTGTACAATTTCCTAACACGTTGATATTATTTAATTTCTCTCACATAATGCACGCTTTTCACTATATCACCATACTGCATGTGTATTACCTGTCTTGCGCGGTAATCGCTTTCGGCAGATACGGTGGTAACAATCGTTCTGCCGCCATCTAACTGCAGCTTTACTTCAAAAGTTTTAATGTTGCTCATGATTTTTAATTATCTGGTTATTTATTGTTTGCTGTTCTTGCTGCTCTGGCTTGCACCCATCAGTACTATAAACAAAAACACTACCCCAAGATAAAATATGCCGAGCACAAACGAGATAAGCACTTTCAACGCAACACGTATTCCATATTGCACTTTTTTGTTTTCAATCCAGTTAAGAGGAATCCAATCTATGAGTTTATCAACGTTCTCTTTAATATAAAAACAAAAAGCGCCAATCAGTATAAGAGCAATAATGGCAAACAACATATTACTTGTTTATTGAAACCAAAATAAAACAGGCAGTTTGCAGTTTAAGTGCAAACCGGGCGCTCCAAAATGTTATTACTTTCTTAATTCAGTTTTTACTCTTCTAATTTAATAAGCACGCATTCTGTGCAATTTGCCTTATTCTTAAAATACTTCTCACAGTGCTAAACTGTATTCATGCCGGCGCCTTATAAGAGCAAGTTTTATAAAAGAAAAATAAAGCGATTCAATTATTTTTGAAATGGAGAAAATAATTGTATGAGTTCATCACAACTACCTGAATTCTGGCTAAGTGGCCCGGTGCCATCTATCCCCACACTATTACAACCGGTGGCGCATGCCTTGCTACAGGCAAAAGCAGAAATACATGAACTATTTAAAGATTTTGATGAAACATTATTATGGGAAAGGCCTGCAGGCCTGGCTTCGCCGGGTTTTCATTTGCAACATATAGTTGGCGTGCAGGACCGCTTATTCAGCTATGTAAAAGGTGACATGTTAAGTGAACAACAATTGCAATATTTGAAAGCAGAAGGTGTAGAAAATAGAACGTTTAATGTGGCTGGTTTACTGGAGAACCTGGATGCGCAAACAGAAAGATCCATTCAACAATTAAGTGAAACAGACACAAATACTTTAACGGAAACAAGAGGCGTTGGCCGCAAACAAATTCCTTCCACTGTGTTGGGTTTGCTGTTTCATACAGCAGAACATACTATGCGGCATACAGGACAGCTATTGGTTACTGTTAAAATATTAGAAGCAGGGTTATAAAAAACCTGTCAGGAATAAAAACCTGACAGGTTAAATTATTTTTGAGTCATGCAACAGGCTCCAATTGGTGTTTTTGATTCAGGTTATGGCGGCTTGACTGTATTAAAAGAGATCACAAAAAGGTTGCCGCAATATGATTATATCTATCTTGGCGATAATGCAAGGGCGCCTTATGGCAACCGTTCTTTTGAAACCGTTTATCATTATACCTGGCAATGTGTGCAGTGGTTCTTCAAACAAAATTGTCCATTGGTTATATTAGCCTGCAACACAGCTTCTGCAAAAGCATTGCGCACTATTCAGCAAAATGATCTTATACAATATTTTCCTGGCAAAAAAGTGTTGGGTGTGTTGCGACCAACAACAGAAGTGATCGGTAATTATTCCAGGTCAGGACACATAGGTATAATGGCAACAAACGGTACAGTGCAATCGCAATCTTATTTAATTGAGATTGAAAAATTTTTTCCCGCTACAAAAGTTGAACAACAGGCCTGCCCGATGCTGGTGCCTTTGATCGAGAATAACGAATTTAAAAATGACGCATCCGATTATTTTATATTGCGATACTTAAATGAATTGCTGCAGCAGGATGATAAGATCGATACGATATTATTAGCCTGCACGCACTACCCGTTGATAAAAAAAAGGATAGAAAAATTTCTGTCAAAAAATATTAAAGTGATTGCGCAAGGGGAGATCGTAGCTGCAAGTCTTGAAGATTATTTGCATCGCCATGCAGAAATTGAGACACAGATTTCAAAAAACAAATCCATTCATTTTTATACAACAGATTCACCGCAAGATTTTAATAATCATGCAACGATATTTTATGGTAAAAAAGTTGCGGCGAAGCATGTGGAGTTGTAATGCTGTTTTTTTGTGCCCAACTTTGTCGCACGGAGCAAGGGAGCGAGCAGAGATTTGATACATTAGAAAGAATATCAGATCTGACTAAATCAAACGCCGACGCCATTATGTTGTAACACATAGCTGATTGCTTATATTAATGTGCGAATAAAAATTAATAATTCAGCAATTTCTTACAAATCACTCTGCAATAATTTATCGATCTTAACATAACCAATATGCAATTCATCGGGTATCGCATCCTTTGCATAAGACAAGCTGATAGCGTATTTGTTTTTAATGGCTTCAGGAAATATATCTTCTATTTCATACAGGTCATCCACATCAATTCCATACTTATCATCTATATGCGATTCAGCGCCTTTAAATCCGCAATGCTTATAAAATGCTGTTTGCTTTGATCTGCTTATTGCTTCGCCTTTATCTTTAGCGGCAGTTACAATTTTATAATGATATTCTTCAAATTCATTCTCTTTATAGCCGCCAAGATTTATAAAAAACAATTTTGTTTTTTCTGTGGTATCATTTGTATCCCGTTTTTCAATTATGCGAACGGTATAATCATCAACAGTGCTTACTTCACGCCAGGCATCAATATGAATGCGGCCCTCTGCTTCCTTCCAGAAGGCATTCATTTGTGGCGCCTGCTCTCTTAACGAATTGCCTATGCCAAAGAAAACATCATGCTGTTCCGTAAACCTTCCCGGCGGTGTGCAGCCGATGATCACCATGTATAATTTTAAATCACTCATAATAATTCAATAGTTTAAACATTAATAACAATAGTCTTAAACACTCACAACTGACCACTCACCACTCACCTAAAAACGCCCGGCGCTTTATATTTTTTTGCCCCATCATCAATCACCAAAACCCAGTCTTTATTTTCTGCAGGTGGCGTGAATGTTTCAGCCGATGCATGATTTTTTATGTCGGCTTTGCTCGCTTTGCCATTCTTTACATTATACCACCATGCATTTTTTTTATTGCCAGATATTTTTGACATGTCAATTGTTACCGGCGCATTTTGCGGAAGGTAGATCATGGCATAGGATCCATCATCGTTACCACAGGCTTCAATACGGTTGATATAAGTAGAACCTGTATCACTTACAACAATATCCTGTTTATTCACTCTTGAAAAATATGGCCTCGACAACATCAGGTTTTTCAGCCATTGCATTTCTGTTGCTGCCTCGGAGTAAATAGCTTTTTGCCAGGGAATGATCGTATCGCCTACGTTAACAGTTGGATTTAAACTGGTGTTTAAAAATTGCCACACTGCATGATGACCGTATGTTGTACCGCATGCGCCTGCAAAAACATCACGGTAAATTCTTGCGCGCACATCATACGCCGTAAAATAACCACGTTGTCTTGTCCATTTTCCATCCCACGGATTTACAGGATGATCTTCATAACAGGGCTCCATATCTAACGTTGGTTTTTGTGGCTGATAGGAAAGATCGCGCCGCACCCAGTTCCAGGAATCCACTTCCCTTGCGCCATGGCTTGATTGAAAACTATTCATACTCAGCCAGCCTGATTGCTGCAGAAATTGTGAAGTAGAATTAGGGCCACCGGCTATATGATAGGTTATAAATACGTCATTGCCCATCACCGCTTTAATGCCCTTTGCAAACGCATTCCATATTTTCGAATCATCATACTGGCTGCCGTCATTTGTTTTATAACTCACAGGCCTGTCGCCGCCAAGTATCCATATAATATTCCATTCATTTTTGTACCGCTCCGCCAATGTTCTTGCATAAATTTCCGCATTCTTTTCATTGAATATAATTGGCCCATCACCCCAGAGATGCGCCACTTTATCGCCCCACGTAGGCAATAAACCGATATACATATTTTTTGTTGCGGCTGTTTTGATTACATAATCCACATTGTCCCAATAATCGTATTGTGTTGAATCGTTGGGATCATTACCCGGCGTAATTGCCAGTTGCGCCGGATCATCATTTATTAAGGGAATATCACCATACCTGTTTGGTTGATGCAGGCCGTTGAACTCTGCCAAAGCAACCGCTTGTATCACATTAAATCCCTGCTGTTTCCTTACTTCAAGAAATTGTGCTGCTTCTTCGCGTGTAAGCCGGTGAAATAATTCCCAGTCGGTATCGCCCAACCAGAAAAAAGGTTTGCCGTTTTTATCCTGGAGAAATAAATGATTACTGCTTACCTGTATTTGTGCGTAATTATTTAACAGGAAAGATAAAAGCAAGGACGTCAGAATTATTTTTTGCATGCAATAAAGATAGCAAGGCACGCATATTAAGCATAGATTTATTGAGTTATTGTTTGATGTCGCCAATTGCAGCATGTTAAACTTATTGGGAGTGATTTATTCACGTTTGACGATTCACGATTAATACATTCCCCTCTTACAATTCATTTACCTTTGCCGAAATTCTACTGATGTCAAGTTTTGAAGATTTAGGCTTGAACGAAAGTTTGCTGGCCTCCATCACACAACTGGGTTTTGAAACCCCAACACCAATACAGCAAAAAGCTATACCTGTTCTGCTAAGCGGCACAAAAGATTTTATCGGGCTGGCGCAAACGGGTACCGGCAAAACTGCTGCTTTTGGATTGCCTTTGCTGCAACTCGTTTCGGCAGCAGAAAGGTATCCGCAAGCGTTGATCGTTTGTCCTACAAGAGAATTATGTATTCAGATTGTAAACGAGATCGAGCTATTCAAGAAGCAGGTTCGTGGAATACATGTGGTGGCTGTTTATGGCGGCGCCAGTATCGGCATGCAGATAAAAGATATAAAAAGAGGTGTTCAATTAGTGGTGGCCACACCGGGGCGTTTAATTGATTTGATAGAACGCAAAGCGATCAACCTTGAACAGATAAAATATGTTGTTTTAGACGAAGCAGATGAAATGCTGAATATGGGTTTCCAGGATGACATTGAATTCATCT
Source organism: Parafilimonas sp. (assembly GCA_036274175.1). GTDB lineage: Bacteria > Bacteroidota > Bacteroidia > Chitinophagales > Chitinophagaceae > Parafilimonas. The sequence goes on from DASUGF010000011.1 coordinate 112,869, forward strand.
TGCAAAATACACCCAACCGGGAAGCCACCTGGTTATTCAGCGCAACAATGCCACCCGAAATACGTAAGGTTAGCCGGCGTTATATGAAAGAACCTTTTGAAGTAACTGTTGGTAAAGCCAATACCGGCAATAAGAATATAGATCATCAATACTATGTTACATCAGCGCAACACCGGTATGAAACATTGAAACGGTTAATTGATTTCAATCCCGGTATTTATGGATTGATATTCACCCGCACCAAAGCCGATGCGCAGGAGATCGCAGAAAAGCTTACCCGCGAAGGTTATGATATTGACGCATTGCATGGAGACCTAACGCAAGCGCAACGCGACAAAGTAATGGGGCAGTTTCGTGATAAGAGTTTGCAATTGTTAATTGCTACGGATGTTGCGGCAAGAGGAATAGATGTGCAGGGCATCACGCATGTCATCAATTATGAGTTGCCGGATGATACAGAAGTGTACACACATCGCAGCGGCAGAACCGGGCGTGCGGGCAACACGGGCATCAGCATGAGTATCGTGCACATGCGCGAAATGTATCGTTTAAAACAAATTGAAAAAATTGTACAACAACCTTTTCATCGGCTCGAAATACCAACCGGCAGGGATGTTTGCCGTAAACAATTTTTCTTTTTTATGGATAAATTGTTGCAGGCCGATGTAAGTCATGGTGATTATGAAACCTATGTGCCGATGCTGACGGAAAAGTTTGCCGATATGAGTAAGGAAGAAGTTTTAAAACGAGTGGCGGCTTTGGAGTTTGACCGTTTCTTGAAATATTATGAGAATGCAGAAGATTTGAATGTGCGTGAAAGCGCCCGTGATAAAAGGTCATCACGCGGTAATGAAAGAAGAGATACTGATACACGCGGCAAAGGCAGAAGCCGCCAGCAGGAGTACAGCGGCAATGGTGATTATACAAGGCTATTTGTAAACCTTGGTTCTAAAGATGGTTTTTACAAAGCAAGTTTTTTACAGTTTATACTTGACATGAGCGACCTGCGTAAAGATGTTTTGGGTAAGATTGATATGCGGGAAATGAATAGCTGGGTCGAGGTGGATAGTAGGGCCGCCAAACAAATGATGCGCGCTATTGATGGCAAAAATTATAAAGGCAGGCGGATAAGGATGAATGAGGCAAACAGCAGGTAATTTTAAACACTCAATATTGAATATTTGTCCTACAAAAACAGACACGGTGGTTATTGTTGGTCGAGTGCTGAATAGTCTCAAAGTAAATACGCAATATTCAATGTTCAATATTCAATGCTCATTGATAAAATGTTCCTCCCCTTGAATATTGACTATTGATTGTTGAATATTTTTCTACAAAAACAGACACGGCGGTTATTGTTGGTCGAGTGCTGAATAGTCTCAAAGTAAATACGCAATATTCAATGTTCAATATTCAATGCTCATTGATAGAATGTTCCTCCCCCTTGAATATTGTTTATTGACTGTTGAATATTGAATATTTGTGCAAAAGAATGAATGAGGCAAACAGCAGGTAATCTTAAACACTCAATATTCAATTTTCAAGTAAAATGACAAGCGTTGATTATTGTTCATTGAGTGTTGAATATTGAATATTTTCTTCTTCGTCTTCCACCACCTTATTTTTCCTGTAATTTTTATAAGCAAGGATAGCGCTGGTTAATGTAAGTATCGCGCCAACAATAAAGGGCGCGCCCGGAAATATGAACGGCGCATCTTTCCCGGTAAAATATGAAAATAAAGCCGTCATTAAAACGGGGCCAAAAATGGCGCAGGCGCTCATTAAACTGGTAAGCCCACCCTGTAATTCTCCCTGTTCATTTGCAGGGATCTGGTTAGATATCAAACCCTGCAATGCCGGGCCCGCAATGCCTCCCAAAGCATACGGAACTATGAAGACAAACATTTCCCATCCCTGTGTTGCAAAGGCAAATAAAACAAACCCGATGCTGTATAACATCAGGCCAACATAAACACTGCGTTCCTGCCCCAGCCAGGGCATGATGATACGGATTAATACACCTTGTACTAACGCAACCATTACCCCAACAAAACTGAGTGAATAACCACCCCACTGTGCATTCCAGTGAAATTTTTCCATGTTATAAAAAAGCCAGGTGCTTTGTATAGCATGAGCAGACAAGTAAACAAGTATGATAGATATTATCAACCCCGATAAGGATGGATATTTTTTGAACTGCAGCAATGAACCGATAGGATTGGCACGCTTCCATTCAAATTTTCTCCGGCGCTCTGCCGGTAATGATTCGGGCAAAATAAAATATCCGTAAACGCAATTCAATAAGCTTAAGGCTGCCGCTGCAAAAAAGGGAACACGCGTACCATAAACAGAGAGATGCCCGCCCAGTGCAGGACCGATAATAAACCCTAAACCAAAAGCTGCACCTACCAGTCCAAAATTCTGTGCGCGTTTTTCGGGCTCGCTTACATCTGCTATATAGGCAGTTGCGGTGGTGAAACTCGCGCCTGTCATCCCGGCTATTATTCTTCCCACAAAGAGCCAGCCCAAAGTGGGTGCAAATCCCTGGAAAAGATAGTCAAGTCCAAAACCCAACAATGCAAAAAGTAACACCGGTCTGCGCCCATAGCGGTCGCTTAAATTGCCCATTACGGGCGCACAAACGAATTGCATGAAAGCATAGGCGAAGGTGAGCAGGCCGTTTAATTCAGCAGCGCGGCTTAAACCTTTATGTGTGAGCTGTCTTATCAGGTCAGGTACTACAGGAACAATGATCCCAAGTCCTACGACATCAATCAAAACCGTAATAAAAATAAATCCCAGTGCTGCTTTTTTATTCCTCGCGATCATAAATGTTCCCCGGGTTTAACGCGGGCAAAGTTGAAAAAAAATGCCCTTTCATTCAATTAATTTCCTGCAAAGAAAACTGCGTTGGCAAACATCATTTTGCCGTTTTGCCAAAATTGGCGGAATAAAATATCATCATTAAAAATAATAATATCGCCGTCGCCATAATTTTTCTCCCCTATTAAAACACCCTGCTTTAATTGCGGTTTTAATTTGCTTCCTACAAAGCCCGCGGTGTAGGCATTGGGAGGGAGTATTCCTATGTTCCACCCGTTTTTAATAGTTGCATATACCCGTGCATCCTGTTTCAAAGTATAATAAAAATTCGGGTAACCATAAGCAACAGGATGCGTGTTATCCAACTGTACTTTATAGATGGCGCCTGGAATAAATGAAGTAAGATAATCGCGTTCCGAGCCGCCATAATTTTTTTGTATGATGCTATCCGGAGATTGTGAAGTGTCCTTGACCAGTTTCAGGCCTGACCAGTCAAGCGAGGCAAGTTTGGAAGCGCCGCTTTCCAGCGCGATCAATCTTCCGCCGCCCTGAACAAAATTTCCCAGCTTTGAAACAATGCCTTTTTCATCTAAAATATCATAGCTGCCATCCGGCATGATCAATACATCGTAGTTCTGGAGATTAATGTCTTCAAGATTTGCTGCATCTAATTGAGATATTGGATAATTCAGCTCATTGTCAAAGAAGCTCCATACTTCACCGGCAGCAATGTGCGATACGTTATTACCTGTGAGCAGCGCCACCTTTGGCTTTTTAATAAAGTGCACATCTGACGAACCAAAGTCAGCGCCCGCATCCATAAACCCGGTTTGCACTGCATAAGGCTGTACATTGAAGGTGCTGCATGCGCTGTTAACAATATTCAGCCATTCGGCTTTGTTATTTCCTTTTAGAACAATAAGCGTGCCCCTGCCGAAAGCTTTTCCGTTATACGTAAACTGGTCAACCGAAAATCGCACCCGGATTTGCTGTGCCAAAAGACTTGCCAGCACCTGGGACGCGTTAACGGATGTGTAAGGAATTAATATGCCGTAATTACTTTGCACCGGTGTGGTAGCCTGGGTTGCAGGATAAGCATTCAGTGATAATTTATCTTTTGTCGACCATGCATTTACGCCATATACGTATGGAATGCTCCAGGCAGTGATATCATAAGTTGCCGAATCAACCAGTTTGCTTTCCCGTTCAAACAAAACTTTTACCATTCTGCCTTTCGGCTGTAATGTGTTTATAGCGATCTGGAAACCTTCATTCCTGAATGCTTCATTCTTATTATTAAAATAATTATAGCCGCTGAAATTATCTGTAGCTGTGATACCATAAGCAATGCCGTTATTATCCAGTAATTTTTTTACAGCCCCTATTTTATTTTGATCGGATGAAGTGAGCACATAGGTTGTGTTATCCAACCCTGCACCATTAACATTGTTATCAAAGTATTTTTTGAATTCTGTTACGAGTTGGCGTGCATTGTTGGCAGTCGCTTCAATAGTAGATATGCTGGATGTGTAATGATGGGTCAGCCTGTCTGCAAGCGTAAGCGTATCGCCGCTGTTTGTTTTTATACCAAGCCCGGCGCCGATGCCGCCCTGCTCATAGGTCATGCCGATAGCACCGTTATAGGTTGGATAAGTATCGCCATAAGAAGGATAGAAAAGATCAAACACCTGCTTGGTAAAATACAGCCAGCCATTGGCATCAAAATACTTTGCATTATTTTTTCCTATCTGTATTTGAAAATCGCGTTGCCATTGTGTTACCACCTCATGGTAAGGCTGTGCAGCAGGTGCGAAATAATAAGGCGCATTATAGCCCTGTTCATGCAGGTCGACATGCACCTGCGGCAGCCAGGCATTATACAGCTTGACCTTTTGTTGCATTTCTTTTTGCGTTTGCCATGCCCAGTCACGGTTTAAATCAAAATTATAATGGTTGGTTCTGCCATAAGGCCAGGGTTCATCATGTTCCCTGCTTTGTTTATCAGCGTTGTAATGAGTGCCCACTGCATTATTATACCAATTCACATAACGGTCGCGGCCATCAGGATTTTGTATCGGGTCAATTATTACCACAACATTTTGCAGCCATTGTTTTGTTTGTGCGTTATTGGGATCAGCCAAAGCATATAAAACTTTCATGGCGGCCTCGCTGCTCGAAGGTTCATTGCCATGCACATTATAGCTTAACCAAACAATTGCAGGCATATTTATATCAGCGGGAGTATTGTCTTTTAATATGCCTGCCAGGCGAAGGTTATTCTGCCGTATATTCTCTAAATTCTGAATGTTTTGAGCTGATGAAATAAAAGCTACGATCAAATCCCTGCCTTCATTTGTTTCACCGTATTGCTGCACCTTGACTGTTGACGGCGCAGCCTGTGCAACAGCGTTAAAGTAGTTATCTATCTTATAACAAGGCGTAAAGTGTTCGCCTAATTCATATCCTAAAAATTGTTTTGGAGAAGGAACATTTTGTGCGGAAAGAATGATGGCTGAAAATAATAAAAAACTAAAGCAAACTATTTTTTTCATGCGTAAGTATTATGTTAATTGAAATTGTGCCAAAATAAGGTTATCTGCATTTAGTGCTTCATTATTAAGAATAGAATTATACATCTTTTGTAAAGCTGGTGAATTAAAATCTTTTGGAATAAACCTGAATATTGATGCGGCTACATGTTCGGGGATATTATCAAAAGAAAGCCATTTGCGTTTTAATTCTTCGGCAACATATCCTGTTGTGTTAGAACCTGCAAAAATATCCAGGACAATGTCACCTGGTTCGGTAAGAAATTTTATAAAAAATTCAGGCAGTTTAGATGGAAACCTTGCGGAATGTGGCTTTAATTCGAGCTTTTTGCAGGCAGCTAAATAATTTGAATTTGATTCTGAATTTGAGATTTGCAGAAGATTTGAAGGTATGGAACCACCATTATTTACCCCAAAATTTTCGCCTATATCATGGCCAGAAGGGCGTTGTTTTGGTTTATAAAATTTTTCGGGGTTTTCAAGCAGTTTTTGCATCCTATCGCTATAAGGAGAAAGAACTTTAGATACATCAGCTTTAGGAAAAGGGGTTTTTGAAAACCACCAAACATTATTTACCGAATCTTTTGCCCTGATTTTTCTTTTGTTTACCCACTCAATAGGGCTTGGTAGTTTTGACGGGTTAAACCAATAGAAATCTTCAGCAAGGTAAAAGCCTATTTCTTCACAAAAAAGAATAGGTATTTTAAAATTATATAGGCTCCTGGATGGAATATTTTTTTGATAAGCTCCCCCCACATCTATGACAAAACTGCCATCATCTTTTAATTTTTTGTAAACAATTTCTGCAAACTGCGCTAACCATTGCAGATAATCGTTTTGCGATTTATTTCCATAGTCTTTTTCACGCAATAACGCAAAAGGGGGGCTTGTAATAACAAGGTTGATTGAATTATCAGGAATCTCCGATAATAAATCAAGTGAATCACCTATATAAGCTGAGCCAAATGAAGTATAGTATGCAGGTCTTGAATTAACCATTTAAACTTTTATGCCAAAAATATAAAAAAATATCTCCGTATATACTCGGAGATTTTAATTAATTATTTTTTCCACATTGCGAATGATACTATATGAGATGAAAACTCAGATTAATATATTAAAAATTTTAGGCAGCAACTTACAACGTATAAGAAAGGAACAGGGCTTATCCCAGGAAAAACTCGCATACATGGCAGAAATAGACAGAACGTATATTGGTTATATTGAAAATGCAAAGTATAATATTACAATAGGAAAATTGCAAAATATTGCTGAGGCGCTCAATGTATCATTAACAGAGTTGTTAAGCGAGTATATTGATGAGCCTGAACAAATTAAGATATCTAATCCTTTAAGCTTTGTGGAAAAAATAAATTCGTTGTTGCCGGGTATCCGCGAATACCAAAAGCTTGCAGATGAACATGGCATAAATGATATTTTTCAAGATAATGGCGGTAAGCTATTGCAGGTACTTTTAATAACAAACCTGCGGATTCTCCCAGGCAGGGAGGGTAATGATGCAGTAGATGAAAATGGTAAGGAATATGAATTGAAATCTGTGAATATTAAATTAACTAAAAGTTTCTCCACACATCATCACATGAATCCTGTAATAATAAGCAAATACAAAAAAGTTGATTGGATATTTGCTGTTTATGAGGGAATTGAGCTATCTGAAATTTACAAACTTGTTTCAAAAAAACTTGAGCCATTCTATAAAAAGTGGGAAGAAAAATGGCATACCGATAAAAAAGATATCAACAACCCAAAAATTCCTTTATCATTTGTAAAGAATAACGGAGAATTGCTATTTAAAAAGAACGATTAAATAAAACCAGGATCACCTTCCACTGCACCTCGCAATGCCTGATTTTGCTTTTTGATCCATCGAATCTTTATAATCATGATTAGTCATATCAAGGCATTTCTTATAGTATTGAATAGCCATATTTTTATTGCCTTGCTTCTCATAAATCATCCCTATCTGCAATGCAGCGCGGGAAGCATAATACTCTGTCCTGTTTTGCCCTAATGAAATGGCTGCGGCATAGCTTTTTATGGCTGCATCATCCTGGTCCATGTCATCATAAATTCTGCCGGTGCGATATGTGAATTCAAGCTGGTCTGAAGCATCGGGAAAATCATTTGCTGTTTTATTTTGCAGTAAAGCGATTGCCTGCTCATTATACCCACCATCGTTTAATACTCGTGCCTTTAATAAAAGAATATTTGGCCATTTACCTGATTTTGCATTTTTATTGGCCTCCTTGTCTGCATCAGTGTCGGTATTTCCTCTTTTTAAAACCATCTGTTTTGCAGCAGTTGCCGCCGTTGTATTTCCCTGCAAATAATAACACCAGCTCAATTTTTCACAGGCGTCTTTCACATAAAATTTTCCTTTGAAATGCGAAAGGAAATAGTCAAAATTTTTGGTGGCATCCGCCAACTCCAGGTGGCGAAGCTGCACATAGGCCATTTCAAAGTTCCAAATGGGAGTTTGCAGGTAAACTGGCGACATATTCCTGTTTTGGATTATACGGCGGGCATACTCATTTTTTTTATTGTTGATGGCGAGATTGGCTGCCATATACGCGAGCAAATGATTATTTACAAGATCGAATTTTTTTTGGCTGATGAACTGGAACACCTCGTCAGGCTTGTTCTGAATATAGAACATGATATAACAATAATAAAACGCCGCTTCGTTTGAAAACAATTTTGCATAGGCATCATTACTGTTGATGACATTTTTCATTAAGGCCATGCCATTACTGATAGATCCTTTAATGCCAAATAAACCCGCGATCCATTTGTATCCATCGGGTATAGTACCCGCAACTACCTGCATGGGTCCATACAGCATGTTGTTCGGAACAAATGCAGGGAATTTTTTCCTGTTGTCTTTAACCAAAGAAAATGCTTTGCGAAAATCCCATCCCGCGGCCCACCGGGCGCCGAATTTTATTTCAACACAGGCTTTCTGTATCAACACCACAGCGCGGGCATAATTATAAAAAGGAGAAGAATCCGGCCCATCATCGAGCCTGCTTAAATAAGCATCAAAATGGGGTTGGCGAATTTTTAATTCAGCCGGGTCCTCATTGAAAAATAAAATGAAAAAATCGATATAGCTGTCCAGCAGGTCGGGGATTAAATTATTAGCATTTTGCTGGCGTGCCTGTTGTATCAGCTTTTGACCGTTTGCCAGGCGCAGGCTTGTGATCTCATTATAAGCTTGCTGGCAGGTAAGATCAAAGCTGTACACCTTACCGGCATTGGCAGAAATAATTATGCAAAAGCAACACAGAAAAGAGCATATTAATTTCTGCACAAAAAATTTCATTGCCCCGAAAATAAAAAAGGATACTGAAACAGCATCCTTTTAAAAACCTAAAGATGTTAATGTTATTTATTTCTGCACTTCTGTGGCTACATTCAGTTCATCATCTACAAGGATGCGTCCGCAGTTCTCGCAAACAATAATCTTCTTATGCTGGCGGATCTCGCTCTGGCGCTGAGGCGGTATTGCATTGAAACACCCGCCGCATGCATCCCTTTCTACCGGCACAACGGCTAAGCCATTACGATAGCTTTTCCGGATACGGTCGTAAGAATATAAAAGACGGTCATCGATATTCTGGCGCGCTGAATCAGAAATTTTTGAATATTCCTTTTCTTCTTTTTCTGTATCAACAATGATCTTTTCAAGCTCGCTTTTCTTTTGTTTCAGCGATGTGTCTTTATTTGCAATCAATTTTTTTGTCTGCTCGAGCACTTTAGCTTTTTCAGCCAGTTCTTCATTGGCGTCGCGAATATGCTTTTCAGCCAGCTTTCCTTCGAGTTCCTGCATTTCAATTTCCTTATTGATCGCTTCGTACTCGCGGTTGTTTTTTACGGCGTCGCTTTGCTTTTGGTATTTTTTTACAAGCGCTTCGGCATCTTTTATAGCATTTTTCTTTTGCTCGATAAAATCTGTAATGCCGTTGATCTCTTCCTCAATTCTTGTTTGCCTGCTATGCAAACCCTGTATTTCATCTTCAAGATCGCTTACTTCCATGGGAAGCTCGCCTTTTAAGATCTTGATCTCATCCAGCTTGCTGTCAATTTTTTGCAGGCGGATTAAGGCTGAAAGTTTTTCTTCAACCGAATATTCTTTTACTGCTGCCATAATAAGTTCAAATGTTTAAATGTTCACAAGTTCCAATGTTAAGTGAAATACTTCACCGGATTGGTATTGTTTTTTGTTTTGAGGACGGCAAAGTTAGGGAATTTTGCCTGCAAAACATCATATAAAAGGTCAATGGTGAACTGCTCGCTTTCCCAATGGCCGATGTCGGCTATTATGAGCCTGCTGTTTGCGTCGAAAAATTCGTGGTATTTTACATCGGCAGTTATATAAAAATCGGCGTTTGCAGCCAGCGCTTTTTCAATAAGAAAACTCCCGGCGCCGCCGCATACGGCAATTTTTTTAACAGGTTTTTGTAATAATCCGGTGTGGCGGATAACAGATAAATTAAAATTTTTCTTTAATAAGCCGAGAAATTCCGACTCATTCATCGCCTCCGGCAGTTCTCCCAGTAGCCCGCTTCCCACGCTATTATACTCGTTGGAAAGGGCTACGATATCATAAGCCACTTCTTCATACGGATGCGACTGTATTAACGCATCCAGTACGTTATTTTTCAAATAAAAAGGGAAGATCACTTCCGTTTTAACCTCAGCTTCTTCGTGCCGTGTATGTTGTTCTCCAACAAATGGGCTGGTATTTTCCCCGGCTTTAAAAGTGCCCTTACCTTCTGCATTAAAGCTGCATTCGCTGTAATTGCCAATACTTCCTGCACCCGCACTAAACAGGGCATTGCGCACTTTTTCCAGGTGATCCACAGGCACAAAAGTGTACAGCTTCATCAGCGTGCTTTGTTTGGGTAATAATATTTGCCTGTTTTGCAGGTTGAGTTTATCGGCAATCTTATTATTCACTCCATCAATAACATTGTCAAGATTGGTGTGGATGGCATAAATGGCAATATCATTTTTAATGGCGCTGATAATGGTTTGCTCCACATAATTTTTGCCCGTTATTTTTTTCAAACCTCTGAATACGATGGGGTGGTGCGCAACAATGAGATTACAACCCGATGCCTTGGCTTCTTCCACGATGGCTCCTGTTGCATCCAGCGTACACAATACGCCGGTGCAATTCCAATTAGCATTGCCGGTTATTAAGCCGGCATTATCATAGTCTTCCTGTAAAACCGGCGGCGCTATTGTTTCAAGGTGGTTTATTATTTCAGCGATCTTCATGTTTGCAAATTAGTTAAACCCTGAAGGAGTGTTGCCAGGTTATACTCATAATCTTTATAGTGAATGATATTTTGTTGGCAATTGACGTTACTGTATTTGTATTTATTGGTATGCTTATCTTAGCAAAAGAAGAAGTAAAAAAGTAAATATTTAAAACTTTCAGATTAACCTCTACCTGTTTCACAACATTATGTCCACGAAATTCTTTACTAACCAGGACGGCAATAGCTTGCTTAAAAAATTTGAAGGTGTTTTTGCCAATATTGAAAGTATAAAGCACTTTGATGCATTGGTGGGATATTTCCGGGCATCAGGGTATTTCAAGCTCCGGGCTCTTCTCGATAAGATTCCAAAAGTGCGTGTACTTGTAGGAATTAATGTTGACAGGCTTATTAAAAAATATCACGATAAAGGCCAGTTGTATATTGATAATCCCGAAGAAACCAAAGAGTCTTTCCTGCAGGAAACAATAAAAAATATCCAGGATGCCGATTATGATGAAGCAACAGAAAAAGGGATCATCCAGTTTATTGAAGACCTCATAAGCGGAAAAATAGAATTGCGGGCGCATCCTTCAAAAAAGATTCACGCCAAAGTATATATATTCCGGCCACAATCTTTTAATCAATATGCACCATGCGAAGTAATCACCGGTTCATCAAACCTTACCGATGCGGGGCTTGGCGCAAATCCTGAATCCAACTATGAATTTAATGTTAGCCTTCGCGACTATGAAGATGTGAAATTTGCTACTGATGAATTTGAAAAATTATGGAATGAATCTGTGCCCCTGCTTCATGCGGAAGCTGAAGAAATAAGAAGAAAAACCTATTTAAAAGATGATTTCACGCCGTTTGAATTATACATAAAAATGCTGATTGAATACTTTGGCAAACGGGTGGACTATGACCCTTACAATATAGAACTATTATTACCGGATAAATTCATGCGGTTGAAATACCAGGCAGATGCGGCCAACCAGGGCTACGCCATCATGATGAAACATAATGGTTTTATTCTTGCCGATGTGGTGGGGCTTGGCAAAACAATTATCGCCTGCATGGTGATAAAAAAATTTATTTATGAAAATGGCACGCATTCAAAAGTTTTGGTAGTTGCGCCTCCTGCATTGGAAGCAAACTGGCGGAGAACAACAGATGAATTCCAGGTAAGGAACCATTTTGAATTTATTACAACAGGCAGCCTGCATAGAATTTTGAATGAAGATGATTATACTTACTCCAATGCAGATAAGTTTGATTTGGTAGTGGTGGATGAATCGCACAAATTCCGTAACGACTATACAGATATGTACCTGCAGTTGCAAGAAGTGTGTAAAATGCCTCGCTCACGTCCCGCGGAAAACGGGGATGCAAAAAAGAAAGTAATCCTTATTTCAGCTACGCCGCTCAACAACAGGCCGCAGGATATTGAAAACCAGCTTTACCTTTTCCAGGACAGGCGCAACAGCACGCTGGAAAATATTAAAAACCTCCAGGATTATTTCAAACCTGTAAATGAACAATATAAAAAACTGGCAGGCGAGAAAAAGCTGAACATACAAAAGTTGAAAATTCTGTTTCAAAAGTTAAGGGATGATGTAATTGAGCCTTTGGTAATCCGCAGAACAAGAACAGATATAGAAAACAACAAAGAATATTTGGAAGACATGGATGACCAGGGAATTAAATTTCCAAAAGTTGGCGACCCGGTAGCATTGTTTTATGAATTGGATAAAGATTTGAGCCGGCTTTTTTTTGAAACAGTTTCATTAATTACGGGGCTTGATGAACACGGAAATAAAACGGTTGGCTTAGGTTATTACAGGTACAGGGCTATTGAGTTTTTAATAAAAGAAGAAGACCGCAGGCTTTATACAAAAGGAAAAACAACTGTTGAATCTATATCCGCACGCCTTGCCGCTATTATGCGCATTCTGCTGGTGAAGCGGCTTGAAAGCAGCTTTTTTGCTTTTACCCAATCTTTAAGCAGGCTTCAGAAAGCAATCAATAATATGATTGATATGTTTGAAGCAGATAAAATATTTATTGCGCCTGACCTTGATATTAATAAATTACTTGAAGAAGATTATAGCTATGAACAAATAGAAGCAAAGATTAATGAAAAGGGTGGGAATAACAGGCAATTCACAAGTGAGGCTTTCGATACTAAATTCATTGAGTTATTAAATGCTGATAAAGAAAAAATTGACAGCTTATTTGAACGCTGGAAAAAAGTAACGAAAGACCCTAAGCTGATTGAATTTATGCGCCAGGTTGAAAGCGAATTCTTTCAATCAACAAAAAACCCAAGCGGCAAGCTCGTAATATTTACAGAATCAAAAGAAACGGCAGGAGAACTGGCAGAACAGCTTGCAAAAACAAAACATACTGTTTTAATGGTAAGCGCCGAAAACAGGAAAACCTCAGAAAAAATATTGCGTGAAAACTTTGATGCCAACCTTGAAGAAGAAAAATGGAAAAACGATTATGAGATAATAATTACCACCGAAGTACTGGCAGAAGGCATTAACCTTCACCGCAGTAATATTATTATCAATTACGATGTGCCCTGGAATTCTACAAAACTTATGCAGCGCATTGGGCGTGTAAACCGTATCGGCTCACGCGCAGGGCAGATTTATGTTTATAATTTTTATCCTTCTGCCCATGGCGATGCACAAATAAACCTGGTGAACAATGCACTAAGAAAGTTGCAGGCATTTCATACAGCTTTTGGTGAAGACAATAAAATATTTTCCCTGCTTGAAGAAAAAGGGCAGGGCGCTTTATTTGGCAATAAAATTCAAAAAGAAGAAAGCGAAATTTTAAAATACCTGAATGAGCTTCGGGATTTTAAAAGAAAAAACCAGAAGCGGTTTGATGTAATATCAAAAATCCCCAATAAGGCAAGGTGCGGAAGAACGGCTGATGATAAAGAACCCTTAACCCTGCTTGACGTACAGTTAGGTGAAATAAACCAGCCGCTCCGGGAAACTTCATTAACTTACCTTAAAAGCGAAAATCATCCCGGCATATTTTGCCTCATAACACCCGAACTAAACACAATTGAATTGAACTTTTTACAGGCGGTAAAATTATTCAGTGCAAAAGAAACAGAAAAAGCTATTGCCTTGCATAAACTTCATTACCAGCAAATAATTACTGGCCTTGAATATTTTAAAACAGAAAAGAACCAGCAGAACGTTAAGTCTATATCAAAAAGAAACCTCAGCCCCGCAGAAAACAAAGCCATAACCAATTTGAATGCTATTGCAAAACACGCTCCCACAGAACAAAAGAAAATGGCAGTGCAGCGGGCGCTGGAACTAATAAAAAAAGGAACATTTGCCAATAAGGGTTTGCCCACGTCAGTTAATGATTTTTTTAAGGCAAAATCCAAGGTTCTAAAAGAGCCGTCAAAATTTATTGAACAGCTTTTTGTTGAAGTGCTCGACCGGTACGACCTTTCTTCAAATGCCAATATTGAAAAGGAAGATAAAACCCAAAGGGGCATTGTTAATCCCAAAATTGTTTTAACCCAAAGTTTTACCTGATAATAGTTTGAATGTTTATGGCTAAAAGCAAAACAGTATTTGGGCAAGTATAAATAATCCGGTTTTAATTATGGCAAATCCGCCATAATTAAAAGCCAAACAGGTTGCGCGGTGAAATGTATAATAAACCAATCCTTGATATGAGTAAAAAACTCAAAATAAACGAATCGGAAATTTCAATCATCAGCCTGCAGAACGATGATTATATTTCATTAACCGATATGGCAAAAAGCCAGATGCAGGAAGCTATAATCATTAAATGGTTAAGCCTGAAAAGCACGATAGAATATTTAGGGGAATGGGAAACGCTCTATAACCCCGGTTTTAATTATACCGAATTCGGTACAATTAAAAATGCGGCCGGCAGCAACAGTTTTGTTTTATCTGTAAAGCAATGGATGGAGTTAACAGGCGCTGTAGGCATTACAGCCAAGGCCGGAAGATATGGCGGTACGTATGCACACAAAGACATTGCTTTTCATTTTGGAATGTGGATTAGCCCACGGTTTCAACTGCTGCTGGTAAAAGAATACCAACGCTTGAAAGATGATGAAAACAACCGTCAAAAACTTGAATGGGACCTGCAGCGTATGTTGGCAAAAGTTAATTACCGCATTCATACCGACGCCATAAAAGAAAACCTTATCCCGCAGGCTTTGTCAAAAGATAAAATAAACTTTGTGTATGCCGATGAAGCAGACCTGCTGAACATGGCACTATTTGGTATTACCGCCAAACAATGGCGGGAAGCAAACCCGGGCGCTACGGGCAACATACGCGATGCTGCTACCATAGAACAACTGGTTGTATTAAGCAACCTTGAAAGCATCAATGCTGTATTAATTCACCAGGGGCTTAACCAGCCGCAACGGTTGCAGCAACTGAACACAATTGCAATTACACAAATGAAATCACTGCTTGGTAATACCCAAATAAAAAAATTGAAATAATGGCAAACAGAACGCAACTGCAGGCTGCACTGCAAAAACCATATAACAGGCAGCTTTTTGCAAAAGATGTATTAAGCCAGGTGTTTGGCGCCGGGCTTTCAGTGTATAATATTCCCGCAAAAGCGCCTGTTCAGCCCACCAAATCAGAAGCGGCGGTAATAGGCAACGTAAACATTTATGCTGCCATACAATTAGAAGATGGAACAGATATTACCTGTTACGAAATTGAGTTGCAGCCGGGCAAACGTATAGAGCAAAATAAAGTGGCCATACAGCAATATGTGCGCAAGCTGCTTACTGCAGGACAGGCGGCGCTGGTTAATTTTATTTCGCCCGAAAACCCTGTTACATGGCGCTTAACACTTATTGCCAAAGACAGTGAAATAACAGGTACAGGCATTGAAGAAAGAACCACACATGCCAAACGCTATACGTATTTGCTGGGGAGTGCACAGAGCTGTTATACCGCTGCGCAACGGCTGGCAGAACTGGGCAATAAAACGGCAAAAGGCATTGGGCTGAAAGACCTTACAGATGCGTTCTCCGTTGCAGTGCTTACCAAAGAATTTTACAACGAACTTTTTCAATGGTACCAATGGACGCTTACCGAAGAGGTTGGCATCACGTTTCCTAAAAACACAAGTATTACAGAAGACGACCGGGAAAAACTGGAAGAGCAGGTTATTCGCCTTATTACACGCTTATTGTTTGTTTGGTTTATTAAGCAGAAACAATTGGTGCCGTCCGGCTTATTTAATGCTGCTGAATTGAAGAAGGTTCTAAAAAGTTTTAATCCGGAAAGTGCAACAAACGGAAATTATTATAACGCTATTCTGCAAAACCTGTTTTTCGCTACGCTGAATAAGGCAGTGAATGAAAGGGCTTTTGCAAAAGAAGCGCATAAAAGAGATATAAAGACTTTATACCGCTATACTGAAATGTTCAGCATTTCAGAAAAGGAAGTATTGGAATTGTTCAGGCCAATCCCATTTTTAAATGGCGGCTTGTTTGAGTGTTTGGATAAGGAAGACCTTGAAGGCAATAAATATTTTTTGGATGGCTTTAGCCGGAATGATACAAAAATGAAAGGGCATTTTAAACATCGCGCCTTTATTCCCAACTGTGTTTTCTTTGATGAACAGAAAGGCATTATTCCCCTGCTGGAACGCTATAATTTTACCGTAGAAGAAAATTCACCGGAAGATGTGCAGGTTGCGCTTGATCCGGAATTATTGGGCAATGTGTTTGAAAACCTTCTTGGTGTTTATAACCCTGAAACAAAAGAATCGGCACGCAAGCAATCAGGCTCGTTCTACACACCCCGTGAAATTGTTAGCTTTATGGTAAGCGAAAGCCTTATTGCTTACCTCACCAATGCCTGCCCGCAACTTAAACCAGATACAGTACGCTCCTTATTTGAAAATGAAGCATTGCCTGAAGAATTGCAGGGCAAAGAACAATTATGTAAAGACGTTTCCGGCAAGCTAAAGGCTGTAAAAATTCTTGACCCTGCCTGCGGCTCCGGTGCTTTTCCTATGGGCATTTTAAAGAAAATGGTAGAGGTGCTTGACAAGCTTGACCTGAAAAATATCAAAACAGTTTATGAGCAAAAGCTGCACCTGATAGAAGAATGTATTTACGGCGTGGACATACAAACCATTGCCGCGCAAATAAGCAAATTGCGTTTTTTTATATCGCTGATATGCGAACAGGAAGAAATGGACCTCTCAAAACCGGGAGAAAATTATGGCGTTATTACGTTGCCCAACCTCGAAACCAAATTTGTTGCAGCTAATACGTTGATTGGCTTGCATAAAAAACCTGCACAAACTAATTTATTTGAAGACCCGCGTATAGAAACCGTAAAAAAAGAAATATTAGCTATACGCCATGAACATTTTTATGCAAAAACCACTGATAAGAAAAAACAGCTCAGGGAAAAAGATGAAAAGCTGAGAGCAGAGTTAGTAAAACTGTTAGCAGCGAATGGCGATTTTGCACCTGAAGATGCCAAACAACTTGCTCAATGGAATCCCTATGACCAAAATACAAGTTCTCCATTTTTCGATACTGAATGGATGTTTGGATTGCAAAAGGAAAAGGGACTTTTAAATACAACAGCCAGGCTACTTTGATATTGTGATTGGGAATCCTCCGTATGTAAATATTTCAAACTTAAAGCCGAATGAATATAGATTAAAACTACGTTCGCTTTTTCGTTCAGCAAAGAACAAGTCC
>DASUGF010000012.1:0-48884 GCA_036274175.1 Parafilimonas sp.
TGTTGTCCGACTAAAATTTTAATTCTTGGGCTAAAGCCCTTGATGGGCTTGGTTTTCACTAGCCCCAGGCTTAAGCCTGGGGTTATATAGCGGAATCCTTATCCAACGGGCTTTAGCCCAAGTTAACCGGACAATACTGATAAAAAGATAAAATAAATACCGGATACGTGTTTAAGGATTTTTAATGCTTTTAGTGAAGGAATGAAAGAATCGTCCTTCTGAATGCATGCTATATCACCCAACAGCATACTGATGTTGATATGAAACAACTGAAAAAATTTTCGGGCGCATTTTTGAAATGCATCAGCGAAACGCAGATAACGAGTGTACGTGCGGGTAAAGACAGAACCAGGTTTACCGGCATATGGATGGTTGAAGTGAACGGCAGAATTTTTGGCCGTTCTTACTATGGCTCGCCCGGGAGCTGGTACACAACTTTTTTGAATGGTGATAACGGCGATATCAAATGTGGCAAAGAGATCGTACCTGTTAACGGTGTGAAACCTGCAGATATCAATGTTGTTACTGAAGCCATCAACAAAGCCTATGAAAAAAAATATTTGGTAAAGGCATACAATAAGAAATGGGTGGATGGTCTTTGTGAAGCTGAAAGAGTAGAAAGAACAATGGAATTTATTCCTGTTTGAACTTCAGTTGGAAAGTTGCCGCCACTCCTTTGCAAAACCCGTTAATACCTCGCGGCATACGCTGATGGTGATGAAACTCTGCTCTTAGGCTGATTATAATCAGTTTCTGTTCGCACTTCTCACTAATGCTTCCGTTGGCGTCCGCGCCAACGGTTTAATCTTTAATCCTGCTTAAAAGATTTAGATAAACGAATGTTGGCGGGACGCCAACAGCGATGAAAGAACAATAGAATTTATTCCTGTTTGAACTTCAGTTGGAAAGTTGCCGCCACTCCTTTGCAAAACCCGTTAATACCTCGCGGCATACGCTGATGGTGATGAAACTCTGCTCTTAGGCTGATTATAATCAGTTTCTGTTCGCACTTCTCATTATACCTTGAGTAGGTATTTAAAACTTATTATATGAAAGCCACACTGCATGAAGTAGCTGAAAAGCGCTTCAAAGAAACTGTCATAAAAATCAAACAATATGTATTCTCTTTCCATGAAGGAGATGGAAAAAATAAACAACTTCTTGGAGGAAAAGGCGCAAATCTTTGCGAGATGACGCAAATTGGCCTCAATGTACCGCCGGGTTTTGTCATCTCTACAGAAGCATGTATGAGTTATTTATCCAATAATAAACAACTGCCCGAAGGCTTGATGGAGCAAGTGTTAGAGCAGATGAAGAAAGTGGAAGACGCGGCGGGTAAAAGTTTTGGTCACGCGGAAGACCCGCTCCTTGTTTCTGTTCGTTCTGGTTCTGCATTGTCAATGCCGGGGATGATGGATACTATCCTGAACCTCGGCTTGAATAAAACAACGTTGCGAGGCCTTATCCAGCAAACAAAGAATGAGCGGTTTGGTTATGATGCTTATCGCCGTTTTATACAATTGTTTGGTAAAGTTGCGTTAGGTGTGCCCGATGAAATTTTTGATAAAATATTTGAAGACGTAAAACATAAGGCAGGTGTAAAACTTGACATTGGTTTAAGTGCAGCAAACCTGAAAGAGATCAGCGAACGTTTTCTCATCGCTGTAAAAGATCACACGCATAAACCTTTCCCTGAAGATGTTTACGAACAACTGGAAATTGCAATACAGGCTGTGTTCAATTCATGGATGGGTAAAAGAGCAATTGATTACCGGCGTGAATTTAACATCACTCCTGATCTCGCAAATGGCACTGCTGTGAATGTAGTGGCAATGGTGTTTGGTAACATGGGCAATGATAGCGCAACAGGTGTAGGTTTTACCAGGGATCCCGGTACGGGGGAAAATGTAATGTTCGGCGAATATCTTGTGAATGCACAAGGTGAAGACGTTGTTGCCGGTATCCGTACACCGAAACCTGTTCATTTGCTGGAAGAAGAAATGCCGGACTTGTATCGTCAACTGGAAGAACTGCGTGATAAACTGGAAAGCCATTACAAAGAAGTACAGGATTTTGAATACACTATTGAAAAAGGAATTCTTTATTGTTTGCAGACACGCAATGGTAAAATGAATGCTACTGCAATGGTTCGAACTTCTGTTGAAATGGTGAAGCAGCAATTGCTTACAAAAGAAGCAGCATTGCTGCGTATAAAGCCTGCTATGATCGAACAATTATTGCATCCCCGTCTTGACAGCAAGCATAAAGAAGAGCCTTTGGCACAAGGGTTGCCTGCTTCGCCTGGTGCAGCTTCAGGTCAATGTGTATTTGATGCCGATCGCGCAGAAATGCTTGGCCGTTCAGGAGCAAAAGTGATATTGGTTCGTGAAGAAACAAAACCTGAAGATATTCACGGGTTCTTCGCGTCACAAGGTATTTTGACAAGCCGCGGTGGCAAAACTTCTCACGCCGCCGTTGTTGCAAGAGGAATGGGGAAACCCTGTGTTGCGGGTGCAGAAGGAATTAAAGTTGATGTGAAATTAAGACAGGCAACCATTGGCGATAAGATTTTGTTTGAAGGGGATAATATCACAATAGATGGTGGAACAGGATATGTTTATAAAGGCGTTATTCCAACAGTTGATCCTGAATTCAGCAATGAATTGAAAACATTGCTTTCATGGGCAGATGAAGCGGCGAGGTTAAAAGTGATGGCAAATGCTGATACGCCATCTGATGCAGCTAAAGCTTTGCAATTCGGCGCTGTAGGAATTGGCCTCTGCCGTACCGAAAGAATGTTCAATGCAAGTGACCGCTTACCGATCGTTGTTGAAATGATCATTGCCAACACCGGGCATGAAAGACAGCAGGCACTTGATCAGCTGCTGCCGATTCAAAAGAAAGATTTCAAAGAGATCTTTACAACGATGGCGCCGCATCCGGTAACAGTTCGGTTACTTGATCCTCCTATTCATGAATTTCTTCCTACAGAAGATGAACTAAAAGATGAACTGCAGCATCTTCGTCATTTAAGAGAAACTGCCAATGGCGTAAGCAATCTCGTAAGCAGTTTGCGTTTGCTGCACGCAGAAGATATCGACCTGAAAAGCATGCTTCCATTTAGCGGCAAAGGCGTTGAACTTATTGAACAAGCTATTGCAAAGAAAGAAAACATTTTAAAAAAAGCGCATGAATTGCATGAAGTGAACCCGATGCTTGGCCATCGTGGCGTTCGCCTGGGACTTACTTACCCTGAGATATATAAGATGCAGATACAGGCAATACTCGAAGCCGCCGCAGAATGTCAGCAAGAAGGTGTAAATGTTCATCCTGAGATCATGGTTCCGCAGGTATGCACTGCAGAAGAACTGCAAAAAGTAAAAGCGTACGTTGACGAAATAAGGCAAAAAGTTGAAGCCGCATACGCTGTAAAACTTTCTTTCAAATTCGGCACCATGATCGAAGTCGTTCGTGCGTGCGTACAGGCGGACGAACTTGCAAAGGAAGCTGAGTTCTTCTCATTCGGAACAAACGATCTTACCCAGGCCACTTTCTCCTTCTCAAGAGAAGATGCAGAAAATAAGTTCCTTCCTTTCTATGCAGAAAAAAATATTCTACATGACAATCCATTTGAGGTTATCGACACCAAAGGCGTTGGCAAATTGATGAAGCTCGCTGTTGATTGGGGGCGCAAAACAAGGCATGGATTGAAGATCGGAATTTGTGGTGAACATGGCGGCCAGCCCGATTCTATAAAATTCTGTCATGAAGTTGGGCTTGATTATGTCTCCTGTTCAGGGCCGCGGGTGCCTGTCGCAAGATTAGCTGCAGCTCATGCGAAACTGGGAGAAGCCAGGGATAGGTCTTTGTGATGGATTTGTAAATCAATTTGCACAAAAAGTGCAGGCAACTGCACTTTTTGATTTACTGTTTCAAGTGATAATGTATAGCCGGTATAAGCTTTTAATTTACCTGTTTACTTCCAGTATATCACAGTGCTTTGTCCGTCTGTATTAAAATCTTCAGACAACAAAAGCTTTCCATTTACACTGTTATAAATCTTTATATAGTCAATATAGCCTGAGCCTTTAAATATAATTCCAATTTCTTTAAGCCTGCCCACAAGCGGTTCTTTTTCGTAAGCCAGGCCACTTAGATATTCATTGTTTCTGTATGCCACTACACCGCGGTTAAAAGTTTGTAATATCAAAGTGCCGTAGTCTTCAAAATTGTATTGAAGTTGCGGCAAATTTTTTTTGAGCGTTTGACCAAGTTTTATTCGTGCACGTTTTACGGCATCCGGATTTATATCGCTTGTGGCGACATTAGTTATCATTGCTTCATTCGAGCTGCCCTTAATATAAAGTGTTATATCCCTGCCATAATAAGGATCGTAGAAAGATGAATTGAAAGGGTTTTTTAATCCTGCTTCAAAATTTATACTGTCGCCTTTTATTTTTATGGAGTCAGGCAATACAAGCCTGAACCTTGTACTGTAATAATTCTGCTTATTTATTTTTATTGAATCGTTGTAAATGCGTGCATAACCGTTTTTTATAAATAATTTATCAGGAATAAAAGCTGAAGCAGGGAAACCGTTATATGAAATAAACTTTCCGTGCCATTTTATTTTAAGTGCAGCAGATAAAGAGGCGCTGGCGTCTGATGAATGTAGTTGGGTAGGTGACGATTCTTTCTTACAGGAAACAGGAAATAAAAATATGATCGCGAAAATGCAGCCGGTTAATTTCTTCATATAAAAGGTTTTATCGAATCAATATACTTAATTGCCGAAACCTTTAAAACTTTTTTACATGAACCAAATTAAAAAACAAGTGCACAGCGATTGACACGAACACTGCACACTTGCCATGAAGGTTTTGAAAGCTGGCTCACAAAAAACAGGCTTGTTAGAAGAGTAATTGCTTTAAGTCGCAATGTTTTACCTGTCTTTCACTTTACCTGCAAGGGAAATGATAAAAGATCCAAGAAATGCTATCAGCGCAAATGACCATCTTAAGCTGGCAGCTTTTGCAATATAACCGATCACCGGAGGGCCAAATAAAAAACCAAGATATCCCACAGTAGATACAGCAGCTATCGCCATTCCGGCAGGCATTGTTTTTGATTTGCCCGCCAAACCATAAGCCATTGGTACAATAGAGGAAACGCCAAAACCGGTCAATAAAAATCCTGCTGTAGCTGTGTATATAGTTGGAAAAATGATCGCTGTAAATAAGCCAAGCACAATTAGGCAACCGCTGATTCGCATTACATTTTTAACACCGGTTCTTGTAACCAACCAGTCACCTACAAACCTTCCCGTTGCCATCATCGCCATAAAGGCAGTATAACCGAGAGTTACTAAGTGAGACGGCACTTTTACAATATCACGAAAATAAATGCCGCTCCAGTCAAACATGCAGCCCTCGCAGGCCATGCAGCAAAAAGCAATAATGCCGAGTTTCAGCAAAGACTTATCCGGCCATGTGAAACCGCTTTGCTGACCCTGGTTGCTTTCTTCATTTTGAAGCGCGTGAGGAAACATGAACAATGCAAGCATTGCAACCAGGCAGGCAATAATGATAAAATGCATAAGCGGCGATATGTTCTTTGATACCATGAACGTACCGATGGCTGCCCCTGTAAAGCCTGCAAGGCTCCATACGCCATGAAAGGATGCCATAATAGAACGCTTGTACAATGCTTCCACGCTAACCGCCTGTGTGTTGATGGAGATGTTCATCATATTACCGCTCATGCCAAAGAAAAAAAGTGTCGTAACCAATTGCCATGTTGCATCAATAGTACCCAGCAAACAAAGTAAACCTGCGTAGATAAATGCCGCTACCAGCATAACGATGCGGCTTCCGAACCTGGTAACCAGCAATCCTGCCACAGGCAGGCTTAGCATTGAGCCGATAGGTAAGGCAAACAATACAGAGCCCAACTGCGCTGCATCAAGGTGCAGGCGATGCTGTATATCCGGTATGCGTGATGCCCAGCTTGCAAAACAAAGTCCTGTTGTAAAAAAGAAAGCGCTTACCGAAATACGGGCAGCGCGTGAGAAAGAAATGGTGCCTGCCAACATGTGGCAAAGATAAAATTCACGATGTATGCTATTATCATCCGTTGCTACAACCCGGCGTTGATGGATCATGGTTCATAGGTAGGAAAAACACGACATAATTTCATGAACCATGAACCAGTTAATTCCCTAATTTTATTTCGCCGACAACGGCAGGAAAAACCTCTGCGCGGGGCATCACTTTCCCGGAAGAGGACAGTTTTTACGGAGGGGGGTAAAATTTAACCTGACATTTTTTTCATGTTCATTACGCTACAGTTTCCCTTATTCGACCGGCGTTATTTTGAAGTGAATGACAACCGCGATGACCGGCCGGACTGGTCCAATCCACAACAACGCGATAGTGTCCGGTACTTTGGAGAGATCATTGGCCGGAACAAAAACTATTCAGGCCCGCTTGATGGCGAAAAAAATTATTGCGTTGCAGACAGCGTTATCAATTTCTGCGGTACTGCCAACGATCATTTTCATAAAAGCATGCATCAAAACGCTTTTGCATCGCGTATCGTTTTCAGGAAATTTCGTTCTGACGGCAGGTATTTCTCCAAATTTGAAGTTGCATTTAATGACCGGTTTGAGCATACCATCGATGCTGCCACGTTACAAAGCAATAATTTAAGCGACCTGGTTTTCTCACATATACAGCAGTATCTTTTGTGCCCGGTAAAAATCAGGATCGGTAACAGGCTTAGTAATTATATACCGCTAATAGACGCCGGCCGTTATCTTACAACAGCGCTTTACTGGGCAACTATAAAAGGCCGCCGCTCATTTGATCCGAAAGAAATACAAAATCTTGTTGAGCATGGTGAGCCTGTTGCGTTGGTGCAGGTTGATTCTTCCCGCATTGATTTCAAACAAGGCGGGCTGAACAATATCCCGTTGCCTGAATTGGCCAAAGAGGATATTCAATTATACAACCACCTCGTTCCCTATAAACTGGGCCGGTATAATTTTAATCTTAAAGCATGGTTTATATGCGTTCCAAAAGATGTTTATACAAATCCGGTTCATAAGAATGAATTCAGATTTTACAATGAAACCATCCGTTATCTCAGGATCAATTTACTGCATATACATGCGGAAACAGTGATACGGCAGAAATTCTTTAGCCTGTTAAGCAAATTGCAGGATAAACAGGAGTTAAACGATCAGCAACTTATCATAAAGCTTTACAGGAGCCTGCATAAAGTGCTGCTGAATCTTTCCAATATCAGCCGTAATAAAATGCCGCAGGAAATGTTGGTGAAGACGGCATTTGAACTGGACGAAACATATAATGATGCTGAAAGCATAGCGGAAACGCTTGCGGGAGTGAAAGGTTTTATGGCATGGCTTAAAGAACTGCCGCTTACAAAGCAAACACAACAAATCATTGAAAGCCTTGACCAGGTGCTTGTTGATTTCGAAAGCAAGAATGCTGCTGAGATGATTGCACGAACTGTTTTTATTTCTTATAATCATAAAGATGAAGCCACTGCCCAATCATTAAAAGCTAAATTGGAAACCGCACAGGTAAATGTAATACTCGACAGTGCTTCGATGAAAGCGGGCACTGAGATAAAAGATTTTATCACTGCGAGCATTCAAAATTCAAAAGCCACTATTTCTATCGTTTCCAACAATAGCCTGCTTTCAGGATGGGTTGGCATTGAAACGGTAAATGCATTGAATTTTAAAGATTATTTTCCCGGCAAAGAGTTTATCGCGTGCACGCTGAACGAAGATTTTACAAAAGATAATTATGTAACAGAAGCATCAGCGAAATTTAAAAAGCGGCTTGATGAAATTGCTGCCGCGATCAACCAGCGCAACAATGAAAATGATTCCCGTGATCTCAACGATGAAAAATCAAGACTCATCATGCTCGATAAAAGCCTTGACGGCATCATCGGCAAACTAAAAAGTATGTTACGGATAGATATAGCCGGCGATAATCTTGATAAGAATTTCCAGTTGATATTAAATGCGATCAAAGGCAATTGATTGCACTTGCTTCAAACATTTTTTTCACATAAGCGCTTTTTAGAATTCTGTCGCACAGAGGTAACTGAGATAACAGAGATATGCTACCAACCTAAACGCTGTTCACTCTTTCACACTGTATGACCTAAAGAAAGTTCATTTATTCAATAATCAACTTCTGATTTTGGCTTTGTTTTCCTGAAATGATGGTCACGATATACATTCCTTTTTGCAAAGAGGGGAGATGTACCCTTTGTACTCCCGCGTTCATCTTTTGTCGCAGAATGGTCTTGCCCGATATATCTGAAAGTTTTAGTGTAATGCTGCCGGCATTTTTATAAGCGGATAAGTTAACGTCGAAATAATTTTTTGCAGGATTCGGCGATACCATAAAGCCGGCATTGTTTTTTGCGATCACATCACCCTTTGCCTGGCTGCTTACCTTTTGTGTTCTTTTAGCAAAAGAAAGCACTAACTCAAATGCATTTTGCTTTGATGCATCACCGTTGAATGAAAAATCATACACCAACTTATTGCGATCACTCGCAACCGGATTAAACCTTCTTTCAATTCCTTTACCCGCTATTGTGTTTGCGCCCGGCGCCAGGTGCAGAAGACCGGTCTTGTTATTTTGAACTATTGCACCCATCTCATGTTTCATTTGCGTAACAGGAACCAACTGTATGTTTTCACTGCAGGATACATCCGTACTTTTTGATCTGGCGCCGTAAGCCCACGAATTGGAACTCACATCCCATGCTTCAAACAGGAAGCGATTTTGGCTACCATCCTCATAGTAGTCCATTTTTGTTTTGGAAGAATTTATCCATGCCTGCGTATTCAAATCCCAAAATTGTTGAAAACCGGAAAGCTGCTGATCATTGTCGTTATACGTGGCAGCGTACCGATACGCATTTTGCCAGCTTGAACCTAAATAGTTTTGGGTTAATGCCTTTTCGGCAAGGGTAGTACTATCAAGGTAGTCATTTATAGTTCTTGAATATTTTGTCCATTTCATATTTCCGGGATCCCACGAATAATAGAGCGTTAGTCCGCTGCTGTAATCATAAACGGTTTTGTTGTTGTTGATCCATCCATTATTCCATATCTGGAATATTGATAGAGAGATACTGTTATCTGCATCGAATGACAACAGGTTTCTTTGCTGTTTTTGCCACGCATTATCGGAATAAATGTCTCCTTCACTTACGATTGTCCTGCTTTCATTGTCCCGGGTTTCTATAAACCTGTAGTTATTGATCCACAAGCCCGAAACAGCATCCCATGTTTGATATTGATAGACGAATTGCGATTCTTCTTTTCTGTAAGTCATAAACGCCCTGTAATAATTTACCCATGTGTTTTTCAATGTATCCCAGCTTTGAGTGACCGTTCGGCCCATACCTTGTACGCTGTCATAAGTGTTCAAAAAGGCGTTTATCCATGTATGAGCGTTTTCATTCCATCTTAATTGCAGAACCGAAACAAAAGCGCAGCCATCGTTACGTGTAATAATATCAAGTTCACTTTTTTTCCATACACTATTTTCTTTGCTTTCGAACAAGATAGAGTCTTTTATTTGAGCAGTGGTGGCTGCAGAAAAAATAAAACAGGTAAGTATAACAAGAACGGATAGTTTGGTGAGCATATGTTAAATTTTTGGCTAGTGAAGAATGTTATTCATGATCAGTCAACAAATTAAATATTATTTTTTTTTGCAGCAATTTTTTACAGCATGTTTTCCGGTTGCTGAATTAAAATATATTCACTCAACAGAACAGCAGAACTTAATAAATGGGTTAGCAGCGCCGGCAAAAATTTATCTTGAACACTTCTATGAAATCAATATTCTATAAAGACGAAGTAGTCATTATTACAGGTGGTTCTTCATGTATTGGTCTTGCATTAGCCAAAGAATTTATTATACAACAGGCACAGGTAGAGCTGATCGCGAGAGATGAAGGAAAACTTCAAACAGCTAAAAAATTGTTGGAAG
Organism: Parafilimonas sp.; assembly: GCA_036274175.1. Taxonomy (GTDB): domain Bacteria; phylum Bacteroidota; class Bacteroidia; order Chitinophagales; family Chitinophagaceae; genus Parafilimonas. The sequence continues at coordinate 10,050 of DASUGF010000012.1, forward strand.
CGGGTTGATGACCTGGAGAAATGTGTTTTTATAAATTATCCTGGCTGTCAATACGGGCTTTTTTCCGTCTTTGTGCCGACAGGAAGGGTAAGCAACGATTTATCTATCGGTTCGCTATGAACGTCTGTCGCAATGCTTTCCAGGTAAAATTGAGGACTGTCGTAAATAAATTTTAAAGGCAAGGAGTTTGTCCTGGACACAAAATCATACCAGTTGCCGAATTTATGGTTTGCAAATAATTTTGCGTCTACACTTAGTTTTGTGTTGAAATAATATTTCTGCATCCCGCTTTTACAGGTCAAAATCAACTCGTCACATTTATAACCTAAAATATCAACGACTTCTTTGTTAATTTCACTTTTTAAGACTTCGTCTGAATTCATAGCCCCGTCATTCCAAATAGCTGCTTCGGAATCCGACATCTTGGTGTATAGTTTATTATCCTCGTTTATATAGAGCTGCCATTGAAGTAAAGAGCCATTGAATAGAGATTTATAATCTCCGCCTTTTATAAAATACTCTTGTGTCGAACCCATCATGCCGGTAAATTGCTCATCCGTTACGTTTGGCATTTTACTTTTGTAAGCGTTTCTATAAGTGATCTTTCCTTCGAAATGCTGTCCAAATCCTGCAAGGATGGAGAATGTCATGAGTGATAAAATGATAAGTCTTTTCATATTTTTTTAGTTGTTCGAGGTATCGGTTAAACTTACAGCTAAAGGCTCGGTATTACTGAAGGCGTGGTATTAGCATTCCCGCCCGGTAAATGAAGCCAAATTGAAATTCAAAAGTTGAAGATAAAAATAAGTGCTCAATAGCATTACGTCGCGCTGGATATGCGGCTTAATAGAATTACTGCGTTGAAGTTTATTCCGTCAGCCACGCTTTTCAGCAATGCAACTGTTAGCGGCAACTGTAAGACGACCACGCAACAAGCAAGAGTTTGACGACAAAGTGAAGTTTCAAAGACAATCATTTTTGAAAAGCGGACAACGAAACGTTGGACATTTTGAAGTTTTATTTTGCCGACACACAAGAAAAATTTTGAAATTATGCCATCGCACAGGCAAGCACATTTGCAATTCGCACAAGCCGACACGCAAACCAAAAATTGCAAAAGAGCTTCCTTTTTGCCAACGCATCCAAGTCACCCACCACCCAACAACAAGTGGACAAAGCGAACTTTTTATCAATGAGCTAACAATACAACAAAATTTAATTATAATTTAGACGACCAAAATATACTGACAGCGAATTGAATAAAAACCAAGACATATCAGAATTTGAATTAGCGTTTACCGAAAAATATGGAAGCGGTTCAGTAATTGAACCTAATATCATAGATATCATATATCCATCTCAGATTATTACTGACTTTGGTGCGGGCTTTATTGGTCGTTTATCTGTTTTAGACTTGTCTTGGTGTCTTCCCGAAGGCGAAGCAGAATTTAAAAAATTCAGAGTTGGAGACAAAATCCAATGTGTTGTTTTGAACATAGACTTTCCTAACCGACAAGTTATTTTAAGTAGAAAACATCTCACAGAACCGACAAGCAACACCCTTGCTTGGGAACGAATTTCAAGAGGCGATGAATTTTACGCTGACATTGTTGAATCTTTCAGTAACACAACAATAGTAAGGACAAAAGAAAATTTTTACGGAATTATCAACAATAATCTTATTCCAAACGCTACTGGAAAGATTAGAGTTAAAGTTAATTCTAAACTTGATTATAATGAGTTGCTTTCTTTTGTTCCTGCATCTTTAGACATTGCACAAGACGAAAGAGACGAGGAATCATTAAGTCCTGAAATCAGCTTTATTGAAGATGATTTGCAGTCATTCTATTTTTTCAAGAACTCAATTCTTGGCGTTTACGCAACAGACGAGCAATTGACTGTAATTAAAGACGGTTTTGAATTTGATGATAAAATATTTTCAAAGGAATTTAAAACAGACAAAACGTTATACATACAGTTTGCATTAGGACACCCAAGCTACGAAACAACATTTAAGCAAAATGCGATTCCTTATTTTCTAAATGATACAGTTGTTTCAATTGAAAATGAAAACAGACTTTTAGACTTATTATCAAACCAGCATTACTGGTTTAAAATAAATGTTCGGGAAGGAAATCAAAAAACAGATTTTTCACTTTATAATGAAGATGTAAACTTCTTTGGCGATGTGGCTATAAGCAAAGACAAAAAGGAAATAAAATTTGTCATTAAAGATTTTTCATTTGGACACAGTCAAGTGAGGTCAAGTGAAGCCAAGAAAAGAAATACAAAGTATGGTTCCTTTCTATTTAACAATAAACTGAAAGTTGTTTCTCCTTATGGAACAACGCCATTTGACAATTCTGTAAAAGAATTTCTTGATTATGCAGTTTTAAAAACCAAATGTTTTGAAACTGTAAATCTTTTAAAAAATGAAGCAGGCGAAATTTTAAGACAAGAAGGAAGAACGCTTTCTATTATTGATAAATTTCTTGAATATCAAATTAGCTTAATTGAACAACAAAAAGAGAATAATATTTTTGTTGATAAATATGAACGTATTCCTGCAAAAAATCAAGGTGTAGCAATAAAAATACCGAGAACTATCGGAGATAGCCTTGAAGTAAATGAAGATACTGTTGTAAATGTTAGATTGAAAGATAAAGACGAGGACAAACTCGTAAAATTATTTGACGGCATAATTTCATATTCTGATGATGATTACATTTTAACTTTCAACAAAGAAATAAGGCTTGATTTGTTGAACAACGGTTTTTATTTAGACAAAAGAATTTCAAAAAAGCAATTTCAAATTCAACGTGAAATCATTCAGGACTTCTTAGATAAGAAGATAAAAATTGACCACATTGAAGCACTTTTGGTTAAACCCGATAAAGTAAAAACTCCAATTTTAAAAGCGGTAACGTTCAAAAACGAAAATTCATCAATAACAGAAAAAGAAGATAAAACTAACAATCAAATAACTGCGGTAAAAAAAGCCGTAGGCAATCAAAATATATTTTTAATTCAAGGTCCTCCCGGTACAGGAAAAACAACTGTAATTGCCGAAATAATTCAACAGTTAGTAGAAAAAGGAGAGAAAGTTTTGGTTTCAGGACAAAATCACGTTGCTGTTGATAACGTACTTGAAAAACTTTCACAATTCCCGAACTTGAATCTTTTGCGTGTTGGAAATCCTGACCGAATAGATAAGCAACTTGTAAAATACAGCATTGATAACCTTGTTGATGAATATAAAGTAGATTTTAAAAAGTTTATTTCAAACCAACTTTTGGTAGCCGAAAAATATGCAGAAGAAAAATATTCAGGAATACAAAAAAGTGAATTAAAAAATTCACTTAATCAATTTATAAATTCTTTAGTTGGCGAATATGGAGTTCTAAAAGAAGTTTATAAGCAAAGGCATTTCATATTACTTGAAGGTCTTTCTGAATTGACTATTACAGAAACCACTCAAACCATAGAATTACTTAAAAAGTGGATTGATGAAACGAATAATGAATACGAGATTTTATTAAAACCCTTAATCTATAATTCTATAGATGTAGTTTTTGCAACTTGTATTGGAATAAAATCTGACGATATTTTTAAGGATAAAAATTTCAAATTTGATACTGTTATTATTGATGAAGCGGGTAAGGCGAACATTGCAGAATCATTGGTCGCAATAGAACTTGGCGAAAAAGTAATTCTTGTTGGAGACCAAAAGCAATTACCGCCATATATGGAAAGTTCACTTATTGACAAATCAGAACCAACAAGTTTTCCAAATTCTCCATACGGTTCAGATTTCCTTGAAGAAGAAATTATTCACGCTCTTAAAACTTCGTTTTTTGAATTTATAGTTAATAGAATCAATGATGAAAAATTTCCAAAGGAAAATATGGAAATGCTGAACTACCAGCACAGAATGCACCCTAATATTGGAGAATTTGTTTCAAGCTCTTTTTATGGCGGTAAAGTAAAAATGGGAAGCAAAACCCATTTGAACAGACTTGATTTCCCTTCGCCATTTGATAAAGAAGTAGTTTTCTTTGATACATCAAATTCAAAAAATCCATTTGAACAAAATGACGGTTTTTCTGCAATGAATAACACAGAAGCAGAAACAATTTCAGAAATCATATTGCCTAAACTATTTGATAATGAAGTAAGCCCTGCAAACATTGCAATTATAGCACCTTATAAATCACAAGTCGCCAACATTAAAAACCACATAAACAGGTCGTCTTGTAAATTCAAAAATCTTGATATTTCAACGCTTGATTCATTTCAAGGGAAAGAATATGATATAATCATTTTCAGTTTTACACGTTCAACTGACCATAGTAAAGCACAAGTTGTAAATGGAAAGCCTAAGTTTTCTAAAGTTGGTTTTCTGGACGATGCAAGACGATTGAATGTTGCTTTTAGCCGAGCTAAAAAGAAACTTATCTTAATCGGAAATTCAAAAACACTAACAGATTACAAGTCGCATTATGACCGTATTTTCAATTACACCCAACTATTTAAAACATTAGTTGAATTAAGTAAGAAAGAAAAAATCGGAAACTTTATAAATGTTGCTGACTTGTATGATTTCAAATCTCCGTTTGAATCTTTTTTAGAAAAGTACAAAGTCGGTGACTCAGTAACAGGTGTATCTAAAAAACTTGGGATATCAAAAGATAGCAATAAGCCGTACGGCTTATTTATTGATATCAACGAGTTAACAGTATTAGCTCCATATTTCCATAAGGGTCAAATCTTAAATAAGAATTTTACTAATTATGCAGAAGGAGAGCTAGTAAATGCAATAGTTACTGAAATAGATAATAACTCTAAGAGAATTACTGTTAAGCTAATCAATAAAAATAACTCTTTAAATTATCAGCATACAAAGCAATCAAGTGGTAATCCAAAACAATATAATAGCAAGAATGCTGAACAAAAGAAAAATCTGGATTGGGAAACAACAATCAAGAAATACAAAAAAGGAGATTGGGTAAACGGAATAGTTCAAAAAGAAGTTGAATTTGGATACTTCATTAAAATGGAAACTGGATTAGAAGGGCTTTTGCATAGAAATAATATCCGAAAGAATAAGATATTAAACCTGAATGAAACCGTGCAAGTGAAAATTATTAAAATAGATACAGTCAAAAAACAAATAGCATTTTCATACTAAGTGAGCAATTTTAGCATTGGCATAGAAAAATATTATGAGGAATTGTCTGCAATGGACAGACAATTAAAGGGTGTATTTTGTATTCAATATCCTGTTTATTGCATACACTCTGAAATTTCCGATTCCACACCCGACCCGCTTGACAATCTTGACAAAGTAATTGTAGATTTTTACAAAGTAAAAGCAGATTTCACTTCGTTTCAAATCGGAAGTATTATTGGAACATCAAAAGCATTAGTACAGTTAAGACTTGACAAACTTGTAAGTGATAAATTGCTACGAAAAGAAGACGACCAATATTTTTTAACGGAAGAAGGCGTTTCTGTATTTGAGACAAAAACACAATTAAGATTACACAAACAATCTTACGACTTTTACATTGACGGAATAACTCTTAAACCTTTACCAAAAGTTTTTTACAGCTATTACAAAAGCAAACTAATAAGCGAGCATCAAAGCTTTTATAAAACAAACACAAGAACAGGAGAAAGATATTTAGTAAAACCATTTGCACCTGATATGGTGCATACGCCACCTGAAAAAAATCAAATTTCTGATTTAATATTTGTTATTGATAACGAGCAAAGAGAAAGTTTTGGAATACCCAATGGCTTGCAAAGTATAGATGAAATATCGTTTACCAAAATGAGTTTTCAAATACTTGTTTCTGTTAGTAAGACAAAGGAGAGCTTAGTAAAAGAGCTTATAGACGGACACGCAATTTATTCTTTAGCAGAAGAACATACATACTACGAAATTTTAAGAAAGAACGTAACAATTTTTGAGCCTTTATTAAAAGAGCGTATTCAAAATTTAGAGTTCAAACTTACGATTCCATTTCAGAAAAAAGACAGTTCTGAAAAACCTATTCCAATCTTAACTACCAATTTACCTGAAATTGATAGATACAAAGAATCAGCCAATAAATGCTTCAACTTTAGTAGCGAAGATTTATTAAAGTTTTTAGAAAGTATGTATGGGTTGAAACATATTGACCAAGACTGTCTTATTTATGAAGATGATTCCGTAGAAATAAACATTCGCAAGAAGACTTTAGAAGAAAGTCCAAATCGTCAAAAATTGGTTAGCGATTTAATCAGAAAACGAGATTATCGGATTTTCAACAACAGTTTAGAACGAAATGTATTTTTATTTTATTTATACTATTCAACTGATGATGTAATTATTAAAGAGTTGATAGAATTTATTGAATTGATAAAGCAATATCACAAATTCTCATTTGCCGATTTTCTTAAAACCAATTCGGAATACAGCGAGAAAATTAGACCATACTTGATATTAGCGGGAGAATATGACCTGTTGGAAAAATACGATATAGAGAAGCATATGCTAAAAGTAAATTAATGGAATTGGTTTTAAAAAATACAGACACACTAAATTCAGGTGTTTTCGTTTTAAACGAAAGCAAAACGGACTTTGCTCCATTTCTTGGTTATGAAAACATTTTCTTAACTCAAGAAGGCAATGTTGCTTTAAAAAATGAGATACTCAAAATAATTAGCGAAGCAACTTCTGTTTTAAAAATTTGTAGTTTCATTATTACCGACAAAGAAATATTCAATGCGATATTGAATAAAGCAAAAGAAACCCAAGTTGCTATTTTTATACTTACTCAATTAGATTCAACCAAATTGGAAAATTCCTTGTCTTTGGCTGATTTTATCACTGAGGAAGAAATAAAAGAAAATCCAGCACGAACACATTTGAGATACATAAAGCAACTTTATGATAATGGCATACACGTTAGAGCTTCACTTTCTGCTCATTCTAAATTTATAGTTGCAGACAGAAACATTGGATTTATTACAAGTGCAAATTTTACTACTCCATCACTAACATTTAATACCGAATCAGGAACGTATTTAGATGAAAAAAGCAGTAAAGAACTTGACAAATTATTTGATGTGATTTTTTTACAAGGAACGACCTACAAACAATTCTTAGGCACAAAGAAAAAAGGGAAAATGTTAGTTGTTCAATCCGAAACAAACATTAATAGTTCTTTATTGCCAAAATCGGAACATTCTGACCTAAGATATACTTGCGAAAATCTCTCAAATAATTTGCTTTATGAAATTATCACAATTATTGACCAAGCAAAAGAATATTTGTATCTATCAACATACAGCATTGTTGGTTTAGATAACATTGAAAATTTATTTCAATCAATAAAGAAAGCCATTGAGAGAGGCGTTTCTGTTTCCGTATTTTGCAGAGGAATGAATTACAGAAACGACCATTTGAAAGGCGTTTCCAAATTGAGCGAAATTGGTTGTGCTGTTTATGCAGATGTATTCAATCATTCAAAAGGAGTTATCAATGAAAAAACGGGAATGATATTTACCGCAAACATTGACGGAAATCACGGTTTAAATAATGGTTTTGAAGTTGGAAATATTTTAAATGAATTGCAGAGGAAAGAATTTCTTGATTTTCATAAAAAGCTAATTGAAACATCTTTTTATGTGTTTAAGAGTAACCCAACACGAAATGATTTATTTATAACTTATATCGCTTATGAACAACAAAAGGGACTAAACGCACCTTTGTTGCCACAATACCCAATGATTACTTACAAATCCAATGTGAACATCAATTTAAATGACTTTAAATCGTCCATAATATTTTATGGTAAAGCTAAAGATTCGGAATATTTAATTATAGGAAACACTTTCTACAAATGCACCCTAAAAGGGAACAGTATTTTTCTTTTAGAAAATGTCAAGGCAAGATTTGATTTAGAAAAATACATTTTTAAATTTTTAGAACTTAAAATCAGTGATAGCAAATGAGTAAACAAATTCCATATTTACAAGAATGGCTTGACCTTGCCCAAAATGGCAAATTTGATAAAGCACAAGAATTATACTTTGAAAAACTTTTTGAAGTAGTGATAAACAATTTTTGTGAAAAGTTTAGTGATACTTTGCCTAAAGGCGGGACATTGTTTTCGGTGCTTGGCTTTTCACCCGAACCAATAATTCTTACTGCAAAAGCAGTAGAACCCGAAACGCATATCATTTTCACAACTAATAATCAAAAAGTAGATAATAGTTACCTTGAAAAATTCCTTGAATCTAACTACGAACTAATCTACCTAAATGATGAAAGTTTTGAATCAATGTATAAGGCAATGAAAGAACAACTTGTTTTAAATCCTAATTCGCAAATTACGGTTGATATTACAGGCGGTAAAAAATCAATGGTTGCATCGGCTTCAATTTTTGGAAAAGATTACGGTTGTAGAATTGTTTACGTTGATTTTGCTGAATACATCAAAGAATTGAGAAAGCCAATGCCGGGTTCTGAAATACTTAATGTCGTTTATAATCCGTTTAAGAATCAACCCGAAATATTTTTAAAATGAAACATCAAATAACTTTCGTTGGCGGGCAACTTTTGCCAATATTTCTTGGGATTAAAGAGTTTTCTCCTGACAAAATTCATTTTATTGTTTCAGAAGAATCCAAGAGTAAAATTAGTTTACTCAAACCTTTTTTTGCAGATAAAACGTTTTCAGAGAAGCAATGTAATCCGTTTGACTTTACATCTATAAAAGCAAAACTTACTGATATACTTGAAAAAATTGACACTTCCGATGATGTTCAATTCAATTTGACAGGAGGAACGAAAGTAATGGTATTAGCAGCACAAGCCATTATGCAAGAGAAAAATCTAAACGGATTCTACATAAACTTAGACAATACATTTCTGCAATTACCGTCATACGAAATCAAAAAAATCACATCAGAAATTACGACAAAAGAATTTTTAGAAATGACAGGTCATAAAATCAGCCATTCAAATGTTCTTTCAGATTTTTCTAACGATGATTTTAAATCCGTTTCAGCCATTGAAAGTTTTTCAGTAATCTATGACAAATTGCTTTTACAAATCAATTCTAAAATTAGGAAGTCCTATGACAAACTAAATAAGATTCCAACAAATGGAAACCTTGAAATAAATAAAACCTGCAAACTGAATTGGACAGCTAATAAAATTAGCGTAATGCATATAGGAAAAGAAATATTAAAAATAGATTCTCCTAATTCACGCAGTTTGTTTTTCAATGCTGGTTGGTGGGAATTGACTGTTGCTAAAACAATTTCACAATGGACAAAAGCAAAAGAACTTCTAATTCAATGCGAACTTCCTTTCAAAACAGACATAAATTCAACAAAAAACGAAATTGATGTTCTTGTAAATATTGGAGGAAAATTAATTTTTGTTGAATGCAAATCAGGGACAGTAAAACAAGAAGACATAAACAAAATGCGTGTTGTGAAAGATACTTATGGCGGTGTTATTTCTAAATCGCTTTTAGTTGCACGATTTATGCCTTCAACAACAATAATTGAAAAATGTAAAGAGCTAAACATTGAAATCTTCTATTGTTTCTTAGGACGAAATCAAATTAATTCACTTTCAAAACTCATAGACACATTAGACAAACTTGAAAAGAAACTAACAATATAGCCAACGCTTTTGGTGGCACATTTGCAAACCGCACAGCCTACACGCAAGACCAAAGTTTGCAAAAGAGCCACCAAAGCCAACGCACAAAGACAAAGACGAATTTCAAAATTTTTCTTCCCCCGACTTTAAAGACAAAAAATAAAACGAAAGACAAAAAAGGTTGAAAGCACGATAAGGACGAAACAGCAGCCGCTAATAAGGGTTTGGCGTAATGGGGGCAGACGTTCTTCGTATGAAAATTTGTGCTAAATTTGAAGTGTGTGCTTCGTATCAAGTGTTGTGCTGAAAAGCCCCCACTACGCCAAGCCCCGAACCGTTGCGCGTCACCTTTACCGACATCTCTAACTTCGCAAAAACTTCTTTAAATTTGGCTTCACTAATGCGTATTGACAATGGAAGGACGAGTTATAAATATTGACCCTGAAATTTTGGGTGGCACTCCGGTTTTCTACGGTACAAGAGTGCCGATAAAAAATCTTTTTGATTACTTGGAAACCGGGGACTCCATAGAAACATTTCTTGATGACTTTGATGGCGTAAAAAAAGAGCAGGTAATAAAGGTTTTAGAAATGTCCCAAAAACTAATTGAAACTTCAACAGAAATACTCAATGAAAATTTTGCTTGACGAATGTGTAACCAAAAGACTCAAACCTTACCTTACAGAATTTGAAGTTTTTACAGTTTCAGAAATGAACTGGAATGGAATCAAAAACGGGAGGCTAATGACTTTGTGCGTTGACAATAGCTTTGACTCGCTATTAACGATTGATAAAAATTTAATGTATCAGCAAAACCTTGACAAATGCAAATTGACAATAGCAATTTTAAATTCATCAACAAGTAAAATTGAAGAACTTATTTTGCTTATACCTTCCTTTAAGGAACGAGTTGATAACACATTTGTGGGTACACAATAGTTTAACAAGCGCCTGATCAAGTGTTGCAGTCAGACAGCTAACGTCAGACCGATAGTTGCTACGCTATAAAATCAATCATTTTTCCTGGTATCTAAAAAGGCTTTCAGCAGTTCTATCGGTATCGGGAAAATAGTTGTCGAGTTTTTTTCTGTGGCGATCTCGCGCAGCGTTTGAAGATAACGCAATGTAAGCGCACTCGGTTGTTCACTCAGGATCTTTGATGCATCTGCCAAACGTTGTGAGGCCTGGTATTCACCTTCGGCCGCGATCACTTTTGAACGCCGTTCGCGTTCTGCCTCCGCCTGCTTTGCCATAGCTCTTTGCATTTCCTGCGGAAGGTCTATCTGTTTTACTTCCACATTAGAAACTTTTATACCCCATGATTCGGTATGTGCATCTATGATCTGCTGCAGTTTCTGGTTGATCTTTTCCCGTTGTGAAAGAAGATCATCTAACTCCGATTGTCCCAGCACACTGCGTAAGGTTGTTTGTGAAAGCTGCGAGGTCGCCTGCAGGTAATTCTCCACCTGTACGATCGCGTTTTGCGGTTCGATGACGCGGAAGTACACTACTGCATTTACTTTAATAGAAACATTATCCTGTGTGATCACATCCTGCGGCGGCACATCCATCACCACGGTACGCAGGCTTACTTTTACCATTTTATCGATGATGGGAATTAATAAAATAAGTCCCGGGCCCTTCACGCCGCCATTTCCTATCAGTCTTCCCAGACGAAACACAACGCCCCGTTCATATTCGCGCAGGATGCGGATGGCATTCATTAAAAAGATGACTACAAAAAAAATAATTACAACGGTGAATACAGGAAATGTTTGCATATGACCTCCTTTGGATTATACTATTTATCAGCTATCAAAAAATTCTACCTGCAATTGCAGGTTCTTTATTGCCACCACGCGGATTTTTTCACCTTCGTCAATCTGGCCGCTCACGGAAGCAGCGTTCCATATCTCTCCCTGCAGCATTACCCTTCCTAACGGGTTCAGTGTTTCGATGGAGACGCCGGTTTTCCCGATCATTGCGCTGCTGCCGGTAACAGGTTTTTGTCGCTGTGCTCTCAATCCCATGCCGATAATGAACAGGAAGAAAAAAGCAGTTATTGCAACGGATGAAATAATAACGCTCATGGAAAGTTTTATAAACTCTAATGACGAACCGGATCGTATCAGCATCATTGAACCTAACAGTAACGAGACGGTACCGCCAATGGCAAGCAGCCCGTGGCTGACTATTTTTATTTCGAGCAAAAAAAGAATAACGGCAAAAATAATAAGTGCAAGGCCTGCATAATTAATCGGCAATGTTTGCATGGTGTACAATGCAAGTATGAGTGCAATAACACCAATAATACCGGGGAAGATGGCGCCGGGGCTATACAGTTCAAACATCAAACCATATACGCCAAGCATGAACAATATGTAAGCAATATTTGGGTCGCTGATGGTATTGAGAATTTTTTCAAAGAACCCCATTTCAATGATTTCAACAGATGCATTTTTGGTGTGCAATGTTTTTGCGCCAGTGCTCACTTCTACATTTTTGCCATCAACGAGGGTAAGCAGTTCGCGGTCGTTTTTTGCAAGAAGATCCACCACTTTTGTATCTACCGCCTCTGTTTCTGTGATGGAAAGGCTTTTACGCACGGCATCTTCCGCCCACTGAAAATTGCGTTGTCTTTTCTGTGCGATGGTAATAATAAATGCGGCGGCATCATTGGTAGCCTTTTCATTCATCACCGTATCCATACCACCTTGCAAACTCACGGGATGAGCTGCACCAATATTTGTTCCCGGCGCCATTGCTGCAATATGCGCTGCCAGTGTAATGAATACGCCCGCAGAGCCTGCATGCGCTCCCGCTGGAGCAATGAATACAATAACAGGAACAGGCGATTCCAGCATATCACTTACGATCATACGTGTTGACTGCAATAAGCCACCGGGAGTATTCAGGTGAATGAGCAGGCATTCCGCTTTTGCATCCGCCGCTTTTTTAATGCTGTTATGAATATAATCCGCGGCAACAGGATTAATGGTGCCGTCAATGGTAATGGAAATAACTTTCTGGGCAAAAGAAACCTGCGTTAGCGTGAGCAACAAACATGTATATAAAAGAATGTATTTCATAAAGCTGACAACGGGAAAGAAATTTTTTTATGTGCGGCGATACATAAAATGTTTTCCTGTTGTAATTACTATCGGTAAGGTACTGAAATTTCCGGAAGGAAACAAGCGGTTATGATAAGCTTTGTATTTTAGAATCTTTTGATTTTGAAATTTTGAAATTTGTTGTGCCGAATCCGGTTAAAGCATTTACAATCTTGCACTACAGTAACTTCCAGGAATTGTTATTTCGACGAAGAAGAAATCTCCCCGGATTCAAGCTGTAAAAATTAAAAGGCTTCTTTTGAGGTTGCAGGTGATGACCTGATGTAATGATTTTTTTTCATTAAAACCATATATTGATAAAACTTCATGGCAAACGCATCTAAGAATCTGTTTGAATTTAATTATAAAGATTTCGTGTACAGTTTTTTTTACCACATAAGGCACATAGATACATAGAAGATACACACATAGGAAAGCTTATGTGATCCCTATGTGCCTATGATACTATGTGGTTCAAATGGTATAGTGTATTCTTTTCGTTAAACATGGTGTTTATAATTCATGAATTTAAACAGCATCTAAGGCTGAAAGGCTTGAATAATAATAATAATACCGGATGAAATCCGGTAATAGAAGATCCAATAGCTTGCCAACCCTGAAAGGGTTTAATTAAGACGATTTCAATCTACACATCAATCTCAAAGCACTTCCTGTTTATGTACGCGCCTTAGAGAGCCGATTCAACCACTCCGTGGTTGTCCTTATACCCGATTGCTTGTATCCCTCCATTGCATGCAGGGTTATTATTATTCAATCCCTTCGGGATTTAAAATGACATCCTTTAGACCCCCCATTTTTTTTAAATGCGTTTGCCTGATAAAACTTTGAAATGATAAACAGTTTATATTTTTTTGCACCTGTTCAAATAACCCTGTTTTAATTTCAAGAATGATATGAAAAGAAAAGGCGGCCTGGTATTTTATATTTCAATGATAGGCGTTTTTGGTTTTCTCATGTATCTGATCATTCGCAAAGGGCATTCCTTAGAAACAACAATTCCTCTAAAACCCATTGTCAACGATAATTTTTTTTCGAACCTCTTTCAATTCAATACAGGCCAGCCATTACCTGTGTTGTTATTGCAGGTTATAGTGATTATTGTGTTTGTAAGAGTAGCCGGATTTTTTTTCAGAAAAACGGGACAGCCTGCAGTAATAGGAGAAATAGTTGCGGGTATCGTTTTAGGGCCGTCTGTCCTGGGACTTTTGGCGCCGGATGTTTCAGCATTTATTTTTCCCGCCAATTCACTGACCAACCTTCAGTTTATGAGCCAAATAGGGCTTATTCTTTTTATGTTCATCGTCGGCCTTGAGCTTGATGCAACTGTGATACGCAAACAGGCAAAAGAAGCGGTCATTATCAGCCATGCCAGTATCATCATTCCTTACGCATTAGGCATGGCGCTTGCCTTATTTATGTATAAAACATTTGCGCCGCCTGGTGTTTCATTTCTATCATTCTCTTTGTTTATGGGTATTGCGACGAGTATCACTGCCTTCCCTGTGCTGGCGCGTATCATACAGGAAAGAAAATTAACGCAGACAAAACTCGGTAACCTGGCTATTACCTGCGCTGCAGCAGATGATGTAACAGCCTGGTGTATTCTTGCCGCTTTGATCGGTATCGCTAAAGCGGGGACTTCTGCATATGCGTTGTACACTATCGGCCTTTTAATATTGTATGTTATTATAATGATATTGGTTGTGCGTCCCGTGATCAAAAAAATTGTGTTGAAATATAGTCAGCATGAAATGATCAGCAAGTCAATGGTGGCAATTGTGTTTATGATAATGCTTTTGTCTGCCTATGTTGCCGAGTTGATAGGCATTCACGCTTTGTTTGGCGCTTTTCTGGCTGGTGCAATTATGCCGGAAGCACTTAATTTTCGTAAGATATTAATTCATAAAATAGAAGATGTAAGCATCATATTACTGCTTCCGCTTTTTTTTGTGTTCACCGGCTTACGCACGCAGATAACATTGTTAAATGATGCCGGTTTGTGGATAACTTTTATATGGGTGGTTGCTGCAGCTGTTGGGGGAAAATTTGGCGGCAGCGCTCTTGCTGCAAAAGCTGTCGGCCAAAGCTGGAAAGACAGCCTGTCTATCGGTGCATTGATGAATACACGCGGATTGATGGAGCTTGTAGCCTTGAATATCGGTTATGATCTTGGGATACTTTCTCCGCAGTTATTTGCCATGATGGTATTAATGGCGCTGGCTACTACGCTGATGACTAATCCGGCGCTTAATCTTATTAATAGGGTGTTTAAGTGAGTGGTGAGTTGTTGATTGGTTGACCCGTTGATTAGTTGAAAGGTTGATTAGTTGAAAGGTTGATTGGTTGATATTGGTTGAATGGAATTGGGAATTGGGAATTAGGAATTGGGAATTAGGAGGAATCTGGTTATCATGTAACGATTTATTAAATCTGCAATCTAAAATCGCCAATCTGCAATAGAGCAAATAGTTCATGGCTAATGGTTCATGGTTGGGAAGGTTCTGCTATGAACTATGAACCATGATCTATTTTTGCCAATCGTACATCCGACATCTAACATCGTACATTTTGCAAATCCGAAATCTGCAATCGCAAATCTGAAATCTGCAATCTTAGAAGGCTTCCGCAAAATTGATATATGTTCCTTTTATGCCATTACCGCCGAAACCAAAATCGATTCTTAGGTTCGTGTTGTTTTTACTATCCACTTTTATACGTATGCCTGCACCGTAAGAAAACTTGAAACCATCCAAAGACAGGTCATTGTAACTATGTGCTACGCGACCGGCGCCCAGCCAGGCTGTTGCACCAAATATTTTCCATATCGGCGCACGGTATTCGATCTGGCCATCTACCAGCACGTTATCCCTGTATGCCCCCAGGTAATACCCGCGCATTTTGTTGTCGCCGCCAAGCTGCGCCAGGTCATAAAACGGTACATCACCACCGGTGTAAGTAGTGGTTGCCTGCACAGCGATAACATGTTTGAGCCAGGGATTAAAAAACTTCCGCACATCAAGATCAAAGCGGGTGTAGTTATATGCGCCCAGGGCAGAAGGATGCCAAAACAATACACCCAGTATATAAGCGCCTTTATAGGAATTGTAGCGGTTGTCTCTTGTATCGTAAGCGGCATTCAGGCCTGTGCCTAAAGAAAAGCCGCCGTTAACACCTGTTACGCTATCACGGATGAGAAAGCTGTTACTGTCAGGTTTTACGTTGAAATAATTGGAAACATCAATGGGAACACCGGCATAAAAATCTTTTGCTACCAGGAAAAGATTGGTTGCAGAAAATTTTATCCTTTCGTACTGAACCTGTTCCTGGTCTTCTCTTTTAACATCATTGCCAATGCCGAAAATATACTCGGGTTGTTTTTTGTAGTTGAAATAAGCGATCACAATGTTTTTATTCTCATTAAACACCAGTTCAGTGGTGATGGAGGCGTTGATTCTTCCTTTTGAGGAGAATGTAACAACTTCAGAAAGTTTGGACGGCTTGGAAATAGTGTCTTTTTTAGATAGCTGGAAGAGATTAAATTTTGCCAATCCGAAAATATTACCCGCCTCTGTTGAATAAGAATATAACGGTACCGGTAATATCTTAAAGAGCGCCTCTGCCTTTTTATTAAAGCGGTCGAATCCGCTGAGCGAGTCTTTTGGAACACCTGAAGTATCTGTTTGAACCACTGAAGAATCCTGTTGTATCAACGATGAATCTTTCTGCGTATTTAATGAATCTGTTTGTGCAACCACTTGCATGCTTATCAATATGGCTGTTATAAAAAAGATCCTGTATATCATGTCCTGGTGTTTATGTCCTGGTATTATGGTTTCATTTGTACAAATTATTGTTGATGCTTTCAACAACTCCTCACAGTTATGCTTTCATGTGTGTTTATTCGGGGTTTTATACCGGGTGTTAAGTTAATCGTGCATTGTCAATGGTGAATGGTGAGTGATTACGCTAAATATCCAGTCACCCACAACTAACTCCAGCATTTGGCGGGGCAGGCATTCACAACTCACCTGTTAGTGCGACAACCGGCAATTAACATAACACTAATAAAATTAAATATTGAAGTAAATCAATATCTGTGGTTTTGCAAAATCCTTATGCAAATATCTTCGTTCACACAAGCCCTTCAATTATAGCATCAGACAGGCTATTTTCCCTACTTTTATACCCACGATTTCCAGGCTGCATTATAACTATATTCATGGAAAAGAAAGCTGTAAATGCAGAAGTTGCCCTGCAATCTTTCTTGCAGGTGTTCGAGCAATACAGGGGCATGATCTATGCGATCGCATTGCGGATGCTTGGGCAAGGTGAAGATGCAAAAGATGCCGTACAGGAAACGTTTATCAAAGCGTATACACACCTGCATACATTGCATGATATAAAGACGCTTCCTGCCTGGCTTAAATCGATCGTATATAATCACTGCCTGATGGAATTACGGTACAGGGAAAAAAGCATCATCTTGTTAGATAAAATTCCAAAAGAGGAGCAAGTATTTGAAGAAGCGAATTGCAACCTGGAAACTACAACGGAAGAGATAAAAAATATACTTGCCGGCTTGTCGGAAATATTGCAGCTCACATTCATGCTACGCTTTTTCGGTAAAAATTCTTCTTACCAGGAGATCGCTTATATACTTGGTATTCCGGTTGGAACTGTCCGCAGCCGCCTGGCAGAAAGCAAAGCCAAACTTGCTTCACTTATTATGCAACAAGACCATCCTGAAAAAAATAACAAGGCTAAAGAAATGGAAGATTTTTATTTATTCCATTTTCTTAGTCAGTATGATAATGTTGCTATAAGAAATGCGCTTCTGGATCATTTTGATAAAAAGGTTTTGATTTCGCTCACCAGCGGGAGGATAGCCATTGGTTCCGATTACGTAAAAGAACAGGTAGAATTCGATCTTCAATACGGGGCAAGGGCGAAACTCACAGAAGTACATTCTTCCGGCAATATTTCCATACTCGAGCTTTCCAATATCAACCCTCCTGAGTATCCTGATCTTTGTCCCCTATCCTCTACGTTCATTTTTGTGCATCCGAAAAATAAAGTGGAAAAAGCCTTTCTTCATAATTCGCTAACGCATATACCTATCGATTAAAAAAAATTTTTGTCCCCGACCGAACTTTTTTCCGTTCCTGCATCCTTTAATAAACAAAATGAATTTTATGAAGATCAACAACATTATCGCTGTTGCGATAGTTGCGCTTGTTACCGTTGTAGCAGCCAACGCAAGGCACGATGTAAAACATAATCCTGTGCCTGAAAATGTAAAAAAACTATATGTTTTCCTGGGGAACTGGAAAGGTAAAGCCACAATGACCGCCAATGGACAAACACAAAGCTTTGATTATTTTATGGACATGAAAACAGATGCTGACGGATGGGGTATTTTATATCATGAAAAAGGCCTCATTCCCAATGCGGCGCCTTATCTCGGTTTTGGGATGCTTGCGGCTGATGCCAGTGACAATACCGTGCATATTTTTACCGTGAGTAATTATGCAGATGTGCATGACCATAAAGGCAACTGGACCGATGACAAACATTTCACACTGGTGTATAACGGCGTATCTGAAGGAAAAGCGTTGAAGGAAGAGTTAAGTGTTGAAATCGTTGATCCCAATACTTTTAAGTTTTCAGATGTTGTAAGTATTGATGGACAAACCGCGCAAACATGGAATGCGGAAATGCGTAAAACGAAATAACAGTTTACGAATTATAAGTTCACGGGTTCACGGGTTGTTTAAAGTTTAAAGTTGAACGTTATTATTAATGAACGCGTGAACTATTGGAACGTGTGAACTATTGGAACTATTAGAAGTTCACGGGTTGTTTAAAGTTTAAAGTTGAACGTTATCATTAATGAACGCGTGAACTTTTGGAACGTGTGAACTATTGGAACTATTAGAAGTTCACGAGTTTACGAGTTCACGGGTTGTTTAAAGTTTAAAGTTGAAAGTTATCATTAATGAACGCGTGAACTTCTGGAACTTGTGAACTATTGGAACTATTAGAAGTTCACGAGTCTCCGTGCGACAGCATTTTAAGGCTTTAATAATCGTCATGAAAGCGGTTCGGGTTTTGGCGGGCCACCGGCCGGCTTTGAGTTATTGTCCGGCAGTGGAATAAATTCCTTATTATCGTTCGGAGGCAGTATGATGCGGCCCTGTTTCCAATCTTCTTTTGCCTGCTCAATACGTTCTTTGCGACTTGAAACAAAATTCCACCAGATATAACGATCGCCTAAGGGCTCTCCTCCCAACAACATCAGTGTAGTATTTTCTGTAGCAATTATATGCGGGTCTGCACTTTTAGTAAAAACAAGCATTTGTCCTGCCTGGTAAACATTAGCCGCTACTTCAACACTTCCTTTTACAATGTAGAAGCCGCGTTCTGCATGTTCTTCCGGAAGCCCGAATGTTGCGCCTTGCTGCAAGATCACATGCAGGTAAAACATGGATGATCTTGTTTTCACATGGCTTTGTAATCCGTAGGCATTACCTGCGATCAATCGCATCCACACGCCTTTATCAGTAAACACCGGTAGTTGTTCGGGCTTATAATTATTAAAAGTTGGGGCTGCTTCTTCATCCTTTTCCGGAAGCGCTACCCAGGTTTGTATCATTTCAAGTCCGCCTGCCAATGCCGAAGGATCTTCAAATCTTTCAGAATGGGCAATACCACGGCCTGCGGTCATCCAGTTCACTTCACCCGGGCGAATAACCTGCTCAATACCCAGGCTATCGCGGTGTGTTACCTGCCCGGCAAAAACATAACTCACTGTGGAAAGGCCGATATGCGGATGTGGTAATACGTCCAGCCTGGAAGGATTTGATGGCAGATCTGTAACAGGCCCCGCATGATCCATAAAAATAAAAGGCCCAACCATTCGCCTCAGGCGGAACGGAAGAATGCGTTTCACCTTTACTGTTTTGCTGATGAAAGCATCGCGGGCTTCAATTATAATATCAAGCATATAGGTTTTTTAAAGTTCGTGCATAAATCTTTCCGCATTGGGCGCAATTATATCATTCCATTCTTTATGTCTTTCCAGGTAGCTTCGTATAAAAGGGCAAATGGGAACTATTTTGTAGCTATTGCCTTTGGCGTATTGAAATGCCTTTTGCACTATAATGCCTCCAGCACCTTTGCCTTTGAGTTCCGGCGGCACTTCTGTATGAATGAGAAAGAGCGTATCCCGCAAGAGTTTGTACTCAATATAAGCAACACTTCGATTTATTTCCAATTCCAGCCGGTGCAATTCAGTGTTCACTTTTAGTGGTGGTTCATCGTAGTCCATCCATGTAAACTTGTTCTCTAAAGATAAGCAAAATGTGAAGGTTGGAAAAAAGGCGCGCGTTAATGGCAGACATCTTAGCAAGCCTTATTATTTTACCACAAAAGATTTTATTATTTCCAGAGAACAATTTCTTGTAGTAAAAACTTGCTTTCAATGGCAGACGGAAAAATTGAGCATGAAGAATAAGCGATGAATTATGTTACAAAGGATATGTAAGCTGAAAGTTTTTCCATGACACAATTTGTATTGAAGATTGTTTCCATTTAAGTAAGCCGCCATCGCCGGTTACAAGACCAACAGCGTTTGTTTGTTGAACGATGTCTGCCAGGTAGTCATCATTTGGATCCGGAGAACCTTTGAAATAATTCTTTGTTTTATAAATGTTCAGAAATTTTGCTGTAACATTTTTATAATAGACAGTTTCCTTTGAGAGATATTTTTTATTTTTTCACGCTCAATAACAATTGAAAACTCTTCAAGCAATATATTATTCGCACAAAATTCAAGATTGTATTTTTCGATAAGAGAAGGTAATTCGTGCAATCGTGCGGATATGCAATAGCTGATAAGAATATTAGGATCAATTACCCAGCGATAAAAGAACATTTTTATTTCTTTTGTTTTCTTGCTGCTTTGCGTTCCTTGTAAATATCAGCAACTGCAATTTTATTTGGCTTTGTAGTACGATCAGCAGCAGCAGCAATCGGTGCATTTTTTTTAGCACGAAGCCAGTAAAGCACAAATCTTTTTTCATCGTCATTAAGTTCATCAACCTCGTTAATTATTTGAACAAGTGTTGACTTTTTTTCTTCTTCAATCTCTCTGAGCATTGTACAATTTTACTTTTCAAATATACTTTTTTTATGGTGTTGATAGCATATAAATGGGTGCATTTCAAATTCGCACACGGGTTAGAACACCCGCCTATGGAACCTGCTGCCGGATGTCCTCATCTGAGGTGTTCAAAATAGCCGCAATACAATATGCGATAATCTACTTTATTGCTTCAAACAAAAATTTGAGTCTGCTACATCGCATAATATTACAGAATTATCACTTTATTGACTCCGGTACTATCGGGGCTGTAACACGTCAGGTTGAAAAGAAGGCAAGGTCAAATTGCCACGACTTTTAAGTCGTGGAATTAAGATTCATAAACGGTAAATGGCTTTAGCCAAAACTATTTAGGCTGAAGCCATTTCGTACATTTAATAACGGTTCCACTACTTAAAAGTAGTGGCAACTGGTTGCGAACCGAAATCTTTTAACAGCACTGCTTATCACGAGACGATCATTATCTTTAATCGCTTATTCACTTTATAGATAACTTATTTATGAAAAAATTACTTTTCCTTTTTGCAGTACTTCTTTTATTGGGAGCATGCGAAAACACTCCGGAAAAAAAACAATTTGTCGATATACAGGGAATAGATTCCACGCGGGAACCCGGTAATAATTTCTTCACCTATGTTAATGGCAAGTGGTATGATACTGCCCAAATACCGGGTACACAAGCTGGCGTAGGCGCATACATGAATTTCATTCCAGCTTAAGGGCATATTTCAGTTAATTTTTCGGCTAATATAAAATCATTTACAGAATTATCACTTTATTGACTCCGGTACTATACGGGGCTGTAACACGTCAGGTTGAAAAGAAGGCAAGATAAATTGCCACGACTTTTAAGTCGTGGAATTAAAATTCATAAATGGTAAATGGCTTTAGCCAAAAACTATTTAGGCTGAAGCCATTTCGTACATTTAATAATGGTTCCACTACTTAAAAGTAGTGGCAACTGGTTGCGAACCGAAATCTTTTAACAGCACTGCTTATCACGAGACGATCATTATCTTTAATCGCTTATTCACTTTATAGATAACTTATTTATGAAAAAATTACCTTTCCTTTTTGCAGTACTTCTTTTATTGGGAGCATGCGAAAATACTCCGGAAAAAAAACAATTTGTCGATATACAGGGAATAGATTCAACGCGGGAACCTGGTAATAATTTTTTCACCTATGTTAATGGTAAGTGGTACGACACCGCCCAAATACCGGGTACACAGGCGGGCGTAGGCGCATACATGTTTATGAATTACCCGCAACGGATACGCTTGCAAAATATATTGGACAGCGTTTCAAGAGCTGGTAACAAGACCGGAAGCATTGAGCAAAAAGTGGGTGATTTTTATGCTTCCGGCATGGACACTGTAACCATCAACAAACGTGGCTATGATCCTGTCAAACCAACGCTCGCCCGCATCGACAGCATCAGTGATATTCCTTCTTTAATGAAGTTCATTGCCGATGAAGCAAGAGTTAACAATGCTTCTATTATATATTTTGGTGTTGGCCCGGATAACAGGAACAGCAGCATGAATATTGCGCATGTCTCCCAGGCAGGTATTGGTTTGCCCGAGCGGGATTA
This sequence comes from Parafilimonas sp., assembly GCA_036274175.1. GTDB lineage: Bacteria > Bacteroidota > Bacteroidia > Chitinophagales > Chitinophagaceae > Parafilimonas. Next base: position 32,600 of record DASUGF010000012.1, read on the forward strand.
TTATTTCAAAACGGATCCTCCAGGCATCGCCATACAGGAAGCTTACAAAAAATACCTGGCTACATTGTTTGAGCTCACAGGCAGCGATGCCGCATCGGCTAAAAAAGATGCCGGTGTAGTTTATGGTATCGACAAACAACTGGCGGCTTCGCATAGAACGAATATTGAGCTACGCGATGTGAATGCTAATTACAATAAGATGGCGGTTACTGACCTTGTTAAAAAGCAATTCAATATCGGATGGACGGATTTGTTAGACAACCTGGGCGCCAAAACAGATTCTATCGACGTGTCGCAACCTGCTTACTATGATAAGCTCAATACCCTTTTGAAATCTATTCCGGTCAGCGACTGGAGAGTTTATCTGAAAGCTTATTCTATAGGTAACTATGCCAATGTGCTGAGCAAACCATTTGTTGATGCAGCATTTGAATTCAACAAAGTGTTGTCAGGCCAGGCTGTACAAAAATCACGTGGTGAGATAATAGCCGGTGCAGTTGACCAATCGCTGGGTGAGGCTTTGGGTCAATTATATGTAAAGCAATATTTTTCAGAAGATGCCAAGAAGCGTATGCTGGACCTGGTGAATAACCTGCAAAAGGCTTTTGCAGTAAGAATAGATAACCTGGGCTGGATGAGTGACAGCACTAAACAAAAAGCCAAAGAAAAGCTGTTTGCTATCACCAAAAAAATAGGCTATCCTGATAAATGGAGAGATTACAGCAATGTAAGTATCGCACGGGATAAATATTTTGAGAATACAGTATCGGCTGCTGCCAACAGTTATCAATATCAACTGGCAAAATTGAATAAGCCTGTTGACAGGGCGGAATGGTTCACCACCCCTTCAACCGTTACCGCTTATTATAATCCTTTTGCAAACGAGATCGTTTTCCCGGCTGGTATTTTACAAACACCTTACTTCGATGATGCTGCAGATGACGCCCTTAATTATGGAGGCATTGGCATGGTGATAGGTCATGAGATGACACATGCTTTTGATGACCAGGGTGCACAATTTGATAAGAACGGCAATGTGGAGAACTGGTGGACGAAAGATGACTACGAAAAATTTAAAACAAAAACACAACAGGTAGTTGACCTGTATAATTCATTTACCGTACTGGATACCGTGCATGTTAAAGGCGCATTGACGGTTGGTGAAAACACCGCAGATGTGGGCGGCGTTGCTATTGCCTATGATGCGTTTAAATTGACCAAAGAAGGGCAGGATACTACAAAAATTGGCGGCTTTACGCCCGACCAGCGGTTCTTTTTCTCTGTTGCACGTATTTGGAGAGTAAAAATGAAAGATGAATTTCTGCGTTTATGGATAAACAACAACCCGCATGCGCCACCGATGTGGCGTGTAAATGGCCCGTTAATGAATTCAACACATTTTTATGAAGCATTTAATGTACAACCAGGCAGTAAAATGTACTTAGCGGATTCTGTACGGATAAAAATATGGTAGAAGTATTTTTTTGACAGGCTGTTTTACGTTAAGCATCGCCTTTCGCAGAGGACGATGCGTTAGTATAATGAACTTTATTCAATGCATCGTTCCTTTCAGGAGACGATGCCTGACCAGAAGGTTGCTTGCGCTCAGCATTATTCGAAGCAAGAGCATTTATTACTCATTGACAATGTTTACTGATACAAAATACGCTCATCCATGCACATGTCTTTGAAGAAATATTGCAGCTAAAGTGTTTGCATTCTCAGAGAATTAAATGCCCGGTTCTCTTGTGATTTTCAAATGGAATGTTTAACTTTCTGACGCTTTTATTAGAGCTGTTAGGCCTGATTACTGATAGTACCGGTTTCTTACTCCCATTGACACCACTTAATAACCTACTTAATAACCTAATATGGAACTTACTGATTCATCAAGCAAATTCGAAAGCAATGTTCCGGAGGATGCAGACGGTTTAAAGGGCAAACCGGAAGTTTTGCCGGCAGAAACCAGCAGGGCATCCGAAGAAAGCTTACAATCTGCAACAAGTATTTTTCGAACTGTTTTACCCGGGTCTCAAGGTGAGGAAGCATTCCAGAAAATGTACAACAGGATTGTTCCGTTTGTTATCATCATACCTGTATTTTTCCTGATCGTGTTCATTGCTGTTTCTATGATCCAATTGCGCGACATCAATGCGCGTATTGAAGAGGGAAACTCACAGACCGTGAAAGATATGATAAGCCGCATTCCTGGTAAGGATACATTAAGTGAAGCCTACAAGCAATTTCTTGCGCTGGCTGTGTTGGAAGAGGAGAGTCTCGGCGAACGTTACAGGCAAGGGCATTACTCCCTGGTGAGCAGGTCTTTCAAACAATACCTCGGATTTTTTACCGGAATTATTATGGTTATCGTCGGCTCTTTGTTTGTGCTCCTGAAGCTGCGGGAGAAAATAGACTCTTCCGCTTCGCGCGGCGAAGGATGGAAGTTTACACTGGTAACAAATTCACCCGGGGTTGTTTTTGGTATCCTTGGCGCTGCGCTGATCAGCATTGCCTCATCTGCAAAAGACACGATCACAGTTCGTGATTCGGGTCTTTACCTCACTCGTGAATTCCTGGTGGCGCCTTTCTTCAGTGGAAAAGCTTCCCAGGCAGACTTAAATCAGTATATGCTAAACCAGCCGAAAAGTGAAGGGCAAGAGCAGGATGGGGGCAATGCAGGTACGCAACACCCGCCGGCGGATCAACATAAGAACGAAGAAAATGCAAAGTCCCGGGAGGACCTTATGATTCAACATCCACCAAATAATAAATGATGGCAAAAATAACTGTACTGGTTTGGGCGCTGTTGCTGGGGAGCGATGTTTTCGCCCAATCGCAAACTGAAAAAGATTTATTCAGCCTGCTTCAGGAGGGTAAGTACGTGCAATTAGTTAACAAGGTTTGTTCACTTCGTGAAAAGCAATACTACAAGAATGCCTTTATGGACTATTGCCTTGCTTATGGTTATTGCCAGCTGGATAAACCTTCGCTTTCCGGAGAATGGTTCGATCATATTCTCGGTTCATACAACAGTCTTTCATCAACTAAAAGAGATGAGCTCGAGCAATTGAAGGGAAGCTGTTCCCAATCTCATCCGAATGCTCAAGTGACAAATGCATTGTTTGAATATCTGCACGCAATGAGCGCCGACGGATTTGAAGGTAACCAGGCCGGGATAGAATCCAAAATGGGTGTTCCAAGTCTCAAGGATACAGTAGAAGAATTCGACTTTGAACATCTTACTTTTGACAGGCAAAACCGAAAGTTTACACTGCAACAAAAGCGGGAAGCGCTTGATTACTACCGGCGGCTTCTTTCCGATCCGGAGGTACATGCTGATACAACGGCACATTTTCTTGTGTTTTGGCCCGGAAATCCAATGCTCATCAACAATCATATGAAGCAGTTGGAAGAATATTATTCGTTTTACAGTTCAATGTTTAACCTGCAGGAGTCAAATATGCTCATTACCGTTTTTTACTGCACGAACAGGAATGACTTTAATACCATTGCCAAACAGGTTCATAATATACCTGTGCCCAAATCTACCTTCGGGTACGCGTCGAGCATCGATTTGGTAATGATGGGTATTGCCAATGCTGCATGGCTGGGCGCAATGAAACATGAATTGTTTCACCTGATGATCCGCTCATTTGTTGGTGACATTCCACCCTGGCTTGATGAAGGCGCCGCATGTTATTTCGAATCCTCCACGCTGAAAAATAATAACGTAACCACCAATCTTAGCGGATCAAATTACAGGGTAAACCTATTGAAACAAAGACAATATTTGAAGCATGAAATCAGCGACGGCAAGGGAATCAAAATGCCTACCTTACCGCAACTCACTAATTATAATTGGCAGGAGTTTAGCGGCAAATCAGGCAACCTGATGATACAGGCCAGCATTAACCAGTCGATCAGCTATGTATTTGTGAGTTATCTTCAGGACAGAAAACTGTTGGGCAAAACAATGGAGGCCTTTCGCAACCGGGCATATACTGATCCTTCTTCGAATGACAGTACCGGCTTGATCATTTTACATTTGCGAACAAATGATGAATTGCTTACTAACACGACCGGGATGACTATGCCGGAAATACAGGCAGATTTTTACAATTGGTGCCAGGGGAAAGGCATTCCTGTGCTTCCGTCACCGTAAAATCTAAGGGAGCTCTCATTAAGCAACACAAAAATTGTGCAGGGAAGAATGTCAATTAATGCCATCAACACCCGAGCATTGAATGGGTTCGCATCGCTACATCCTTTAATCATCGGCAACAACCGCTCAGGTATAACGTAGTATTAACTGTTGTTTCCTTCCTTAACTTACTTTGTTGCTAACGATTTTACCGGAGCATTAAAAACACAAAACTTCTGTATGTTCAAAAATTATTTCAAAATAACGATGCGCAATTTATGGCGTGACAAAACATATACTTTAATCAATATAATCGGTTTGGGTATTGGCATTGCGGCTATGGTGTGGGCATTCCAGGATTACAGGTTCAGTTTTAGCTGGGATAATTTTCAGCCTGACAGAGATAATGTGTACAGGGCACTTAGTTTTAAAGAAGGAGCCGATAAAGTAAAGGGTATATTTCCATTGCCGCTTGTAGCAGCGGCACAGAATGATCTTCCCGGCATTGAAAAAGCTGTGCGTTACGACAGCAGGGGTATGAATATAAAGGCCGCGCAAAGCGAGCCATTTACGGAGCAGGTTTATTTTACTGACCCTTCTTTTTTCTCCCTGTTCAATTTTCCTGCAGTAAAAGGAACGAATAATATCTCCGATCTGAATGCTGTGTTATTGACTGAGTCTATAGCAAAAAAATATTTTGGCAATCAGGATCCTATTGACAAAACTTTACTCTTTTATGCAGGCGAATCGTATGCAAGACCGTTAACTGTAAAAGGCATTTTGAAAGATATTCCGATGAACTCTTCCATGCGCTTTGGTATTCTTACAAATTTTGAAAACCAGTTGCAACCGGACGGAAGTAAAATTCTTCCTGATGACTGGAAATGGTTTATTGATGCTGCCTTCTTTAAAATTCCAAATCAGTCAGACGCTAATGCCTTTGGAGAAAAGTTGAAAAAATATGTGCCGCTGCAAAATAAAGCGAGAGAAGACTGGAAGGCATCCGGCTTCACGCTTATTCACTAAGAGACCAGGCCAAAGAATCTGACTATATTGAATCAAATGGCCTGTATGAACGTCCCGAAGATTCTGCCGCATATGGCCCTTTTGTGCTCGCCTTTCTTATTTTTATTTCTGCCTGCCTCAATTTTTCAAACACCACTGTTGCGCGTTCAAACAAAAGGCTGAAAGAGATCGGCGTGCGAAAAGTGATGGGAAGCACATTTGCTCAATTGATTATGCAAATGCTCCTGGAATGTGCAGCAATCGTAATTGTAGCTGTTGCATTATCTGTTTTACTAAACACATGGTGGCTTCCTTTTTTCAATAGCATGTTTGAAGGTGTGCATGTGGAAGCAAATTATTTTCATGATATAGATTTGCTTTTATTTCTGGGCAGCATGCTGATCGTAACATCACTGCTTGCCGGTGCATATCCCGCATTTTATGTTAGCCGCTTTAATCCATCGAGCATCTTTCGTGGCAACATAAAATTCGGCGGCTCCAATTTATTCTCAAGGCTGATGCTGGGATTGCAATTATCTATCGCTATCATTACTGTTATTGCAGGAATTGCTTTTGCAAGAAATTCTGAATTTCAGCGAACATATGATTATGGGTATAATCTTGAAAATATAATCGGCGTATCATTCAGTGATGCAAAAAAATTTAATGCCTTAAAAAATGAAGTGGAAAAAATACCTGAAGTAACAGGCGTAGCAGGTACGCGAAGTCATATAGGTTATGGTTACAGGAATGTAGTTGCAGAAGCGCAGGGATTTAAAAAAGAAATTAACTACCTGGAAATAGGAAATGATTATTTAAAAGTGATGAATCTGAAAACGGTTAATGGAAGGTCTTTTGATACACGTATGGAATCAGATTATGAAAATGCTTTAATGATCACGCAAAAGATGGCTGCGCTGTATGGTTGGAAAGACAAAGAAGCATTAGGTAAACAAATTCATATTGATTCTGTTACTTACTCCGTTATCGGCGTGCTGAAAGATTTTCACAGCAGCGAATTATTCGAGCCTCTTGAACCCGTGGCGATGAAGCTTGCAAAAGAAGACCGGTTTCAATACCTTGTTATACAGGCGCGGCCACAAAATTTAACTGCTGTATATAACAAGACAAAGGATGTTTGGGCAAAACTTTTTCCATTGACCCCGTTCAACGGTTTTTACCAAAACGATATTACAGCCGAAGGTTATCGCGTAAGTAAGAGTATTGCCCGGATCTTTTCGTGGTTTGCCATTGTATCTGTGTTATTAACTGCAACAGGCTTATTCGCACTTGTATCGCTTACTGTATTGAAAAGAATGAAAGAGATCGCGTTGAGAAGAGTTGTGGGAGCAACACCCCGACATATTCTCCTGATTGTTAATAAAGGATATTTCCTGATATTTCTTATTTCAGGTTTGCTGGGTTGTTATGGCGGCTGGGCATTAACAAAATTATTGCTCGATATGATATTAAACCTCTTGCATTAATTGAAATTATTATATAAATCATAATTGTAAATACCGGCGATGAGATTTACTCTCAACCCAAAACGTTTTCTTCTGTTTCTGTATCGCTCTGCTATTATTTTAAATATTTTTTGCTTGCGAATAATGTGCTCCACCTGTACTCTGCTGCTGGATACTTTATGATTGTATTTTTTTTGTTCTGTGGTCAGTTTCTTTTTCTTACTATGTTTATAAGGCACTTCGCTGTTGTGGTGATATTTTTTTATGCCCTGGTAACCTGAATCTGTTTGAATTTTTATTTCAGGATGAACATGCACATTGCTTTCCTTGAACACCCTGAAATCATGTTTGCGCCCCTTGTCTGTTCGTAGACAAATGATTTTTCCATCTTTGCCAACTACTAACTGCATTTTATGGGTATGCTTTTTCTTTTTTCCCGAATAATACCGCCGCTGTTTTTTTTTGGCCGTTCTATCGGACTTTCCCCTACATCTACCAATACAACAGACCAGTTCACATCTGATTTTGTTAATGCCTTTTTGCCCGGCAAACAAAACGCTTTGCTTTGAATAAGAATGTCTTCCACATCCCTTACAATCCGCCAGCATTGTGATTCACTTACACCGTAATCTGTTCCTATATGCAGGAATGTGCGATACTCTCTGTAATACATCAGCATCATCAGTAACTGATCTTCTATACACAATTTCGGTTCCTTACCCCGTTTAGGGTGCTTGCGTCTTTGTGCTTTTACTTCTTTGATGATAAAACACATCTTCTCAAATGTGCTTCGTTTTACACCTGTCAAGCGTCGGAATTGCTTATTGGTGATTGTCCGAGGTATAGTTTTCCATAACATGCCCATCTCTCATCAACTCTAATTCCTTTCCCCTGGCAAGTTTTCAACATATGTTAATATCGTTTAATGCAAGAGGTCTTATATAGTTTAATAGCACACTCGTTAAAAAGCTATACAAATTATAAGTAAATATGTGTTTTTAAAAAGCATAATATCTTCTTAAAACCTGGTGATGCACATAAACAAAAATTTGATTTGGGTTATAACCGGAACTTTGTTTGCCATACTCTGGGCATCGGCTTCAACAGCCACTAAAATCGGCCTCACGGTGGCGCAGCCTTTGGTAATTGCAGAAGTGCGTTTTGCACTGGCTGCATCCATCATGTTGTTTGTTGCGCATTTTATTTTAAAGCAACGCCTGCCTGTAAAAAAAGAATGGAAGCAACTGATGACCTATGGCTTTTTGAACATCACCGTTTACCTCGGTTTATACGTTATCGCCATGCAAAACGTTACGGCAGGCATAGGTGCTTTGGCTGTTGCATCCAACCCTGTGTTCATCAGCTTTCTTTCGGTTTTCTTTTTAAAAAAGAAGCTGCATTATTCCATTGTTATTTCCATCATTATTTGCACGCTTGGCGTAGTATGCGCTTCATGGCCATTAATGGGCGATGCCAGCGTAAGCGTTATGGGTTTAGTAACGATGTTTCTAAGCATGCTATCGTATTCCATGGGCGCTATTTATTTTTCATCAAAGCAGTGGAACGGGCTTTCCCTGCTTGCCATCAACGGCTGGCAAACTTTGCTGGGCGGTTTATTTTTATTGCCTGTTACAATTTTCTTCTATAAAAATTCAGGCAATCATTTCAACAGTAATTTCTGGCTGTCTGTAACCTGGCTTGCCATTCCCGTTTCTATTTTTGCGGTACAGCTATGGTTGCGTTTATTGCAACTGAATGCCGTTCGCGCAGGCTTGTGGCTGTTTCTTTGCCCGTTGTTTGGTTTCATCATTGCGGCGTGGATAGTAAAAGATGTTATCAGTATTTATACAGTTGCCGGCGTTTTGTTCGTGGTGATCGGTTTGCTTTTATCAAGAATAAAAATGAAGAAAAGCGAAGCGTTGCTGGATTGATTGTAAGTTAGTGTATGTACATCGGCAAGAACATCCGTAATAAAAATTAAAACCATGATTGACAAGAAATCATTTGTATTATTTTTCTTTATTGCTTTTTCAATTCAGCTTCATGCACAAAATCCTGTTGAATATTATACTGCAATTTCGCCTGATGATGATATGCAGCAAATTATTTACAAGGCTGCCCATCTCGTTCCTTCCAAAAGGCAATTCAACTGGCAGCAACTGGAGCTTACGGCTTTTCTTCATTTCGGCATTAATACTTTTACTGATAAAGAATGGGGCGATGGCACTGAAAACCCGCAACTGTTCAATCCTTCCGAATTAAATGCAGGCCAGTGGGTAAAAGTTTGTAAAGATGCAGGGTTCAGGCTCGTCATTCTTACGGCAAAACATCATGATGGCTTTTGTTTGTGGCCGAGTAAATACACAGAGCATTCTGTAAAAAATAGCCCGTGGAAAAATGGTGAAGGGGATGTGGTGAAGGAGGTCGCGGCAGCCTGTAAAAAATACGGGCTTCATTTCGGCATTTATCTTTCGCCCTGGGACCGCAATTCAAAATTGTATGGAACAGATGCCTATAATGATTATTTTGTAAATCAATTAACTGAAGTGCTCACGCAATATGGCCCCATTGATGAAGTGTGGTTTGATGGTGCAAATGGCGAAGGCCCGAATGGTAAAAAGCAAACCTATGATTTTGAAAGATGGTATCGCCTCATTCGCAAATTACAACCGCAGGCGGTTATTGCTGTAATGGGCCCAGATGTGCGTTGGGTTGGCACAGAAACAGGGCAGGGAAGAGAAACAGAATGGAGTGCAGTTCCTGCTGATGCACAATCGCAACAAAACATTACGGAAAACTCGCAAACCAATATGGTGTTTAAACCGAAAGGTGATATGCGGGGAGATGTTTTGGGAAGCCGTGATAAAATAAAAAATGCAAAAGCGTTGGTATGGTATCCCGCAGAAACAGATGTCTCTATTCGTCCCGGATGGTTTTATCACGATAAAGAAAACAACCAGGTAAAAACACCAAAGCAATTGGCCGGTATTTATTTCAACTCGGTTGGAAGAAATGGCGTGTTGCTGCTGAATATCCCCCCGAATAAAAAAGGATTAATACAAAAGGAAGATTCGCTCCACCTCGTGCAATGGAGAGAGATTATCAACAATACATTTAAAAATAACCTGGCTTCGCCTGCATCCATGCAGCTTAGCAGCGGTAAAAATGCAAAGGCTTTAATTGATGGCAAATATCAGACATACTGGACAACGGCTTCAGCTAAAGATACAACCGCAGAAATTGTATTTACGCTTTCGCACCAGCAAACATTTGATGCGCTGCTGTTGCAGGAAAATATTAAAATCGGGCAACGCATTGAAAACTTTGTGGCTGAGTACTGGAACGGAAAAGAATGGATTGAATTTACACGGGGAACAACTGTTGGTTATAAACGATTATTGCGTTTTTCTCCTGTTACAACCAATAAAGTAAGATTGAAAATTCTGTCGTCAAGGTTAAATCCAACATTAAGTGAAGTTGGTTTTTATAAGCTGGCAATTAATGACTAAATAATCACACGAAAACGGATGCCCTGCAACCGTGCCTTCGTTTCAAATATCCTTGCCAATTAAATAAACGATAATGAAAAAAAAGATAGCCTTATTTTTCCTCTTGCTGCCCTCGTTGCTTTTCGCACAGCAATTAAATATTATTCCGCAACCGGTAAGCATTCAGCAAAGCGAGGGAAATTTTGTTATTGATAATAACACTGCAGTTTCATTCAATGCAATGGATAAAAACCTGCAGGCAGCGGCAAATTTTTTCATAGCGCATATACGGCATATTTCCGGCATTGGTTTGCCTTCAAACACCCGCAGCAATAAAACCATACAACTTAAAATAGCTGCAACTGAAGGCATAGGCGATGAAGGCTACCTGCTGCATGTTTCGCCATCATCCATCATCATTACAGCTAACACAAAAACAGGTATTGTGTATGCCATGCAAACTGTTTTTCAAACACTGCCTGCCATTCGCACCAATGCTGTGTTGCAGGTGCCGTGCATGGATGTAAAAGATTACCCGCGTTTCACATGGAGGGGCATGCACTTAGATGTATGCCGCCATTTCTTTGGCCCCGATTTCGTGAAAGAATATATTGACCTGCTGGCCGCTTATAAAATGAATGTTTTTCACTGGCACCTTACCGACGACCAGGGCTGGCGCATCGAAATAAAAAAATACCCAAAACTTACATCGGTAGGCGCATGGCGTGTAGATGAAACCAATAAACCCTGGGGCGACAGGCCGCAGGCAACAAAAGATGAAACGCCAACTTATGGCGGCTATTACACACAGGAACAAATTAAGGATATAATAAAATATGCACAGGAAAGAAATGTAACCATTGTGCCTGAAATTGAAATGCCCGGCCATTGCGCTGCGGCTATTGCGGCCTATCCTTTTTTAAGCTGTCCGCAAAAGCCGCAATTACCCATGACCGGCGGCAATTATGCAAACATGTCTTCTGTTTTTTGCGTGGGCAACGATAGTGTGTTTAGCTTTTTGGAAAATGTATTAACGGAAGTCATCAATCTTTTTCCTTCGCCATACATACATATAGGCGGCGATGAAGTAGATAAAACCTCATGGAAAAACTGTGATAGATGCCAGGCGCTGAAAAATAAAGAAGGTTTAAAAAATGAAGATGAGCTGCAGAGTTATTTTATAAAACGCATTGAAAAATTTATTGTAAACAAACACCGTAAAATGATTGGCTGGGACGAAATACTGGAAGGCGGGTTAGCGCCCGAAGCCACTGTAATGAGCTGGCGTGGCGAAAGCGGCGGCATTGCAGCGGCGAAACAGCAGCATGATGTGGTGATGACGCCGGGCACGCCTTTATATTTTGACCATTACCAGGCAAACCCCGCAACCGAACCGCCTGCCATCGGCGGGTTTAATACATTAAAAATGGTGTATGATTACAACCCCGTTCCGAAGGAATTAGAAGGCGGTTATGAAAAATATATTTTAGGCGCACAGGCAAATTTGTGGACGGAATATATTACCACCGCACAGCAGGTGCAATATATGGTTGTGCCGCGCCTGCTTGCATTGGCGGAAGTTGACTGGACGCCGGAAAGCGAAAAAAACTGGGACAGCTTTAATAAGCGTTTGCAAACACAGTTTAAAGCATTCGGGCAAAAAGGTATTGTTTATTGTAAAGGAAATTTTACGCCCGGCATACAACCATCGGTGCAAAACGGGAAACTGTTTGCCACGCTTTCAACCGAAGCATATAACGGTGAAATGTATTACACGCTTGATAACAGCACACCCACATTGCAAAGCCAGAAATATACAGCGCCTGTTGCAATAGAATCATCCGTAACATTAAAGGCCATAACAGTTGTTGACGGGAATATTATGAATACAATACCGGCGCAGCAATCTTTTGTGATGGACAAGGCGGTTGGAAAAAATGTAGTTTATACAAACCCTGTCAGCAAATATTATATGGCCGACGGGCCGAACTCGTTAACGGATGGTGTGCGTGGCACCGATAACGTAAGCAAATACTGGCATGGCTTTTCAGGCAAAGACTTAATTGCAACAATTGATTTAGGCGAAGAAGAAAACATTCATGAAATATCCATTGGCTGTTTGCAGCATTACCGCGACTGGATTATGATGCCGCAATGGGTAAAGTTTGAAGTGAGCAACGATGGTAAAGATTTTACGGAAATAAAAACAATCAACAATACTATTGCTTTGAATGAACTTTCTGCCATAAAAGATTTTGTTGCTGATTTTCCCGAACAAAAAGCAAGGTATATACGGGTAACTGCAAAGGCGCTGGATGCTTTGCCCAAAGGCCATCCCGGCGAAGGGCAGCCTGCCTGGATTTTTACCGATGAAATTATAGTGCGGTAAGCGGGTATGGAATCTATTAATTCTTTAAAATCCTTTGCCGGATTGAGTTCTGGCCCCTCTCCTTTGGAGAACTTGTCCCGACCATTCGGGAGGGGTTGGGGGTGAGGTTAAACCATACCTTGTAAGCACTTTCCAAACAATAACGAATGAAAAAAATATTCGCTCTCATATTCCTGTTATTGCTTCAAAAGATAACGGAGGCGCAGGTTGCATTGCCTGTTTATCCTGATTCAATATTTTCAACCTATTACTGGCAAAGGGTTACGCATTTTAAAACCCTTCCTCAAACAAAAGATGACATTATTTTTCTTGGCAACAGTATTACCGACGGCGCTGAATGGAGCGAATTATTTGGTGATGATAAAATAAAGAACCGCGGCATCAGCGGCGATGTAACGGCAGGCGTTATCAACCGGCTTGATGAAGTGGTTAAAAGAGAGCCGGCTAAGGTTTTTTTGCTGATTGGGGTTAATGACCTGGCAAGAAATATTTCACCCGATAGCATTGTAAAAAATATTCTTACAATAGCGGCTTATGCAAAACAACAATCGCCATCAACGCAATTATTTATTCAGAGTATTTTGCCGGTTAATGATGTGTATAATAAATTTCAAGCGCATACCAATAAAGGCGAACAGATAAAACAGGTAAATGAACAATTATATGAAAACGCAAACAGATATGGTTATACTTTCATAAACCTGCACGGTTCTTTTTGTGATGAAAACGGCAAGTTTAAAAGCAACCTTACCAACGATGGCCTGCATTTAAAAGGCGAAGCTTATTTGTTGTGGAAGCACATTGTTTATCCTTACGTGTATGGTTTGCAGCAGCAGCCTTCGCTCCTGCCTTTGCCGCAACAAATAAATTTTAATAAAGAAAATTTTCCATTGTATGCCTGCGGTAAAATTTTTATTGCCAGGGATAGCCTTCATGCCAATGCAGCGCAATTGCAGCAGGCGTTGCAGCAAAAAAATATAACTGCGGCAATCAGCCTATCAGCGATTAACAATGACAGCCCGCATATAGAATTGCAAATTGCAAATGTTGATGCGCCTGCAAATAAAGAGGAAGCGTATAAGCTCAGCGTTTCATCTTCAAAAATTATTATTACAGCCAATACATGCCACGGCATTTTTAATGGGGTGCAAACATTGCTGCAGTTAATGCGCGACAATGTTATAATTGATGGTTGCGAAATACTTGACTGGCCTGCGTTTTCGTGGAGAGGCTACATGGTGGATGTGGGCCGTAATTTTCAGTCAATGCCTTTGCTGAAACAGCAGATTGATGTGATGAGCCGCTATAAGCTCAACATTTTTCATTTTCATTTCACAGAAGATATTGCGTGGCGGCTGCAAAGCAAATTATACCCGCAGCTTACAGCGCCTGGAAATATGTTGCGCAACAAAGGCATGTATTATTCTGAAGATGATTTAAAAGAACTGATTGCTTATTGCAAGGAAAGGTACATCACCCTTGTTCCTGAAATTGATATGCCCGGCCACAGCGCTGCTTTTAAAAGGGCGATGGGTGTTGACATGCAATCTGATTCCGGGCTTGCTGTCATAAAAAATATATTGAAGGAATTTTGTTCAACCTATAATTTGCCGTATATGCACATCGGCGGCGATGAAGTACATGTAACGAATAAAGATTTTATGCCGGCAGTTATTAACCTGCTGCATAGCCTTGGCAAAACAACCATTGCATGGAGCCCTGGCGCAAACGTTGATACAACAACCATAAGGCAATTATGGATGAGCGATAATGGCGAAAAGAACAGCGCTTCATTGAATTTTATTGATTCGCGGCATTTGTACATTAATCATATAGATCCGCTTGAATGTGTTACTACTATTTTCTTCAGGCAGATTGGTGATACTACACAACAAACCCGGAATATTAAGGGCGCAACGCTTTGTTTGTGGCCCGATAGAAGAGTGGAATATGAAGAAGATGTATTGCGCATGAACCCTGTTTATCCGGCTATGCTTTCCTTTGCAGAAAAAACATGGAGGGGCGGCGGCAGGAAAGGCTGGACAGCAGTAATAGGAACACCTTCATCTTCTGCAGCAAAGGAATTTGCAGCATTTGAAAACCGCCTGCTCGATAACAAAAAGCTATATTTTAAAAACCTTCCTTTTCCTTATGTTAAGCAATCGGGTATTGTTTGGGAACTCTATGGCCCTTTTGATAACGGTGGCGACCTGTCGAAAAAATTTTTACCGGAAACAAGCGCCTTTAATGATTCCGTTCAGCAACCGGCGGTAACCATAACCGGCGGTACAATTGTATTAAGGCATTGGTGGGCCCCGTTAATTAAAGGTGCCATAAATGACCCGAAAGAAAACACTACATGGTATGCTATTACAAAGATCTGGAGTGATGAAGATGCTGAAAAAGATTTTTGGATCGGCTTCAATAATATTTCCCGTTCGCCTGCAACAGATTCGCCGCTGCCCGGCATGTGGGACAATCATCAAAGCAAAATCTGGGTGAACGGAAAATTGATAGAACCGCCATTATGGAAGCATGCCGGCATGAAGGGCAATTCAGAAATGCCTTTAGTTGATGAAGGCTACGAATACAGGCCGCCCACAAAAATTGTATTGCAGAAAGGCTGGAACACCATTTTAATTAAAGCGCCCATCGGCAGCTTTAAAGGAAAGGACTGGCAGAACCCCGAGAAGTGGATGTTTACGTGCGTTGTGTTGTAATCTTTATAGGTTGGTTGAATATAAGCTTTGGAATTTGCGATTGAGTTATTCAGTTGCAATAAATGCGGCAGATTTATAACTATAAGAAAGATTTCATTGAAACGGATGTTGTAACAAAGATTTCAAGCTTACTTCATGATCGGTTGAGCTTGCGAATCGCTCTTAAGTTGCGAGAAAATACATTCGCGTTAACAAAGGTTGCTGAAGCGATCTGTTTCAACATCGAATAACTTTAGTTGAGCGAACCCCGATATTCATTCGGCGATTGCCCAACCCTTTGTTTAAACAAACGGGTGAAATGCTGGGGATATTTGAAGCCAAGTTCATACGCTATTTGGCTAACTGATTTGCTCTGGTCAAATATTTTTTCCTTCGCAACATCTATCACTTTCGATTGCATGTAATCCTGCGCTGTTCTTCCCGTTTCTTTTTTATCAGGTCCCCAAAATAGCCGGGCGACAAATTCAGTTCGCCGGCACAATAAGCAATAGAAGGCAAACCGGTTGTCTGTGGTTTATCTGTTCGAAAATATTCGTTTAACAGGTTTTCAAATTTCTCCAGGATTCCTTTATGCGCGTTATCACGGGTAATGAACTGGCGACTAACCAATGGTGAAAGTGAGTTTGGTAACCCCCGGGTGGCTGGCGGCAGTATGTCGGTGAGAACTAGTTATACCGACCTAAGAAAGGTAGGCGCTGCTGCGAAAGAAGTTTTTATAAAAGCTGCTGCTGCAAAATGGAATGTTAATGTAACAAATTGCTATGCTGAAAACGGCAAAGTATTTCACCAGCCAACAAAAAAATCTTTTACATATGGAGAACTGGTGGAAGATGCAGCAAAGCTGGAATTACCAAAAGAACCCAAATTAAAAGACCCAAAAGATTTCAAGATTTTAGGCAAGCAACGACACCGCCCGGATGTGCCGATGAAAATCAACCCACATTGCAGCATTTGACCTGTTACTTGTTAAAATTTTCGTTTTATAAAGAAAATTTTCAGGTCATATTTCGTATGGGGGTACGGGACGAATTCATATAGCCTACGTATAAAGGCTTCGTTGATTTTGTAGTACACAA
>DASUGF010000013.1:0-16251 GCA_036274175.1 Parafilimonas sp.
AAGAAACATTCAGTCCATCCTGCTAATAAAACCAAAACCTTTCACCAAACGAAAATCTGTAGTACACAAACCGGAACTCAAAAAAAATGAAATGCAGTATTTACTGGCTTCTCCGCCGGTTTAGCTGCAATGTGGGTTAAGTTTAAAACCCCATTTTCAGTAATGATTGTGGGGGGTTGTTTTGGATATTATCAGCCGTTTGTATTGTATAGACTGATGCGGCAGGAAAGACGGGGGGCGTTTCTCCGCCGCGGCGGACTACTAAAGGAAAGGTTAAGTTTAAAACCGCCATTTTCAGTAATGATTGTGGGGTCTTGTTTTGGATATTATCAGCCGTTTGTATTGTATAGACTGGTGCGCCAGGAAAGACGGGGGTCGTTTCTCCGCCGCGGCGGACTACTAAAGGAAAGGTTAAGTTTAAAACCCCATTTTCAGTAATGATTGTGGGGTCTTGTTTTTCTATGACATTTTTGACCTCATCCTAAATCCCCAAAGCGGGAAAGGCGAGGCTTTAAAAAATACTTTTAAATAAACGACATTGATATATGATATCGCAAAAACCCCTTGTTATATATGGCGGCCTGACGACATCGAGCCGACCGGCCGTCTCCCCAATATAAAAAAGCAACAGGCAATGATATAGCCCTCATGTTTTTTGCCAACGACTGGCCGATAGATAGCGCAGCAATTACTTTAATGCAAAATGAATACACAATTATTTCCCCGGCGATTCATCGGAAGAAATAGAGGTACGTAATCCTGCCCAATCTAAATAATTGTACTTTGCTTTAATTTACCGCCTAAAGTGAAGCGCAATGCAACCGGTACTCACCATTTCCTCCTTTATTTTTTTGATTACCGTGATATTATGTTTTGTAACCGGGTCGGTGTTACTGGTGTTTTCCCGGAGCAAATCGGTCAACAACAGGTGGCTGGCGGGGTATTATCTTGTAATAGGGTATGGTTTCCTGGTAGCATTTTTATTGTATTCGGGGCTGATCACTGTTTTCCCCTGGTATCATACTTACCGCACCGGCTACATCCCCGGTTTTTTGTTCATGCCTTTTTCTTTTTTTTATGTCAGGTCGTTGATACAACAAAAAAGATTCCGCCCCGCAGACCTTATTCATTTTATACCGGTAATCATATTCATTATAGATTTTATTCCTTTTTATTCCCGGTCCGGCAGTTATAAATTGCAGCAGGCAGCCATAGATGCCGTGCGACTGAATACAACATGGAGCCAATTCTCCCAGGGATGGTTGAGCATCGGTTTTATCTATACGCCGCTCCGGATTTTACTTACAATGGTTTATTGGATATTACAGGTAAGAATGATATTTCATCTCAGCAAGGTGAAAGGCGACAATTTAATAGCGGAGAACAGGGGTGTGATGACGTGGGCAAAGATATTCTGTGCTTCCCAGGTCTTATTTTTTTTACCCTATTATCTCAATGCGGTTATCGGGAACCAGCAAAATTTCTTTTTTGTATCTGTTACTTCAACGGCCATCGGCATAGGGATAACTACAATAGCCCTTATCATGCAACCCAATATTTTATATGGCCTGAAAGGCGTTATGATAAGAAATGTAAAAATTGATCCTGGAAATTATGACGATTATCCGGCTGCTTCATCAGCAGAAAAAATAACGGGTGATCCCGGCCACTTAAAATTCCGCCTGGTTAGCATTGAATCCCAAACAAATGAGAATAATGCAAACACAGAAGTGTATTTGTCGGGACAGAACTTAACCAACCTGGGTAAAGAAGTAACCGGGCATATTTTGCAACAACGTTCCTATCTAAAAAAGGGATGCACCTGCGCCGCGCTGGCAGCAGAAATGAATGTGCAGCCGTATATACTGTCGGCTGTTATCAACCAGGTATTTAAAACAAATTTTAATGATTTTCTCAACGGCCACCGCATTGACCATGCAAAGACATTAATTCAAAACGGCCAGGCAAAAATGCTCACACTGGAAGGCCTTTCCGAACAATGCGGTTTCAACAACCGCAACTCCTTTACTACAGCTTTTAAAAAACATACCGGGCAAACACCTTCTGATTTTATTAAACAAGGTACGGGCTTCAACGATTTAAATGCTGCAGAACTTCCTAATTGAAGGATTAAATTTCAATAATTGGAAAACATGTACTTATCCTATGGATTCACAGGTATTTTTATTGAATTATTATCATGCAAAGAAATCTCAGAAAACAAGCAGTTTAAAGTTTTGAGCCTTTCTTTTATCACATTGATATATTCCGGCTTATTATCGATCAATACACAATTGCGGTTTAACTGCAAGGCTGAAAGGGCTGTGGAACCACTTCCCGCAAACGGATCAAGAATATAGTCTCCTTCTTTTGAAAAAAGCTTTATAAAAAAATCGGGCAAACCTGTTGGATATACGGCAGGATGCCCCATGTTCTTACCCACAACAGCAACACTTACCACATTGCCGGGCAAAACATGATCTTTATCAACCCATTTGTTTAGATCCCGTCCAAAGCCGCTTTCATTTTCACTATTATGCCTTATCGCGCTTTTTCCTGTAAGATTAGCAAGCCTTTTGTCTGCCCAATCGCCTATCGGCTTTTGAACAGCCTCCTGGTACATACAAAACTTTTTATTTTTCGTTAGATGAAAACAATATTCCCATTCATCCCTCAACCTGTTTGGCCAATAGCCGGGCATTGCATTTGGTTTATGCCATATATAATCATCAATGCATAACCACCCGGCATCGTTCAAAGCCATTATTGTTTTCCAAACGTACCTGTTTCGCTGCCCATCTACCACTTTATCTTTTATATTGATAATAAATGAACCATCATCAGCGAGCGCACGATAAAATTCTTTATGAAATGTCATAAAGAACTCCGGAAAATCTTCCGGTGCAATGCTGTCGTAATGTTTTGTTCTTGCATCTGCATAAGGGGGTGAGGTGATAATTAAATTAAAATATCCATCGGGATATTGTTTTAGCACATCTCTTGAATCACCCAAATGTATGTTTGCCTGCGTTTTCATTTTTTTAGTTTTCCACAAAAAAGATCAACCAGTTTATATGCATCATTAAAAATACCATCTTCATCTACCAAATTATATTCTTTACAAACATCTCCAAAAGATTCTATTAGCTCTTGCGGTGGCTTTATGTTAAGACTGCTTTGTTTTCCCTGTTCCAGCAAGACCTGTAACACAAAATGGCTTACTTCATCATAATTGTAGTTGGCAAAAAAAGGCCAAAAAAAATCTGATAGCCATATTTCTGTGTTATTGGAGTAAGGTTGTTTGGTTTTTGATTCAAGCCTTATAACCCGTTGCCCTTTATCCATAGCTATTCCAAAAACGCATAAGTATGGTCCCGTTCTGTTTTTATCACCCTTTGCAACCTCTTCTAAAGCTCTAATGGCTTTAGGCAAATCCTGACCACCAACAGTATTAGCTCGATTTTTTACTGATACATAAATATTTACCTGACTATTCGCATCTCTTTCAAGAAGTATAGCATTGAAATCAGCTTCTGCTGCGCCAATATCTGATATAGATTTGAATCTTCCCGATTCAATAGCGGCATCTCTCGCAATAAATTGATAACGCCATCCGGAATTCATTCTCTCTTTCTGAATGGTACGATTGCGAAATTGCTCCCGTGCAACTTTGCTGTAATGTATGTTTAAACAATCATATGCTGTAGCTGCAGGGTCTCCACAATATTTTATAAAATATTTGAACAATTCTTTGCCGCCTTTTTTCAAAATATCATTAATCTTTCCTTGATCATTGATGTTTTCGATATTTAATATGGCTCTGCTTGATTTAAGATTGGCGTTGGTTATAGCTTCCTGAATAATTTTTTTAAAAGTATCAATAGAAATTTTAACCGTGTGGTCTTTAAATTTAGTGTTATCAAAAAAACCGATGAATTTATGCCCTTCTTCCTGAATCCTGGGATAATGTTGAATATTGCTACGCTGAGCCATAAATAATTTTCCAAAATACCAAAAATAGTTTTGTTTGCAACCCGCAAAACATTTTTATTTCCACAATCTTGAATTTATAATGTAAGGCATGAAACAATTAACTCTGTCATTAGAATAATGATTTTGAAGTATATCATCTTATAACGATCTTTTTAACAGTATCTTTCTTAGCAGGAGTATTTGACCAAGATGTTTTGTGTGGTGCTGCGGAATTTTCCAGTAATGGATTTTGATAATTTACAGAGCGATTTTCACTTTCTTTTGATCTGACTTCAAAAGCTTAATTTCCAATCAGGCGGGAAATGATTGGCAAACAATCCTGCCAACAATTTAAAAATCTTTGCACAAAAACTACCATCACATTTGGAAAAGGGTTTTGCAGCATAGGAAATTACGGCCGTAAATTCCGTTACAGATCAAAAGCCTTAGCAAATGTTTCTTGCGAGTATAAAAAAACGGCAGGCCTGCCGTTGCCACAATCGACAGTTTTAAATTAAGACGTAGGGGAAGTTAAAAGCCAGCCCGGATCATAAGGCTATAGTGACACACAGGATTTGTAACGGAATCGCGGTGGCTTCACTGCACCGGATCCTGCTTTTCAATAAGCAAGGCTGGCCTTTTTGGATTAAACGGATAGCTCTTTGATTTATGTGCACTGCCCGGTTATCAAAATTTAATAACCCGAAGGTGAGTTGACTTCAAAAACCTGCTTACCTTTAAATAAGGTATCCGCTCCAAAAACAGGACAAAGAAAAGCTAACAATCTTCAAAACATCTTTTTCCCCGGACAGTGCGCCGGATAACGATAAAAAAGGTGGTGAGTTGCCACCCGGATTTAGAATCGCTATACTAGGATATGAATCTTCCATTATTCACAGGCTGATCATGGAATAAGCAAAATCTCTTCATTTATAAACCAGAAACATGAAAAATTCTCTTCCACAAAAATTACGTTGCTGTCTGTTGCTGATTATGCTGGCATTGCTCGCGGAAAGCAGTTTGCTTGCGCAGAAAAAACCAAACATTGTTGTCATTTTTGGCGATGATATTGGCTATTGGAATGTCGGCGCCTATACACACGGCATGATGGGCAAGACGCCAAATATTGATGGCATTGCCCGCGACGGTATACTGTTTACCGATCATTATGGACAGCCCAGTTGTACTGCCGGCCGTGCTGCCTTTCTTATGGGTCAAAACCCCATTCGTACGGGCATGGTTACCGTTGGCATTCCGGGTTCTACCCTGGGCATTCAAAAAGTAGATCCTACCCTGGCCGAAGTGCTGAAAACGCTGGGTTATGCCACCGCTCAGTTTGGAAAAAACCACCTCGGCGACCGCAACGAATTTCTGCCTACCATGCACGGTTTCGATGAATGGTTTGGTAATCTCTACCATCTTAATGCCGAAGAAGAGCCGGAAGAGCTGGACTACCCAGGCCAGAAAAATCCCGAATATTTGAAAAAGTTTGGGCCACGAGGTGTGTTGCATACCTGGGCTACCGATACAGATGATGCTACGGTAGATCCAAAATTTGGCAAAGTGGGCAAACAGAAGATTGAAGATACCGGCCCCCTTACCCGCAAACGCATGGAAACCATTGACCAGGAAGTAACCGATGAAACATTAAAATGGATGGACAAACACGGCAGGGAAGACAAACCTTTTTTCCTTTGGTATAATTCAACAGCTATTCATATCTGGTCGCATCCCACCCAAAAATACGTTCAAATGGCGGTGGATGAAGGCCGTGCCGAAGAAGATGTTGTAAGAGCCAGGATGCTGGAGCATGATGAGCTTGTAGGCAAAGTATTGCAGAAGTTGAAAGACCTGGGAGTAGATGGCAATACGATCGTGGTGTACACTACTGATAATGGTAATGAGCTATTGTACTGGCCCGATGGTGGCTATGCACCTTTCCGTGGCGAAAAAGGAACCACCTGGGAAGGCGGCGTAAGAGTGCCCTGCCTCATAAAATGGCCTGGCCATATTAAACCCGGCAGCGTTTCCAACGGTATTCAGAGCCATGAAGATTTGTATGTAACCCTGGCTGCTGCAGCAGGCTTACCCAATCTGAAGGAAGAATTGCTGACCGGAAAAAAATTGGGCACTGTCACCTTTAAAAACCACCTGGATGGGTATAACAACCTGCCATTGTGGACAGGCCAAACAGAAAAATCAGCTCGCCGGGAATATTTCTATTATGATGAATCTGATTTAATGGCCATTCGGGTAGACGGCTGGAAAATACATATCGGCGTAAAACACCACGGTAGCTGGTTTGATGAAAAGTCTTATCCAAGTATCCCTTATATAGTTAACCTGCTGATGGACCCAATGGAGAAAATGACGCCCGATTCTGAAGAGTGGGGATATGCCGGTAAAAAATTCCTTGGTCAGAAATTGTGGGCGCCTACGGCTGCCGTACCATTCTTACAGGCGCAGTTAAAAAGCCTGCAGGACTATCCACCCAGCCAGGGCGGCGAATCGCTCAGCATGAAAAAATCTATTGAAAATGCGATGCAAAAAATGCAGCAACCTATGCCGGCTCAATAAAATAGTTAGTGATCCGGTAAATAATAACTCTGCCTGTCGGGAGATGGCTGGAGTTATAAAAAAATGAGTATGAAACTGGGGCCTTGCTTTTTGGTTTTGATAAGTATATAATATTGGATATGAACAGGTGGTGAACCGGCACTAGAGTTTTTCAATAAACGCAGGAGGCGATTAAGCAATGTTCTCACAAAAATTTCCGGGAATGAATTATGTATTTGCAGATAAAGAATTTAATGCCAACGGTGTAATAAGAACTACAAGTATCGGGTTTCGTTATCTGGTGCACATCGGTTTTGCATTTTAAAGCATGCAGCAATGATTAACGTTAATCTCCAGGTATGAGAAAATATGGATATATCGGGCGTAAGTTTTTTGCTTCGAAAATGTGGGCCGGTGCGGCATCGTCACCATTTCTCGCGGCTCATTTAAAAAGCCTGAATGATTTTCCGCCACGGCAAACCGCAGAATCGCTTAGCATGAAAAAAGCAGTGGAAGCCGCTATGAAAAAAATTGAAAGTACATCGGGAGGAAAATAACGGGAAAGCCTACAGCATGCAAACCTAAAAGTAATGGTAACAGTAATAATGACATTGAAGGAAATTCTTCAGCAACGTATGGCTGGCAAACTTGACCTGGCGGATTTTGTGGAGGCGGTACAGCAGTTTGCGGAAGAAACGGAAAATCATAAGCTGATAGATGCAGTTGCAGCCTTTGACGAACTCGCGGAAATTGATATAACAAGAGCTGAGGAAATATTCGGACATATGGTAAGATTTATAGCGGAGCGATCCTGATATATCCCGTGGAGAATCCTTATAATGAAATTCCGTATGACTGACCGGGGCGTATCGGGAAAGATGGCGCATGGGAGATCATAGCGCGTGTTTCGCAGGTAAACCTGGATGGAAGGGATATACAGGGCGGATTATTGGATAAGCTATATCTTGGGTTAAACTGGTGGGCCACGCAATACTGGAGAATAAGTTTTGGCTATGGCGCCAGTAATCTTAACAAAGATGACCTTATCGGTGTTACGAACAGTTTTGTATTCAGGTTGCAGTGGATATACTGAGCGACGACCGGCGAGTTTGAAGAGAAGCTTGCTATTCGTTCGTAACCCACAGCCCGAAGCTTTGTGATCAACTTTTACTATACAAAATAGATTTATGAGAGCAGGGTTGTTAAGTCAGCACAACGTGATGTTGTGATTTTAAAACCAGGAAAGACATTCAATCCTGGCGGCGGCGAAGGTGATCATAAAATTATACGCTTGATGATGATAAATTTAGTTTGATGAGATATAAGGTTATTATATTCTTTCTATGTTGTTGTGTTTTCTTTTCCCAACCTGTTTTTGCCCAGCAATCCGCTGAAAAGGAAAAGCCAAAACATCAGCTAACACTTATCTTAAGCCATTCGCATATTACAGAAGGTGTGAATGAAAATGGTGTTAATAAATGGATCGCGGTGCCGTCATGGGGGTTTGATTATAATTACTGGCTTACCGAACATTGGGCAATTGGTTTGCACACGGATATTATGATTGAAGATTTCTCCGTAAAAGAGCAGGGAGAGGAAGATAAAACCATTGAAAGAACAAAGCCTTTTGCAGCAGTTCCTGCAGTTGTATTTAAACCAAAGGAACACAGCGCTTTTATTGCAGGCATGGGTGCTGAATTTGCCAAAGAAGGAAATTTTGCGCTTACCAGGCTGGGATACGAATATGGATGGGAATTACCGAAACGCTGGGAACTAAGTGCAGGCCTTACCTATGATATAAAATGGAGCGCATATGATACCTGGGTAATAGGTATTGGTATTTCAAAGTTTTTTGGAGGGAAATAATTAATATCCCTGTTCATTATCAATTTTAAAACGGAAATTTACTTTCAGAATAAAACACCATGAAATCTAAAGTCTTTTTTTACCTCCTGCTTATAGCGGCTTTTCTCTATACAAATCCTGTTTTCAGCCAGCAGCAAACTTCAGACAGCTTATGGAAAAATACACGTAAAAATATTATTCGCTACAATCTTTCCGGGGCGCTTCTTTTTGGTTTCGATAAGTACATCATATTCGGATATGAGCGGGTAATAAAGCCTCACCAGAGCTTTTCAATAAATGTGGGCGGAGCCGGATTACCCAAACTTGTGTCCATCACCTCAGACAGCTTCCAGCTTCAGAAAGACACAAAAAACAGCGGTTTTAATATTTCGGCAGATTACCGGTTTTATTTACCTAACGAGAATAAATATAATGCGCCACATGGGTTATACATAGGTCCTTATATTTCGTACAATCAGTTTGACAGAAATAATGAATGGTCTTTTCAGGAGAGCAGTTCAAACCAAAAAATCATTTCAACAGAAGTCAAATTCAATATTTTCACTGCCGGCGCTGAATTGGGTTACCAGTTTGTGTTCTGGAAAAGGGTGACGCTTGATATGGTGTTGATCGGGCCAGGTATTTCCGGTTATAACCTTAAGGGTAAGGTAGCAGGCGATCTTACAGATGAACAGCGGTCGAACCTGCAGGAAGCGCTTAAGCAACTGATCTCTCAGAAATTTCCCGGGATGAATTATGTATTTGCCGATAAAGAATTTAATGCCAATGGTGTGATAAACACTACAAGCATTGGATTTCGTTACCTGATACATATTGGCTTCAACTTTTAGCTGTCACCTGGTGGATAGCTGATACACTTAACAGGATTCACGGGATCAAAATGTGTTGGGTCGCTCTTAGTAGTGTTTAAATTCATGAATTACAAACACCATGTTTAACGAAAAGAATACAATATACCATTTGAACCACATAAGAATCATAGGCACATAGGGATCACATAAGCTTTCCTATGTGTATATTTTCTATGTATCTATTGTGCCTTATGTGGTAAAAAAACCTGTATGCGAAATCTTTATAATTAAATTTAAACATAGGAGCTTCTTACATAGAATGTAAAAGGTATCAAAAGCTGTAGAAAATTATTAAAAGCCTGCTATGAAAAATATAGTAACCTGTGCAATTTGGTTTTTATTCACCATCGGCGCCATAGCCCAAACAAAAAAACAAGATTCGGCAGCTATACTCATTATTGACAGGATGACCGATGTGATCGGCGACCTGCAGTCATGCAGCTTTCATTTAAGCACCTCCAATGATGTTGCCGATACGGTGGGATTGGTGAAAAAGTTTGCCAGTTACGAAGTGTATATGGAAGGGCCGGATAAAATGCTGGTAAATGCGCATGGCTGGAAGGGACACCGGCAGTTCATGTACAACGGCAATCAGCTGGCTTATTATTCCTTTGATGAAAATAACTATGGAATGATACCCGCTCCCGATAATATCATCTCCATGATCGACAGCATTCATCATATGTACGATATAGAGTTTCCGGCAGCAGATTTTTTTTATCCTGCTTTTACAGACGACCTGCTGGAGAATACAGATACAGTGCTCTACCTGGGAATGATAAAAATAGAAGACAAGGAATACTTACATATACTGGCAAGCAATAAAACCACCAGTTTCCAGTTCTGGATCAATAACGATGCCTATGACCTGCCGGCGAAATTTGTAATTACCGACAAGACAAAGCCGGGCAACCCGCAATATGAAGCGAGTTTTTCAAATTGGTTAATTAACCCCGACCTGCCCGATGCCATGTTTGATTTTGAGCCGCCGCCGGGCGCCGCAAGATTAAGGATAGCCTCTAAAACTGACCGATAATAATTAAACTTATATATCATGAAAACAGTACAACAACGGCTCGGCATTATTTGCTGTATAGCAATTGCACTGGCTGTGTACAGCCTGCAGGCCGAAGCGCAACGCATGAATCACGGCGCATCGCAGCGGATGGGTGGTGGCGGTGGCGCCCGCTCAGTTGGCGGTGGCGGTAGCCGCATGGGTAGCGGAGGCAGCGGCACCCGTTCCATTAACGGGGGCGCCGTAAAATCGCCTGACAGAACTGTTCGCACAAATCCTTCCTCCAATAGCCGTAATCTTTCAGGGACCACCAGCAACAGGCCCAATATCAATAACCAGGATGCAGGTAACCGGACAAACAACATCAGCAACAGAACAAATAATAATAACAGCGGGAACATAGGCAACAAAACCAATAACATCAGCAACAGGAACAGCGGTAATACGAGAAACAGTGGTAATACTAATATCAGCGGTAATACGGTAAATGTAAATGTAAATAACAGCCGGAATGTAGTACAAAGAAATAATATTGCGAGCTATCACAGGCCGCCGTATGTGTATGGAGGCAGGAGATATTATTGCTATCACCCTTATTATTATCATCCTTTCCACCCGTTTTACTGGGGGCCTGTATGGCATCCCTGGGGCTTTCTTGTAGCTACGCTTGCTGTAACCGCTATTGTTGTATCGGTAGAAAACGCACAGTATCATTATGACCAGGGTGTATGGTATTCGCAAACCAGCGGAGGATATACCGTAGTACAGGCGCCGGTGGGAGGCACGGTGACCACCATACCCACTAGCTCGCAACCGGTGGTGGTGAACAACACCACCAACTATTATTATGGCGGCACTTACTATCAAAAAGACGGCACACAATATAAGGTAGTGCCTCCGCCTGCAGGTGCTGTTGTGGAAGGCCTTCCTGAAGGTGGCGAAGAAGTAAAGATCGGCGACCAGACGTATGTAAAGGTGGGCGATACCTATTACCAGCCTGTTGAGGATAATAAGTATGAGGTAGCACAGATAGAGGACGGTGGCCAGTAATAAAATCGCTGACAAGAATAATGAGCGCTTTTGCCGGTGAAAACGCCGGCAAAATTGTTTATGGCCTGATGTGAAGATGATCAATCCTTACAACTTTGCAGATGATAATGTTTTATTGAATGATCCCGAAGCTCCGCTCAAAATTTCTATTAACGCCTGTAGCTGCAGTAATTTATTTATACTGCCACATTTTCCTATAAGATATGTTCCGCCATATCCTGAAAAATACCGGGAAACCGGTATTGCTTTACTCTAAACTTACCCTGACCTTTGAGAGATTTATAGGATACAACCTTCGTAAGATGACACTGTGTGACCGTAGAGTTGTCCTGTAATTTGGAAATGTAGCGTGAGGAATAAAGGCTGAAACTAATTTCTTATATTTTAAATCCTCGAATTAAAAAAATTTGTATATAGGTATCATACTATTTGCTGAGAAAGAACAACTGTACCAGTTTAAGCCAAATATAAACACTAACACACCGGATATCGTTTAGCAACACTGATTGATGAATGAATAAGCGCTACAAAGCTTAATGCGTGATTTTGATTCTGCCATTTTTATTATTCTCTCACTTTAAAAACTTAACATATGAAAACAAAATTGACACTTCTTTTATTGGTTGCAGCTATCAACATAAGCCAACCAAATGTTACACGCGCACAGGTAGATGTGCAGGATTCACTTGCCCTGGTTGATTTGTATAACAGTACTGATGGACCGAATTGGTACCAACATAATAATTGGTTAAGCGGGAGGGTAGCTAGCTGGTATGGCATTTCTATTGGCGGACACCGGGTACTAAAGATTGCCTTGCAGAACAACAATTTAAAAGGCGTTATCCCGCCTTCTTTGGGCAACCTAACCAATCTTAATTATTTACTTTTACAACATAATCAATTAAGTAGTAGCGTCCCCCCCGAATTAGGTAATCTTAAGACTCTAAAAGGTTTAAGTTTAAGTGATAATCAATTAACTGGTAATATTCCATCGTCTTTGGGTAATCTTAACGGTCTATATTTTTATAGGCTAGACTTATCGAATAATCAATTAACCGGCAGCATTCCTCCGGAATTAGGTAACCTTACACATCTTTCAAGTTTGTATTTAAATAATAACCAATTAACCGGCAGCATTCCTCCCGAATTAGGTAACCTTACAAATCTTTCAGGCTTGTATTTAAATAATAATCAATTAAGCGGTAGTATCCCGCCCGAATTAGGCAATCTTACCAGGCTTTCTGTTCTGTATCTAAATAATAATCAATTAAGCGGCAGTATCCTGACAGAATTGGGCAATCTTACACATCTCCATCACCTATATTTAAACAATAATCAATTAAGCGGCAGTATCCTTCCTGAATTGGGTAAACTTGCAAAGCTTGAATTTCTGGACTTAGGTAGTAACCAATTAACTGGCAGCATTCCCTCTAAATTGGGTAAGCTTGCAAATCTTTATTATTTAAATTTAAATAATAATCAATTAAGCGGCCGAATTTCTTCATCCCTGGGTAACCTCAAGGTGTGGGGTTTAAGACTAGACAGCAACCAATTAAGCGGCAGCATTCCTCCCGAATTAGGTAATATATATTTTATTCGTCGATTGGATTTAAGCCATAACCGGTTAACAGGCAGTATTCCAACTTCTCTTCGTAACCTACCTTATTTACATAATCTTAAATTGAATAATAACCGGCTCAAAGGCAGTATTCCATCCAGCCTTGGGAACCTTATAAACCTCAGAGATTTATATCTTTCGTATAATCATCTAACCGGGAATATACCATCCACATTCGGTAATCTTAAAAAGCTGAGAGTTCTGCGTGTTGGATTTAATAACCTCAGTGGCACAGCTCCTTCTTTTTTAACCGGCCTGCCCGAATTGCAGATGTTAGGCCTGGTTCATAATCATTATACATTCGATGGAATGGAGGAATTGGTGGAGCATCCTTTCGATACTCTAAGATATTGGAGGCAGAAAAAAATTCCTGTTCACCAAAACAACAACACCCTTTCCGTTTATGCCGGCGGTACACTCATCAATAACACGTACAAATGGTTTAAAGATGGCGTTTTGTATAACACTATTACAGGCGATTCCACTTTACAGGTTACGGAAAGCGGCGCGTATAATGTAGAGGTTACCAATGCCATAGCAACAGAACTTATATTGCTTAGTGATACAGTAATCTTCAACACACTAATAGCAACACAGCAAAATGATGTTGCTGTCAATACAAGTGATAAAAATAATTTCTCAGTATATCCGAATCCTGCAAAAACAACGACAACCCTTGCATTTAATGAAACGGGAAACTGTATTATACAACTTACCGATGTTTCCGGAAGAGTGTTGCAAACAAAAAAGGTTGTTGCGAATAAAGGCGGAAACATGTTGCAGTTGAATGTAAGCAATTATGCAAAGGGCGTTTACTGGATAACGATTGTAAATGCGAAAAATGAAAGCCGGAGCATAAAATTGGAAAAGGAATAATGAGTGGTAAATGAGTAATGAATGATGAGTAATCAGTGATGAATAATATCGTTAGGCACTTTGCTCACCATTCGCCATTAACCTCACTTGCTACTTAATCTTTCCCTTCCATTTCCCACTTTAAAACTAAACATATGAAAACAAAAATTGTTGCAAACAAAGGTGGAAACACGTTGCAGTTGAATGTAAGCAATTATGCAGCCGGCGTATATTGGATAACGATTGTCAATGAAAAAAATGAAAGCCAGACGATAAAGTTGAAGAAAGAAAATTAACTTGTCGGTGAGTGGTGAATGAATAATGAGTAATGAGTAATCAGTGATGAGTAATCTCGTTAGACAGTTTGCTCACCATTTATTACTAACCTTCACAACGGCTCGAAGCTCAAGGCTCACGGCTCGAAGCTTCAGTACCCACCACTCACCTAAAACACAAACATGATGCGTCAACTGAAAACAAATCTCCTTCTATACATCATACTTTTCTCTGGTGTCATTAACGCTCCCGCGCAGGTTGCTTTTCCACTTAAAATAAGCGAGAATAAGCGTTATTTGACCGACCAGCACAACAAACCATTTCCTATCCTTGGCCGCACGGCCTGGTGTATTATTTCGCAACCTGAAAAAGGACAGCGCATGTTTCTTGAGCACACTAAATCTTTTGGCTATAATGCTATTGAAATGGCGGCGATCTGTCATTGGCGCTCGGGTAATCATGCTCCCTTCAATGGTAACAATAACCTTCCTTTTTTGAAAAAATTAGACGGAACAATATGGAAAGACTCATTGGATTACAGTGCCGGTTTACACTCGCCTGATTTCACCACACCCAATGAAGCCTACTGGAAATTTTTGGATGAGTTGATTGCGTATTGTGAAAAAAACGGCATGCTGGTTTTTTTGTTTCCGGCTTATATTGGTTATCCCAACAGCGACCAGGGCTGGATGCAGGAAATGGTAGCCAACGGCCCGGACAAGATTAAAGCTTACGGAGCCTGGTTTGCCAACCGGTATAAGAACAGCAAGAACATTGTATGGATGCTGCTGGGCGATGACGGAAAGTTAACGCCCGAACAAAAAACAGTGGAAGCATCGCTGATAGCCGGCTTAAAATCTGTTGCCGGCCAACAATCTATGTATTACAGTGCGGAATCATTCAGTGGCCAGAATAGTGTGGATAATGAGGACTTTGGCAAAGAGATGAGTTTAAACGGCATTTACAACTGGGAAAGAAATATCCCCGCACAAGCCCGGTTGGCCTACGCACATGAGCCGGTGATGCCTGCTTACCTTCTCGAAGAACCTTATGATGAAGAAGGGCCGGACGGAAATAACTATAATCCGAATGCTGTTCAACCGGTGAGGCGTTTCCAGTGGTGGGGATGGTTATCCTCCATCGCAGGGTATGTGGCCGGCAATGGTTATATCTGGCCTTTTATCGATCCGTATTGGGAACAGCACCTGGATTCGAAAGGCGCTAAAGACATGAAAGTGCTTAATGCGTTTATCCGTTCTATCCCATGGTGGCAACTGGTTCCTTCAGGGCTTGATGGCATGAAAAAACTTGTTGTTGATGGACCAGGTGCAGATACATCTTCCGATTATATAGCTGCTGCCGCCTCACGGAACGGGGAGTTGTTGATTGCTTATGTACCACCTGCACATCATGGTCCTTTTACATTGTATATATCTGTATTAAGCCGGAGATCTGTCGCTTACTGGCTCGATCCTTCCAGCGGGAAACATAAGGATATCACAGGAGATTTCTCCGCCGAAAAAGGCCTGGCAACATTTAGCGCGCCAGGCCTCAACAGTTCCGGTGAAAAAGACTGGGTGCTGGTCATGAAAGCAGAATAAAAATAAGCAGGCCCTGTTTGCGATACTGCACTATACTTCTTCAGAGAAATAGTGAAGCATAGCCCGGTGGTTTGTCAGCATAAAATTTCGGTAAACCCTCCAGGCAAAACCTGACAGGTTTACCTATGATTAGCTCAAACTGTAAACAATGAACCCTGTCAGGTTGTAATTCACAGGTTGTATTCGGGCTCCGCCGCTTATCGTTACAACTGCGATAAAATTGTTCCTGCATTTTCGCATCACTGTATTGTCAGTAAAATCCATTTTATTCATTTCCTAATACTTTAATTTTATACATCACAAAGCTCCCATGTGCTTATGAAGGCACTGCTAACCATTATAATACTCGGTATTACTATAGAAACCATTTATTGCCAGGATAACAATACTATAAATGCCATACAAACAACTGAAACCGGGTATGAAGGGGTTTCCGTTTACTCAAGGAAAAAAAATCTTGTAAAGAAAAAAGCGCCCTGGTTTGTACAAAGGTTTACTATCACAGGCGGATATTTTGCACCGCAGAATAGTACGAGGGTGCAGGTGGATGGCAATAACGGCGCTGCGGGTACCAGGCTCAATTTTGAGAAA
>DASUGF010000014.1:0-85044 GCA_036274175.1 Parafilimonas sp.
GTGTACTACAAAATCAACGAAGCCTTTATACGTAGGCTATATGAATTCGTCCCGTACCCCCATACGAAATATGACCTGAAAATTTTCTTTATAAAACGAAAATTTTAACAAGTAACAGGTCAAATGCTGCAATGTGGGTTAACCTTTCCTTTAGTGGTCCGCCGCGGCGGAGAAACGAACCGCGTCTGGGGCATCAGTCTATACAATACAAACGGCTGATAATATCCAAAACAAAACCCCACAATCATTACTGAAAATGGGGTTTTAAACTTAACCTTTCCTTTAGTAGTCCGCCGCGGCGGAGAAACGAACCGCGTCTTTCCTGGCGCATCAGTCTATACAATACAAACGGCTGATAATATCCAAAACAAAACCCCACAATCATTACTGAAAATGGGGTTTTAAACTTAACCTTTCCTTAGTAGCCGGTACGGGAATCGAACCCGTCTTTCCTCCGTGAAAGGGAGATGTCCTAGCCGATAGACGAACCGGCCATGCCTTTAAGGAGCGCAAAGATAATCGTCTGCAGCCAATGAACAAAGTTTTACTTTAAAACGCTCTCCTTTAAGCGGGATGGCTACCAATCTTTCTCCTGTTGTGCAACATTAGTTTTGCTTTGCAGTTTTTGTTGTAATTGTTTTTCCTGGTTGCGCAGCTCATTGAACTTTTGCTGCATCATGTCTTTATTCAGCGGTTGATTTTTTTGCTGCTTCTGTTTCTGGCTTTGCTGTTGTTGGTTTTTTTGTTGCGGCTGGCTTTTTTGCTGCTGCTCTTTTAATTCGTTTAAAGCTTTCTGCAGGTTTTCCCTGGCGCTGTCATCTCCCGGATCTTCTTTAAGGGACTCTTTAAAAGATGCAATGGCATTCAACAGATCTTTTTCTTTTAAGCAGGCAATCCCCTTATTGTAGTTAGATCCTGATTTCAATGTATTCTCGTCAGCTTTCGCAATCACTTCATCATAATTTTTCTTTGCCTCCCCGGTTTCATTTTGTTTTTGTAGTGCGTTAGCCAGGTTAAAACGGGCAATGTTGTTTGAAGGATCTTTTCGCAAAGCATCTTTATAATTTTCCACAGCCGTTTTGTAATCATTATTGCGATAGGCATCATTGCCTTTCTGAATAGCGTTATTTACAGGTTGCGCGTTTGCAATAGCTGCGATTGAAAAAAATAATATGGCAGTTAAATATTTCAGGCTGTTTTTCTTTTTGTTTCCGGGATAAAAACTTCTGCTATGAGCACAAGTAAAGCCATCAGTACAAAAAAAGCATAGAACGAGGCATACTGTTTTGTATCGCCGCTGTTTTCGATAACTTTTTTTTCCATGCCGTTTAAGACAGACGCAATTTTATCGGCGCTGATGTCGGCATTTCCCAAATGCTCGTATATGCCACCTGTTTGCTGTGCGATCTGTATGAGCTCTCCTTCATTTAACTTGCTGATGACCGTTTGCCCGTTCACATCTATTTTATAGGTATTGGCGCCTGGCTCGGTTATAGGTGCTCCTGCGGCGCTCCCGACACCGATAGTGTTTACAACGACCCCGTTATCCGCCAATTGTCTTAATATATCTGTTGAATGAGGATCGTGGTCTTCACCATCAGAGATCAGTATAACGGCTTTATATTTTTTTTCTTTTGTGTTTAATGAATTTTCACACAACTGTAATGCGGCCCCTACGACCGTCCCTTGCAGTGGTATGGCATCCGGTGATGCATTGGTGACATACAGTTTTGCAACAGCGAAATCTGAAGTCAGCGGCATTTGCAAAAAAGCCTTCCCCGCAAATAAAACCAGGCCAACACGATTATTGTCGAGTTTATCAAGAAGGGAATTGATACATTGTTTTGCTGCATCAAGCCTTGACGGCTTGGTGTCTTCCGCCCACATGCTTTTGCTTACATCCAGCGCTATCATTACATCAATACCGGCTTTTTTTTCTTTATCCCCGGTAACAGGTTTTCTCAAATTTGCCGCGGCAATAATTAAAAAACTAATGGAAGCTGATATCAGTATGAATTTTAACCAGTACCGTTTTTCGGAATAAGTTTTTGTAAGCTGGCTGATAAGCGTATCGTCACCCAAAGCTTTCTTTACTTTTTTCTTCCATAACAAAACGGTCATAAAAAGAAAAACCAGGGGAATAAGGACGGCTAAACCGATGAGGTACTCTGTATGTTCGAATGAAAACATGACGTTTGCTGCAAGCTACAAGCATTGCGCCAATTGAAGTGTTATTGTAAAAAATTTAAAGTTTACTTAAAGAACTTTGCAAATAGGAAAATTTGACAACGATGGAAATCCTGGTAAGGGAAATACATGACGATGATGCACAGCAGGTAATGCTTCTTTGTAAACAACTCGGTTATGAAATTGCGTTAAATACAGTAAGGAGAAATATCGAGCTTTTAAATAGCGAAAATGACAACAAGGTTTTTGTGGCAGAATGCAGGCATGCTGTTGTTGGGTGGATAGGCGTTGCTTATGTATTAACTATTCAATCATTACCTTTTTGCGAAGTGCGCGGGTTGGTTGTTGATGAACAATTCAGGAAAAATCATATTGGAAAATTGCTGATCGAAAAGGCTGCCGGATGGTGTAAAGAAAAAGGTTGCGCCACATTAAGAGTAAGGTGCAATACTAAAAGAAAGCCAATACATTCATTCTACAGGCATCTTGGGTTTACCGAGAAAAAAGAACAAAAGATTTTTGAGATAAATGTATAGTGCCCTGATATGTTTAGATAATTGCCTCCACATGCATGTTTGCCGCAGATGACACGGAAACACAGGGAATAAACCGGCCGGCATATACTAAGTTTTTATGTACCTACTGCATGCGGATTAGTTACTTCTGTCCTTTAAAAAAACCGTACTGTGTGAGAATGTTTTTTAAGACCGATATACGGATATTCTTCATATCTATATCATGCGGGCCTTCCAGTTGCAAGACAAAAAAATACGGATGCAGGTTTTCCTCTTCCCAGCCAACGACCCAACCGACAGAATTTCCATTCTCCCTGTAACCCCAGCCTGTTTTATAACTGAGTTTATAATTTGAATTCTCTTCCTGCAGCATTGTTTTTTTTACAATATCCTGCACGCGTTTCTGAAAAGGCAACTGGTCAAAATATAATTTTTTCACAAGACCCAACTGTTCGTCAGCAGTAATTTTTATATCGTTGTTTAACCAGAACGAGTCGATATCGTTATGGATCACCGCACGCCCGTATTTTGCAGCATAACCCAAACTATCCAGCCAATATTGCATCGTGTCAATACCAATTCTTCTTGCCACTTCCTGATAATAAGGAACCGCGGAAACTTTAAAAGCTTCCGCCATGGTAAGGTCTTTATTCCAGTCTGCATTGGGGCGAACAACACCATCCCAGGGAATAACCATTTTTTCATTGGAAATAACACCGGTTTGCAAACCAATAAGCGAGTTCACAACTTTAAAAGTTGAGGCGGGCAGGTAAGCACTGTCGGTAAATCTTTTTAAATTATAGATAGTAAATTTTGCATGGCCATTATCATACAAACCAAATGTTCCGGTTACATGGTTTTGGTCGAAATATTTTTTTAAGCTGTCATCTTTGGTAATGTTGTTGGATGAGCAGGAAGAAAAGAAATAAGCCGCAAAAAACAAAAGGCAAAAACTAAAGCGTTTAAATATGAACATCCTTATTATTTTAAAATCATGCATGAATGGAATTTCTTAACCGTTTAAAAAGTAACAACAGCAGAGGCCGCATATTTAATTGCCGCTTTTATTTCTGCAGAAGAAAGTGAAGAATATTGTTTTAAAATTTGATCTTCGGTCATTCCGCCATTCAGCATATTTACCAACAGCCAAACCGAAATCCTTATTCCTTTTAAATAAGATTTACTATGTGTTATTTCTGATGAAATGCGAATTTGATCTTCTTGCACTAACATGACGCAAAGCTAATATCAGTTTGCAAGTAAGCCTAAATTGTTTCCTAATCTTTGTAAATACCTCAGCCGCCTTATCATTTTAATTTTTGAGGACTTTCTATGATTTAATAGAATATGGCACAGGTAATTTATTTTTTTGAAGCAATTTTATCAGCTATCTGCAATGCATTATACGCATTTGCTACACCACCACTTATACATAAACTTGCAAAATCAACTTGCTCTTGTGTGCCGGGTTTATAAACCATTTTACCTTTTAAAGGTGTTACAGACTGGATGATAATATCTTTAACCTGCACAGCAGTCAGTTGTGGATAATATTCTAAAATTAAGGCAGCAACACCGGCAACCATTGGTGCGGCCATACTTGTGCCTGAGCCTTCATCATATTTGTTATTCGGTTCTGCTTCATAAATATCCATGCCAGGTGCAAATACATCTGTTTCTTTCTGTCCGTAATTAGAAAAAAATCCAGGCAGTGAATCGTTTATATCTTCAGTGCTTGCACCAACCGTTATTAAATTTTCTGCCTTTCCTGAATTTAAAAATTCAGGGTAAGGATAAACCGGCATTGAATCTATGTTTAATCCTGCATTACCAGAAGCGTGCACTAACAAAACATTTTTTTGTGCAGCATATTTTATGGCATCATCAACCCATTGTTTGTTTGGAGAAAAATCTTTACCAAAACTCATATTGACAATTTTAGCGCCGTTATCAACTGCATACCGAATTGCTAGAGCAATATCTTTATCCATTTCATCACCGGGATGCAATGTGTTTACTGCTCTTACCGGCATAATCAAAACATTACCTGAAATGCCATTCATGCCAATTCCGTTTTTACGTATGGCTGCGATAATGCTTGCACAACTGGTGCCATGTCCTCCGTATGCTGAATCTTCAATATTATTATTGCCATAATTTCTGTCGTTAATATTAAACGGGTCGTCGCCAACTATTTCTTTTCTTAATGCATTAGGATCGGGTTTTAATGCAGCAAAAAGAGCTTGTTGTCTTTCAATTTCATGCATGGTTTCCAGTGTTTCAGGAATGTTTACCATACTGTCTAAATCCCATGTTTTCTTGTCGGGATTAATAATAAAAAATTTTAGAAGATATTTTTTCAAGGTATCGCTTGTACTATCTTTTGGTTGGAAAAAATTTATATCATCATAATAAACTTTTTTCTTTCCGGTTAAAGCCTGGAATTGCTGAAGTTTATTTACAAAGTGTTTATAGCTTTTTAAATAGTGTGATTCTGTTCTTTCGACAGAATCATTTATATGTTCATTTTTTGCTCTTAAAAAATAGGTATATTCTTTTTTATCTGCAACTTTTGATGAATCTGTTACGGAATTATATTTTGGTGCCAGGCGATAGTATTCCCTGTCTGCTTCTGTGCTTGTTGCATACATCATCCCTCCATCTTTGCCGCCTAAAAAATTCCAGCCATGTATATCATCCGTATAACCGTTGTGGTCATCATCAATTTGATTACCGGGTATTTCTTTTGTGTTCGTCCAGATATGGCCCTGCAAATCTTCATGCGTAATATCAACACCTTCATCAATTACAGCAACAATTACCGGATGGCTTTGTTTACCTTTTAATAGTTCGTTATATGCTTTGTTCACACTCATGCCATAAACAGAATCTTGTTTATAATCGAGCAGTTGCCATTGTTGTGATTTAGTAAGTTGATTGCCTGCATTTGTTTGTGTAAGAGCAACTGTATTTGTCAGCAGCAGTGAAATTGCTATAAGAAAGATACTTTTTGGATGCATGGTAGCTTTATGAAATTTTAATTTAACACTTAAGCCTTCGAATAATTTTATAATAATAAACTTTAGGGCTGAGAAAAATGCTATTGCTTTTCAAATTTGTCAACTGATGTCCTTGTGGCATCAGCGGAAATTATCTTGATGAAGTAAGTGCCTGGGATAAGCTGCGAAACATTAAGCTGCAAAACATTTTGTTTGCTGAGTGCATCAATTTTTTTATTGATTAAAATAGCACCAGCAACATTTGTTACCTGTAATGTTGCCTTGCTTAAGTTTATTGAATTAAGATTTATGTTTAATATATCTTTTGCAGGATTTGGATAAATATTTATTGTTTTTAATGATTCAAGCTTTACAATATTTGAATAAGAAATATCTCCATTTGTATCTGCGCATTTTAATCTGTAATAATTTGTGCCCTGTACATTTTTATCAATATAATCAGATGCTGTATTTATTTTTAAATTACTAACATTGAAAGTTGGTTTATTTTTTAATAATGATGTTGATGCATACAAAGCTTTTTCATAATCAGGTTTCGGTTTGCCTTTTAAATTAGCCCACAGAGAAACATTTAAAAAATGTTTTTTAAAATCCGGGTGATTAATCTTGCCATTCTTTTCATTATTAATTGTTCCGATTTTAGCAAAATGTATTCCGTCGCTGCTGCGTTGTACTTCAACATCAGACTCTGGTTGTACATTAATTTTTGTGAGGCTTAAAATATTATCGGCGTTATTTGTATTACCCTTCAACACATATTGCGGAGCTTTTGTTGAAGAATTTTCTTCAGACACTGAAAAGTTCCCTATTACAGGCAAGCCACCTGAAGAATCGTAGCTATCTATGCTTAGATTATGGAAGCCAAAATAATAAACATCTGTAGCAGCAGGTGTAACTTCAATAACAGTGTCTTTAAATGGCAATCCTCCATTATCATCGTAAGGTGCATAAGTGCGTATGGTTTTATTAAATAGTGTTCCTGCATTCATCCCTTCAACTCCTGTTGCGGTTCCATATTTTATTACCACTTTCGAAGGGTCGCCGGGATTATAATTATAATAAGATAAGTAACCGAATTTAACCTGGTATGTTTTGCCTGCGTTGAGTTTAATGCCTGGTGTAAATGCCCAATCATTAGCATTGTAATAAAAATTAGTGCCGAAAATGCACGTATCTCCAACATGCGGGAAATCGGTTATTTCGTTCGGCTATAGGCGAATGCGTAATTGCATATTCATAGCCGGTTAAGCTGCCGGAATTTAAATGCAAAAAAACTTTGTTGTTTGTATAGCTGTACGATTTTCTAAATGATTTTGGAGCAGGAATAAATGAAGGCGTAAATGCGTAAACCTGGTTATTTGCAGGTTTAACAGAAAGCGAATCCATAGATTTTAAAAAACTAAGTTTTGGATTGGCGGAAGTGCTTTGCAATGAAATAAAATCGCGGCTAATATCTGCAGATGTAATACCAATAGATGCAAATGCATATTGCTGATAAGGTGTTCCGCCTTCATCTTTATAATGAAATTCTATTCTGTTGGTAGTTTCATATAATTTTAATTCGATTGATAAAACGGGCGCAGGTGCATTATAACTCCATTTTGCTTTTTTCCATTCAACGGTAAAAGCCCTGAAAGGTGTAAAGCCTGTTGTTTTGTAAACAAGATGAGAAGTATCTAACAACAGCAGGTCATCCCAAAAGGCAGCAATAATAGGTCGCTGGCCAAAATCCGGGGCAAAGCTTAAATCGTTTTTAAAATAAGGATAATTAAAATCAATATCCAGAAAGTTGGTAAAAGTAATAAAGCCGTTTACATCAACATTAGCAGAATCATAATTTCTGCCATTGTAATTAAAAGTAAAGCCGATAGGTACTTTTGCAAAGCCCTCATCTTCCGGCGCCCATTCACTATAATCGGTTGTAAGATGCGGTGTAATGCCGCCGGTTACAGGAACATAAGGCTTGCTGGTTGCTGAAAAAATATAATTTATTTGTGCGTTTGAATGTATTGACAGCAGCATTGTTGCTGATAAGAATACCACGTATAATTTTTTCATTGTTGAAAGTTTTATTAACAGAAGATTTGATGAATAAAAGTGCTGTGCATCTTTTTTAATGAAGAATACTTTTTAGTTAAGCAATTATTGTTTGATAAATTTATTTTCCGCTTTCACACTGCCATCTGCAGCAAATAATTTTATGAAGTAAGCGCCGGAAGAAAGTTGCGAAACATTAAGCTGAATAATTGTTTCACCACTGCTTATTAGTGTTGATTTGGTAAGAATAGCCTTGCCTGAATTATCAGTTATTTCTAATTTTATTTTCTTATTGCTTGTTGCAGGAACTTTTACATTAAGTAAATTTTTTACAGGATTTGGATATACTTCAATGGCGTCAGTAATTAGATTATCTCTTAATACAACAATGTTTGAATAAGTGAATATGCCATCCCTATCAATTTGTTTTAGCCTGTAGTAATTTTTATCTGTATTAAAGGCTATATCAGCAAAATCATAATTCAGTTTATAATTACTGTTTCCATTTACTGCTTTTGAATTTACAAAGCCAATCTTAGTAAAATTAAATCCATCACTGCTGCGTTGTACTTCAAAACCTGTATTGTTTTGTTCTGTTGCAGTTGTCCAGTGTAAAAGATTTTGTTTGCCGTTTACTTCGCCTGAAAAATTGATTAGAGAAACGGGCAGCAAAACATCTGGTGTTAATTTCACTATCCACCAATCACCATTACCTTGATTTTTCGTCACATCGCCATCATCAGAATCTGTAGAGCCGCCTATTATATAACCATTATCAGATGTTTGCTGAACGGAGGAAGCGCCATCATAATCAGTTCCGCCATAACTTTTTTGCCATTGAATGTTGCCACCTTTATTGATTTTGATTATCCAAAAATCATCAGACCCATGATTATTGGTTACATCACCATCATTAGAATATGCATAGCCGGCTATAACATATCCACTATCTGAAGTTTGTGCGATAGAAGTTGCATCATCCTTATCGCTGCCACCAAACGTTTTTTGCCATTGAATATTTCCACTGCTGTTAAGTTTTAATATCCAATAATCCTGGGAACCATGATTTCCGGTTACGTTCCCATTGTTTGATGCGGTATAGCCAGCAACAATATAGCCTCCATCAAAGGTCTGTTGCACAGAATACGCTTCATCATAATCAGTTCCGCCATAACTTTTTTGCCATTGAAGAACACCATTACTATCCAGTTTAATAATCCAATAATCTAAATAGTCAGGAGTGCCATGGTGACCGGATACATCACCGTCATTAGAAAGAGAAACTCCTGCCACAATATAACCACCATCTGAAGTTTGTTCAATTGAGTTTGCGTCTTCTGCATTGCTGCCGCCATAACTTTTTTGCCATTGTATGTCTCCATTGTTTTTAAGCTTAACTATCCAAAAATCATCAGACCCATGGTTATTGGTTACATCGC
Source organism: Parafilimonas sp. (assembly GCA_036274175.1). Lineage (GTDB taxonomy): Bacteria > Bacteroidota > Bacteroidia > Chitinophagales > Chitinophagaceae > Parafilimonas. The sequence continues at coordinate 9,199 of DASUGF010000014.1, forward strand.
CATCGTTTGCTTCTGACCATCCTGCAAATACATAACCGCCATCCGAAGTTTGCTGAATAGAATTAGCACCATCGTAGCTACTGCTGCCATAACTTTTTTGCCATTCTATATCACCATTTTTATTAAGCTTAATTATCCAGGCGTCATCTTCACCATGATTATCGCTGCCGGAAAATGAATATCCAGCAGTAATATAACCGCTATCAGCAGTTTGTTTTACATCGTAGGCTTGATCATAACCACTCCCACCTAATGTTTTTTTCCATTGAATGTTGCCTGCGTTATTGAATTTAACTATCCACCAATCCCAACCGCCGTAATTAATCCCTACATCACCGTCATTAGATGCTGAATTTCCAACAGCAATATAGCCACCATCAAATGTTTGTTTTATTGAGTTGATTCCATCCGGCTGGCTTCCGCCGTAAGTTTTTTGCCATTGAATGGCAGGTGGTGTTTGGGCATTGCAGTATATTGAAAGCAATGTTGCTGAAAGCAATATGAGGTATAATTTTTTCATTGTTGAAGATTGTTTGTATAGGAAAGATTAATAAAATAAGTGCCCTCAATTATAAGAGCACTTATGCAACAACATTTTTATTTTGATAGTATCATTTTCTTTGTATCAATTACTTTTCCATCAATTAATAAAGAATATTGATACATTCCGTTTGTTAATTGATTGCCTGCAATAGTTTGTTTGCCTGAACCGCTTTGTGTAATTGAATAGGTTTTTAAAGCATGCCCGGAAATATCTGTTATCATTAGCTGGGCAGAACGAAAACCAGAAGGAATGTAATAACTGACAGAGGATGTATTATTAAAAGGATTTGGAACGTTTTGATATAGTGAAGCATTATTTAGCTTTATACTGTTTGATTGAACATTAGAATTAGTAGCATTAACTTTTTGTGATAAGGTTTCGACCATTTGCTTTAAATCTTCTATTTGCTTTTGCTGTTCTTGTATAGCTTGTGTTAGTACTGGTATTAAGCCAACATAGCCTACCGTTTTTATTCCAGACTTATCTGAACCAACAAGTTGCGGTAACACTTTTTCAACATCCTGGGCTATAAAACCAATTTGGTTGGTACGTTCTTTTTCGTTTGAACGTGAATTTTCACCACGATAGAAAAATCTTTTAGTTAAATCATATGTTATTGGGCGAAGCTGATTGATTAATGCAAGAGCATTTGAAAATGGTTTTATATTTTCTTTTATACGACTGTCAGAATATGACTGATAACCGGAAAGAGAGGAAGCAAAAAATAATGTGGAGTAGGTTTGATATAAAGGAAATGAATCAGTACCTATATAGCCATATTGATATTGGGTAGGTTTTAAAATTGGATCGATAGTATTGGAGGTAATTATAAAATCTGCAGAAGATGAAGGATTGAACCGAGCGTTGCCTGTTACATCTAAATTATAAGCTGGAGAAATTGTTCCAATACCAACATTTCCACTTGGAAAAGATACGGTAGAAATTGAATTGCCGTTGCGGTTAATCTGAATAGCCGTTTGTTCTGTTCCGAAAACATCACTTAAAGTTTGTATTTGAAAAACATTGTTGTTTCTTGCAATCATTCTCCATACCTTATTATTGGTTGGTGCGTTTGTTGCCTGCAAAAGATATTGCGGAAAATTTGTTGCACTTAATTGAACAATTTTAGCAGCAGTACCACCATTCCAAGGACTGGCTGTTCCTATTCCAATATTGCCACTTGGAAAAGATACAGTAGTAATTGAGTTTGCGTTACGATTAATCTGTAAAGCCGTTTGTTCGCTGCTAAAAGCATCACTTAAAGTTTGTATTTGAAAAACCTTGCTATTCCTTGCAATCATTCTCCATACCTTATTATCGATTGTTGTATTTGTTGCCTGCAAAAGATACTGCGGAAAATTTGTTGCGCTTAATTGAACAATTTTAGCAGCAGTACCACCATTCCAAGGACTGGCTGTCCCTATTCCAACATTTCCACTAGTATCAATGCGCATTCTTTCTTTATTATGCGTGTACATTTTTAAAGGAAAATTCTTTTTTGTACCAAGCTTGGAAGAATTGTTGGCATCAGTATTTCCTGATAACAGCCAGTTTTGGGCATTTATTTTTTGTGTTATAGCAATTAGGAACAAAGCAGTTACTGTGACTGCAAAAGATAGTTTTGTTTTCATGATTAGCTATTTTATGCCTACTCTTTAAATAAGGATTTTCGGCTTACTCCGTTTAGTGTATTGATAATGCAAAATTTAAGTTCAATAAACAGTGCTTCAACTACACAAAAGGGTAAACTTTTTATCGCAGGAAGAAAGAAAGGTTCACAGCAACTTATTCCTCATCGCCTTTATCACTGCTTCAGATTTAGAGTTTACATGCAGCTTCTCATAAATTTTTTTGATGTGAAATTTCACTGTGTCAATACTTATGTTGCAGGCGGCGGCAATCATTTTATAACTCATGCCGTTCATTAAGCAGGTAAGCACTTCTTTTTCGCGGTCGCTGAGTTTGTAATCGTCTTTTTGTATGTAAGGGTTTTGTTCCTGGAAACGGGTAAGTACTTTTTTTGCAATAGAAGGGCTCATGGGTGCACCGCCATTATTTAATTCTTTTATTGCAGGAATAAGATAGTCGCTCAAAGAATTTTTTAAAAGATAACCATCAGCGCCGGCGCAAATTGAATCAAACACTTTATCGTTGTCTTCAAAAATTGTTTGCATTAAAATTTTAAGCTGAGGATGTTTTTCTTTAATTATTCTCACTGCTTCTACTCCATTTATTCCGGGCATATCAATATCCATTAAAATAATATCAGGTTGTGAACGGCGCATTTTATAGTCTAAATCCATAGCATTAGGGTAAGCGCCGGTGCAGGAAAGCCCTTCTGAAATGTTTATCATCTGAAAAAGCATTTCGCGCAACTGGTCGTTGTCCTCAAATATTACAACCTTAATTGCCATGCAGATAATTAATAACAATGAATAATTAAATTAAGCTTAAAAGCTTCATGCTCTTTATGAAATAAAACACAAAAATCAGTTTTTCAATTTCTCAGATCAGCTACCCTTATGGGTAGGTTTAAAAATGAGTGTTATAGTTGTTCCTTTATCAGCGTAAGAAATTGTATCAAGCTGCCCACCTATTTCCTTTGCACGTTTCTTCATATTATTTAACCCGTTACCCATATAGGTTTGAGATGCATCAAAACCTTTTCCATCATCCTGAATATTCATCAAAATATTTTTGTGCCTGCAATTAATATGTGCAGTTACATTTTTACACCCGGAATACTTAAAAGCGTTATGAATAGCTTCTTTAAAGATCAGATAAAAATTCTTTCTTTCTTCCATGCTTAACTTAACAAACCTTAATGCATCATCAGCGCTTAGCTTAAATTCAATATCTTTTTTTTCAAGCAGGGAAACAGCAAATGTTTGCATACGAATGAATAATTGTTCTATTGTATCGTTATTTGGATTAACTGCCCAAACAATATCATTCATATTTTCAATAATCTTTCCTGCATTTTGTTTTATCCTGTCAAAATAAGTTTGTGTGTTATCGTGTGTTTGTTTTGCAATTTCACTCATGAGCATAATACTGCTGAGCGATGAGCCAACATCATCGTGCAGATCGCTGGCTATTTCATTTCTTATTTTTAAAGCAGTTATTACCCTTTTTAGTTTTGCGCGGTAACCGGAATACATAAAAAGAAATATGATTGTAATTACTACTGCACACGTTAATAAATAAAACCACAACGTTTTCAGGAAAGGTGTATTAATATGAATTGAAACGGGGGTAGAAATTTCATACCAACGAACACCATCAGTGCCGGCTCTTACTTTAAAAATATAATCTCCGCCATCTAAATTGGTATAGCCTGCATATTGCTGCCTGCCTGCATTTATCCAGTTTTCGTTAAAGCCTTCCAATTTATATTCATACTGCACATCATTACTGTTTATAAAATCTGGCGCAGTATAATTAAATGAAAAATATTTTTCGTTTGCTGAAAGAGTAATTTTATTTGAATCATCCAAACTTCTCTGTTTGCCCATTACATTAAATGCGGTAATTACAGGTGAAAGCGCCGTCTGAATTTTGTTAAGCTCGTGCGGATTAAACAGCACAACCGTGTGCTCTGTTGTAAAACAAATTTTATTACTGGCAGAATCGTAAATTACCTGGATTGTTTCTTCTTCCGGCAAGCCATCAGCCGCTGTAAAATTGGTAAATTGTTTTGTTGTTGTATCAAATCTTGATAAGCCGCTGGACGTGCCCATCCACAGTACACCGTTTTTATCCATTGCTATGCCCATTACAATATTTGAAATTAACCCGTCTGTTCTATTATATTGTTTTAGTTGTTTTGTTTTTAAAGAGTAGCAGTATAACCCTTTGGATGTGGTTATCCATAAATTGCCGCAACGGTCGTTAAGAATATTAGAAATAACGGTGTTATTTAATAGTCTAAAAGCAGCAAACGCAGGCTGCACAAATTTTTGAGAAGCATTATCAAAAATAGTTAGGCCGCCTTTGTCATAACCCATCCATATATTTCCGTAATCATCTTCTGCAGCGCAACTAAAATGGCGAAGTGGAAAATAATTTTTCTCCGTTTGCTGCGCATCGTATTTTATAAATACATTGCTCTTTCTATCCCAGCAATAAATGCCATTTCCGCCAAACAGCGAAAGCCAGGTATTTTTTTTAACATCCTGAAATGCAGCCACAGTTGCCACTGAATCTAACAAGGCAGGATGTTTAAACGAAATTAATGCGGGTTGTAATTTTTCATCATTTAAGTTATACCTCCAAATTCCTTTTGAAGTTGAAGCCAGCAACAATTTATTATCTATGTTGAAACTTATCCAGTAATTATCTTTAAGTGAATATCCTTTTTTATTATACCTGAAACATTGCCGGGAAAAGTTACCGGTATTTATTTTAAAAAAGCCGCCGGTAGTGCATACAAATAAATTTTTGCCCACAGCAGTTATATTACTAACAGCAGCTTTGTTGTAATTGGTTTGCGGGTCTTCATAACCAAAATTATCCAGCACCGTAAAGCTGTTGGTTAAATCGGTGCATTTATCTAACCCATACCTTGTTGCCAGCCAGATATTTCTGCTTTTGTCTTCAAGCATTTGCAGGAAAACATTACCGGAGGGAGAATTTATATCAACCGGGTTGGAATATACAGTTTGAAATGTATGATGCATTGTATCAAATACCACCAGCCCGTTATAATAACTGTTAAGCCAAATTTTTCCTGAATGTGAAATAATTATTGGATATACTAAATTGCTTTTTGAATAATAAGCATCAAGCGTATCTGAATTCCATTGATAACGGGCAAGCGCATTGGGCGGCGTAAACTTGCTTATAATAATCCAATAATTTCCTTTTTTATCCTGCTCGATAGCAGCAGGGTTTAGCCTGAAAATTTTTTTATGATAAACATTATTATACCTGCTTTCTAATATGTTGTCTGAAGTATTCCACTCGCATACTATATCATGGTAAGAAAGCCAAATGTTATTTGCATTATCAACGGTAAAAAATTGTGCGTTAAATCCGCCGTTTTTACCAATTCTGTTTTTCAATGTATCAAGCCTGATGTTTTTAAGCAGCAAAAATTCCCGGTTATATTTTTGCAAATATTTTTCACTCAGCAGCCAGATATTTTTTTGCTTATCAATAATAAACTGAAAAATATGCCCGTTCATAGATGCAGGAAAAATAAGCTGCAGCGTTTTTGCTTTCCAGTTATATTCTTCCATCCCGTCATCCGTCATTAAAAGAATATTCCCATCTGCAATTTCTGCAATTTGTTTTATTTGATCTGAATGCAAATGAGCAGAATCAAAATCTGTTGGATAAATGTTTTGAAAAGTAACGCCATCAAAATAGTTTAATCCATTACTTGTTCCAACCCATAAAAGGCCGCGGCTATCCTGGAATACGTAACTAATAATATTATTTGACAAGCCTTCCCGCGTGGTGTAATGCGTAAAGCGCAGGTTGGTTTGAGCAAAAGATGGATTAGCCTTAAAAAAGACAGTTAGTGTAAGCAAAAAAGGTAAAAGGCGAGGCATCAGATAAAAGTTTTCTTTTAATAAAACTACCCGCAATACATCTGTCTCTAATTAAGATTAATTACCTGGAAGCCAAGGCTGCTCTATCTTCTAAAAATAAAAAATAATTGTTTAAATAATGGTTTTTTAAAAAAGAAATCGCGAAATGAATTGTCTGTAAGCTCTTATACAATTGATACGCATAGCAGGCATTTGCTACAAAACCAAACTGCATTAATGCAGCAGGAATGATTACTTATGTACGGTTAGTTGAACTGCCCTGTTATTTTATTTAATTACACCCAACTCTTTACCAATCTTGGTAAACGCTTCCACAGCTTTATCAATATGTTCCATTTCGTGCGCAGCGCTTAATTGCACACGAATACGCGCCTGCCCTTTTGGTACAACGGGATAAAAAAACCCAATTACATAAATACCTTCATCCAATAATTTGGCAGCGAAGTTTTGAGCAACAACCGCATCGTACAACATGATAGGAACTATAGGATGTTCGCCGGGCTTTATGTCAAAGCCTGCAGCAGTAATTTTTTCCCTGAAATATTTCGTGTTGTATTCCAGTTTATCACGCAGTTCAGTAGTTTCAGTCAGCATGTCAAATACAGCTATAGAAGCGCCTACGATTGACGGCGCCAGTGTATTTGAAAAAAGATAGGGCCGTGAACGCTGGCGAAGCATTTCAACAATCTCTTTCCTGCCACTGGTAAAACCGCCGTTTGCACCGCCCAATGCCTTGCCCAATGTTCCGGTGATAATGTCAATCTTCCCCATTACATTTTTATACTCATGTGTGCCGCGTCCCGTTTTGCCAAGAAAGCCTGTGGAATGGCTGTCATCGATCATTACAATAGCATCATATTTATCAGCCAACCCGCAGATAATATCCAACTGTGCGATAGTTCCATCCATACTGAAAGAGCCATCTGTAACAATAATGCGGCTGCGTAAATGAGCGGAATCTATCAGTTTTTTCTCAAGATCCTCCATGTTGTTATGTTCATAACGGTAGCGCTGTGCTTTGCATAAACGTACGCCATCGATTACAGAAGCATGATTTAAAGCATCGCTTATAATGGCATCCTGTTCATTGAACAAAGGCTCGAACACACCGCCATTGGCGTCAAAAGCTGCGCAGTATAAAATGGTATCTTCCGTGCCTAAAAAAGCAGATATCTTTCCTTCCAATTCTTTATGAATATCCTGAGTGCCGCAGATAAAGCGTACACTGCTCAGTCCGTAACCATGTGTTTCGACGGCTTTATGCGCTGCCGCAATCACTTTCGCATGGGAGGATAAGCCAAGATAATTATTGGCGCAAAAGTTTAGAACCGTCTTATCGTTTACAACAATTTCCGCTCCCTGCGCACTGGTGATGATCCGTTCTTTTTTGAGCAGGCCTGCAGCATCTATTTCCTGCAGTTCTGCATAAATGCGGTTAGCAAAATTTTCATTCATTTTGTCTGAATTTTTTCAGTTGTTAAGTGGAAAGTATGCACGATCTTTTAATTCTTTTAATGGCGGTTATTGATCAGAGCCGCAAACCTAATACAATTAGGATTAAATGTTGAAGAAGTGTGCAAATGCAGGCTGATTTTGTTTTGAATTTTTTAACACCGCAAAATTGGTAATCAAATTTGTTTACGATTAAATTCGTAGCATAAAACCTGCTTCATCCGCTACGCGAAAAACATATCACTATTTTTTACAGCAGCCTTGGTTGGTGTAACTATTATCATACTTACCAATTCATCGCAAAAGCCTGCTTCGGGTGTGCCGGTTGGTTCAGGTGGTTCCCCTGATAAAAGAGAGCAGGTCGAAAAGGCGAAGAAAAATTCTATCATGCGCAGGTTTATCTCTTATTACCAGGTGAGCGCAGGTTATTAGTATCCATGTCAAGGAAGTATTGTCATTTTAATTGCCACGGATAACGCAGAAACACGGAAGAATTTGTTGTGATATTATTATGTTGAATCATGACTAATACCACGTCAGGCAAGCATAGTCATTTTTATTTTCCACAGATAACGCAGAAACACGGAAAAGTTTATTGTGATATATTATGCTGATGTATCAACAGTCAACATCTTTCTGTTTATAACCAATCATCCATCTTATTAGCCAACGTTTTATTTATTGAAGCGCTTTGTTTTATTTTGATGATTCATGGTAAATTTTAATAACCGCGTTACAAAGCTTTTCAATATAGACCATCCTATCGTACAGGCAGGGATGGTGTGGACGAGCGGCTGGAAACTGGCAAGTGCAGTAAGCAATGCGGGTGCTTTAGGCCTCATCGGCAGCGGCAGCATGTACCCCGATGTTTTAAAACTGCACATTCAAAAATGCAAAGCCGCAACTACCAAACCGTTTGGCGTAAATATCCCGTTGTTATATCCTGATATTGATAAACACATTCAGATCATAATAGAGGAAGGAGTAAAGATCGTGTTCACCAGCGCAGGCAATCCAAAAACCTGGACTCCATTTCTACAACAACATGGAATTACGGTAGTTCATGTTATAAGCAGCAGTCTTTTTGCCAAAAAAGCGGAAGATGCGGGTTGTGATGCGGTGGTGGCCGAAGGTTTTGAAGCAGGTGGGCACAATGGACGCGAAGAAACCACAACCATGGTTTTAATACCGGCTGTAAAAGAGGCGGTCAAAATTCCTGTGCTGGGCGCAGGCGGCATAGCAACGGGAAGACAGATGTTTGCCGCAATGGTGTTGGGTGCTGAAGGCGTTCAGATCGGGAGCCGTTTTGTTTGCAGCGATGAAGCTTCGAATCATAGTTCCTATAAACAACTCATTGCAAACAGTAAGGAAGGCGATACGATGCTGAGCATGAAAAAAATTGTTCCCGTGAGGCTTTTTAAAAATAAATTTTTTGAAACGATTGCCGAAGCAGAGGCGCGCGGAGCCAGTAAAGAAGAACTGGGTAAAATTTTAGGTCATGGCCGCGCAAAAAAGGGAATGCTCGAAGGCGACCTGGATGAAGGAGAGCTTGAAATTGGCGAAGTGTCTGCTTTAATAAAAGACATAAAGCCTGCTGCCGCTATCGTAAAAGAAATATGGGTTGAATTTAATGAAACGTTGCAACATCCTTTTGTTGGCAGCGAGTAAACTAATTGAACTCAACACTGACCACAACTTACAACATGAAAAAAGTTTTTACCAATCTTACTTTCTGGGTGCTCGTTGCCATAACTGTTGGTATTTTGTTAGGCCATTTTTACCCGGATACTGCAGTTAAAATGCAGGTTCTTGGAACGACTTTTATCAGTATTGTAAAAGTATTTATTAACCCTATTATCTTTCTCACTATTACGCTTGGCATCAGCAGCATGGGCGACCTTAAAAAGACAGGCCGCGTTGGTGGAAAAGCCATTTTATATTTCGAGATCGTTACTACGTTTGCACTGCTTATCGGGATTGTAGTTGCGCATTTTATACAGCCGGGAAAAGGAGTGAATATTTCTGAAATAAAAGGCGGCGATATCTCCGCATACGTAAAGCAATCCAAAGGATTTACCTGGTGGAACTTCTTTAAGGAGAATATTACGCTGCAAGTAGTGCTGTTTTCCATTATTGCAGGAATACTCCTCAACAGGCTTAGCCGGAAAGAACGCATCATTAAGCCATTAAAAATAATATCAGACTATGTTTTTAAAGGCTTACATCTTGTGATGATACTTGCCCCGGTCGGCGCTTTTGGCGGTATGGCGTACACGATAGGTAAATTTGGTTTGCACACTCTGTTGCCACTGGGCAAACTGATGCTTTGCGTTTACATTACCTGCCTGGCTTTTATATTTATCGTCCTTGGATTACTGTTGCGATTTTATAATATCAGCATTTTACAATTCCTGAAATATATACGCGAAGAATTACTGGTGGTGTTGGGCACGTCTTCTTCAGAAGCGGGTTTGCCATCTTTGATAGAAAAGCTTGAGCGAATGGGTTGCTCTAAACCGGTAACGGGATTAGTGGTTCCTGCGGGTTATTCTTTTAACCTAGATGGAACAACCATTTATCTTTCCATGGCCGTAGTGTTTCTTGCACAGGTGTATAATATTGAATTATCTCTTCACCAGGTTTTTGTTATTATCGGCGTATTGCTGATAACTTCTAAAGGAGCAGCAGGGGTTACGGGCAGTGGTTTTATTGTACTGGCATCCACATTAACCGCTGTTAAAGTGATCCCGGTTGAAGGCCTTGCTTTTTTATTGGGGGTCGACAGGTTTATGAGCGAAGCAAGGGCATTAACCAATTTTATCGGCAATGGTGTTGCAACCATCTGGCTGTCAAATAACGAAAAAGAGTTTGACCGGCATAAAATGATCAGTGCTTTTGCACAAACAGAAAGATCAGAAAAGATACTCTGAAACCGCGTCAATCAGATTGAATTATACTATTGCTGAAACCTGGTATCATGCTTGAATAAGCATTGTAAAAGTTTTTATGGCAAAGGCATCAACCGCTAAAAAGAAACCAGCCGCAAAAAAACCAGGCACAAAAGGATCTGCTTCAAAAAAAGCTATCCCAAAAAAATGGTCGAAAAAGGTTACGCAAACCAGCAACGCAATGGATATTGAAAAAGACATCTTTAAGTCAAAAGACCCAAAAATAATTGCAGAATCTGTAAAGCATTCGGCTGAAAAAAGCAAAAGAATAAAGGCTGGCGTTTTTCAATCCGCTATGAGTATGATCAACTTTTATGAGAACCGCGCGGGACATAACTTAAGCGCAGCACAAAAAAGAGTACTTGACCAATCTAAAAACGAATTGCGGAAATTATTTGGGCGGAATGAAGAATAGATCTTTGATCTATATTTTTTGCCCTATTTGCTGTTGCAGCCTTTTTATGTGTTCCTCTGCGGAAGCTTTTGATAAGGAGTCATCAAAACTTTCTCCGGCTTCCTGTGTCAGCGTTTTCAGATACATCTTTTGTTCCAGGGTCATAGGTTCGGTTCCTGTGATCCAGTCATCTGAACTTCTTTCAATGGTAAGGTATTGTTGATAAGGGGGAAGATCGGCGTGCATAGGCTAAATTTTATATACGTTGCAAATATAGGATTTTTAAAGTATTTTATTGGTCTGATCTCGCTATTGTTAAATAAGTTATTTATTTAATGTGTAAGTCAGCATAAAAAAAATGCCTTGAATTACCAAAGCATTTTCTTTTGAAATAAGATATGCTTTACACCCCTAGTGTCCAGCCTTCGCGATACGTGCGTTTTACAAACTGGTTGGCATCATCAAAATTTGTGATTTTCATATTGGCGCCATCCCAAACCAATTGAATATGACGGCCGGGATAATCAAAATCATCTCCCCGCTTTTTCTGAATGTTATAACTTCTGATAGCCAGGTTGCCCATCAGTACGCTTTCAGTAAGGGGGCCGGCAAGATCAAACCTTGAGCTTAAATTATTGGCTTTATCGCTTCCATATCCTGCGATTGCTGCTTCCACCCAGGCCGCATAATGCCCGTCATCGCCATTAGGCACGCGTGTAATTGTTTGAGGAACCTTGGTTTCTTTTGTTTTTGAAGTAGGTAACAATTGGGGGTTAATACCATAAGTACCTGCCATCATATTTCCCTTCGTGCCATAGAAAATGATGCCGTTGCCACCGTCGCCCATCGTTTCATTTGGCAGTAAACCTTCCGGCCTTTCCGGTTGAATACCTCCATCCATCCAATGCAGTTTTACGTCCGGTTTGCCATTCGTTCCCTTGAAAGTGAGGATGATATGAGATGAAACCGGCCCGCTTTCAGGAAAATATGCCTGGTGCCAGTTCTCTACATACCTTGTAGAAACGCTGCATTCCGCAGAAACAGGGTAACCCAAACCTAGTACTGCGAAAGCGGGCTGCATAATGTGACAGGCCATATCTCCCAAAGCCCCGGTACCATAATCCCACCATCCGCGCCAGTTGAATGGAACAAGATTATCCACGTAATCTTTAAAAGGCGCTGTACCAAGCCATAAATTCCAGTCAAGCTCTTTTGGAACCGGAGGTTTTTCTGTTGACCAGCCTACACCCTGTGGCCAAACAGGCCTGTCTGTATAGCAATATATTTCAGTTACGTCGCCGATGATACCGGCTTTATACCAGTCTACCAACTGGCGCACACCATCGCCGCTGGCGCCCTGGTTACCCATTTGTGTTACCACTTTATACCTGCGCGCAGCTTCCGTTAACATGCGGGCTTCATAAATATCATGCGTTAAAGGTTTTTGTACATAAACGTGCTTGCCCAACTGCATCGCCGCCATAGCAGCAACTGCATGGTTATGATCCGGGATGGAAACGGAACAGGCATCAATGCTTTTTCCTTCTTTATCAAGCATCTCCCGGAAATCTTTATAATATTTTGCCTTGGGGAACCTCCCTCTCGTTGTAGCGGCCTGCCTGTCATCCACATCACATAAAGCAGCGATCTCGGCTTTACCGCTATCATAAAAATTTTTGATATCGCTTTCACCTTTACCGCCGGCTCCGATACCTGCGATAACCAGTTTATCGCTTGGCGCAACATAGCCTCTTCCCAAAACATGTCTCGGGACAATATAAAAACCGGCTGCCGCAAGCGATGCGTTTTTGATAAAATTCCTTCTTGAATTATTATCGGAACTCATAACATCTTTTTCCATATAGCTTTATTTTTTTGTAGTGAGCGCGTTTACAATTGACTTATTATTTTTTACCGGTGTCAAGCGGGTGCTGCAAAATAAATGTTTGACCGGGAAAAGCAAAATCAATTCCATTGGAAGTAAACGCATTTATAATTTCAAAATAGATATGTTGCTGTATTTGCAGGTAAAGTTTGTAATCAGATGAATCAATAAAGTATAAAGTTTCATATACCAGGCTGAAATCGCCGAGCGAGATCAAATGACACCTGTCGAAAGTAACATGTGGCTCCCTGTCTATAATCTGTTTGATGATACCGGGTATTGATGTTATTTTTTCTTTCGCGGTATCATATCTCACATTGAGTCTGAATGTTACGCCCCGGCGTTCAAGGCGCTTTATATTTTTGATGGTTGACTTTACCAGTTCTGCATTTGGCATGATCAACTGTTCGCCTGAAACACTTCTTATGTGTGAAGTTTTTATGCCGATGCGCTCTACAGTTCCCGCAACATTATTTACTGATATGGCATCTCCAATACTGAAAGGCTTATCAAAAAATATTACAAAATAGCTAAACAGATCGCCAAGAATATTTTGCGCGGCCAATGCAATAGCTATACCGCCAATCCCGAGGCCGGTAATAAGGGTGGTGATATCATAACCAAGATTATCAAACAACATCAGTAACCCGCCGGCCCATATCAATACTTTAACTACAACCAGTATCCCGGTAAGCTGCTTGATCCGTTCGGGCGATTCATCTTTGCTACGCATATACAGCAACACCGATAAATGGAGCGCATGATTTATAAAGCGTATAAAATAATATGCCGTAACTATGGCAACTACAACTTTCAGAACATGTTCTGCGTGGTCAGAAAAATTCAGTTGCTGTATAATGCCATAATTAATGATAAGATAGAAATAGGGAATGATAAATTTTTCAGTGGAATTAATAATGGCATCGTCAACCTGCGATTGTGTGCGGCTGGAAAATTTTTTCAGCAGTGAAAAAATAAACTTTCTGAAAAGCCGGAATAAGATCCACACTATTATTATTTCAGCCAAAACAATAGCATACGTCTTAACAGAATTGCCCCACCATATTTGCTCTAAGAGGTTTTTCATAACAGTGTTGCAAAAGTATTTGCATTAAATCATAATAAAAATTTAAGCCTTGCCGCTTTAAGTGCTCATGCCTTATTTTTGGCCGCATCAGTGAAAACAACTCTCCGCATACTTATTTTATTTTTTGCAGTACATCATATTGTGGATGTATGTGCACAGGAAAATTATCCGCAGAACTATTTCCGAAATCCTCTGGACATTCCCATGCAGCTTGCTGCAAATTTTGGTGAATTAAGAACGGATCATTTTCACATGGGGCTTGATATACGCACGCAGGGAAGGGAAAACCTTCCTGTTTTTGCAGCTGCAGACGGGTATGTAAGCCGGATAAAAATTGAAAAATATGGCTATGGAAGGGCTATCTATATTAACCATCCGAATGGCTATACCACTTTATATGCACACCTGAATTCTTTTTACGATGCATTGGAAAAATATGTAAAAGACAAACAATATCGGGATGAAAAATGGGAGCAGGATGTTGAATTGCCTGCTAATTTATTTCCTGTTGTTAAAGGACAATTTATTGCCAACAGTGGTAATACGGGCGGTTCCGCGGGCCCGCACCTGCATTTTGAAATACGGGATACAAAAACAGAAAATAATTTAAATCCTTTGTTATTCGGAATGCCCCTGAAGGATATTATTCCGCCTATTGTGTATGGTTTGTATTGGTATGACAGGAGATTCAGCGCTTATACAGTTATACCGCAGCCAATTCCCGTTATTAAAAAAAATGGTGTTTATACACCGGCAGGATCGGTTGTAAAAGTTGGCTCGCCTGTTGTTTCGCTTGGAATAAGAATGGAAGACATGAATAATGCCTCATCGTTTAAGTTTGGCGTTTATCATGCGGCGTTGTATGTAGATGATGCTTTGCAATTCGGGTTTAACTTGAATGATTTTTCGTATGATGACAGCCGGTATGTAAATGCCGGTATGGATTATGCAAGATGGATAAAGAACAAGCAGGGAATTCAATACCTCTCCATATTGCCCGGCAACAAGATCGACATATTTACATCGCTTGAAACCGACGGGAAGATTGCATTGAGTGATTCATTAACCCACAAAATAAAGATCGTTGTAAGCGATGAAAAGCAGAATACAAGCACGATCAGTTTTTTAATGAAGTATGATGAAGCCTTGCAAAAGAGTTATTCTTTGCCGGCCAATGCAACCGTTTGTGATGTGAACAGTGTAAATAATATAAAGACCAGCAATGCAAACATTCATTTTGATGAGAAGGCTTTCTATGATGCGCTGCCTTTGATTGTTTATGAAACGCCTTCAACGACTGCAAAGCAGGTTTCGCCAACTATTCATACCGGCGATTACACTATTCCTGTACATGATGATTATAATGCGATGATAAAAGCATCAGCATTAAACAGCGATTTAAAAGATAAGGTGATTATGCAGTTAAAAAGCGGCGCTTCAACAACTGTAAAGAAAGGAGTATGGCAGGGCGATTGGATGCTGAGCAGCTTTGATGAATTAGGTGATCTTAGATTATTGATTGATACGATCGCCCCTGTAATTGTTCCGGTTGCCTGGAAAAGCGGTTCAACATTCATTAACCAGAAAACATTAACAATAAAATGTACCGATGACATAAGCCGGATCGCCGGTTTCACGGCAAGGCTTGATGGCAACTGGCTGATGTTTTCAAAGAAAAGCGATTATTTCATTTACACCTTTGATGAGCATTGTACGAGTGGCACCCATGCATTGGTTATAACGGCGACAGATGTTGCCGGTAATGCAACAACACAAACATTTACTTTTACAAAACAATAACTGAAAATGATAACACTTGTCGCAGGTATGAAAGCGCCCGCATTTAAGGGGAAAGATCAAAACGGCGAAACTGTTTCTCTCAGCAATTATAAAGGGAAAAAGGTTGTTTTATTTTTTTATCCTGAAGACGATACACCTACCTGCACCATACAAGCCTGTAATTTAAGAGACAATTATGCCCTGTTAAAAAAAGAAGGTTTTGAAGTGGTGGGTGTAAGTCCCAATGATTCAGCCAGCCACAAAAAATTTGAAACGAAATTTAATTTGCCGTTTACATTGATCGCAGATCCCCAGCATAAAATAATTGACCTGTATGGTGTTTGGGGCGAGAAGCAATTATACGGCAGGAAATACATGGGGCTGCATCGCACCACATTTCTGATTGATGAGAAAGGGATCATTCAAAAAGTTTATTTAAAGCCGCGCAATAAGCAGCATGGAGAAGACATTGTAAAGTTTTGGAAAGAAATGGAAGCAGCTAAATAAACAGAATTGTAAGTTTTGCGGTTTCAATCGCAAAATTGATATTAATTTTGCGGTTTCAATCGCAATTTTTATGATTTCAAGAGATATTGAGCCGCAGATTAGGAAAAGATTATTTAAAAGAAAAGCTGTTTTATTGCTGGGCCCAAGGCAATGCGGCAAGACGACACTTGTTCAAAATCTTGTTCAAAAAATCAATAAGCCAGTCTTATGGCTTAACGGCGATGATGCTGATGTGCAATCTTTGCTGCACCGGTCAACAACAGCAAGGTTAAAAGCAATCATAGGAAAAAATGAAGTAATGGTGATTGATGAGGCGCAGCGTATTGAAAATATTGGTATTGTTATAAAGCTTATTGTTGATGCCATTAAAAATGTGCAGGTAATTGCAACCGGTTCATCTGCGTTTGAACTCGCCAATAAGATTAAAGAACCGCTTACCGGAAGAAAGTTTGAGTATAACCTCTTTCCTCTGTCTTTTTCAGAAATGGCTGCAAGTACAAGCTTGCTTGATGAAAAGCGTTTATTGGAGCATCGCATGATATATGGCTATTATCCTGAAATAGTTACCAATGCAGGCGATGAGGATAACCTGCTGCGGCTGCTTTCTGATAGCTATTTATATAAAGACCTTTTTGCGCTAGAGCAATTGAAAAAACCTGTTTTGCTGCAGAAGATATTACAGGCGCTTGCGTTACAACTGGGCAATGAAATAAGTTATCATGAAATTGCCCAATTAACAGGCGCCGATAATGAAACAGTGGAAAAATATATTGATCTTTTAGAAAAATGCTATGTTGTTTTCAGGCTGCCGTCGCTGAGCCGGAATATGCGTAATGAAATTAAAAAGGGCAGGAAAGTTTATTTTTTTGATAACGGCATACGCAACAGTGTTATCCGCAATTATAATCCATTTAACCTGCGTAACGATAAAGGCGCTTTATGGGAAAATTTTTTAGTGGCAGAAAGATGGAAACATAATGAATACAGGGGCTATTATCCCAACCGCTATTTCTGGCGCACACATGCACAGCAGGAAATTGATTACATAGAAGAAGCAAACGGAAAAATAACAGGGTGGGAATTTAAATGGTCGCCAAAAGCAAAAAAAAATATTTCAAAAACTTTTTTAAATGCTTATCCCGGAAGCAGTGTGCAATTTATACACTCAGATAATTTTACAGACTTTATTACAGGTTGAGACAAACTATTTTACAACAATTCCTTCCCTGTTCTGAAACACGTTCCTTTAAACAAAGCAATAAGCTGATCATGCTGATTGGTTATATCCACCATATAAACACCTGTGCTTTTGCCGTTACGGATCTCTTTGGCTTCGGCAGTTAATTCATCATCAATAAATACCGGTTTTAAAAAGGAGATAGAAGTTTCCAAAGCGAGCGATAAATTATTACGGCTGTTACAGGCAAAAGCAAAGGCGCTGTCAGCAAATGAGAATGCAATGCCGCCGTGCACAACATTCAGCCCGTTCATCATTTCCTCCCGAACCTTCATTTTAATTTTACTGTAGCCTTCTTTTATTTCCATCACGTCAATGCCCAGCCATTGGCTGAATGCATCTGTAAGCAGCATATGCTTTACTATAGCAGCGGGATTTTTTGTTTGCATGTGGTGAAGGTAATGATAAGTTGATGGTTAGTATGTTGATCGGTTGATATGTTGACTTGTTGATTAGTTAATACGTTTATCTGAATGCTGGATTTTACCATTCAACCTATCAACTCAATCAACCAGTCGACCATTCAACTATCTACGCTCCTTTAAAATCGGGTTTTCTTTTCTCAAGAAATGCCTGTACGCCTTCTTTAAAATCCTGTGTGGCGGCAGCACGCTGCTGCAATTTATCTTCATTCATTAATTGTTCATCCCAGGTGTGATTAAAAGACCATGACAATGCCTGCTTGGTGTACCATAATCCGCGGGTAGGCATACCTGCGAGTGTTGCTGCAATTTTTTTTGATTCTTCCTCAAATACATCATCTGCAAAAACTTTATGCACCATTCCCAGGTGTGCCGCTTCATTGGCATATACTTTATCGCCCAGCATCATTAAAGCGCTGGCTTTTTGCCAGCCGATTAATCTTGGCAATATAAAAGTTCCGCCGCTGTCAGGAATCAAGCCGATCTTACTAAATGCCTGTATAAAAGAAGCTGATGAAGCCGCTACAACTATATCGCAACAAAGCGCAATATTAGCGCCGGCGCCGGCTGCCACTCCATTCACTGCGGCCACAACGGGCTTTTCAAGCTTGCGTATTTTAGTAACAATCGGGTTAAACTGATCTTTCAAAATCCCCTGCATGCCCATGCCGGCTGGATCAGCAACTTCGGCCAGGTCCTGGCCTGCACAAAAGCCGTTACCGCTGCCGGTAATATAAACGCATCGTATTTCACGCGAAGCATTGCATTCATCTAGTCTTTGCTGCAGCAACAAAGCCATTTCGCGGTTAAAGGCATTTAGTTTTTCCGGGCGATTCAATGTGATGAATGCGATAGCATTTTGAACATCAAATAAAATAGTTTCCATAATTTATTCTTTGGGAAATTGTGGGTGATGTAAAACTTTGTCGGCCTGGTGGATGTGTCTTTGTTCATGGTTCGCCAGGGCAGTCAACAGTATGTTAAGCCTGAATGTTACAAGTCCGCTAAAAGGAGAGCTGACAATGATTTTTTTACTGTTTGCAATCGGTTCCAGCCGGATAAAATATTGTATAAGCTTTTCCTGTTGCTGCAGAAAGCGTTGAATGATATTTTTATCGAACAGGCTGGCAGACGGTGAAAATGACGGCGGCGCTTTTACTTTTTTTTCGGCGACGGCAGCGGTAAATTCCAACAATTTTTTTTCTAAAAAGCCTGTGAACGGACTTATGCGTTGCCATGTTGTTTGCTGATAGTTGTCATTTACTATCGCATCAAAAATTGTAAAATATTTTATATTGTTAACAACAAGATGATCGAGGCATTGGGCAACACTCCATGTAGCCGGTACCGGTTTCCAGTTAAGCTGTTCTTCGTTGAGTGGGGATATGATTGTATTTACATAATCAGTTGAACGGTCAAGCTGGTCTGTCAACGCCATAAAAGAAGATTATTGGCTAAGGTAAAAAAATCAGTGGCATTTAAAATAATCAAACGGCTCTTTGCAATCATTACATTTATATAAAGCTTTGCAAGCCGTAGACCCGAAGCGGCTGATGAGTACGGTATTGTATGAGTTACAATGCGGGCATTGAATCGCTTCTTCTTCATGGAACGCATCTACCATGCAAACCTGTTGTTTTATATTGGGCGGTGCAATGCCATAAGCTTTTAATTTTTGTTTGCCCGCCTCCGTCATCCAGTCTGTTGTCCATGCAGGCGATAAAACAGTTTTTATCTCGATGTTGGTAAAACCATTTTCGAGCAAAGCCATTCTTATATTCATATTGATGACATCCATTGCAGGGCAGCCGGTATAAGTTGGTGTGATGAAAACCCTCACGCCCGCTGACGCAGGTTTCGTAACGGCATCGTATATTTCGATCTTTCTTACAATACCAAGATCAATGATGGATAATACCGGAACCTCGGGATCCACTATTGTTTCTAAAACAGATAATACTTTTTCTTCAGTTATGTTTTCTATATTAATCATAATTACCCGCTTTAGGGTGGGCGCTTACCAAACGCTGTTTGGATACGCTCTTTGCATGAACTGCAGCTCGGCAAGTATATAGCCCAGTTTTTCTGTGTGAACACCCTGCTTCCCGCCTTTTTGCCCGAAAACATTTTGCGGAACCTCCAGCTTTGCTTCGGAGAAAACCTCTTCCGTTTTTTTGTTCCATGGTGGCTGAAGCGATGCAACATCTACGCCAATACTATCATTAAGTAATGCAATTTCGTATTCTGCATTGATAAATAATTCATCCACATAAGGCCATAATTCTCCGATTGCATGCAGCATTCGCTGATGGCTTTCTTCGGTGCCGTCACCTAAGCGGATCACCCATTCCGTACTCCATTTTAAATGATAAGTAACTTCTTTTAAAGCTTTTGCAGCAATTGCGGCAAGCTGCTGATCAGTATTTTCTTTCAGTTTTTCATACAATAAATACTGGTAGTTGCTAAACAGGAACTGCCTTAAAATCGTTTGTCCCCAGTCGCCGTTTTCCTGCTCAGCGAGAAGACAGTTTTTAAAGTCGCGGGTATCGCGCAGGCAGGCAAGGGTGTCTTCTGTGGCGGGGTTGATTGGTTGATTGGTTGATTGGTTGACAAGTTCTGCAGCATATTGATAGAAGTTTCTTGCCTGGCCTAACAGATCCAATGAAATATTGGTGATGGCAATATCCTGTTCCAACACCGGCCCGTGGCCACACCATTCGCTGTTGCGTTGAGCGAGGATGAGTGTGTTGTCGGCAAGGTGGAGTATGTAAGGAATTAGGAATTTGTAATTAGGAATTAGTGTCATCACGCTTTTTAATTTGATTTCTGAATTTATCAAGATAGCTGATATAGCCATTAATTAGTTTAAAAACCAATTCGCATTTGTCTTCTCCCGCTTTTAATTCTTCGGTTGATATATATTTTTCATCAAATGCTGTTGCAAGATGTTCCATTGTTTCGGTTACTGAGCCTCTTGAAATAATAAAAAAATTTCTTGTATCTGTGTATGTAAATCGTCCATATCCTTCCGCCATGTTTGCAGTAACCGATCTTGAGGAATCGAGCATCTGTGCTGTCAATAAAAACTTTTCATGAGACGGAAATTTTTTTGTCAAATTCGAAACAAATATTCTTAACTCCCTTCCTTGTTTATAACATTCCAAATCTTTATAGCCGCTATAATTCATTGTTAAGAGGTTTCTACCAAATTACAAATTCCTGATTCCAAATTCCTATAACTCACTACATATGCTTCAACTCCTCCGGCAGGTCATAAAATGTGGGATAACGATAAATTTTATCGGAAGAAGGCTCATAAAAACTTTGGGCATCATCCGGGTTGGATGCGTGGATATACTTGCTTTCAACCACCCAAATACTGATGCCTTCATTACGTCGCGTATAAACATCACGGGCATTTTCAATAGCCATTTGTGCATCAGCGGCATGGAGGCTGCCTGCATGTTTATGATCCAAGCCTTGTTTGCTGCGGATAAAGACTTCCCATAAAGGCCACAAAGCTCTCTCCCGGCCCCCCCCGGTGGCGGTTGGTTTTAAAGAACTTCCCGGATTATCATCTGGGATATCGCCGTAATAAAATTTTCTGATAAAGTGCATAACAGTCATTTTTTAAAGCCAATCCTTTCTCTTTGTTCAAAATCAAGCTGGTTTTGCTTTTCTTCAATTAGTTTATTCAACACTTCAAAAACTATTTTAAAATTTTTATTGTATTTCTTCTCTAATGCCGACAGTTTAGCGGCAAGCTCTTTATAGTTTAGTGCATATTGGCGTACCAAAACAAAAGTTCTTATGATAATAATATTTACTTGTATGGCACGTTCACTGTTTAATATGCTTGAAAGCATGGCTACACCTTGTTCGGTAAATGCGAATGGTAATGCCCCGCCCAATTTTTGTTTAGAAGGTATCACATTTTGTGATACCAAGTTTTCAATTTCTTTTTTTGTCAACTGAAACATAAAATCTTCAGGGAATCTTGTAATATTTCGCTTTACTGCCTGTTTTAAAGTTCTGGTTTCTGTTTCATACATAGCAGCCAGGTCAAAGTCAAACACTATTTTCTGGCCGCGCAGTTCATAAATTTTGTTTTGTATTGCAGTTAATTCCATTAAGCAACTTTTAATTCTTTTTTATTCGCTTGCTTCTCCGCATACGCTGCCGCGGCTTCCCTAACCCAGGCGCCGTCTTCATGCGCTTTACGTCTCGCTTCCAGCCTTTGTTTATTACAAGGCCCATTCCCTTTTACCACATTCCAGAATTCATTCCAGTCTATGTCACCAAAATCGTAATGTTGACTTTTTTCGTTCCATTTCAGATCCTTATCAGGTAAACTCATGTTTAAGATTTTTACCTGTTCCCCACACATATCTACAAATTGCTGGCGCAACTCGTCGTTGGTCTTGCGTTTTATCTTCCATTTCATGCTTTGATCTGTGTTGGTGCTTTCACTATCCTTTGGGCCAAACATCATCAATGAGGGCCACCACCAGCGGTTGATAGCATCCTGGCACATGGCTTTTTGCAGGTCAGTTCCTTTGCTCAACGTAAGCAGAATATCAAATCCCTGCCGCTGATGAAAACTTTCTTCCTTGCAAATTCTGACCATCGCCCTGGCATAAGGGCCGTACGAGGTGCGGCAGAGCATTACCTGGTTTAAGATCGCGGCGCCATCTACCAGCCAGCCGATGGCGCCCATATCTGCCCAGGTTAGAGTAGGATAATTGAATATGGAAGAATATTTTGCTTTGCCGCTATGCAGGTCGTTGATCGTTTCTTCCCTTGTTATTCCCAGCGTTTCACAAGCCGAATATAAATACAAACCATGCCCTGCTTCGTCCTGCACTTTTGCAAGAAGGATGGCCTTGCGTTTTAAACTTGGTGCACGGCTTATCCAATTACCTTCCGGCAGCATCCCTACAATTTCGCTGTGCGCATGTTGACTTATCTGTCGCACCAGCGTTTTGCGGTATGCATCGGGCATCCAATCTTTTGGCTCTATTTTTATTTCTGCATCTATTTTATGCTGAAATGCGGTTTCAAAATTTTGTAGCTGCATAAATGGTAAAAAATCAAAAGTACGACTACTAACAATTGTTAGTTGAACTTTTTAGCATTTAAAAAATTTCGGTTACCACATTTTAACTCCTCTCTTAAAAATGTCAGTTTACCTGAGAATTTTATAATAATTTGCAGCGTTAAAGTTAATTAACTTGTCTCTTGACGCGGAGCCGATTAACAGACTTGCCATGCTTGTTTTATGTGTATGTCACTTCTTTACAAAGCTTGTTGGTAACCGGTTTCACTGTGGCTAACACAATAAAATACTTAACTGGAATGTCGGATTGTACCCCTTGTCAAAAATCTTGGTATGTTACTAAAATTTACTAAGAGAACAACGCTCATCAATAAAAATTGCCAAACATCAACCATAGTATCATGAATCAACGTAAACACAAATGCTTTTTAGGTATCAAGCTGATGCTAGCGGTGCTTTGTATAAGCGCCTTCCAACAATTAAAAGCACAGAATATAGTAACGGGCGAGGTTACCGATTCCAGTGGTAAACCTTTACAGGGTGTATCTGTACAAGTAAAAAATTCTACCAAGGGCACTACCACCAATGCGCAGGGAACCTATTCTATAAACGCTCTTTCTACAGATGTGCTGGTATTTTCCTATGTTGGCTTTACTCCCCAGGAGTTGCCGGTGGGAACCAGGTCAACCATTGATATTAGCTTGTCTTCCTCTTCTGCGCAACTTGCAGAGGTGGTGGTGATCGGGTATGGTACAGCGCAAAAGCGAGACCTCACAGGATCTATTACAACGGTAAGCGGAAAAGAAGTACAGGATAAACCTAATTCGAACCCTGTGTCTTCTTTACAGGGGAAAGTAACCGGGCTATCTGTCGTAACTAACGGAACGCCAGGGGCCCAGCCCGATATCAGGATCCGTGGTACTTCAAGCCTTGGCCAGGTACATCCTTTATACGTTGTGGATGGTATTTTAAATGACAATATCGATTTCCTGAATCCCAATGATATAGACAGGATTGAAATTCTTAAAGATCCTTCGTCCTTGGCCATTTTTGGTGTAAGAGGTGCTACGGGCGCTATTGTGATCACCACCAAAAAAGCAAAGGCAGGGCAAACGATTATCACTTTTGCGCCATCCTATGGATTCAAAAAACTGGTAGATAAAATTGACATGGTGGATGCAGCCGGATTTGACCTGCTTTTTAAAGAAGAAAATGATAATAACCAGGTACCAACTCCAGATTATTCAACTTTGAATGCTAATACAGACTGGATTGATGCAGTTACAAGGACCGGCCAGTTCAGCAACAACAGCCTGAGCGTAGCTGCCAGCACGGAAAAAAACAGGTTCAATCTTTCCTTAGGTTATATATATGACGAAGGGATTATACTTCGTGAAAAATTACAAAGGGCGACCATTGCCATAAACGATGAATTTAAAGTTGCCAAATGGTTAAAACTAGGTTTTGTACTAAATACAGCGAGAACTAATAACCCATACGATGCAACACAAATTTTAGACGAGGCAAGGAAAGTAATGCCGCAGATCTCTCCGGGAACAAAGCCATTTCTGGTGCTGAATCCTTACGGCACAGACTCTATTATGCAGAACGTTTATTCAAAACTTGCTGTGGGGTTACAAAGTGGCGGTGTAGTTAATCCAATCCTTGAACTGGAAAATACCTGGGACAAACAGGTAAACATTGAGCTAAGAAATGTGGGGAATGTATATGCAGAATTTAATTTCCTCCGCAAATTTACCTTCCGCTCTACATTTTACGCAGACATGAGCACTATAGATTCCAGGAAATATACCCCTCTTTACTATGGTTATGATCCGCTTACTGATATACCTGAATTGTATAGCCAGACCACGCAAGTGGTTGAAAATAATCAGACCTACAAAAAGTTTCAACAGGATCAAATACTTACTTACATAAACAAGTTTGGTGACCATAGTTTGACTGCAACCGGAGGGTTCACCACTTATTATTTTGGCAACTTTAACCGTGGCGGTACGGCAAAACCGGCCAACACACCTGGCGCTTTACCTATTCCTGATGACTCCAGGTTTTGGTATATTAATACCGGTTTTCAAAGCGATCCCATAACATTGGCCACTTCTTCCCAGTATGAGAATACCACTGTTTCTGTACTAGCAAGGGTATTGTATAATTTTCAAAATAAATACTACCTGAATGCATCATGGAGAAATGATGCGTCTTCAAGGATGCTTAAGCAAAACCGTAACCAGCAATTCTGGTCTGTTGGAGGTGCCTGGGAACTAACGAAGGAAAACTTTATGGCCGGTCAGAAAATATTCGATTTTCTGAAAGTTAAAGGCTCTGTTGGTGTTCTTGGTAATCAAAGTGCGGTTGATGACGGGAATAATACATTATCCTATCCCGCATATCCTTACTTAACAACAGGTACTGCAGCAATTTTTGGAACAAATATTTACAATGCGGCACAGGATGCTTACCTCGCCAACCCGGACCTGAAATGGGAAACCATTGATGCCTGGGAAGCCGGAGTAGAGCTCAATGCCTTTGGTAACCGCCTTCATTTTGAAGGAACTTATTTTAACAGAACCACGAACAACCTGATGACATTTGTAAGAAGAGATGAAGTGGGCCTGAGACCCGAGTTGATCAATGGTGGTTCTATAAGAAACTGGGGGAAGAATTTTTGGCAACATGGACCCAAAGCCTTTCAAAAGACCTTTCCATCAGTGTTTCAGGAAATATTACATTCCTGAAAAATAAAGTATTAAGTCTGAGTGAAGAGTTGCCCACCGGCGTGCTCAGAAGATTATTTACAAACAATGGAGCCGCAGAAAGCAGAACACAGGCGGGGCATCCAATTGCTTCATTCTACGGTTATATACAGGAAGGAGTATTTCAAACGTACGCAGATATCTTAAAATCACCCAGCCAGGCTTCGTTGGGTGAGATAGTGCCGGGCGTTGTGAAATTTAAAGATTTGAACGGCGATAATGTAATAGATGCTAATGACAGGACATTTATTGGAAACCCATCACCAGATTTTATGTACGGAACTTCCATAACAGTAACTTATAAAGGCATTGGATTAAGTGTGGATGGAGCAGGTGTATATGGTAATGAAGTTTTCAGAACCTGGAATTCACTGGAGTCTCCTTTCCAGAGAGTGAATTATGCAGCCTTCCAGTTAGACAGGTGGCATGGGGCCGGTACATCCAATTATCAGCCCCTTGTAAGTGCAAAGTACAGGGCTAACTTCAATGGCTCAACCTACAATATCGAGGATGGCAGCTATTTCCGTATAAGAAATGTGCAGTTGTATTATAATTTTCCTACGAGTATGTTGTCTTCCATTCATTTAAAAGGCCTGAGAGCGTATGCGAATGCGCAAAACTTAAAAACCTGGAAAAACAACCTTGGATACACTGCAGAGTTTGGGGGAGATGCAACTGCCTTCGGATATGATTTTGCAGGTGGAGCTATACCGGTTGTATATACTTTCGGACTAAATGTAACTTTTTAAATTCTTAATTATCCAGATTATGAAAATGAAAATAAATATATCATCTATCGCTCTTGCCGGGTTTGCAATAATTGCTTTTGGCAGTTGTGAGAAATTCCTCGATAGAAAGCCGTTAAGTCAAACCCTGGATGATCTGAACCAGGGGACACTGGAAGCACAGAGTTTTGGAATGTATAGCGCCCTCAGAAGCAATGCAGGGTTCTCCACCTTGCCCTGGATCGACTTCCACAGCATCCGCGATGATGATGCTCAGAAAGGAAGCAGCCAGACAGATGGCGCCGAAATAAACGCCGAATTCGAAACTTTTCAATATACAAAGAACGACTGGGCCACTAACACCTACTGGAATGATCATTACAGCATGATCAACCTCGCCAACCGTGCATTATATTTTGCGGATTCTTTACAGGTAACTGACGATGCTTCTTTGCGAAATGTAGGCGAAGCACATTTTTTCAGGGCCTATTCTTTTTTTGAGCTCCTTAAAAATTATGGTGAGGTTCCTTTATTGAACTTTTATTATACAGACCCTGCAGATGCCATTATACCTAAGGCGAAAGTGGAGGACATTTATGCGCAAATAGATAAAGACCTTGATACAGCAGTATTGTATTTACCGCTTAACTGGAATGATGCTAATGGAAATAATGCATATCCGGGCAGGATAACTCAGGGGGCTGCCAAAACACTTTGGGCTCAAACCTACCTGTTTAGAAAACAGTGGGATAAAGTAGTTGCACTTTGTAACGATGTAATTGCCGAAGCTCAATATTCATTAGTGCCAAAATTTTATGATGTGTGGGAAGACGGGAAAGATGGTAAAGGAAAAAATAGTGTTGAATCAATTTTTGAAATGCAGGCACTTGTAGGCGCGAATGGAACGCCGTGGTACGGTGTTCAGTGGGGCACCTCGCAAAACGTTCGCCAGGGTGGCGCTTCGCTGGCCTGGAATCTTGGCTGGGGCTGGAATACACCCACCCAAACGCTGGTTAACGCCTGGAGTAATACCGACCCCAGAAAGAATATGACTGTACTTTATTCCGGCCAGTTTGATGGCGGTGCTACACAAGGCGGATATGGAGCAACGGTGCCGCCGTATAACAAAGACTCCCTGGGTAAGCCTGGATTTCTTGATCAGCCTTACTGGAATAAAAAAGTGTATTCTGATCCGGAGATGCGTGCCTATACAGGGCAAATAAATGCCGGAGGTGGGGCAGACTGGATCAATCACAGGATATTGCGTTACGCAGATGTATTGCTAATGTTGGCGGAAGCTGCCAACGAAATGGGCGATGGCGCCACCGCGGCTGCAAGATTGGAAGAGGTTAGGGCAAGAGCAAGAAATTCGGGCACTGATCCAACTGCACTTCCGGTTATTCCGTTCACGAGTCAAACGCAAATGCGCACTGCAATCAAGAATGAACGCAGGTGGGAATTTGCTATGGAAGGCTATCGTTTTTATGACCTGGTTAGATGGGGTGATGCGCAAAGCGTATTGGGAAGCTTAGGCTACCAGGCGAGGAATGCATGGTATCCAATCCCTCAGCCTGCTATTGATCTTTCCGGTGGGGTATTGGTTCAAAATCCGAACTATTAATACTGGCTTAATTATACTCTAATAGATTTAAATAATTTTTGTTATGAAATGGAATCTAAGTTTGAAAATTGTGATCCTGGCTGCATGTGTAATAGCAATCGACGCCTGCCAGAAAATAGACCGTCCTGTAATGGGCGATTATCCGCCTGATACAAATCCACCCGGCGGCCCTCTTAAATTTTATGCGGCAATGGACGGAAGTAGCGTAGATAGTATACGCGCCAACTTCGGTACCAACACCAATGTATCATTTGTGGATGGCGCTTCCAGTGAGGCTATGGAAGCAGGTTCTGACGGTTATGTGGTTTACCCGTCGGCAAATGATTTTGCGATATCAACAAGTTTCACCATATCATTCTGGCTAAAAAAAGATGGCCCTAACGCTGCGGGAGGAGGAACGACATTTACTTTTGGATTGGCGACCACCACTGATATCTGGACAGCCCAGAACATCTTTTTAGAGTTTGAAGATGCGGGCAACCCCAGCTCAAAAGACTCCGCAGCCGCTAAATTTTATTTAATGGATCAGTGGTTTGAATTTACTAAAACCTCAACTATTGATAAACGCATGCCGAAAGTATTGGACGGTCAATGGCATCACCTGGCATTTGTGTACGATGCAACAAGTTCTACACTTACAACCTACATAGATGGCACTGTGCCTTCTAACCTACCCGCAGATTTTGGAAAGTTTACGAATAACGGCGGCGTGGTTAATCTTACCTCATCTGCGGGATTGGTTATTGGCGGCCCCGGCCATTTCGCGGTAGGCAAAACACCGGATGGATGGATGGGTAATTTTAACGGTTCAATTGACCAGTGGAGAATGTATGGTGAAGCACTGTCTGCAGCCGATATTCAAAACTTATATAACAACCACGAATAATAATCCTCCAGTTAAAGAGTTTGTATTTATATTCAGGGCTGTCCGAAGAAGACAGCCTTTCTGTTTCTATGCTTTTCGACTGATGCAGTGAGACTACTAAAACAACATAAACGAACCTTACTATTACTTATACTTATTGTATCAAGCTTGTTTGTGTTTACAAAATGTGTCAGCGATCAAACAAAAAAGCGGGAAAGCATTGCAGGGAAGGTAACTGCATCACAAAGGGATACTGTTGAATTCAGTCAATTTGCAGGTGCAGCAGTTTGCGCAAAATGCCACGCTTCCATAGTAAATGATTACGCACATACAGCACATTTCCTTTCGTCTCAACCGGCATCTGATTCTTCCATCAAGGGAAGTTTTAAAAAAGGTCAAAATAGTTTTAAGTATGACTTTGACAAAATCGTTTCCCTGGAAAAACAAAACAACAGCTTTTACCAAACGTATTATTACCACGGTAAGAAAGTTGTAAAAAGAAGATTTGATATAGTGATAGGTTCAGGCACTAAAGGGCAAACCTATCTTTCATGGCTGGATGCTCATTTGATCGAGTTACCTGTTTCTTATTTCACACAGGTACATCAATGGGCTAACAGTCCCGGTTATCCGTTATCACCGATCATCTTTAACAGACCTGTTACTACAAGATGTTTGGAATGCCACAGCACTTATGCCGGAACGATAAATTATCATCCTGATATTCCACCGGTGTTTGACAGCACTAAAATGCTGCTGACCATTGGCTGCGAAAAATGTCACGGGCCTGCCGCAAAACATGTGGCCTATCAATTGCAAAATCCGGGTGGCACAACAGCAAAGCTTATCATTAATCCAACAAAGCTTTCCAGGCAATTAGCATTGGATGTATGCGGGCTTTGTCATTCCGGCCGGCTGGAGGAAAAAAGCGCTCCCTTCCAGTTCACGCCCGGCAAGAGCCTTTCCAACTATTTTCAAATAAGCGATGCCGCTAAAAGAACGGGTGTGATGGATGTCCACGGAAACCAGTTGGGAATACTATCACTTAGTAAATGTTTCCGAATAAGTAAGACCATGACTTGTTTGACCTGCCATGCCCCGCATAAAAATGAAAGAAACAACACGGCAACTTTCTCACAACGATGTATAAGTTGTCACAGTGACCAGCATAAAACAATTGAAGGCGTATCGAATGATATGCTCATAAATAATTGTATTGATTGCCATATGCCATTGCAGGAATCCACTTCTATTTCGTTTTTATTGCAGGGCAAAGAACAACCGGTAAATGCTACAATGCGCACACATTTTATTAAAGTTTATAATGACGAAACAAAAAAATTTATAGAGCATAATGCATCTTCGCAAAAGAAGAAATCATAAATACAAATGAGTTTAAAAAGTTTTAGACAAACTGTTGCCGCTTTAATTATTACAGTTTTATTTTTTTCTGCGTGCAGAAATCCAGGAAGTGTTTTTGAACAGTTGCCTTCATCAGCAACTGGCATTGATTTTATCAATAAGCCTGAAGAGCACAGGGCGGTTGGCATTTTGTATTATCTCTATTATTATAATGGCGGTGGTGTTGCTGTTGGTGACATCAATAATGATGGCCTGCCTGATATTTATTTTACCGCAAGCAATCATGGCGGAAACAGATTGTACCTGAACAAAGGCAATTTTAAGTTTGAAGATATCACTGATAAATCCGGAGTAGCAGGTAAAGCAGATTGGTGTACGGGTGCAACAATGGCCGATGTAAATGGCGACGGCCTATTGGATATTTATGTTTGCGCTGTACAGGGCGAGCACCAGCTAAAGGGAAGAAATGAATTGTTCATCAATAATGGCAACAATACATTTACTGAAAGTGCAGAGAAGTATGGTCTGGCTTTGGTGGCATATTCAACACAGGCTGCTTTTTTTGATTATGATCATGATGGCGATCTTGATTGTTTTGTTTTAAATCAATCGCATAATCCGAATCAAAATATTGTCGATACGAGTCACCGCAAGGAATTTGATTCCAATGCGGGAGACCGTTTATACAGGAATGATATTAATACAGCAGGAAAATTTACTGATGTTTCTGCAACAGCAGGCCTATATCAAAGTAACCTTGGTTATGGCTTAGGGATTGCTGTTGCCGATATGAACAATGATGGATGGGATGACATTTACATCGGTAATGATTTTCATGAGAACGATTATTATTATATCAACAACGGTAACGGTAGTTTTATTGAAAGCGGTGCTAAACACTTCGGCCATTACTCCCGGTTTAGCATGGGCAATGATGTTGCTGATTATAATAACGATGGCCAACCTGATGTTGTAACGGTTGACATGTTGCCGCCCGATGAAAAAACTTTGAAAACCTATGGCAGCGATGAGAGTTACGAGATTTATAATTTCAAAATTAGATCGCATGGTTTCCAGGAACAGGTGTCGAGAAATTGTTTGCAGAAAAATAACGGCGATGGAAAAAGTTTTAGTGATGTTGCATTGATGACGGGCATATCTGCTACTGACTGGAGTTGGGCGCCTTTGTTCGCAGATTTTGATAACGATGGCTATAAAGATCTTTTTATTTCAAGCGGTATTGTAAAACGCCCGGTTGACCTGGATTATGTAAAATTTGTTTCTGACCTCGCAGCAAGAATTGATCGCAATGCTTCAGATGCTTACGATAAAAGCACTGTTGAAAAAATGCCCGATGGAGCATCGCATCCATTCTTATTTAAAAATAATGGCAATGGTTCCTTCAGTGATGCAAGCAATGATTGGGGCACCGGAAAAATGAAAGGTTATTTTAATGGTGCGGCTTATGCTGATCTGAACAATGACGGTAAACTTGATCTTGTCATCAACAATATCAACGCGCAGGCATCGGTACTTAAAAATAATGCAGCAGCTAACAATTATTTATCAATATCCTTTAAAGGCGAAGGCATGAATAAGTTTGGCGTTGGCGCTAAAGCCTGGGTGTTCACGCATACAGATTCAGCCGGTATTAAAAATACTACAATGCAGTATCAGCAATTGATGCTAACACGCGGCTTCCAATCTTCCTGTGATACAAGGCTGTATTTTGGTGTTGACACGAATAAAACTATTGACAGTGTTTTGATCGTTTGGACAAACCAGCAGTATCAACTCATCAAAAATATTCCGTCCAGCAAACCCTTGATTGTTGAACAAAACAATGCAGTTGATTTATTCAGTTATGTAAAATTCTTCCCGCCTAAAAAAGAAATATTAACAGATGTTACGGCACAGGTAAATTGCGAATGGAGGCATAGAGAAGACAACTTCAATGATTTTAATGTTCAGTATTTAATTCCGCATAAAGAAAGTACACGTGGTCCAAAGATCGCGGTGGGTGATATTAATAAGGATGGCCTTGATGATTTTTATGCATGCGGCGCTAAAGGTCAACCAGGCGCTTTAATGCAGCAACAAAAAGATGGAACATTTAAGCCGGTTGATACAGCAGTATTTAACCAGGATATACTACATGAAGATGTTGATGCCGTTTTTTTTGATGCTAATAATGATGGGTTGCAGGACTTGCTGGTGATAAGCGGCGGCAATGAGCCGCAAGCGAACTCGCCCGTATTATTGCTTGACCGCTTATATTTTAATAACGGCAACGGAACATTTACGCGGGATATAAAATTCATGGTTGATAAGATGTATAACAAATCCTGTGTTGCTGTTGCTGATGTTGATCATGATGGTGACAGTGATATTTTTATTGGTACACTTGCCAGTACGCTGGCAAATGATTTTGGTATTCATCAAAATTCTTTTCTCCTGTTGAATGATGGAAAAGGAAAGTTTGCGGATGCGGATTATGCAACTATCAAACTGCTCAATTTAGGCGTAGTTACTGCTGCAAGTTTTGCTGATGTTAATCACGATGGATGGGCAGACCTGGTTGTAACAGGCGAGTGGATGCCGCTCAAAATTTTTATGAATGATCATGGAAAGTTTAAAGAAACTGGCATTGCAAATTCAACGGGATTATGGCAAAATGTTTTTGTAACAGATGTGAATGGCGATGGCAACCCGGATATTCTCGCCGGCAATTGGGGGCATAATTCCAAGCTGTGGGCCGGTAAGACCGGACCGCTGAAATTGTATATCAAAGACTTTGACCTGAATGGAATAACTGACCAGGTTTTGTGTTATACAATTGATGGAAAAGAATATACTTTTTTGGCAAAGGATGAGCTGGAAAAAGACATGCCTGTACTTAAAAAATATTATTTAACCTATAGTGAGGTTGCGGGTAAAACAGTTGATTACATGTTTTATGATCTCTTCAAAGATTATACAGAACTGAAAGCCGAAACATTAGGTTCTGCCTGTTTTATAAATGATGGTAAAGGCAACTTTAAAAAAAGTGATCTGCCTGATGCTATCCAACAGGCGCCGGTATTTGCATTCGCAACTTTGACAAACAATGCTTTCATAACAGGAGGGAATTTTTACGGTACTATTCCTTATGAAGGCCGGTATGATGCATTATGCCCTACGATATTTTCGGCCAATAAAGACCGTTTGACTGTCTCATCCATTTTGCCGGATGTTAAAGGCGAAGTGCGGGATATTAAGTGGCTGAGAACGGTCAATAATCAAAAATTATTAGTGCTCGCGAGAAATAATGATAGCTTGTTGTTTTATAAGCTCAATCAGTAATTTTTCGCTTAATTTTTGCTGATGATTACAACAATGAAGTTCGCTTGGCTGGTATTGCTTGCCTGCATTTTGTTTTCATGCAGTAAAAACGGGGATTCTCCACCTGAGCCTCCAGTACCGTCAAAACCTTTAAACGCTACGACTATTACCGTAAATGGTCAAAATTATTCTTCCGTTTTTTATAATGTGAATTTTAATCCGGAGATCAGGATATCATTTTCAGCACCGCTTGACGGATCATCTGTTGCATCAAGTGTTTCAATAACTAATGGTACACCGGTGAGTTTTACAACTTCCCTTTCAAACGGAGACAGCACGCTTATCGTTAAGCCTGTTTTATCAGTCTTGACAAAAAATATACTGACTGTTTCAACAGGGTTAAAGTCAAAGGACGGTGCTTATTTAAAATCTGCAGTCAACGCAACCTTAATTGCGCAAATCGATTCAACAGATAAATTTCCACGCATTTCAGACGATGCGCTCCTTACACTTATTCAGCAACAAACCTTTAAATATTTCTGGGATTTTGGCCATCCAACATCAGGCATGGCAAGAGAAAGAAATGCATCGGGTGATATCTGTACAACGGGCGGAACAGGCTTTGGCATTATGAGCATGATAGCGGCAGCAAGCCGAAATTTTATTACAAAGCCGGATGCTTTAAACCGCATACAAAAGATCGTTTCATTTTATAAGAATAATTGTACGGCTTATCACGGCGCTTATGCGCATTGGATAGACGGCGCCACCGGCGCCACGGTTCCGTTCAGCGAGAATGATAACGGGGCAGATCTTGTTGAAACATCCTATTTAATGCAGGGCTTGCTATGTGCAAGACAATATTTTAATGCGGCATCAACGGAGGAAACAAACCTTCGCAACGATATAAACAGTTTATGGAATGCGGTTGAATGGAACTGGTTCAGGCAAAATGATCAGAATGTTTTATACTGGCATTGGAGTCCTGATAAAAACTGGGTGATGAACATGCCCGTAACCGGCTGGAATGAAGCGCTGATTGTATATGTGTTGGCAGCTTCATCAACAGTAGATCCCATTCCTAAAATTGTTTACGATAATGGCTGGGCGCAGAATGGCGCAATGAAAAATGGCAATGCTTATTACGGCGTTCAGTTGCCGCTTGGGCCAAATCTTGGAGGCCCGCTTTTCTTTGCACAGTATTCTTTTTTGGGCATCAATCCTCATGATCTTAGTGATGCCTACGCCAATTACTGGACGCAGGATACCGCCCATACAAAGATCAATTACCAGTATTGTGTTGCCAACACAAATCATTTTTATGGATACAGTAATTTGTGCTGGGGCTTAACGGCAAGTGATGAAGAAAACGGGTACGGTGCGCATTCGCCGACAAATGATAATGGAACTGTTTCGCCTACTGCAGCAATATCCTCTTTGCCGTATGCGCCAACAGAAAGCATGAGTGCGTTACAATTTTTTTATTATACATTAGGCGACAAGCTGTGGGGTGATTATGGATTTATCGACGCCTTTAATCTAAACAGCTTATGGTTTGCCGATTCATACCTGGCAATAGACCAGGGGCCGCAAATTATAATGATCGAAAATTATAGAACAGGTTTGCTTTGGGATCTATTTATGAGTTGTCCGGAAGTGAAAACAGGCATGCACAATTTAGGTTTTAGCAGCCCGCATTTGTAATGATATCTTTAATAATAAGTATTATGCAGTTACCTAAATGTTTGTTCCTTTTAATTGCCGCATCTGCATGCTCAAATTGCTCAAAAAGCGGAAGTACGGGAAATAATGGTGGCAATAATCCGCCAGGCCAGGATTCAAAAGATACAATAAATGTATGGCTTACCAGGGCCGATGCAACAGTATTGCTGCAGCAACAAACAGCCATTACATTTAATGCATCTTCAAACAATTACTCAACTGTTACGGTAGATAGCACAACTGCTTATCAAACGATTGACGGATTTGGTTATACATTAACCGGAGGCAGCGCCCAGGTTATAAATACACTTGATGCAGATACAAAAAATAACCTGTTACAGGAATTGTTTGGTAATAACGATAATTCAATTGGTGTAAGTTATTTACGCATCAGTATCGGTGCATCAGATTTGAATGCTTCTGTTTTTAGTTATGATGATGTTGCAGGTGATACAGCGCTTACCCATTTTAGTTTGGCGCCTGATGAAACTGACCTGATTCCTTTACTTAAACAAGTAATTGCTATTAACCCGGATATAAAAATTGTCGCAACGCCATGGAGCGCGCCTGCCTGGATGAAAGACAATAATAATAGTATCGGAGGAAGTTTATTGCCGCAGTATTATAATGTGTACGCCAATTATTTTGTGAAGTACATACAGGCGATGAAAGCTGTAGGCATTATTATAGACGCCATCACACCGCAAAATGAACCTTTAAATCCCGGTAATAATCCCAGCATGCTGATGACCGCGGAAGATCAGAAAACATTTATCAAAAATAATTTAGGACCTGCCTTTGTTCGTGCAGGTATCACCACTAAAATAATTGTATACGACCATAACTGCGACCTCCCGGATTATCCAACCACTATATTAAATGATGCTAATGCAGCCAAATATATTGACGGCTCGGCTTTTCATTTATATGCAGGCGATATAAGCGCATTATCAAACGTGCATAATTCTTTTCCTGATAAGCATGTGTATTTCACTGAACAATACACTTCCTCAACAGGGCAGTTCGCCGGCGATTTTTTGTGGCATATAAAAAATGTGGTCATTGGCTCTGTGAATAACTGGAGCCGCAATGCATTGGAGTGGAATCTTGCCAATGACGCCAGCTTTGGCCCGCATACTCCCGGTGGTTGCACCGAATGTAAGGGCGCGTTGACCATTCAAGGCAGTGTTGCTAAAAATGTATCCTACTATATCATTGCACAAATTTCCAAATTTGTTCCGCCGGGTTCTGTCAGGATAAAAACTAACGTCGCAGGAGGCTTATACAATGTCGCTTTTAAAACACCGCAAGGAAAAAAGATTTTATTGGTGTTGAATGATGGTTCTTCGCCTGTAAATTTTAATATACAATTTAAAGATAAAACAGCAACAGCAACCTTGCCTGCACGCTCCGCGGCTACGTATGTCTGGTAACTGCTTACTATAAATTGCCACGGCCTTCAGGCCGAGGAGCATATACTAAGCTTGAAGCGGTTATTGCATTTTTGCGCAACGGTCATTTGCCACGACCTTTTAAGCTGCGAATGATGTCAGATTAACATAAATCGGGCTTTAGCCCAAATTACTTGCATACTATTATTGCCACGATCTTTAGGTCGTGGATGAAAAAGATAATGATGGATAGAATTGGCTTTAGCCAAAATTATTTTTCATGAAGCCATGAGCTGCTAAAAACGCTTCATACTCCTGCTGCAAAGTCTGCTTCTTATGATGCTTTTCCTGGTTGGCAATATAGGCCCGGACTTGCATAGTATTATTGCCAAGATCTTTAGGTCGTGGATGAAAAAGATAATGATGAATAGAATTGGCTTTAGCCAAAATTATTTTTCATGAAGCCATGAGCTGCTAAAAACGCTTCATATTCCTGCTGCAAAGTCTGCCTCTTATGATGCTCTTCCTGGTTGGCAATATATGCCCGGACTTGCATACTATTATTGCCACGATCTTTAGGTCGTGGATGAAGAAGATAATGATGGATAGAATTGGCTTTAGCCAAAATTATTTTTCATGAAGTCATGAGCTGCTAAAAACGCTTCATATTCCTGCTGAAAAGTCTGCTTCTTATGATGCTCTTCCTGGTTGGCAATATAGGCCCGAACCTTTGGTATCGCAGACTCACTGACTGATAGAGCAATATATTCATCCTGCCATTCAAATTTTTTAGGCATGGGGTTTTCATGATTTACCCAAAAAGATGATTCGCCTTTGATCAGCATGGCAAGCTTATCAATGGTTTGGCCTGAACCGAGTGAAATCATTAAATGAATGTGATCTTCTACACAGTTCAAGCAATCAATATAAATTTCTTTTTTAACGCTGTTTTGTTTGATGTGTGATAAAAGCAAGGGTTTTAATTCTTTTGAAATGAGTGGATACCGGTTTTTTGTTGACCATATAAAATGGAGCATTACTTTAATGAAGGGCATGGGTTTAAGATTTTGGGTTATAAAATTGGATTGATAAAAAATAAAAGTAAGCGAAGATTTGGCTAAAGCCAATGAGTGATTTAAAATATTTTATTTATTCCACGGCCTAAAGGCCATGGCAACTATTGTTCTTTTCGAAATTATTGGTTTTTAATAAAGGAATAATTGAACTCAAACAATTTGGCTGTAAGATTCGGCTAAAGCTGGCCTATGAATATATTATTTCATTTATCCCACGACCTGAAGATCGTGGCAACTATCCGTTCTTTCGAGTTTTCTAATTTAAATTATGAAAATGATAAGCTCGTATAATGGTTGATACAAAGATTTGGCTAAAGCCGATGAATAATGTAAATGAATTTCGTTCCCACGGCCTAAAGGCCATGGCAACTATTTTTCCTTCGAAGTTGCTTAAGCATATGTTTTTATTGCTCTTTTCTCTGTCCAACTATTATAAAGGTCGAGCTGTTCCATTTGCCACGACCTTTAGATCGTGGATGAAGATGATCTTTCCTGACTTGTCCGGGTAAAAACGAAACAGAAATATTAGCCTTGATTATCAATTATTTGAATTCGAAAACACATTTTCTGCTGCACTAACTCGTTAAACTATCATTTATGAGCCACACACAAGATTTTGAGATGACTTGGCTATGCGAATCGAATTATTTTAAGCAAATTTCTCTGAAATTATTTACGTCATTCTGAGGGCTTCAATTGATCTAATAAATCCCAAGGCAATTTTCGAGGCTGCACTAAAATGGATAAGTCAGGAGCTGTTCCATTTGCCACGACCTTTAGGTCGTGGATGAAGATGATCTTTAGTTGATGAAAGTTGGGCTTTAGCCCAAACTATTCACTTCCTCAGGCCCGGCACCCGCCTGCATTACTTTGCCCAGCAATTCATAAGAATGAAGTTTGGCATTAAAATCATAGATGTGCGCACTGGCCATAAGCTCATTAATACCGCTCACTTCTATAAAATGTTGTATTTCGTTTTGGAGGGTTGCGGGGCTTCCTATAAATGAACCTGCAAGCATTTGCTTTATCTGTGTTTCCTCCAGGTCACTCCATATTTCATGCATGTTACGTACCGGTGGCTGCAGCAGGCCACGCTTATTGCGAATGATTCCCAGGAATGCCTGGTAAACGGAAGTGGCCAGGTATCGGGCTTCATCATCCGTATCAGCAGCGATCACATTTACACAAGCCATTGTATAAGGCTCATCCAATTCTGGCGACGGCCGGAATTCATTCCGGTAAATAGCAAATGCTGTTTGCATTTGTTGCGGGGCAAAATGGCCTGCAAAAGCATAAGGCATTCCAAAGTAAGCAGCAAGATGCGCACTATCTGTACTGGAGCCCAAGATCCACATCGGCACATCAACGCCTTCGCCGGGAATGGCTC
This sequence comes from Parafilimonas sp., assembly GCA_036274175.1. Taxonomy (GTDB): domain Bacteria; phylum Bacteroidota; class Bacteroidia; order Chitinophagales; family Chitinophagaceae; genus Parafilimonas. The sequence goes on from DASUGF010000014.1 coordinate 48,309, forward strand.
TTACCTTGGCAGTACTGTTCTCTTTGGAGAAATAGGTTTTTAATTCCATCACCTGTTGCGGGAAATCTTCCGCACTGAGATTACTGTTTCGCCGGATCACCATGGCAGTCAGTTGATCGGTACCGGGCGCACGCCCCAGCCCAAGATCTATCCTGCCCGGGTAAAGGCTACCGAGTGTGCCAAACTGTTCTGCTATAATCAAGGATGAATGATTGGGAAGCATAATACCTCCCGAGCCCACCCGTATTTTTTTGGTGCCGCCGGCTATATAACCTATCAACACCGCAGTTGCAGAACTCGCAATGCCTGCCATATTGTGGTGTTCCGCCAGCCAGTGCCTGCGATAACCTAACTGTTCAACATGTTGCGCAAGTTTAAGGCTGTTTTTGAAAGTTTGCTCCGGGGTTGAATCCTGCACAACGGCTGCCAGGTCCAAAACCGAAACCGGTATGTGTATGTGTTGTTTACTCATTATTACGGAATAACAGGCAGCAAATTTAGTGCGCACTTCAGTGCAATAATATCATCGATAATTCTTTGAACGTTTGCACACACAACTACAATTTTAATTTTGCCATAGTATTATTTCTACAGTCTCCAATCTTATTCCATTCAATTAACGTGCTTAAATTGCACAGCATGAAAAACGCATTGCTAATAATCATAATTGCGCTGATGGGCTGTAATTCTCAAACGCGATCACAGGAGCAGACTTCCACAGTTCAGCCTATATCAGATTCTGCTTTATTTGATACCATTGAACGAAGAACATTCGAGTATTTCTGGACAGGTGCTGAACCCAACAGTGGTATGGCGCCTGAACGTATTCATATGGATAATATTTATCCCCAAAATGATCAGTCCACTATTGCAGTAGGTGGCAGTGGCTTTGGTTTGATGGCAATTCTTGCAGGCATTAACCGTAATTATATAACAAGGGAACAAGGCTTTGAACGATTGCAAAAAATTGTGAGCTTTCTTGAAAAAGCAGACCGCTTTCATGGCGCTTACCCGCATTGGCTGCTGGGTGAAAATGGCAAAGTAAGACCTTTTGGCTTTGATGATAACGGCGGCGACCTGGTTGAAACAAGTTTTTTGCTGGAAGGTTTGCTATGTGTACGGCAATATTTCAAAGATGGGAACGATTCAGAAAAAGAGCTGTCGGCGCGGATTGATAAAATATGGAAAGATGTGGAGTTCGACTGGTATCGCAGGGGTGGACAAAATGTTTTGTACTGGCACTGGAGCCCGAATTACGAATGGAAGAAAAATTTTGCTGTGCACGGCTACAACGAATGTATGATCATGTACATTCTCGCAGCGTCATCGCCTACACACGGAGTGCCTGCGGAAGTGTATCACGAAGGTTGGGCACAAAACGGCGCCATCAACAAAATCAGTAATTATAAAAATGATACGCTGCATTTATTCATGCAGGGTAATCCACCGCATGGAGGCCCATTGTTCTGGTCGCATTATTCTTTCGTGGGTTTAGATCCGCATGGCTTAAAAGACAAGTACGCCGACTACTGGAAAGAGATGAGCGCCATGGCAAAGATGAATTATGAATGGTGCGTGGATAATCCAAAAAAATTTAAAGGATATGGCAAAGATAACTGGGGGTTAACGGCAAGTTATTCCGTAAAAGGATATGCTGCCCATGCGCCTGATATGGACAACGATCTCGGCGTAATTTCCCCTACTGCGGCATTATCATCATTTCCATATACGCCGCAGCAATCAATGGACGCTATGAGGCATTGGTATAATGATTCAGCCCTTCGTAATAAAATTTTAGGTCCTTATGGTTTTTATGATGCTTTCAGCGAAACGGCTGATTGGTACCCGGATAATTATCTGGCTATTGACCAGGGGCCGGCAATTGTGATGATGGAAAACTACAGATCGGGTTTGCTTTGGAAATTATTTATGAGCTGCCCTGAAGTACAGGATGGGTTAAAAAAATTAGGGTTTACTGATGCTGCATCCCAATAATAATTTTCAGGCTATTGCTTAACGCGGCAACAAGAAGTTTAATTTATTCCGATAATGCTGAGATGCCTTCCAATATTCTTATTCATTTGCCTGCAATCCTACGCACAAAGAGTTTTGTATGACAGGCAGTTCTTTGTCAACAGCATGATGCCTGGCAATTATTTTTATAGTGAAGCAAATTATACATCGCCTTCATGGATAAAAAACATCAACCGTAAACTTCCTGTGGATGATAAAATATTTTTTACACCCGGCAATGCCTTGCAGCTTGATTACATTTCTGCAGACAAAGGCGAATGGAATGCAGTAATAACCTACCACGACATACGGGGCATTGATGCGTTTACCAATGCAACGCAACTGGTATTCAGATTGTTTATTGAATCGAACACAAAGAATGACGCTTTGCCATTGATAACACTTGCAAAGGATAGCAGTACTATATCATCATTCCTCCCCATTCAAAATTATATAAGCGCTTATACAACCGGTAAATGGATTAAGGTTTCAATTCCTTTAAAAGATTTTGGTGATAAGATCTCCTTTGCGGATATTAATTCGGTTCAATTCAAACAACAGGCAGCAGATAACAATGAACATGTGTTATATATTGACCAGCTCGAATTGCTGCCGGATATAAAGCCTGCATCATCATTTCCTCCGCCTGCACTGATATCAGCAAAAGCTTATGCGAAACACATTGACATAGTATGGAAACCCGTTGCTGATTCAACCATAAAATATATTAAGATTTTCCGTTCAACTGATGGAAAGTCTTTTTATCCTGTCGGCATACAAACGCCATGGATCAATCGCTATGCAGATTATACAGGTGCAACAGGGAAGAAATTTTATTATAAAATAAATTTATTGAATGATAATTACGAAGAATCATCTTTTTCAAATACGCTGCCTGCTACAACGCACGAAATGAGTGATGCTGCTTTATTGGATATGGTGCAGGAAGCCAACTTCCGTTACTACTGGGAAGGTGCGGAAAGCAACAGCGGTCTTGCATTGGAAGATATCCCGGGCCGGCATCATATGATAGCATCCGGCGCTACGGGTTTTGGGATCATGGCTTTGATCGCCGGCGCTGAAAGAAAATTTATAAGCCGCAGCCAGGCAGTTGATCGCTTTGATAAGATCACTTCCTTTCTTATGAGCGCAGAAAAATTTCATGGCGCATTCGCTCATTTTATAGATGGTGAAACAGGAAAGGTTGTTCCTTTCTTTGGTGATAGAGATAATGGCGGTGATTTGGTAGAAACTGCTTTCTTAATGCAGGGGCTTTTATGTGCAAGGCAATATTTCAATGCAAATACAAAAGAAGAAATAACCATACGCAGCCGCATTGATACCTTATGGCGGGGCGTGGAATGGGATTGGTATAAACAAACGCCCGACAGTAAATTCTTATACTGGCATTGGAGCCCTGATAAAGCGTGGATCATCAATCATCGCCTGATCGGCTGGAATGAAACCATGATCATTTATATTTTAGGTATTTGTTCGCCAACACATGCTATTCCTGCATCCATGTATTATTCAGGATGGGCCAGCCAGGATGAATTTGCACAGCATTACCGCGGCAGTTGGGGACAAACAAAAGAAGGCGATCATTATACAAACGATAACACGTACTATGGGATCAAATTAAAAGTTGGCGTATCTGATGGCGGCCCTTTATTCTTCACGCATTATTCTTTTATGGGGCTTGATCCGCATTACATGAAAGACGCATACACAGATTATTTCACCAATAATAAAAATATCGCTGGCATCAATTACAGGTATTGCATTGAAAATCCTTTAAAACGGCAGGGTTATGGCGCAGATGCCTGGGGATTGACTGCAAGCGATGGCCCTTATGATTATGCTGCTGATGAACCCGTATTGCATGCAGATCATGGGAAGATAACACCAACAGGCGCTTTATCTTCCTTTCCTTATTTGCCAAATGAATCAATGGCTGCCTTAAAAAATTATTATAACAACTACGGTAAATTTTTATGGGGTGCTTATGGTTTTTATGATTCGTTCAATTTGGATGAAAACTGGTGTTCCGAGATATTCATGGGATTAAACCAGGCACCCATCACCGTAATGATCGAAAATTACAGGAGCGGGTTGTTATGGAAATTATTTATGAGTTGCCCGGAAGTGAAGTCAGGATTACAGAAGTTAAGTTCGGAGTCTCCCGTAAAATAAGAACTGCTTGCAAGCTGCTGTTCCCCCGAAGATCCAAGCCAATATTCAAATTTTCTTCTTCGCAGATGCAATGTTTATGATGAACAGTTTGGATGCTGTAGTCGCATTATTTACTTTTGAGATGGATTAAACGATTGCAAAAATTATCTTCCCTTTCCGCGACAATACAGGTATCCGGCTAAATATATAAAGATTAAAAGCACTCTTATGAAAAGATTAGTTACACTATTAACCGTGTTATTTGTTGTTGCTACATTCCGGAATTTTTCTTTTGCAGGTGATCATCAAATCACAAGCAGTATCACGGCAGGAGGAATAGTTAAAGAGGAAGATGGAAACCCGCTGATGGGCGTAACCATAGCAGAAAAAGGGAAAAACAATTCTGTAAAAAACAATTGCTTGTCTCCAATTATTATACTTATCAAATTTTCAAAGATGTTTTACAACTAAAAAACTAAACTAATGAAAAAGCTATTTTTAATTCTTATCTCTTGCTTTGCAATTTTAGCCTTTGCTTATTCACAGAATGTTACAGTAAGTGGAGTAGTTCGATCAGCAAGAGACAGTACCAATCTTGATGGGGTTTCTGTTAAGATTAAAGGCTCCGATAAAGGCGTGGTTAGCGGTTCCACAGGATTATATTCAATTACCTGTTCACCTGATGCCACTTTAATATTTACGTCAGTAGGCTACACACCCCTGCAGATACAGGTAAACCAGCAAACAGTCATAAATGTAAAGCTGCAACCAAGCGATAGCGGTCAATTAGCAGATGTGGTAGTGATAGGTTATGGTACACGTAAAAAAGTTGATGTAACCGGCGCTGTAGATCAAATAGCAGGAACTAAGATTTCTGAACGACCTGCTGCCAATGTAATGCAAGGTTTACAGGGTTTATCCCCCGGCTTAAACATAACTTATGCGAGTGGCGCCCCGGGTTCAACTCCAAACATTAATATCCGTGGCCTAGGCTCTATCAACGGTGGCGGGCCATTAATAATTATAGATGGCATTGCTTCACAAACCGATGATTTGTTAAGATTAAATCCTGCCGATGTACAATCTTATTCTATTTTAAAGGATGGTGCATCATCTGCAATTTATGGTGCACGATCTGCATTTGGTGTAATATTGATCACTACCAAAAAAGGCGCGTCTGGAGGTAATCAATCTATTACTTATAATAATTATTTTGCGTTTTCTAAACCTACAAATCTATCTACCCCAATTACAGATCCATATATAGAAAAAGCAGTAAAATATCTTGCCTCCGCAAATGCAGGATATCCGGGATACCAGGAAGAAAATACATTTTCAGGATCTGGTTTTCCCGAATGGCAACAACAGTGGGCAAAACAGCGTTCCGATGATCCCAATGCTGCGCCATCGGTAATGGTAAATCCTACCGATCCTACCCAATGGGCTTATATGGGCAGTTATAATCCCGCTAAATATTTTTGGAGCGATTTTGATTTCTCACAGTATCATAACCTTACTATCAGCGGTTCTTCAGCCAGCGCAAAACCAATTACCTATTTGCTTTCGGCTGATTATACAAATGAAAATGGTCTTCTTAAAACTACTAAGGATGATTGGACACGATATGGATTAAGAGGAAACCTTGGTATAAATCCGTTATCATGGTTGAATGTACAAAATAACCTTACAGTTTACCAGTTAGTAAGTGATATGCCAAGCTATGGAATTGGAAGTTTTTACAATATACCTGCTACACAGGTACCTGTAAATCCTGATGGTACCTGGGCAAACAATTATGGTGGGTATACGGCAGCGTCTTTAAAAGAAGGCGGCAGAAATGTAGATACCCGTTTTGGATTTACTAATAATTTAAAAGGTACTGTAACGTTGTTACACGGTGATTTATCTATTACAGGAACTTTAAGTTTCAAAAGAGAGCTTTGGAAAAACAATCTCTCTTATTTACCTTTCTATTTAGGTGTAGGACCTGATAATTTACAAATACAAAATGCACCAGGCTCCGTTAGTGTTACAAATGGAGAAGTGAGAACTGATATCTACGATCTATACGCAAACTATAATAAAATATTAGGCGATCATAATATTAAACTTACGGCCGGTTATAACCAGGAATATTATCGATGGGATCCATACACAGTATCAAGAAGCCAGCCCATCACAACTTCTTTACCGTACATCGGTCTTACTGTTGGAAGCAACCCTACTATTACGCAAAGTGGTTATGGGGATGATTATTTTGATTATGCTGTGAGAAGTTATTTTGGCAGGGTTGAGTATAGTTATGAAGACCGTTATATAGCTACGTTTACGCTGCGTGATGATGGCTCATCAAGATTTCCTCCTCAAAACAGGTGGGCGCTTACACCTGCCGTTTCAGGAGCATGGTTGGTAAATAAAGAAAATTTTTGGAGCAACATCAACCCGGTAATTTCTACATTTAAATTAAGAGCATCTTACGCCAAACAAGGCAACCAAAGCCTTCAAAATAATTTTGCAGGAGTTTACGGATATATACAAGCTTTATCAACCAGGCCAACAGGATATTTAATTGATAAAGCTCAGCCTACAGTAGTTACCGGTGCTCCTTTATTAAGTGTAAACCCTGATAACTATACGTGGGAAAAAGTGGCTTCTACCAACTTCGGCACAGACATTGGATTTCTTAAAGATCGCCTCAATTTTACTTTCGATTATTATGTGCGTACAACTACAGGTATGTTAGGTCCTTCTGCTGTACTGCCCGGCGTTTTAGGAACTCCTGCCCCTCAACAAAATTCTGCAGATATGAAAACAAATGGATGGGAACTTTCTGTGAGTTATAATACTTCCTTCAAAGTTGGGGACAAACCGCTCTTTGTTAATGCCAGGGCATCAGTTTGGGATAATACAAGTAAGATAACAAAATACAATAATCCGCAAGGATTTTTTTCATCAAAATGGATCCCGGGGCATAGCATAAACGAAATATGGGGGCTTGAAAGTGATGGGTATTTTTCAAGTAATGATGATATAGCAAAATTAGATGAAAGCGCTATCTCACCTTATGGCGATCCAATAATTGTGGGTTGGCCAAAATTCGTTGACCTAAATAGTGATGGAAAAATTATTAATGGATCTTCTGCTTCCGATCCACAGGATTTAAAGGTTATAGGTAACAGCAGTCCAAGGTATAGTTATTCATTTAATGTAAATATGTCCTGGAATAATTTTGATTTTTCACTGTTTTTACAAGGAGTTGCAAAAGCAGATTACTATCCTTTGCAATATCCTTTTTGGGGGGTAATGCAAGATCCTTATGGACCTATTTATCCCTGGAGTCTTGATTATTACAGACCTACTGCTGCAACACCAGATCAAATTGCCAAATATCCCAAAGCATATATAGATGCCGGTTTGGCAAATCAAAACCTAAATTCAAGGTATCCTGCAATGCAAATGTGGGAAGCCGATATTAGAACAGGCGTTGGATTGTCAATACCAACTACACAATATTTAATGAGTGCTGCTTATTTAAGAATAAAGAATATCACCCTTGGTTATACTTTGCCAACACATACAATTAAAAGAGTTGGCATTAGTAAGCTAAGAGTATTCTTTAGCGGGGAAAATATTTTTGAATTTTCAAAGCTTATAAAATACGGTATCGATCCTGAAGCGGCTCTTGATAATAACGTGTTGGTTTATCCTTTTCAAAGAAAATATTCAATGGGTATAAATCTTACTTTTTAATCTGATGAGCCAACAACAAAACAATAAAAACTATTAGTAATGAAAAAGTACATAATTATAGTTTGCATAGTATCCTGCATCGCGGCATGTAAAAAAGATTATTTAGATCGCTTTCCCCAAACCGCTATATCACCGCAACTTTTCTTTAAAACTCAAAATGATTTAGACTTATACATAAATGGTTTATTGAGTTTACCCGGGTCAGATGGTATATATGTTAATGGAGACGATGCAACAACAGATGATTACGGCAATATATCAACTTTCACTTTAGCCAGTGTAATGCAGGGAACAATAAATGCCAATAACGTTCCAAATTATTGGGTGTGGAGCAGGCTGAGAGATATCAATTATTTTCTTGATAATTATCAGACTGCTGATGTTTCTGATGACATAAAAAATCATTATGTGGGTTTAGCAAGGCTTTACCGTGCACAATTTTATATGACAATGGTTCAACGTTATAATAATGTTCCCTGGTATAGTCATACACTAGATCCCAGCGATACAACGGCGTTATATAAGCCGGGCGATCCAAGGTCTTTAGTTGTAGATAGTATAATGGCTGATTTAGATTTTGCGGCAACTCATGTGAGTGAAAGTGTTCCTCAGGGTACACCGGGACTTTGGGCGGCAAAATCATATTATGCACGATATGCTTTATATGAAGGCACATATCGTAAATATCATCCCGAACTAAATCTTCAAAGTACAGCCGATTCGTATTTGCAGGTAGCCAAACAACAGGCAGACGATATAATCACCTCCGGAAGCTTTTCTTTGGATCCAAACTTTAGTGACTTGTTTAACAGCACTGATCTGAGTGGTAATAGTGAAGTTATTTTGAATCAGGCTTATGATGGAAGTGTTCAAGGTTCAGGCGCTGGTAATAATACCGTTAACGGTAACCAGATTTACGGTGTGCAATTTCCTTCCCGTGATTTGATGCAGCAATTTGGAATGAACGATGGTTCAAAATTTACCGCAAAACCAGGCTATGATACAATGCAATTTGTAGGCGAATTTAAAAACAGGGATCCTAGGTTATATGTCACATATTTTTATCCCGGTTTTGCCAAAGCAGTTTCTTCCGGCACTCCGGAACCTTATGTTGCTGTATTAGGAACCGGTAAATCAGGATATTATCAACTTAAAGGTTATATAAACAACACTGATGGGATTGCAATCGCTAATGTGGATGTTCCAATTATCCGGTATGCAGAAATATTATTGATTTATGCGGAAGCATCAGCAGAATCAGGCACACTTACCCAGGCGGATATTGATAATACAATTGTTTTGATAAGAAACCGTGCAGGATTAACAAATCCGGAATTAAATATGGCAGCAGCAAATGCCAGCCCTGATCCACTCCTGGCTGCAAAATATCCAAAAGTTTCAGGTACCAATAAAGGCATTATATTAGAAATACGAAGAGAGAAAAGAGTAGAGTTTGCATTGGAAGGCCAACGCTATGATGACTTGTTTCGCTGGGCTGCAGGACCAACAGCAATTGCCCCTTATCCAGAAGGATTATATTTTCCGGGCTTAGGAAAATATGATCTTACAGGCGATGGCGTTGAGGATATTCAATTATTAGATGAATCAACTCCAATTCCATCACCGGGAGAAAATAATTCGCTTGGCGTGCCATTAATTTATTACCAGGTATCATCGTTCGGAAACAATGGCAATGTGTGGCTTAAAAATGGGCATAGCGGAGCTACAGTTACAGGAGGAAACCCGAGAATTTTTACAGAACCACAATATTATTACTTACCTATCCCGGCATCTGAAATAGCATTAAATCCTAATCTGGAACAAGTGTTTGGGTGGTAACTGGTTCATAATTTAAAGTGAAGCAAAACCTGACAGGTTTGAGCCGCTAAAATCTCCGTCCATTATAGGCAAAACCTGTCAGGTTAATTAATACACCTGCTGTAATATTTTTAATTTTGGTCAAACAATTTTCAATGAACTGCAAAATTGGTTTTACAGCGATTGCATTGGCTTGTTTTATAAGCACGATTGCACAAAAAAAAATAACAACTTTTCCTGATTCCATTGCGCCTGTTGGCATCATTAAAAACATTTCAGGCGCTGCATTGCTTGACATAGTGCAACGCCAAACATTCCGTTTCTTCCCGCACTATGCAGATCCCGTAAGTGGTCTTGCACGCGAAAGAGATAATACAGTACACGGGGATTATTACTGGTGGAAATTATTTATGCAGATACCAGACGTGCAGAATGGGTTGAAGAAACTTGGTTTTAAAAGCCCGTATATCAAATAAATTCTTTAAAAGGCCTGTATGACGCATCGTTTATTGTCACCACATCCGCTTTGGCAAAATAATGGCCTTGCATTATTGCGCATCATTACAGGCCTGCTTATGACCTATCATGGTTTGGAAATATTTGATCGTGAAAAGATGTTGCCATATATGGAATGGGACATCGTAAAATCATTACCGGCGCCTGAACTGATGGTATATATTGGCAAAAGCATTGAGTTCGTCTCAGGTATCTGTTTTGTGTTGGGTTTATTTACAAGGATCGCAGCCGTATTTATGGTAATAGATATGTTGTTTATATGTTTTAAAATAGGCGGCGGGAAATTTTATTATGAAGACCAGCATCCTTTTTTGTTTGCATTGATAGCGTTGGTCTTCTTTTTTACCGGACCGGTAAAATGGAGTTTGGATACGCTTTGGTTTGGCAAGCGATAAATTGATGCTGAACAAGGGCGTATGCTGACTTCACATTTCTGCTCATCTGCCCCAATTCCGTTAAAGGAGAGTACACAAGAATTAAAAGTGTTTTGTTCCCCTTTAGGGATAGGGGTTAAAATCACATCCCGTTATTTACGATTGAATGCAATAACTTAGACTGTTCAACAACATCATTAATAAATCTGTTTCACCAGTGTCCGCGAAAAATTTATCTAACAAAAAACTTGTCATTATCGGAGGAACCACAGGGCTTGGTTTATCTGCGGCAAAAGCATTTGTTGAAAACGGCGCACAGGTTGTAACAGTTGGCAGAAATGAAGAACATGCAGCCGAAGCGAAAAATATCTTGGGTGAGAATGCTGAGGTGATTTCAGGAGATGCCGTGCAGCCATCAACAGCTATATATGCAATTGATACCTGCATTAAACAATTTGGAAGTTTTGACGGATTGTATCATGTTGCAGGTGGCAGCGGGAGAAAATGGGGTGATGGACCGCTTCATGAATTATCATTGGAAGGATGGAACAAAACCCTCGAATTGAATCTCACTTCACTCATGCTTTCCAACCAGGCGGCTGTGAAAAAATTATTGGAGTTACAAAAAGCAGGTTCGGTTTTGAACATGGGTTCGGTGCTGGGTTATTCACCATCACCGCAATATTTTTCAACCCATGCTTATGCAGCAGCTAAATCTGCTATTATCGGTTTTACAAAATCAATTGCGGCGTATTATGCAAAGAATGATATCCGGGTAAATGTGATTGCACCGGCGCTTGTGGAAACGCCAATGGCGCAAAGGGCAGCGAAAGATGATGAGATCTTATCTTTTATCAAGACAAAGCAGCCATTGGATGGTGGAAGGATTGGCCATCCTTCAGACCTCGATGGCCTGGCGGTTTATTTTATGAGCGATTTGAGCAGGTTTACCACAGGGCAGGTTATTGCCGTAGATGGCGGCTGGACAGTGAGTGAAGGACAATTCGGTTAGAGAAATTTCACGTTTGACGTCTCACGTTGCATGATAAACCATAAAAACTTGTAAATAAAATGTCTGCAGCAGCAATAGGAATCGATCTTGGCGGAACACGAATTAAAGTTGTCGCTATTGATGAAAATGGCAACACATTATACCACCGATATCATCCTACCAACGACGGCGATGATGGAACAGTATGGAAGAATGCTATTGCAGCGATGGTGCTTGACGCAAAAAATAAAATAAACAGTCGCGATGCTGTCATTGGCATATCGGCGCCGGGCTTGCCCAATACCGATAATTCAGCCATTGCTTTTATGCCCGGAAGATTGCAGGGCCTCGAAGATTTTAACTGGACGGAATTTTTAAAAACAAAAACGTATGTGCTCAATGATGCAGTATCAGCTATGGTGGCTGAAGCAAAGTTCGGGGCTGCAAGAAATAAAAAAAATGTCGTGATGCTTACATTAGGCACAGGTGTGGGCGGCGCCATTATGATCGATGGAAAACCGTACCAGGGTGCATTTAATAAAGCAGGACATATTGGCCATATGGTAATAGACGATGAAGGCGATTGCGATGTAACCGGCATGCCGGGAAGCCTTGAAGAATGTATCGGCAATTGCACCATTCTAAAAAGAAGCAATGGCAGGTTTTCCTCTACACATGAATTACTGTTTGCATATAAGAGCGGAGATGAATATGCGAAAAAAGTATGGCTGAAATCTGTAAAACAATTGGCGATCGGCATTGCATCCGTAACAAATATTCTTTCGCCTGAAGTGGTTGTGCTCGGCGGTGGTATCACCGAAGCAAACAATGACTTGTTTGATCCTTTGGATGAATACATGGCAGAATATGAATGGCGTGCCGGAGGCAATAAAACAACTATTGTAAAAGCCATTTACGGAGATATGGCAGGTGCAGCAGGAGTAGCGAGCTTTGCCATGGAAATGCAAAATAGTTAGAGTGAATTTTGGATATGATTGAACCACATAGGAGCATAGAAACATAGCTTGCACATAGCAGTCAAAAAACTATACTATGTATTATTCTATGTGCTCTATGATGCTCTTATACAACTTCCGGTAAATCGGTCAGATCGCTGCGCGTGCCGACCGGGTCTCCATCGGAAGGCTTAAGCCGTCTGATGGTTTTAAGGCAGTTGTTACCAGCGAAACATCAGCACCTTATTGGGAGACTATGTGGTTCAATTTAACTAATAAAAAATTGTAGATTAAGGTTCAGTTCAGAACATCCAAACTTGCATAAACAGGTAATATTATATCAAGTAAAATCTGACATAGTTTGATTATTTATAGCTTTTAGCTTACACTATAAAAAATACCAGATGAACGTTATTGAAACCTATCTCCAAAAATGCTTGGAAATAATTGAAAAAATAAAAGAGCAACAACAACAAATTGCACAGGCGGCACAATGGTTCGCAGCAACTATTCTTGCCGGAAGAGTAGTGCATGTTTTTGGCAGTGGCCACAGCCGCATTATGGTGGAAGAAATGTGGCCGCGGTATGGTTCGTTCCCTGGCTTCAATCCTATTGTTGAGCTATCGCTTTCCTTTCATAACCTGGTTATTGGCGCCAATGGGCAAAGACAGGCAATGTTCCTGGAAAACGTTCCTGGTCTTGCAGAAAGGATTTTACGCAACTTCGATTTATCTGAACAGGACTGTGCGCTTATTATTTCTTCAAGTGGTACTAATATTGTTCCCGTGGAAATGGCTGAATTATTCCATCAGAAAAAAATAAAGGTGGTTGCATTGATCACCAAACTGCATTCAGAAAAAAGCGCCAGCAAAAGAAGCGATGGTAAAAAATTGTCTGACTTTGCTGACATTATTTTGGATACCGGCGCACCTGTCGGAGATTCGATGATTTATATAGACGGACTGGAAACGCCCGTTGCCCCGGGATCTACCATTGGCGGGGCTGTGCTGGTGAACTGCATGAAAGCAGAACTGGCAAAATTGCTCACTGCTGCGGGTCATCCGCCCAAAGTACTTACGGCGGCCGCAATCGTAGGCGCTGAAAAAGCAACCGCATTGTTCGAGGCTGCTTATGATGAACACGCACACCGTATGGCAAACCTTTATGCAAAAGTTGGTTATCCGAGTTATGTGTCACAAAATAAATAGCATGCCTTGAATGATATTCTCAACCATAGCAAAATTCCGTTGCTCGCAGAAACAGACATTCTTGTTATCGGCGCCGGTTCGGCGGGTTGTATAGCAGCATTGGCTTCAGCCAGGCAAAAAAAGTTTTCTGTAATGCTGGTGGAGCGGTATGGTTTTCCGGGCGGCACTTCTACCCAAATGCTTGATACATTTTATGGTTTCTTTACGCCGGGTGATACTCCAAAAAAAATTGTCGGCGGTCTGCCTGATATGGTAGTGAATGAGCTTTGCAAAACCAATGATATTTTTCTTCGCCCAAATACCTATGGAGCAGGCACAGGCGTAAATTATAACCCGGAGCGTTTGAAACATGTATGGGATAATTTAATCCTGCAGGCGGGGATAAAATATTTGCTGCACACACATCTCGTGGATGTCATCAAAGAAGAACAGGAAAAAATTTCCTGCGTCTTTTGGAATAAAAGCGGTTTCTGCAAAGTGGTTGCCAAGCGGGTGATTGACGCCAGTGGCGATGCAGATTTTTGTTTTCATGCAGGTTATGAGTGTGAGATCGCAGGCGAAAAAGAATCAGCACAAAGTATGACCACCACATTCCGGATGTGCAATGTTGATGATGACGCATACAAAAAAGCCGGTGGTGGAAAAATGCTTAAAACAAAGATGAAAGAAGCGGTGGAAAATGGCACACATCCGTTGCCACGCAAAGAAGGTTCCGCGCATGAAATGTGCATGCCCAAATGTATCTCAACGGTGGCGGTGAAAGTTGCAGACCTGCATGCTTTGAATATTGAAGAGCTTACAAAGGCGGAAATTGAAGGCCGCCGGCAATCATTTATTTATGAAAAGTTTTTTAGTGATGAAGTGCCCGGGTATGAAAATTCAAAGATCATTGGTTTGTCGCACCAGATCGGTGTACGCGAAACCCGCAGGGTGTATGGTGAGCACCGGCTTACGAAAGAAGAATGCATGAAGGGCATCATCAGTAACGACACAATTTTTCTTTGCGGGGCGCCTGTTGAAGATCATCGCAAGGGCAAAGATGGTGAGGATGAAACCTATTGGGAATATGTTCCTAATTACGGAGCCTATGGAGTGCCTTATGGCACTATCGTTCCGAAAAATAGTACACAAGCGTGGGTTGTTGGGCGTTGCTTTTCTGCCACCCATGATGCGCATGCCAGTTGCCGCTCCATGGCACAAACCATGAGCATGGGCCAGGCGGCAGGCTTAGCTGCTGTACAATCTTTGCAAAAAGATACCGATGCGAAAAATATTGATGTGAAGCAATTACGTAACGATCTGCATCAGCTTGGACAAGTGCTGAAAATGCCTTCTGCAACAGCGGATACAAGCCGGGATGGCTGGACAAATAATTTGAAAACAAGATAATGTTTTGTTTATCGGAGGATGTCGATCAATCCTGACAGGTTTAAAATTGAAAAGGTTTGAGTATAAAAGTCCAACCTGTCAGGTTTAATTCTCAAAGCCAAACATCATCATAAATTAACCTGACAGGATCGTTGCTGTTAATTCTGACAGGTTTAGTTCCTAATGAGTGAAAGTTATAAACAATCAAACCTGTCAGGTTATGTTTGTAACGATGGGTGATGGCATTTAAAAAATCACAACATGTCATTTGTAAGAACCGTATTGGGCGATATTTTACCGGAGCAAATGGGGCTTACCTATTCGCATGAACATGTAGTGATAGAAGAAAGTTTTCCAACTGTTGCCAATAAAGATTTTGTTTTAAATGATACAGATAAAATAAGCGCGGAATTACAAGATTTTTTTGCTCATGGCGGAAGAACGCTTGTAGATACCATGCCTGCCAATTGCGGGCGCAATGTGCTGAAGCTCGCTGAAGTTTCAGCAAGAAGTAATGTAAATATTATTGCGCCAACCGGCATTCATCTTGAAATATATTATCCACCCAATCATTGGCGCTATCATTTGACTGAAGATGAATTGACCGATTTATTTATCAGCGATGTGGAAGAAGGCATTGATGAATATGATTATGGCTGCCCGCTTGTCAAACGCACAAAACACAAGGCCGGCCTTATTAAATTAGCAACAGGTGACGAACCGGTCACACGACACCAGGAAAAAATATTTCACGCAGTGGTGAATGCGCACAGGCATACAGGTGCACCGATACTTACCCATACAAACAGTGGAAAACATGCCATCGCCCAGGCTGATCTTTTTTATAAACTTGGAGCAGACCTGCAGCATGTGGTTTTATCGCATGTGGATAAGCGTAAAGATTTGGCTTATCATAAAGATCTTATGCAAACAGGTGTGTACGTGGAGTACGACAGCCATTTCCGTTGGAAAACCAGTGACGAAAATTTTACATACAAATTATTGGAGCAACTGCTGCCTGGCCACTCTGATCGTATTGTACTTGGAATGGATATGGCGAGAAACACTTATTGGAAAGCATATGGCGGGAAACCTGGTTTAAATTTTTTGCTGACAACGTTCAAAAACGATTTAGAAAATATGGGTTTATTGCAGTATCACGATCAGCTATTTTTCCATAATCCGCAACAGCTTTACAGTTTTAATAAAAGAATATAATAAATCATAAGAGATTTCTTTTCTCCTAAACGCTTTCAATTATCTAACGAAAAAAATATTTGTTATGAATGAAAAAATTTCAAGAGAGCAGTTCTTAAAAACCACAGCAATGGCAAGCGCTGCATTGCTTGTCTCCTCGCTGGAAGGCTGGGCTGCATCTTCTCAAAAAAAACTAAAGGTGGCCGTAATAGGTTGTGGCAGCGTCAGCAACCGTTATTTGCCACAATTGCTTTCATCGGATTTAATTGAAGTGGTGAGTTTGTGCGATATAAAATATGATCGCGCCGTTAACCAGAATAACCAATATAAAGTAAATGCAAAAACGTATCCGAATATTGATGCCATGCTTGCCGGCGTGCCGTTTGATATGCAGGTAACCTTAACTGATATGCAGATGCATGGCGATCTGAATAAAAAAGCGCTGCAGGCTGGCAAACATGTGTGGAGCGAAAAACCAATGGCGAATACATACAGAGAAGGCAAGGCTTTGCTTGACCTGGCGAAAAGCAAGAACTTAAGAATATGGGGCGCGCCTGCTGTTGTAGATAGTCCTCAATTTGCATTTATGAGCAAAGCCATACAGGAAGGAAAGCTGGGTCGCATTGCGAGCGCGCATGGCCAGTATGGTCATACAGGGCCAACATGGAGCGCATTCTTTTATGAAAAAGGCGGCGGCAGCATGCCCGATCTTGGTGTGTACAATATGGCAACACTTACAGGTTTATTAGGGCCGGCAAGATCTGTAATGGCAATGTTAAGCATTGTTACACCGGAACGCACGGTTGATGATAAAGGCAAAATAAAAGTGGAAGCGGAAGACAATGCGCATTTGTTGCTCGAGCATGATAACAATGTCATAAGTCATGTTATGTGTGGCTTTAATTTTTTCGATACGCATGGACATGAAGCAGGTTCACAAACATTGCATTCCATCCAGATCTTTGGTGATAAAGGAAACATGCGTTTGATCGGGTATGACTGGGAAACAAATGGCGTTGTGCTCGACAACTCCAACACCGAACCACCGCAATTATTATCCACAGATAAAGGTGGTTACGAATGGCAGGAGGGCGCAAGGGTTGTTGGTGAAAGTATTGTAAAAGGTACGGAGCCGCTCATCAATGTTGAGCATGCGCTCCATGTATTGGAAATAATTGAAGGCGCACGAAAATCATCGGCCACAGGGCAAAAAATAAAACTGGAATCCACTTTTAAATGGCCGATAGTATAATGTTTTTTATACAAGAATTGTAATCGCTTTTGGGGCTGTCAGCTATGAAACATCATGTATCTTTTGTTTGTCCAGGTGTGCCCCCAACTCCTAAAGGGGCGCACCACGCGCAAACCTTCACCAAATTATACACTTCTGTTAGGCAACTATTCATCTGTGTCGCTCTGATGAGTTTCTTATCATTTCAACATGCATCAATATCAGCGCAAATAAAAAATGCGGGTAATATTATTTCCTACAAGAAAATTCCTGGGGGCATTGAGGGCAAAACAACTAATTGCATTTTTGATGTGCATGTATACAACGATAATATTATTCGTGTAAGGGTTTCGCAGGAAAAAAGCTTTCGCAATTTTTCTTATGCATTAGCTGACAATAATATTCCATCACCCGATAACATAACCATCACAGAAAAAGACAACCACATTTTTATTTCAACCAATGCTATCAATACCGAGATCCAAAAATCTCCATCGTTGAATATTGTTTTCAGGAATAAAAAGAATGAGATCATTAATGCTGATGTTGACGGGCAAAATTTTGGTACAACATTCAACGGTAACAAAGTAAACATTTATAAAAAGCTGCAGGAGGGTGAACGGTTTGTCGGTTTAGGCGAAGCGCTTGGCAATCTCGACAGGAGAGGCAGTGGCATTACATTAAACAACACCGACAATTATAAATACGGCGATCCACGGGTATCCATGTATAGCAGCATCCCATTTTATATGGGTATGCATCATAACATGGTGTATGGATTATTTTTTAATAACAGCTATAAAAGTTTTTTCAATTTCGGTTTATCAACGTCGTTTACCTCTGTAAATTTTGACGGTGGCGAAGCCGATTATTTTTTTATGTATGACACATCAGTTGTAAAGATCATAGCGCATTATACTTCATTAACCGGCCGTATGCAGTTGCCACCATTGTGGAGTTTGGGTTATCAGCAAAGCCGCTGTACTTATTATCCACAGGATAAAGTGATGTGGATCGCTGAAACATTTCGCCGTAAAAACATTCCTGTTGACGGTATTGTGTTGGATGCGGATTATCAGTTGGGGTATGAACCTTTCAGAACAAATACACAACGTTTTCCTGACATGCCAAAGCTTTCAAAGGATCTTGCCAAAGTGAATATTGAATTAACAGCGTCTGTATATCCCGGTGTGAACATAGACAGCAGTTATGATTCATACAACGATGGACTGAAAAAAGATGTGTTTATAAAATCATCAGATGGCAATGTATTCAAAACAGAGATAGCGCCGTTAAAAGTATTGCTGCCTGATTATACTAATCCAACAACAAGGCAATGGTGGATAGATAAAATGCAATGGATGAAAATAAATGGTATTAATGGTTACTGGAATGATATGAATGAGCCTGCAGTAGGCGGCAGTTATTTGCCGGATAACCTGGTGTTTGATTTTGACGGCAGAAAAGCATCCACTGCTGAAGCAAAAAATCTATACGGTTTTCAAATGGCGAGAAGCAGTTATGAAGCGGCGTTAAAAAACAATAGTGAGCAACGCCCGTTTGTGTTAACACGATCAGGTTTTGCTGGTGTGCAGCGTTATTCAGGTATGTGGAGTGGCGATAATATGGCAACCGATGAAGGGCTGTTAACAAGTGTATTGCTGAATAACCAGTTTGGTTTGTCAGGTGTTCCGTTTATTGGTTATGATATCGGCGGATACATTGGCGACGGCTCAAAAAATTTATATACCAGATGGATAGAAGTCGGAATTTTTTCGCCGTATTGCCGCAATCACCGCGAATTCTTTGGTGCTGCCAATGAGCCCTGGGCTTATGGTGAAGAAGCGGAAGCTATTTCAAAAACCTATATCGGTTTTCGTTACAGGCTGATGCCTTATCTCTATGCTGCTTTTTATGAAGCATCGCAAACAGGAATGCCTGTTCAGAGAAGTTTGTGTATCGATTATCCTTTTGATGACAATGTGTATGACAAGAATTATCAATATCAATTTTTGTTTGGAAAAGATATATTGATCACTCCATTAACCAGCAGTGAAAAATCAAAGAATGTTTATTTGCCACAGGGCGATTGGTATAATTTATATTCAGATGAAAAAATCATCGGCTCAAAAGAATTTACTGAAGATTGTCCGCTTTACAAGTTGCCTTTTTATATAAAAGCATCTGCCATTATTCCAACACAAAGTTTGGTACAGTCAACAAAAGAAAAACCCAACGATACTTTGTATTTGCATATTTATAATGGAACAGTAAAGAATACATTTACTTATTACGAAGACGAAGGCAATGGATTTGGTTATACAAAGAATGTGTATTGCAGGCGCATGATCGAATTTGATCCGGCTGTTAAAAAAATAATTATTTCAAAACAGGAAGGTTCGTTTCATTCAAACTTTAAAAAAATACAATTGATATTTCATGGTTTTGATAATAAGTTAGAAAATATCCGTCTCAACAATGCAAATACGATCATATCACAAGATTGTAATTGCAAGCTCTTAAATGAGCTGGATAATCTTGATGATATTTATGATCCCGGTTTGTATCAGCAGTTATTATCTGAATCCAACAAAATAACGCAACAGCAGGTAACGATTGATAATTCAACAAAAGATATAATACTTCAATGGTAATTTTGGCAAGATCAATTAAAATTATAAAGATGAAAACAAAGCTTTTTCTTTTTGTTGTTTGTGTTGTCTTTATCTTCAACGCAACTGCACAACAGCCGCCGTTTTATGACGACATCCGGGCTTTCAAAAAGCAGGACAGTATTAAACCACCGCCGCAACATGCCATACTCTTTGTAGGCAGCTCGTCATTCACAAAATGGACGGATGTACAATCTTACTTTCCAAAGTACACCATCATTAACCGCGGTTTTGGCGGGTCAACATTGCCTGATGTTATCCGCTATGCCAACGATATTATCTTTCCATATCAGCCAAAAGAAGTTGTTATCTACTGCGGTGAAAATGATTTTGCAGCAGATGACAATACAACCGCACAAATGGTGTTTGACCGTTTCAGAACTTTATATGGAATGATCCGTGAAGAGATGAAAACAATACAAGTTGCTTATGTCTCCCTCAAACCCAGCCCGAGTCGCAGAAAGTATTGGCCGAAAATGATTGAAGCAAACAAGATGATCAAGGATTACATCAGCAAACAATCGCATGCTTCATTCATCAATGTATTTGATGTTATGATGAATGCTTCTCATCAGCCAAAGCCGGAAATTTTTCTTGAAGACAGTTTGCACATGAATGCAAAAGGTTATGCGATATGGAAGAAGGCGATAGAGCCGTATCTTATAAAATAGAGAATGAATAATAAGAAATATGAAATGAGTAATGAGAAATGAGTGATGAGTAAACAAAGAAGGAGCCGCAATTTCAAAATTTCCCAATCCTCAATTTCCCAATCCAACTTCATTTGCTTTCAACACGCGAATAAAATTGCCCCCTAAAATTTTTTCAATATCGCTTTTGCTGTAACCTTTTTCAAGCAATGCTTTTGTAATTAAGGGATAGGCAGTCACATCATCCAGTTGCTGTGGCGGAAAACTGATGCCGTCAAAGTCACTGCCCAAACCAACATGATCAACGCCAACCAGCTTAGCAATGTAATCAATATGGTCGATCACTAATTGAAACGGTGCACGCATGTTGGTTACCTCATCTGCATATTTTGTAAACAAAGCGTTGTCGGCAAAAAATTCATTTTTGCCAGCTTGCATCAGCGAATCTTTTTCCGGTTTATGCCGTGTTTCAAAAGCTTTTTCTTTTGCATCGAATGTGCTGTCTAAAAAACCTGAATAAAAATTAATCTGGATAACGCCGCCATTTTTTGCAATGGCTTTTATCTGGTCGTCTTTTAAATTCCTTGGAACAGGACAGATAGCATACACAGAGCTATGTGAAGCCAATACGGGTTTTGTTGTCGTATGAATAACATCCCAGAAAGTTTGTTCGCCTACATGGCTCACATCCACCATCATTCCTATCTTATTCATGTGCTGTACTACCTGTTTGCCGAATGTTGTTAAGCCTTTTCGTGAAGACTGCGATGAATCAGTTTCATACTTTGCGCTTGTTGCCCACGAAGTGTTGTTATTCCAGGTAAGTGTCATATACCGGGTGCCGCGTGCATATAAGCTATCCAGTTTATTCAGATCATCTTCCATCATATGTCCGCCTTCCACGCCGATCATACTGGCGAGTTTATGTTGTTTAACGGCCTGCATCAACTCATTGGAATTTTTAACAAGCGTCATCTTATCCGGGTTGCGTTTTATCCATGCATATAACGTATCAATCTCGCGGTTCGCAAAAGCATAAGGATTTGTTTGTGTGCCATCGCACCAGATACTGAAAACCTGTACATCAACGCCGGCTTTAAACATGCGGTTAAGATCGCTGTGTGTTTTACCGGTAAGATCCTGATCAAAGCTGTATCCTTTCTCAAGACAGGTGCTGATGATATCATTATGCGTATCGCAAAGGATGGAATTAAAATGAAGTTTCTGGTAATTCTGGGCACGCGAATCGGTTAAAAAAATAAAGCAGGTCATTAAAAAATATAATCTCTTCATAGGCGTGAAAGTAGGAAGAAAGTCCGTAAGTCAGAAAGTCGGTAAATCTGCAAGCAGGAAGGGAAGAATATATTTTAGCTGCTCCCTGGCTTTCGGTCTTCCGGACTTCCCGTCTTATATTTGACCCATGTCTGCCGAAAAAATTATTGCTGACTGGAAGCAAAAAAAATTCAAGCCTGTTTACTGGCTTGAAGGGGAAGAGCCATTCTTTATTGATGAAGTGGTTGACTATGCTGAGCACAGGATATTAACTGAGAGCGAGGCGTCTTTTAATCTCACTGTTTTTTATGGCAAAGATGCAGACTGGGCAAGCGTGCTGAATGCCTGTATGGGTTACCCGATGTTTGGTGAAAGGAAAGTGGTGTTGCTGAAGGAAGCGCAGCACATGAAAGATATAAACAAACTGGAAAGCTATATACAAAAGCCTTTATTGTCAACTGTTCTTGTGGTGAGCTACAAAGACAAATTAGATGCGCGCACAAAATTTTACAAGACAGTAAAGCAGCATGGAGAATTGTTATCAACAAAAAAAGTTTATGAGAACCAATTGCCGGAATGGACAGAGCAGGTGATCACAGGCATGGGCTTATCCATTAATCACAATGCATTGCTCTTACTGGTTGATCACATTGGCAATGACTTAAGCCGTTTAAAAAATGAGATCGAAAAGCTCTCCGTTAACCTTCACAACCGGAAAACAATTACGGAAGATGATATCGAAAATTATGTTGGCATCAGCAAAGAGTTTAACGTGTTTGAACTGCAGGAAGCTATCAGTCAAAAGAATTTACCAAAAGCTATCCGCATCATCCAGTATTTTCAATCCAATCCCAAAGCCGCACCGCTTCAATTGATATTGCCAACGCTATATGCTTATTTCAGCAAAATATATACTGCCGCCGCGATGAATGATCATTCAGAGAATGCATTGAAACCTTTGTTTTATTATAATGCATTTGCTGCTAAACAGGCTGCCACGGCTATAAAGAATTACGGTTTTTCGGGAGCGGAAAAAATTATATTGCTGTTGCATCAATACAACCTGAAAAATATTGGCATCAATACCGCTATTTCCGGAAGCGCTGCCGATGCTGAATTTTTAAAAGAAATGGCTGTAAAAATTATCTCCTGTTCGTGAAAACCGGTTAGTTTTATTAATCCGTAAATAAAAATCTAAACTGCTTTATTACTCAAAATTCAAGATTGCTATAACATTTTTTACGCAGGCATTTTTGAAACACATGGGGTGTTCAGTTTTCTGAAAATAATTTATTGATATTTTAAAAAGATGTATTTTACAAGTCCATTTTGCCAATCTAATTCTTAATTCCTACCTGTAAAACTGAAACCTTATTAATGAAGTTTCATTAATAAGTAACTGTATTAAAACAAAATTTTAAAATGTCTAAAATTAAAACCATGAAAAAGCAATTACTTTTTTTTGTCTGTTGCCTGATCGTCACGTCAGGATTCGCACAGAGCTTTAAATTTAAATTAAGATCTCACCTGGGTGTCAGCGATCAATATAATGCGGTTGGCCCCAATGAAAAAATTCAGTTCAATCCCGCCGCTGCTAAAAATATTTTTGGCCTGGATGCCGGTTCAGACCTTGTACTTGTGAAAACTGAATCTGATAAATTGGGATTTATCCATTATCGCTTTTATCAATCCTATAAAAATGTGCCTGTTGAAAAAAGTATGTTTGTTGTGCATACAAAAAATGGTCTTTTAAAAAGCACGAGTGGAAATGTAATAACAGAATTTAGCTCTATCACGAAAAAGACTGTTTCTGTTTCTGCTGATAAAGCTGTTGCGCTTGCTATTGCAAAAGTAGCCGCAGAAAAGTATGCCTGGCAGGATGCCGGGATGCAGCAGCGTATAAAAGCGCAGACAAAGAACCCACATGCAAGCTATTATCCTAAAGCCACGCTTGTTTATTATAATCCACAGGGGCCGCTTATGCCCCGTGAGATAGGCCTCTGTTATAAAGTAGACGTATATGCTGTGAAACCACGGAGCCGGGCAGTGTATTTTATAGACGCAAAAACAGGCAAGGTTGTGGGTAAGAATGATAAATTATACCATAGTGATGTAACAGGTACTGCCCATACTGCTTATAGCGGCGATCGTACTATTCATTCAGATAAAACCGGCACTAATTCCTACAGGCTGCAGGATCTTACAAAGGGAGGTGGTATTAAGACATTCCATGGCGAAAACAGCCAGTTTGGAAATGACTATATAAGCACAACTCCCGACTGGACGTTAAGCGGTACAAATATTGCCGCTCTCGATGCACATTATGGTGTTAGTGAAACCTACAACTATTACATGAATTCTTTTGGAAGAGATAGTTATGATGGCGCAGGCGCCGCCTTGGTTAGTTATGTAAATGTTTCCGGGTGCGATAATGCATTCTGGGATGGAAGTTCCATGAATTTTCTTACCCGATGCGATGGAACTCCTGGTGGTGTTACCGCTATCGATGTTGCCGGCCATGAATTAACACACGGCGTAACCCAGGAAACCTGCGGCCTGATTTATGCTTATGAATCAGGGGCAATGAATGAGAGCCTTAGCGACATCATGGGTAAGAGCGTTCAGTTTGTTGCGAAACCCGATGATATCAATTGGGAATTGAGTAATGACATGAATTGGATCATACGGAACCTGAGTGATCCAAATGCCGAAGGGCAACCTGATACCTATAAAGGTAAATTCTGGTTCACCGGCAGTGGCGATAACGGTGGTGTGCATTATAATAGTGGTGTGGGAAATTTCATGTTCTATCTTTTGGTTACAGGCGGTACCGGTACCAATGATATAGGAAACAACTATTCAGTAGCCGCTATCGGGCTTTACAAAGCAGACCAGATCATCTATCGCTCCCAATCAGTTTATCTTACCGAAAATTCACAATATGCTGACTGGCGTACAGCCTGTATAAGCGCCGCTACAGATTTATATGGCGGTACATCGAAGGAAACCAACGCAGTTAAAAATGCTTTTTATGCTGTGGGTATCGGAGCTGATTCTACCGGCTGTGATGCGCCCGGCGGCTTAACTGCAACCAATATCACTAAAACAGCAGCCACATTAAAATGGGCAGATGCAAGTATAACTGTTGGGTATAATCTTCAATATAAAGTGATCACTTCCGGCAAGTGGAAAACTGTTTCCGATCTTACAGCTACTTCTTATGATCTCACAGGTCTTACGCCCGGATTCTCTTACCAGTTCCGTGTTCAGAACAAGTGCACTTCCACTACAAACAGCGCTTATAGCGAACCTTTCACCTTTACAACTGTGAGTGATGGTCCTGCGTACTGTGCTTCATCAGGAGGCAGCACTTCATTTGAATATATTGATCGCGTAGGATTAAGAGTAAGAAGCTACCAGAGCGGAAATAATAACGGTTATGGAAGCTTTATAAGCGGAGCCGGTTTATTCACCGCAGGAACCTCTAAAGACACGCTGTTATTAACCCCGGGTTTCCCGGGATCTACATGGACGGAAAACTGGGCAGTGTATGTTGATTTTAACCAGGATGGCGTGTTTGACAGCACCAAAGAATTCGCCGGTGCTGCCAGTGGTGATGGCATGGTGAAAATCCCGATATCAACGCCGGCCGATGCTAAAAATGGCCCCACCCGTTTAAGAGTGCAGATGTCTTTTAGCGCGTCAGACCTTACAGGGCCTTGTGCGCTGATCAACGAGGGTGAAGTAGAAGACTACACGGCATATATACAAAACGGTTCGTCTGTTGCAGGAAAAGAGTTAAATGCAATAACGGTTTCTCCTAATCCAATAAAGGGTGGTACCGCAACTGCTTCTTTGAACCTGTCAAAACAAGGGAATGTAAATATCAAGATCACAGATTTATCAGGGTCGGTTTTACTAAGCCAGCGTATATCAAATGCATTGGTTGGCAAGAATTCAGTTCCGTTAAACGGCGTTGGTAAATTAAACAGTGGCGTGTATATGATTATTGCAGAGCAGAATGGCGTGGCGATTGCCCGTGCGCAGTTATTGATCAATAAATAATTTTTATTTTAGCCATGATGTAAAATGCCGGAAGTTCAGTTCCGGCATTTTTATTAAAAAAATCGGAAGAATTATTTGTGGGATTATAAAATTGTCTAATTTTCGTCTCCTTATCTGCTATCCTTTATGCTTACCCGGAAAAACTAAAATGAGCATTCCACCGGCATTAATTTTTTGAAGTGATTTTAAATAACCTGTTTTACATGGTAATAACAGTGCAATTATTTTTTTTCTGAACCTATGAGGCAATTCATGTTTAAATATTCACGAATTAATTATTGTTATGAAAAGAAAAATTCTATCTCTTGTGATCTTAAGCCTCATCATTATGAAGGCTTACCCGCAAAATTTTGTAAGTACGATCATCCGCGGTGAACGGGGTGTAAGCAAACAATTTGTTGCTGTTGATAAAACACAGAAGATATCATTCAATGCCTCGCAGGTAAGATCGCTTCTTGACTTAAATAAAAATTCAGACCTGGTTTTACAGCGCACTGAACAGGACAAGATCGGGTTTATTCATTATCGCTTTTATCAAACATATAAAGGCATCCCGGTTGAAAACTCTATGTACATCATACATACAAAGAATGGAGTATTGCAAAGCCTTGGCGGCGCAATCGTTACTGACTTTGATCCGTTAATGGAGAAACGCAGCTCGCAAAGGGTTTCGGCTGAACAGGCAGTTTCAATTGCTATAAAATATGTGGGTGCAAAAGTATATGCATGGCAGGATCCGGGTATGGAAGCACGCCTGCAAGTACAAAGAAATGATATACGCGCTACTTACCAGCCTAAAGCAACGATGGCCTGGTACAGCCCGGATGATGATGTGAGTCCGAGAGAATTAAGGTTATGCTATAAAGTTGACGTATATGCAAGGCAACCTTTAAGCAGGGCATATTATTTTATTGATGCGCTGACAGGTAAAGTGATCGGTAAGAAAGATGAAATTTTTTATTCTGATGCAACAGGTACTGCGAATACAGCTTACAGCGGAGCACAAACCATTCATTCAGATTATACCGGCAGTAATTACCGCCTGAGAGATTATACAAAAGGAAATGGTGTAATTACTGTTCATGGTGAAACAGGAAGCCGTGGTACAGACTATACCAGTTCGTCAGCAAACTGGACATTATCAGGAACAAACATTGCTGCATTGGACGCACATTACGGCGTATCTCAAACCTACGCATTTTATTATGCCAATTTTGGAAGAAGCAGCTATGATAATGCAGGTACTGCCCTGTATAGTTACGTTAATGACCCAACTTATACAGACAATGCATTCTGGGATGGCAGTGCCATGAACTTTAATAAACGTTCCAACAGTACAACCTATCCCGGCGGCGTAACAGGTATTGATGTTACAGGCCATGAATTAACGCATGGCGTAACCCAGGAAACAAGCGGTTTGAATTACAGCAAGGAACCGGGAGCGATGAATGAAAGCATGAGCGACATCATGGGTAAATCAGTGCAGTTCTGGAGCAAGCCTTCAGATATAAACTGGCTGATGAGCAATGACATGAACTGGATCATACGCAGTATGTCGAACCCTAATGCACAAAGCCAGCCGGATACCTACAAAGGCACTTACTGGAAAACAACAAGCTCTGATAATTACGGCGTTCATACCAACAGCGGCGTGGGTAATTTTATGTTTTACCTGCTGGTAAATGGCGGAAGCGGCACCAATGATATAGGGAATGCTTTTTCCGTAACCGGTATCGGCCTCGCTGATGCATACCAGATAATTTATAGAACCAATACAACTTATCTTACACCTACCTCTAAATATGCCAACTGGCGCACTGCCTGCATCAATGCGGCCACAGACCTGTTTGGCGGATCCTCCGGCCAGGTAACACAGGTTCAGAATGCATGGTATGCTGTAGGAATAGGCACACCGGGCGGTGGCGGAAGCACCTGCAATATACCGGCAGGCCTTGCCTCATCATCTGTAACAAGTTCGTCTGCAACGGTTAGCTGGTCTGCAGTATCTGGCGCTGTAAGTTATAGTCTTCAATATAAAACTGCTGCTTCCTCTACATGGACAACCGTGAGCGGTTTAACATCAACATCGTATAGTTTAACCGGACTTACAGCAAACACCACTTATAACTACCAGGTACAAACTGTTTGCTCAGGCGGCACGGGTGCATACAGCACCGCTTCATCCTTCACTACGCTGCCCTCAGGCGGAGTTACTTATTGCACAACAAAAGGAAGCACCGCGTACGAGTATATAAAAAAAGTTGTACTAGGCACTATTAATAATACAAGTGGCAGTAACAGCGGGTATGGCGATTATACGGCTTTAAGCACAAATCTTACTGCCGGCGGTTCGGCAACCATAACACTTACACCGGGCTTTGTAAGTGCATCATACCGTGAATACTGGACCGTATATATTGATTATAACCGGGACGGCGATTTTACGGATGCCGGTGAGTTGGCAACAAGTGGTAATGGTACAGGAGCCGTTACCAAATCATTCACTATTCCATCTGCTGCAAAGAGTGGCGCAACCCGCATGCGTATCATTATGCATTATGGCAGTAGCCGCACCACAACCTGCGGTACTTTCAGCGATGGTGAAGCAGAAGATTACACAGTCAACATAACAGGCGGAACTTTAACGGGCATTGCGTCTTTGGATAAGGCTGGCAATAGCATGCTGAACAGTCTCGCTGTAACACCTAATCCTGTTAAAAGCGCTGTAGCAAACCTTATATTACAACTGGCACAAAAAGGCCGGGTAAATATTAAAGTAACAGATCTTTCCGGCAAGGTGCTGATCAAACAGGAAATGGCGAATGCGCAAACCGGGAAAAATACAATTCCATTGAACGGATTAAATAATTTAACCAATGGTGTATTTATGGTTGTGGCAGAAAAGCAAGGTGTTGTAGTGGGCCGGACTCAATTAATTATAAACAGGTGATGAATGTTTCATAAGGAGGCCACTTATTCTGAGTGGCCTCTTATATAACGCATGACGAAAATTTACAGCGCTTTAAAAAAATAAAATTGTTTTACAAATCAAAAAAAGCATTAATTTTCCATTAGTATATCTCCGTTTAATCTTAAGAAAAACTAACACAGCTTTTGCCGGATTGAAGATTTAAGGCTTTGTAAACATGAAACAGTGAAGATGCTGTGAGAAAAAATATTTCTTATTCTAACCATCAGAATATGATTTCAAATTTTTTGTCTAAAACCTAAATGTTCATTTTATGAAAAGAAAATTTCTATCACTACTGCTGTTAAGCTTTATACTCGTACAAGCTTATGCGCAAAATTTTATCAGTAAAGAGATCCGCGGGGAGCGGGGTATCAGTAAACAATTTATTTCTGTTGACGATGATCAACTGGTTAACTTCAACGCAGCCCAGGTAAAGTCGCTTCTTGGCCTGAATGCAAATTCAGATCTGGTTTTAAAAAAAACCGAGCAGGACCAGCTTGGATTTATTCATTACCGCTATTATCAAACATACAGGTCAATACCCATTGAAAATACCATGTACATTATTCACACAAAGAACGGGGCTTTGAAAAGCCTTGGTGGAAGTATTGTTACAGATTTTGATCAGAGTATAGACCAGCGTTCTGCGCAACGCCTTTCAGCCAGCCAGGCAATAAGCATGGCGCTGAACCAGGTGAATGCCAAACAGTATGCGTGGCAGGATGCCGGCCTGGAACAGGCTTTGAGATCGCAAATGAAAGACCTGAAAGCAAGTTATAAGCCGGAAGCAAGCCTTGTTTGGTATAACCCGGGCGAAACCATTAACCCTAGGGATATGCGGCTTTGCTATAAAATAGATATATATGCAATACAGCCGCTGAGCAGGGCATATTATTTTATAGATGCCATTACAGGGAAAGCGCTGGGTAAAAAAGACAGGCTGCAATCCAGTGATGTGACCGGCACGGCCGTTACGGCTTATAGCGGTACACAAACCATCCATTCTGATAAGCTCGGTGCAGGCTCTTTCAGGTTAAGGGATTATTCAAAGGGTAGTGGTATTATTACTTTGCGTGGCAATGGAAGCGATTATACCAGCACTTCCAAGAACTGGACGCTGGGAGGGATAGATATAGCTGCATTGGATGCGCATTTCGGTATTTCCGAAACCTATGCCTACTATTATAATGTTCTCGGAAGAAACAGCTACGATGGCGCCGGCGGCGCATTATACAGCTATGTAAATGCCGGCAGTTGCGACAACGCATATTGGAACGGCACTTACATGACATTTCTTACCCGTTGCGATGGGAATCCCGGTGGTGTAACCGGTATAGATGTGGCAGGCCATGAAGTTTCGCATGGAGTAACGCAGGAAACCAGCGGTTTGAATTACAGTTACGAGTCAGGCGCTATGAATGAAAGCATGAGCGATATTATGGGCAAGAATATCCAGTTCTGGAGCAAACCGACCGATATAGACTGGAGATTAAGCAATGATATGGGCTGGATCATCCGCAATATGAGCAACCCGAATGCAGAAGGTCAGCCGGATACATACCATGGCACTTATTGGTACACCGGGAGCGGGGATAACGGCGGCGTTCATTACAACAGCGGGGTAGGCAACTTCATGTACTATTTATTGGTTAACGGTGGCAGCGGCACCAATGATAACGGGGATAGTTATTCCGTAACGGGCATCGGTCTCGATCATGCCGCCAAGATCCTTTACCGCACCAACGCTGTGTACCTTGTGCCAACGTCTCAGTATGCAGACTGGCGGACAGCCTGCATTAATGCGGCAACAGACCTGTATGGTGCAGGTTCCAATGAGCTGACACAAGTTCAAAATGCCTGGCATGCCGTAGGTATCGGAGCTGGCGGCGGTGGCGGATGCAACACGCCAACAGGTCTTTCTGCTTCATCAATTACCAGCACATCTGCCACTGTAAGCTGGGGCGCCGCAACCGGAGCAGTAAAATACAAGCTGCAATATAGAACCGGGCCTCCTGACCCATGGACTAAGGTAAATAATATCAGTACCACTTCATACAATTTAACAGGGTTAACACCAAACACAAAGTATGTCTTTAAAGTTCAGTCTATTTGCGCAGGCGGAGTAAAAAGTGCAGTTAGCGCAACTAAATCATTTAAAACGACTAACGTTGGCGGCTATTGTGCAATACAGGGCTCAACCGGTTTTGAATATATAAAGAGGGTAAAATTTGGAGTTATCGATAATACAAGCGGGAATAATGGTGGTTACGGCGACTATACCGCATTGTCCAGAACTGCGGTTGCAGGCACCACACAACAAATTAGCCTCTGGGCAGGCTTCACCAGTCTTACGTATTCCGAATACTGGGAAGTATATATTGATTATAACCAGGACAAGGATTTTGACGATGCGGGTGAAAGGGTAGCGTTTGGAACGAGTACAGGCACCACTAAGAAAAATTTATCATTTACTATTCCGCTTACGGCGAAAAACGGCACCACGCGTATGCGCGTAGTTATGAACTTTAATAGTTATCTTAACAATCCATGCGGTAGCTTCACTGATGGAGAAGCAGAAGATTATAGCGTAAAATTCAGTGGCGGTACCGTTAATGCTGTTGCCGAAAGCGACTTAAAACAAAATACTTTAAACAGTCTTGTGGTTTCACCCAATCCTGTAAGAGGTTCATCAGCCAGTGTTGTTTTACAGGCAGCCAAAGCAGGTTCCGTGAATATTAAGATCGCTGATCTTTCAGGAAGGATTTTAAGATCTGAAAATATAAGCAGTATTGTTGCAGGAAAGAATAATTATTCTTTACGCAATATTAATTTACTGCCCGGCACTTATATGATCATTGCTCAACAGGGCAATGCGATAATAGCAAGAACACAGTTTGTTGTAGATAAATAGGTTAGTTGTTCTTATTTGAAAAAAAGAGGCTGTCAAAAGTTGAGCACAGCCTCTTTTTTTATTCGTATGCCTCATGGAGAAAATTTTCGATTAAGCAAACGTCAAGCCATGTATCTTACTTTTGAGGCTTCCTCTTTTGTTTACCCTTTTTTGTTGTGAATTAGTTTAAAAAATTTAAACTGGCCGGGGCTATTTCAAATAGCCGTCATTGGAAAATAATATTGTCACCCCCTGAGTCATTTAATTTCATTATCCATTGTTGATAGCCCGGCAGAATGAAATTTTATAATTTCATATTATTTTATATGGAGCAAAACCGGCGTTGCTTCACGTGATAACCAGAAAATGATGGACTGAATTAAGGCAGGTTTGGCAATTGTTGTAATCGCGATTGAGTAATAATGCTGCGTTTTGCGGAATATTTATGCTGTCGATCAATAGTATTAAAATACTGACTCCAAAAATCATGACGATTCGTAACTGTATTGCTGCTCCGTTAATCATTTTATTCCTTCTTGCAAATAAACACACCCTCGCTCAGCAATCTTCTTTTCCTGTTAATGAATGGGTGAAAAAATTAGCTGATAAAAATGATCATCTGAATAAAGGTTACCAGGAAATCGATTCAATTCTCTTTATACGAAAAGATCCCGACCTGGCAGTACGTCTTTCGGTTGATTCCATAAACATGCAACGCACTATGGAAGAACTCGAAGAAAAAGAACGGCATCAAAATATTTATTATAGCATAAGATTTAAATTGTTAAAAGCAAGAATGTTATGGATAAGGTCAGCAAGTCAGCAGGAACTGCCTGCGATAAAACGTCTGATGACAAAAGCCACCAGCCAATGTTATGCATTGAACGATGAATTGGTTACCGCTTTTATAAGCTGGCAATTCGGGTCTTTAATGTCCTGGTACGGACAGTTTGATTTAGCCACATTATACTGTTTAAACGGTGCAGAATTATTTAAGAAGCACGGCATTTCAATGCAAAGAAAAGAATACGTTTTATTGGGAAATGTTTTGTATTACACGCGGGGATACAAAAAAAGCATTTATTATACCAGGCAGGCCATCGCAGCCAGCAACCTGTCAGATACCTCTTTTATTGTTAAGGTAGAAACTGCCAGTGCGTATAATACCATCGGGCTTTGCTTCAGGAAAATGATAAATTATGATTCAGCTTTTTTTTACTTCGATTCGGCCTTGCATTATGCCAATATACCGGGCTATGATGTTTGGAAAGGCATCATTTTAGGTAATAAAGCCCAGATATATTTTGAACAGAAACAATATGATACAGCAAAAGCGCTGTTTGAATATGAATATGTCACCAGTGCTAAAGCAGGCGAAACAGCCGATGCTGCCAATGCGCTGCAATGGCTGGCAAGAATAAGCCTCCTGGAAGATGAAAACAACATTGCTTTACAACATGTCAAAAAAGCGAAGGCGCTTTTAAGCGAAAAACCATACGCCTATTTTCTTCAGAATATTTACCAAACCACCGCAGATGTTTACCGGGCTTTGAGCATTAAAGACAGCGCTCTGCTATTCACGCAACTATACAACCATATTAAGGATTCGCTGGAGCTCGCTGCTGCCACCAGCCGCATGGAAGTTTCTGCTATAAGGCTGGAAAACATGACCAGCGCTTTCAAAATTGAAAAATTGCAAAGCGACATACAAGCCGAAACATTAAAACGCAATTTTATTATTCTTGCCATCATTCTGATTTCAGCTTTTATTATTTTATACTTTAACCGCAAAAGCATCAAAGCCCGTTTAAAAGAGCAGCGTGCCGAACAGCAAAGGCAGGTAATGGAGGAAGAAGTAAAATCAGCAAGGGAACAAATGCAGGTGTTTACACAAAACATTATTGAGAAAACAACACTGATAGAGAAACTGGAACAAGAGTTGGGTCAAAATAAAGCAGGCGCCGGCCAACAATTAGTGTTGGCGGAACTGGCGGAACAGGCAATATTAACCGAAGAAGACTGGTACAGGTTCAGGGTGCTGTTTGAAAAACTGCACCCTGCTTTTTTTGACAGCCTTATAAACAGCATATCCGGTATAACACTGGCGGAACAACGCATGGCTGCCCTGGTCCGCTTGCATCTCACCAATAAGCATATGGCTTCTGTGCTTGGCATTTCCGCCAACAGCGTCATCAAAACAAAATCGCGCCTGCGCCACCGGCTTAACATGCAAACCGATGCCGAAGTGCTGGAGTTTATAGCAAAGTTGTAAACTTCCGATCCCTTTTTAATAGTTGAAAGAATTTGCGCTGCAATGTGGGTTAAGTCTTTGTCGCCTGTCAATTCCAAACTCACTACCTGCTGATTGCCACCCTCTTATTTGCTTGTCCGCTTTTTGTCATCATGCCTGTCCACCTTTTGTCACCTCAAAAGTTTGGATTTCCGATGGCACAGGAATTACCTTGGTTGTAAATGCCCGGTTATGTATGTTGAAGAAAAATTTGCCAACGATTCTGGTCATTCTGATTGCATTAATACTTATTGCTGGTATAGTATGGGTGTTTGATAAAAGAATTGAGAAAATAGAAATGCAACAAACAGATGACCGATAAACAAGCCACATTTAAGTAAAAATAAAAGGTCAGGTATAGCAGCGAAATGAATGGAGTATTGTAACCATAAATACCAGGCCAGGTTAAATATTCAGGAATTCTTCAATTTTTATAACTTTTAAAACAATTACCGTGAAACACAAATTAACAATTATTGCAGCTTTATGCTTTGCATTTCTTTTTTCTTTCACCCGCGCAGGAGCACAGGCAGGCATATCCTATTTTTTTGTCGCCCATGGGTTCTCCTGGCAGTTATATATGGGTACGAGTGCATGGGAAGATTACCACAAAAATTTCAAGGTGGTCATTATAACGCTTTCAGCAGGTGATGCAGGTTTGGGTTCAGGAGGAAGCGGAAATATACCTTATTACCTGGCCAGGGAAAAAGCTTCAGTAAGATCAGTGCAGTTTATGGCAGATTCCGGGGCAGCGCCTTCCTCCCTCCATGAATCTATAATTACTGTAAACTCTCATCAAATCAAGCGATATACTTATAAAGGTGTGGTATGCTATTTCCTGCGCTTACCCGACGGAAAATGGAACGGCAAGGGTTTTCCGGGCACGGGCAAACAAAGCCTGCAAAAACTAAGAACAGGCGCAATAGCACAAATTACCGCAATAGATAACAGTGCTACCTATACATCCTGGAGTGACCTTACCAAAACTTTGAAGGGGATCGTAAATAAAGAAAAGGGGTCCAACACATTTTTTAATATCAATAAACCAGCAACGGATAAGTTAATTAACCCGGACGATCATTCAGATAATTATAATGCGGGATTTGCAGCGGCAGATGCTGTAAAAACATTAAATGTAGGTTATACAAGCTGGGTTGGAGATGACATCTTCAACAGGCCCGCTAACTTATCAACCAGGCAGTCCATTAATAAAACCGCGTTGTTTAGCGCTTACGTAACAGAAATGACAACAAATGGTTATTCATCTGACTGGATTGAACTTTACATATCATTTCTTGATAAAAGTTATAAAATCGCCGGTAATACATTAGACGCAGCATCCCTGCCTGGTAATGAAGATGCAGCGGAAGATGTTAAAGCAAAAGGTGCTGCTTTGAACGCACAGTTAATATCCAAAGTGTATCCCAATCCGGCCGCCAGAACCAGTGCTTCAGTTAATGTAGAACTGAATGTGCCACAACCATCCCTGGTTAAATTTTCTCTTGCCTCTTCAACAGGCGCAATTGTAGCAACCCTGCAAAAAACAGTTACAGGTGAGGAAAAGGTTATTATACCACTAAAAAGTGGAATACAACCCGGCGCCTATACACTCACTATCATTAATGGCAATAAAAAGGAGAGCCGGGAAATTATAATACAATAATCAGGATAAAACTTTAATTTAAACAACAGCTTGTCATCTCATGCGATAGTGTAATTCTATGGATGAAGGGAGTGATTACCTGCCTCCTTCAATTTTTTAATTTTCTTATCGTTCAGCCAATGTTTATCTTGACCATACAGTCGCACTATCCTGATTGGCGTAAAGGTATTATCGCGCACCGGGGCAATTCTGTTTATAGCAAGAACACAGTTGGTTGCGGATAAATAAACATCGCTTAATTCACTAATAAAAAGGCCGCCTTAATTTCTGAGGCGGCCTTTTTTATATAATCAGCTTTAATACTTTCGCAGTCAGTAATATTTATACTTACTGACAAAATATTGAAAGCACACATAAAATGTATTTGAAACTTTTCTTTATTACTGCCTGCATCTTATTTGCCGGTATTTGCCAG
The DNA here is from genome assembly GCA_036274175.1 of Parafilimonas sp. Classification (GTDB taxonomy): domain Bacteria; phylum Bacteroidota; class Bacteroidia; order Chitinophagales; family Chitinophagaceae; genus Parafilimonas. The sequence continues at coordinate 84,791 of DASUGF010000014.1, forward strand.
GGTCAGCCTGTTATACATTCTCATAACGATTATACACATGCCTTGCCTTTTTGGGATGCCTGGAACAACAGGGCGGGTGTAATTGAAGCAGATGTTTATTGTATAAACAATATGCTAACCCACATTGCAGCTAAACCGGCGGAGAAGCCAGTAAATACTGCATTTCATTTTTTTTGAGTTCCGGTTTGTGTACTACAGATTTTCGTTTGGTGAAAGGTTTTGGTTTTATTAGCAGGATGGACTGAATGTTTCTT
>DASUGF010000015.1:0-35000 GCA_036274175.1 Parafilimonas sp.
CCATACGGCGCGATATTGTTTTCCATCATCTGCATCGGACGTATTGAAAGAAAGTGTACTATTTGTTGCACCATCTATATCATCCCATGTATCACCGTTGTCCGTACTTACCTGCCATTGTACAGTGGGAGAAGGAGTGCCGGTCGCCGCTGAAGTAAAGCTAACGCTACTTCCCGCGCACACAGTTTGACCAGCGGGGTCAGTTGTTACAACAGGTATCGTATTCACTATGTCAGAACAGGTAACAGTAACATCTTTCAAAGCCGGTGTAACAGCAGCATCCGACGTCGTAAGTTCAGCTTTGTATTGAATATATTGTGACTGCTGGTTTATTGCACCGCCGTTGGAAACCTCTGTATAAGCGGACCAACTCCCATCGGGTATTGCCGTGTTACCGGTGCGTACAAATAATGAAACGGTAGTAACAGCAGATGTTTCGCCGGAAGGTGTCTCCGCAGTCCATGAAATATTACCCCAGTTACGCTGGCTGCCTGCATTAAACACCCGCGACTGGAAGCTGCCGGATGTGATGTAAGGCGTTACATGTATCCAGTCAACTTTGATATCAGGCCCGCCCGTTGCAAAATCACTTATCGCCACCCGCATAGGAGTAGTAATAAGCCGATCCGCCTGATTTTGATTAAGCACAAGTACTCCGTCAATATAGTATTTGAAACTACCATCGTTAAGCCATTCAATACGGTATAAATGTGAAGTCCCCGGATAGTTTCCGAGATCAATTTCTGTCGCTGCACTTGCATTGAGCGCCGTCCTTGCCTTTAACACGGTAGAGGAACTGCCAGTACTGAACATCGCCCACGGACTATCGCCATTGTATATTCCTCCACTTCCAATTGCATCTGTTCCGCCGGCAAATCCGATATGCTGGAAAGTGGCGGCGCCAAATGTGGCGACAAATTCAAGCGTGGAACCAGGACCAAAGGTTGCATTTTCTGGCTCTGTATTAAATCTTTGACCATCGACTGACAGAATTCCATCGGAAACAGTCGAACTGCCCGAACCTGTCCATGAAAAATTAGCCCATTCACTTACAGGAGGTAAGGTCGAAAATTCAGTTCCCCTGGAAGGCTGAAGCGTTATTTCACCGTCATCCTTGATAGTAATGTAAGTATTGTTTGCTGTTCCTCCGCCAAAATCTGCTGCTGTCACATCTGTAAAGCATGGAGGTATTGGCGTAACGAAACTAAGCGGAACAGCAGGAGAAGCCGGCTCAGTGGCTGAATTAGCGGAACCATCTTTGGAAGTTACGCGATAATAATATGTAGCGCCGGGTATTAGTCCTGTAATGGTTATACTGTGTGAAGTAGTAGGCGTCGCGTCTTCTTTATGCTGATTAAGCGAGCCCTCACTTGTGCCATAATCTATTGCACCATCAGACGATTCATCCGTATTCCATGTTATTACAGCAGATTCTCCATCAGAAGATGGCTCGACCTCTATGTTTGTAATAACGGGCGGTGTTTCATCCGTTCCCGCATCACATTCAATATTGATATTTTGCAATACCGGTGTGGCTGTATTATTTGTAGTTGCCAGGTTAGCCCGGTATTGGATGTACTGTGAATTAGCACCCGCATTACCTCCATTAGCCACCGATGTAAAGCTTGTCCAGCTCAGATCCGGTGATGGTGAATTGCCTGTGCGTACTTCAATGCCAAGTGAAGTACCCGATGGTATTGAAGCAGTCCATGTTACAGCTCCCCAGTTGGCAGATGAACCCTGGTTAAATATCCGCGATGTATATATACCGGAAGCAACATATGGAGAAACACGTATCCAATCCACGGTTAAATTCGCGCCCCCAGCATCAAAATCGCTTAATTGAATAACCAAAGGAGTGCTTGCGGTGATAGTGACACCCGGTGTGGAAATGAGGTTCCCGTCCACATAGAAGCTGAATGTATTGTTCACATTCCACAAGATCTTGTAGATATGTTGTGTACCCAGCAGATTTGCACCAAGCAGGTCTCGTTGACCACCGGGGCTGGCACGTGCATACAGGTTATTGTCTCCTTCACCGCCCCTGCCGATAGTAACCCATGGCTCGTTAAAACCTGACCCGGTTGAAAGGCCGACATTCTGGAAATTACCAGCCGTGAAAGTTGCAGCAAATTCTATGAAAGTACCAGGACTGAAACTTGCGTTTGAACTGAGGTGAGAGCCGTCTATTACTGCAACACCATTATTAACAGTTGCCGTACCGCCGGTTCCCCATGTTTCAAATGCAAAGGATGAAGGTATGGATGTACCATTGAAATCTTCATTCGTTACTGGTTTAAGTATTACGCCCTGGTTTGTCACCATTGTGTTAGTGCCTGTACTGCCAAGATTGAAATCAGCAACAGCAGCATCTTCCGCACAAGGCGGCGCCGGCAATGTAAAATTAAATGCCACCGGGTCACCTGACACAGACGCACTGTTATTGGCTGCATCAGCAGAGGTAACCTTAAAGTAATAAGTAGTGCCTGGCGTTAAACCGGTTAATATCATGCTATGTGTAACTACAAGCGAACTGTTATTTACATTTTGTGATAATGCATCCGGTGCTGTCCCATAGTCAACTCTTGAGCTGGAAAATTCATCGGTTGTCCAGGTAATGGTTGCAGTACCATCGCTATGCGGTGTGGCTACAACATCAGTGATTACCGGCGCTGTATTATCTATGGCATAGCTTGCTACATAACTTCCTGCAGCAGCGTTAAAAAATGCATATTGTATGCCTTTAATAGTTTGCGTTTCATAAAGAACCGGGCTGCCATTAAGAGATAAGCCTGTTAATTGACCTACAGAAGAAGTTACAGGCAACATGCCTTTTAGATTATTAGCACCGCTTCCAACAGCCACCGTAAAGCTTAACTGGTTGCCATTCCATACCAGAGAACCAAATGAAGATCCGTTTCTTCCGTCGAGCCAATCGAGCATTTGCTTCGCCGACACAACGGGTATTTGTTTTGACTGGGCAGAAGCGATGATGGCGTCTGAGCCGCTTGAACTCGCATTATCTGTATGCATATTAGCGCAAAACACACCATAATAACCTTCAGGGCCGATAGCTTTATCCAGAAGCGCATCAATAAAACCCGGGAAAACCTCACCGGATTCATCCGGCATCTGGGTAACTACCTGGTAACAATCAATAACAGTTCCATCAAGGTCTGCAAAACGCATGGGCATACCTGAACCGGTAAACATTCCGGCACGATTTTGTACCCAGGCAGCAGGCCAGTAATAATAGTTAACATCAAGACGAATGCCTTTGGCCGCTTCAGCTTTTGGCTTGCTTGCCCAATCACTCCACGAAATGCAATGCGTACGATTTGTGGCAGGTGGAGACAAACTCGGGAACTGAGCCGCCAACTGAGACAATTGCGTTGTTAAGTAATTGTCGAGCGAGGAAGGCGTCCAAACATCACAATTAGTATTCAGATGCAATGCAATTTCGAAGCCCTGGGCCTGGAAAGCCGCTGCCTGAGCATCGGAAATAGGTGTGTTTGGATAAATATAGGATGTACCTCTCACAGCGGTCCAATCGGCAACAGCCTGTGCGGTATTGGAAGAACTTAATGAAAGGTATTGATTAAATCTGCCTGTTGTTCCGCCGCTGCCATGGTCATCTCCGGTCATTACAACAGCCGCTTTTAATCCTTTGGGCAAAAACCAGAATCTCGGTAAAGGTTTACGATGCTGGTTGCCTTTAAGGATAAGGTTAGATAAAAGATGCTGCTGCTCGTCTGCCTGCGGAATAGCTACCTTATTAAAATCAATCCAGTCAGGGAAGAACATATCGTCAGACCTGATGGGATTAATCTCGCCGTCGCGTTTCTGCCCGGCCCAGGCAGGATTGCCCTGGTGCGTATAAACAACCGAGCGAGCAAGATCATATGTAAAAGCAATGGCGACTCCACCGTTCGCGCCAACATTTTTCATGGTAACAGCCGGGTTGGAAGTGGCTGTGTTTGCAGCCGAGTACAAAGTTGCGATGCTTGTTGCCCCGTTTAAAGTATACAGATCAGCGCTTCCATGAAATTGTATAGTTTGATTTACAATGCCCGCACCCGGATCTGAAGCAGTATTTACCAATAAATATTTATCGGTAAGGCTTCCGGCCACCTTTGTAATGCCCATTAAGGAAGCAAGTTGCGCATCAGGCTTAAGGGCTATCAGCGTTCCACCCGCATTTACCCAGTCGGTGAGCATGGTAACATTTGATGCAGAGAGTGGAATTTCTCCAAGGATAACCACATCATGATTGTCAAGTATTGTTTGCGTTACCTGCGAAATGTCCATAGCATCAAATTCATTAAAGCCTTGCGCGCGAAGGATCTCAACAGGGTAACGGCTGAATGGATTGGATGCGGCGCTTATTAGCAGGATTGGTCCGCCCGGCCCTTCTGTCGGTGGCGGCGGCGGCGGTGCGCCGGTGGTAAAGCTCCAGGTATAATTGTCTTGCAGTGCATTGCCTGCTACATCTTTGATCCTCGGATCAGTATTACCCCCTTTTACTTTGACCGTATAAGTAGTTGAATAAGCCAGTGGCGATACGGGTGTAATAGTTACTTTTCTTGTACCTGCGCCATAGCTCACCGTTGCATAAACCTGTACGTTTACGGGATCGGTTAATTCAATACTGGAGCTACCCACAGTTGTCTCATCCAGTGCCTCATTAAAGTTTACCTCGACTGCTGTATTAATATTTACGCCAGATGCGTTGCTTAAAGGTACGGTAGAGGTAACTGATGGTGGCGTTACATCCGGGCCAACACTGGTATTAAATACCACATCTACCCAATAGTTACTTGCATTAAAGGTTTGTGTGGGGAATGCACTTGAAGCAGAATAAACATACACTCCATTGGGTCCATCTTCACCATTTGCCAAAGCAGAAAGATTTGCGCTTGAAAAACCGGAGCTGGAAAAATAGAAATCGTCTTCAGCATAATGCCCGGTATTAGTGTGGTAAGAAGCTATGTATGTTACACCTGCGGTTATGGCAACAGGCGAGGTAAAACTAACTTCCTGCCATCCGGTAGAAGACTCCCCTGCAAAGGTTGCCTGTGCCAAATTATCCCCATTGCTTCCCCACAAGCTACCAACATGAATGCCGGTATTGGTGGCTGATTTATAATACCTGATACCGGTGATATAACCATTCACATTAGCGCGGAATTTTACACCTACTTCTACAGGCTGGTTATCAGGATCAGCCTCTGTTCCCGGAACGGAACCGGAGGGCCAAATAGTACATGGACATATGGTCGGCCCCGCTGGGCCGATAGTGATTGTAACACCACTTCCGGGAGTTTCGAGGTTTCCAATATCATCCACAGCACGTGTTTTTATCGTTAACGAACCTTGCGTATTCGGCGTAAAAGAAAAACTCCAGTTCGCAGTGCCGGTAGCAGCATTCCATGTTGTTCCGCCGTCAACGGAAACTTCAACGCCTGCAACAACTCCGCCACCAGCATCAGAAGCTGTACCCGTAATATTAATTGGTGTACCTGCCGGAGAACTGGCGCCATCCGACGGAGTAGTTATTACACTGGCAGGAGGCTGAACATCAGTTGAGGCTGTTGCTGCGACAAGACCTGATTGAAGCGTTGCAGGCTGCACACTCATGTCAGCAAAAAGATTCACCGTGGCCTGCTGCATTGCGGTACTCGGCGGGTTGCTACCTCTGTCATGATCGTCATCCAGGCCCCATGACCATTGCACCGTACCTGCTCCAAACACCAATGCGCCGCTTGATGCTTTGTATAACGAAAGCTGATGCGTATGGCTGTTGGAAACTGTTTTTGACATACGTATCCTGCCTGCGGGATAACTGGCTGGATATTGTTCCCAGTCCCATTCATAACCAAGTGTGCCTGCAGGGAATGTTGCGGTTTGCCCGGCGCCGAGAGTTGCAACGCTGGTATTCCGCCAGAAACGAAGATTCTTATAGGTATCGGGAACCTGGATAGCTGAAGTAGTTCCATCCCAGCTTATCTGTCCACTCAATGAATTTTCAGGATGGCAGCCATCAGCAGAAGGAAAAGAACATCCATCACGCCATAGGCCTGTCCATACTGTTGCTAATGGGTCGCATTTAGAACCGCAAACATTTTCACCCAAAGTACCTTCCTTATAGCAAACCAATGTGCGGTAAGGCGTGTTAGCTCCATCATTACTTGCCTCCCATCTTGTTTTCCAGTAAATTTCATTCCCGCTGAAAAAAGCAAGATGCACACCATTGTCCCTCGCTGCCTGCACGCTGGCGCGTTGTTCGGCAGACCAATATTCATCATGACCAACAGATAAAAAAACTTTATGATTTTTGATGAGATCCCCGCTTCGTGCTCCGTCAACATTGGTTGTATAGGTTACATCATACCCATTTCTTTCCAGCCACCTGAGCATGGGATATTCAGCGTTAAAAAGCCAGTCTTCGGAGGCGCCGCCGCCGCCGCCACCATTCCGTGTAATGAAAGGGCGGTTGTAACTAACCTTGGCAGCGTGCCCGCTGGGCAAAGACGTAATACCAGTATATAAACTGTTTCCGCCGTAAGCATTATACGCCTGCCAGGTAGCATCTGAAGTTTGAAAGAAAAGATCGGAATGGCTTGCGTCATCCCGCACTATAAAAACAATATGACTGGCATTACCATTTGCCCGCTTTAATCTTGCAATGTAAATGCCCGATACTGCATCGGAAGGTACATTCCAATGCGCAGACTCAACCCAGTTACCGCAGTCAGTTAAACCGGTAGCTGCATCATATAAATCCGCAGGCTGTGTTTGCGGAAGCGTTGCGGTAATAACACCTGTGCCTACTTTACGCGCCCCATTTCCCTGGTAATAACCCAGCCTGTATATATCAATAGTGTATGCAACAGATGATTTGATTTTAAAATGCACTGTTTCGCCTTTATTCACGCTGATGTCTGTCGCGAAACCCTGCATGGTAAGATCACCTGCTCCACTGATGTCCCATTCCGATGATGGATTTCCGGGCAAAGCATTTTCAGTAACAATAGCATTTTGCGCCCGGGTAAAAAAAGATTGAAAAAACAAGGCGCAAAAAACAACAAGAGCAAAGCCTGGTTTTGCGCCAATGACACGGTGGTAAAAAGTTTTCATATGCGGTTTTTGGTGATAAGCAACTATATGTATAACCTCAAATCGTTGTTCCTACCAACACCAATCAATGGTACGATACCTGAGCACACGGATTAATTTCAATTTCCCCGATTGCGGGATTTATCATTAAATAGGTACCATGAAATGGCTACGGATCTTTTTTGGTTTTAAATTTTCGATTTGGTCAGCAATGTTAACTTAATTTTCAGAAAGTGAAAATTTTTTTCCTTTTAAAATCAAAAATCAAGACTGCTTTCTAAGCCGCAAAAATGTAAGTACATAATCAATCTGTTCCTGGCTTAACTTTCTTGCTACAGCATGGCTTCTCGGATCTTTCTTTACAAACAAGGCATCATAATTATCGATCTGGTCTTTTGAAAAATTTGGAATACTATCCTTGCCTTTACTAAAGATGCCGTGACAATCTGCACAGTAAATCTTATACAATTCTTTTCCTTTGTCAAGCCTTTCCATTAATAGTGTTTTGTATTCTTCAGAAACAGTTGGCGGGATATTGTATTCGGTTTTTTTGGGTGCGCTGCATTTCATCATTACAAAAGCAATAATAAAAATTACAACGGGTATCAAAATATATCGTGGAAGAAAATTCATTTTTATTGTAAAATACATTTGCTTTAATATTCGCCGCCAACTTTTCTTTGATTCAGTTTCTCTATTGAAGAAACAGGCAACGCTGAAGGCGGTTCTTCAAAAATAATATTTTCATCGAGTGAGTGAAGAAAGGATAATAACTGTTGCTTTTCCGGATCGTTCAATTTTAATGAATCAGCAGGTAATGTTTGATTTTGCACATCAAGTTTTTTCCCGGCGCCTCCGCCATCATTGTAAAACTCTATTACCTCCTCTATCGTTTTAAAAACGCCGTTATGCATATAGGGCGCTGTATGCATGATATTCCTTAACGAACCTGTTCTGAAAGCATGCAGCGTTTCATCAGCAGGGTTTATGTAAAACCTTCCGCTATCGCCACTCAGTTTTATGTAGCCGGTATCTTCCGGGATCCCCAGCACTTCAAACTCCGAACTGATAAACGGTGGCTTCACCCCATTAAAGTTGGGCAGAAAATGGCATGTGGCACATTTGGCTTTACTCATAAAAAGATTAAACCCTTTTATACAATCTTCATCGAGATGTTTGTTTGCGTTCATTGCTTCATCAAACGCTGCATAATAATCGCCAAAGGCTCCGTAATAATAGGTAATGGCTGATATAATATGATCTATTCCAATTTGCTTTTTTTCAGGAGTATATTTCAAAAATGCTTTAAAGGCGTCTTTATATTCTTTACAACTCAAGACCTTTTCAAGTAATTCTTTGCTGCTGTTATTTAATTCTTTTGGATTAGTGATAACATCTTTAGTCTGGTCCGTCAGTGAAATATGTTTTCCATCCAACATTATTAAATGATTATACACTACGTTAATTAATGAAGGTGTGTTTCTTGTCAAATGGTTTGCATCATCAAACTGAAACGCTGTTTGCAAACTTGTATCCGTAAAATATTCATCCGGCTTATGGCAAGATGCACAACTGCGTTTATTGTTACCAGATAATAAAGGATCGTAAAAAAGTAATTTGCCGGTTTGTTTTATTTTTTCCAATACAGCCGTATCATCCACAACGGAAAAAATTCCTTTCGCTGTTTGCGCGGTGTATAAGGACTTATTGAAAATTGAATAGCAACTATCATTTAAGGTATAGTCGTTATAATTTTCTGAAATAACACCGTAAGCATTTATCAGCTTTTGATTCATTGCGAATAAAGGATTGACATAATTCTTTATAAAACTAAAATGATCGAAAGCCGAAAAATCAGACGGCTGCTGTTTTGCGAATAATATTGTTTTCTGATAAAGATCAAGATACGCTTCCGGAAGTGGTGTTGCAGCAAAGCTTTTATTGTAGTCATCATAAATATTAGTCACTGCTTCAAGCATATAACGCAGTTCAGGAATAATATTGCCGGTGTCCGGACATTCAAAGCCTGTTGTATAAACGGCAGCGAGGTTTAACAGGTAAAGCCTGTTGGCAAAGAAAAAATGATCCGGCGTGCTTAACTGGCTTGTGATAGAATCCGCCCGGAACGTTTTCATTGCATCAATGGAAGACTGTATAAGATGAACAAGCGAATCGTTGTTGATATTTTCTTCTTCGAGGTATAGTTCAGCAAGGCTAAGTCCTGCGCCTTCCCTTTTGTAGGGTTTCTCAAATTTCTCAAACACCTCGTTTTCCCATTCCACAGGAAGCGCCCCATTGATTTTCTTATAGGCAACCGGCTCAAGATAGCGCAGCCAGAAATCAATTGCTTTCAGTTTTAGTCTTGCTGAAACGATAGCCTTTTTTACTGAGTAAATATCTTTCTGTTCACGCAGGTTGGCCGTTTTGGTGATATCCAGTAAAGCATGCTGTTGCCGGTTGAAATCATTTATCGTATCAGTATAAAGCGTATTGTATGCATTGGTATTCTTAAAACTTAGAATCAATGCAATAAACGATGCAATTACAGATATGGTAAATAATTTTTTCACCGGGTACGACGGCCAAATGTATAGGATTTGCCAGATTTTTCAATTTCCCGTTAGTGTAACTCTATGAAGATAAAACCCGGTCTTTCATCAAAAAAGAACAAGAGTCGTCACAAAAAGAAAATCCGATGGACGGGCAGCATAGATAATAATACAACCAATAACAGAATATCGGAATCAGTGTAGAAATGATTTTATAACATCATTTCTGTCAACTTAAAAAACACTCAGTTCTAAACGTTAAACTTTCAACGTTACTGCATCTCCGCAAAATATTTATGAAAATAGGGAATGGTTTCAATGCCCTTATAATAATTCGCAAGATCATATTTCTCGTTGGGGCTGTGTAAATTATCGCTATCCAGGCCAAACCCCATAAAAATAATTTTTATGCCCAATTCTTTCTCAAACAATGAACAAATAGGAATGCTTCCTCCACCACGAACCGGGATAGGCTGTTTGCCAAAGGTGGTTTCGATGGCTTTTGCTGCTGCCTTATAACCCTTACTATCAATGGGCGTCATGTATGGTTCACCGCCATGGTCAATTTTTATCTTTATATCAACGCAAGGTGGCGCAATACTTTTAAGATGATTAATAAGCAATGTTGTTATCGTGTCTGATTTTTGATGGGGCACCAAACGGCAACTGATCTTTGCATGCGCTTTGGAAGGCAGTACGGTCTTGGCGCCTTCGCCTGTATAACCACCCCATATTCCATTTATTTCCAACGTTGGGCGAATACCGGTGCGTTCATTAGTAGTATAACCTTTTTCTCCCCACAATGCTTTTACACCAAGATCCATTTTATATTCCTCTTCATCATAAGGCGCTTCCGCCATCAGTTTCCTTTCCGCGTCAGATGACTCAACCACATCATCATAAAATCCGGGAATTGTAATATGATTATTTTCATCATGCAGGCTTGCAATCATTTTTGCCAGGATAGTTATCGGGTTGGCAACAGCGCCACCATACACGCCACTGTGCAGATCGCGGTTTGGACCCGTTATTTCCACTTCAATATAACTTAGGCCACGCACACCCACATCCATTGAAGGTGTATCGAGACTCAACATGGCCGTATCGCTGATAAGAATTACATCAGCCTTCAATAAGCCTTTATGTTCTTTTACAAACTTTGCGAGGTTAGGGCTGCCAATCTCCTCTTCTCCTTCAATAATAAATTTTATATTGGTTGGAAGATAATTCGTTGCCGTCATTGTTTCCAGTGCTTTTATATGCATATACACCTGGCCTTTATCATCTGCCGAGCCACGCGCATATAATTTTCCATCTTTAATTACCGGTTCGAAAGGTCCGCTGTGCCAGAGTTCGAGCGGATCAGGCGGCTGCACATCATAATGCCCGTACACTAAAACGGTTGGCTTGTTTACATCAATTATTTTTTCTCCGTAAACGACAGGATGGCCTTCAGTCGTATAGACCTCTGCTTTATCAACACCTGCCGCTTTTAATTTTTCCTGTATTGCTTCTGCGCATCTCTGCATGTCATCTTTATGCTCACTTCGTGCACTTACGCTTGGTATCCGCAATAGTTCGAGCAGTTCATTTAAAAAACGGTCTTTATTTTTTTGTTGATAATCTTTCCAATCGTTCATAAAAAAATTTTGAAGTGGGGCGAAGGTAAGAATAATGCACCCAACCACTAAAGGGGAGTTTTTTAAAACAACTAATAATTTTTTGAAAGTTTTTAAGTAGTCAACAATAGTCTTTCCTGTTTCATCTTAATCGAGATTGCTTCCTTCTCTTCTGCTGATGAAATAGCCGTACAACCTTTCTAAAGCATTTTCAATTTTTTAACTACATCAATTTTAACTCTTCACATCATTTGATATCAATAAAACATAAACACATTCAACAATAAGACGATTTTATATGAAAACAATTTTATCGCTCTCATCAGTACTAATGCTTGCAATATGTTTTACTTCCTGCGTAAAGACAGTTGAAATCTCTACGCCTGAAAACAATACCATCAGCGGCTCATGGTATGTAAGCGATGCCTCATACTACGACAAGTATGGCTGGTACAGTTATGATCCTGGTTTACCGGGGATCTTTAGTTTTTATAATAATGGTACCGCGCAGTATGCGGATAATATTGGCAATATGCAGGGTTATTGGTATAGCAATATAATAACTACAGGTTATTACGACAGGTTTGGCGATTACAGGGTTGACTCCCACAAAGATTTTTCGGTTAGTGTTTCCGGTGGCGGTTATATTGACCTGGTTTTTGATGATATCAGTTTTGCAGGCAATAACCGGTTCATTGCAACATATTATGATGGCAAAAGTATCCAGCGCTATACATTTACACGATATTGATCAAAGCAACTTTGAAACATTGAAACTTATATGTAAACCCCATGAACCTGCAACTTGTGAACCTTGTGAACATTTGAACTAGTGAACATTAAGCCGGATCTACATCCGGAATTATATCAACGCTGCGATAACGTTTATTGAATTTTAAAATAGCCGTTTGCTGTTCTATCTGCAGTTTACATAAATTGATCAACCTCGTATTCTTTGGCAGCTTTAATAAAATATCCCACAAATATTTATTGCGAAGCCGGTTAATAACAGGTTGGGCAGGGCCGGTGATGTAGGGTTCAAAATCTTTTTTAATTCCCGCTACAAAAATATTTGCTGCTTCTTCCGCGATATGATTCTCTTTATGGCGGAATGCTATATGAATTAACCGTGTGTATGGCGGGTAATGATATTGCTGTCTTGTTTGAATATCAAATTCGTACAAAGCTTTATAGTTGTGCTCTTTTACAAACTGCAATACGGGGTGATGTATGTTGCGAACCTGTATCATTACCTTGCCTGCATCATCTTTTCTGCCGGCACGGCCACTCACTTGTTCCATTAGCTGAAAGGCACGTTCATTCACCCGGAAATCAGCGAAGTATAAAAGACTGTCGGCATCTAAAATGCCGACAAGATTTACGTGTTCAAAATCGAGACCTTTAACGATCATTTGCGTACCAACAAGCAGGTCAATTTTTTGCTGTTCAAATAATTTGATGAGTGTATCGTGATTATTTTTTCCCTTCATGGTATCATAATCCATGCGCGCTGTTTTTGCAGAAGGAAAAGTTTCCGCAACCAACTCTTCAATTTTTTCTGTACCAAAATTTCTCTGCTTAAAATCATGGCTTCCGCATTGCGGACAAGTATATAGCACAGGATATTCAGTGCCGCAATAATGACAAAGCATTTTGTTCTTTGCTTTGTGATAAGTTAAAGTGACATCGCAGTTCTTACACTGTGGTATCCATCCGCAAACATTACAAATAAGATAAGGCGTATAACCACGCCGGTTTTGAAAAAGTATTATTTGCTTATGTTGCGATAAAGTATCGCTGATCGCTTCTTTCAATTGTGGCGACAGTAACACTTTTTCTTTGGAAGAAAGTTTTGTAAGATCAACAATTTCTATGGAGGGATGAACCGCATTACCATAGCGTTCTGTTAATTCAACCAAAGCATATTTATTCGTTTGTGCATTGTAATAAGACTCAATGGAAGGTGTTGCACTTCCCATTAAAACCTTTGCTTCAAACAAAGAAGCATAATAGACCGCTGCATCACGCGCATGATAACGTGGCGCGGGGTCCTGCTGTTTATAGGAGGCATCATGTTCTTCATCTGCGATTACCAAACCCAGTTCTTTAAAAGGAAGAAATAATGCAGAACGCGCTCCGAGCAATACTTTCAGCTCACCGCTTTTAATACGGTTCCATATTTCCACGCGCTCATTTGCATTGAATTTTGAATGGTAAACGGCGATATAACCACCAAAATGTTTTTGCAGCCTGCGAACAATTTGTGCGGTTAATGCGATCTCGGGCAACATATATAAAACCTGTTTACCCTTTTGAATGTATTGTTCAATAAGCTTTATATATATCTGCGTTTTGCCACTTGCAGTTGCGCCATGTAATAAGCAAACATTTTTGCCTTTAAACGAATTTTCAATTTCAGCAAATGCGGTTTGCTGTGCAGGCGAAAGCTCAAAATCGATATAAATATTTTTTGGAAGGCTTCTTATCCGGTTAACAGAACGCTTTTCGGCAAACAAAATATTTTTATCCAGTAAACCTTTTAATTGTGCGCTGCTTGCGTTTGATTTTTTTAATAAAGATGCTTGTGTTACTTCCCCGTCTTCTTTAATTAAATGCAGGTAAGACAAGAGCAATTCCATTTGTTTCGGCGCTCTTGATGAAGTGTTTAATAGTTCAGCCAGTTTTTCTTCATCGCGGTATTGCGGATGCAGTACAATATATGTTTCTGTTTTCTCTTTATACTTTTCCTTTAACTCTTCCCAAACATGACAAACATTTTTTTCGATCAATTTTTTAATAACAGGATATACATGCGATGCATCCAGCAGTTGCTGTACTTCACTCAGCTTTAATTCTTTTTTTATATTCAATGCTTCTGCAACTATATATTCCCGATCATTTAAGTCAGTGAAATCCTCATTGTGTTCGTCATTCCATACCAAAATAGTTTCGCTGGATAATTTTAAATTAGCCGGCATGGCTGCCTGCATCACTTCTCCTTCGCTGCACATATAATAATCCGCCATCCATTGCCATAACTGCAATTGCGGATCGTGTAGTTGCGGTTCATCATCCAAAACATTTAATATAGGTCTTGGTTCGAATGCCTCGGGTTTTTGTGTGATAAGCTTTTTTATTATGCCCGAGTAACGTTTATTTTTCAGTTGCACTTCAACACGAATGCCAGGCTTCACCGCATGCATAAATTCAGGTGGAATTGCCCATGTATAATTCACAGGCAAAGCAAGCGGAATAATAATTTCTGCAAAAAGGAGAGTTGTTTGTTCTGAATTTTTTTCTGTTGAAGTCATGTAACCATACGAAGATAATATTCTGAAGAATGATAAATAGCGCTATAAATTTCAAAGGGTTTATTTGTCTTTTCTTAAATAGCTGAGCGCATCTTTTTTAATCTTTGCTACAACTTCAACTTTGGGATCGGCTATTTCCGGGATGTTATATTCGATAGTTGTGCTCATAACCTGTGTTGCTTCCTGTAGTGTCAAATTATAGTCATGCTGCAGCCATTGCAATAAGTCTGTCGTGGCGATCTTTAAAGCATCATCTAATTTTTTTGCAATTCCGATAGCCATGATATATGCAGAATCTTCAATCCTTGGAGCAGTTAGTTGCAAAAAATCTTTCTTAATAATTTTTACAGTGAAGGAGATATCCAATGAGGTCTCCAATGCATTACCGGCTATTTCCCCGTCACCCTGTACTGCATGGCCATCTCCTATATATAAAAAAGCGCCTTCATGAAAAACAGGCAGGTAGACAGTCGCGGATTGTGTTACAAAAGAGCAATCAAGATTGCCACCAAAATCTCCCTGGAAAAAACTCAGGATCTCATTTTTTTTGTTTGATGGCGCAACACCGATACATCCTAAAAAAGGTTTTAAAGGAACCCTGAAAGAATCCAGGTGCTCGTACAATGTGTCATTTTTAATCGAGGCAAACCCGGTTAAAGTATCAAGCTTCCATTTAACCAGCCTGGATTTTTTGAATTGTTTTGCTATTGATTCAGTCACACTCCTGGAAGAAAAACTCTCCGTGGTAAATGCCTCTGCGCGATCCAGGGAAAGCTTTGTTATTGTTACTGCCAACACATCGCCTGCCATTGCACCTTCAATATAAAAAGGCCCTGTTAAAGGATTGCCCCCTTTTTGCCGCTTAACACCATGCTTATCAAATCCTGCGGCATCAATTGTTTCAGTGTTGACAACATCCCCGGATGTAATTGTAAGAACAGGCTTTACATTTAAAGAAAATAAATTAGAGAAAAATGTTGGCGTAAAATCGATATGCTGAGCCTTTAATGAATAGCTAACAATAAAAAATAAATACAGGAAAACATATCTCATAACTAGTTCTATGTTAATTGTGAGTTGGTGCTATTGTTTCGATATTTAATTAGTCCTGCCTCCATTATGCTATACACTTTTTGTTTAAGCGATTGTATGTCTTCCTTCGTTATATAGCCATCTACTTTTATCTCATCCAGGTAAACACAGCGGCAAATACCAGGCGTTAAAGAAAAAATGCTTTTATGATTCATCCTTTCATTATTATCAATAAACAATATTGGCTTAATGGGAGTTTGTGTTTCGATGGCAGTGCGGAAGGCGCCATCATAAAAATTTTTCAGCGGTTCGCCTGTTTCGTTAAATGTTCCTTCAGGAAAAATAAAAATAGAGATCCCTCTTTTGATAGCGGCTTTTAATGCACGCACACTCTGTGCACGATGTCCTGCATCATTCCTGTCAACCAAAATGACGGCTACCCGGTAAATGAAACCAAAAATTGGATAGTGCACCATTTCATATTTGCCTAATGCTCTAAACGGCTGATGAATACACATCGCAACACAAGGCACATCCATGTAAGAAGAATGGTTGGCAACAAAAATGTATTGCCTGCTCCCGTCGTGCGGCGTTTCATAAATTTCCCTGTGTTGTATGCCGATCAGAAAATACCAGATCGCTCCCCAGATCCTGCAGGTTCTATACACAAGATTGCCCGCTTTTATCTTTCCAAAAAAAAGATAGAAAAACACCAACACGAAAACGATGACCATTAAAATGATGAACGTAAGCAACGCATATAACCAGTAAATGAATTGAAGCGGACGAAGCAATATTTTCACAAGATCAAATAAGATTAATTGGATGATTCATCTCAGGGCCGTTTATAACCCAACCCCATATTCCACAAAAGGAATGACCATTTATCTGCCTGCTCTGCTATTACCATTGAAGTAGGTTTACCTGCACCATGACCGGCTTTTGTTTCAATGCTTATCAGCACGGGTTTGTCACAAGCTTGCGCTGCCTGCAATGATGCGGCAAACTTAAAGGAATGCGCAGGCACAACACGATCATCATGATCTGCAGTGGTAACAAAAGTTGCAGGATAGCAAGTTCCCTTTTTTACATTTTGAACCGGTGAATATTTGTATAAGTATTCAAACATTTCTTTGCTGTCATCAGCAGTACCATAGTCGTAAGCCCAGCCGGCGCCGGCTGTGAATTTATGATAACGCAACATATCCATTACGCCAACGGCAGGAAAGCAAACGCGGTAAAGATCCGGGCGTTGCGTCATGCAGGCGCCTACCAGCAAACCTCCGTTACTGCCACCTGAAATGGCGAGATAATCCTTCGAAGTATATTTTTCGCTGATGAGATATTCGGCGGCTGTAATAAAATCATCAAACACATTTTGCTTTTTTGTTTTAATACCTGCATTATGCCATTCATCTCCATATTCCCCGCCGCCGCGCAAATTCGGAACAGCATAAACACCGCCATTTTCCATAAATACAAGATTGCTGATACTAAAGGAAGGCGTAAGGCTTATATTAAAGCCTCCGTAACCATACAGCATCAAAGGATTTTTGCCATTTTGCTGCATGCCTTTTTTGTACGTAATGATCATGGGAACTTTTGTGCCGTCTTTGGAAGTATAAAACACTTGTTTGCTTTCATATTCACCAGGATTATATTGTATTGAAGGCTTTTTATAAACAGCACTACTGCCTTTATCAATATCATACTTAAAAATGGTGGGAGGATAGATATAAGATGTGAACGTAAAATAGGTTTCCTTTTCCTCACGCTTGCCGCTAAAGCCACCTGCGCTTCCGGGACCGGGTAAATCAATAACATGCTCTTTTTCACCTTTGAGATCATACTGTATTATTTCACTCACGGCATCTTTGATATACTGTGCAAACAATTTACCGCCGCACGTGGATACGTTTAAAGGAAATTTTGTTTCCGGAATCAGATCTTTCCAATGCTCTGGCGTAGGTGTTGCTCCATCAGTTACAGCAAGTTTACGGTTGGGAGCATTTTTATTCGTGATAATAAATAATTTGCCCTTATCGGCGTATACAATACTTTGCTCTGTTTCAAAGCCGGTAACTACAGGCACAATGAATGAACCTGGTTTTGTAAGATCCTGTATATACAATTCATTACCATAAGTAGCATTTGCAGCAGTGATAACAAGATAGTTTTGGTCTTCGGTTACATAAGCGCCGATATATCTCCGGGGTGTTGCTTCTCCGCCAAAGATCAATTTGTCTTCGCTTTGCGGCGTGCCCAGTTTATGATAAAATAATTTATGGATTTGCGTCTTTCCTGAAAGCTGGCTGCCTTCCTTAGGCTTATCATAACTGCTGTAATAAAATCCATCGTTTTGCTTCCAGGCAATGCCGCTGAATTTTATGTCAAACAAGGTATCGCCCTGTAATTGTTTTAAGGCAGTATTCATTACCAGCAATTTATTCCAGTCGGAGCCACCTTCAGAAATGGTATAAGCAGCCATCGAACCATCTTTTGTAAACTCGAGACCGGAAAGCGATGTTGTGCCATCTGCAGAGAAAGTATTCGGATTCAAAAATATTTCAGGTTGCTCCTCGCCCTTCTGGCGATATAACACACTTTGATTTTGCAAACCGTCATTTTTAAAAAAGTAGGTATAGTCGCCTTCTTTAAACGGGGCAGAGTATTTTTCGTAATTCCAGAGTTCCGTAAGCCTTTGCTTTATCGCATCGCGAAAAGGAATTTGCGCGAGGTAGGCATTGGTGACCGTATTCTCCCGCTTTACCCAATCTTTTGTATCCTCCGCCGTATCGTTCTCCAGCCAGCGGTAAGGGTCGCTCACTTTTGTGCCGAAAAAGTCATCTGTCTGATCAACTGTTTTTGTGTCCGGATATTTACCATTAAAAGCCGGGTTTTGCGCGGACAGGTTTGTAGTCATAATTGTTATTAAGCTTAAAAAAACATATCTCATAGTTGCGGTTTATGATGTTGTGCAATATAAACTTATTTGATGACGCTCTATTTTGATAACAAGCGTTGCTAATCTTATTCGTTGTTATTTTTATTTATTGAAATAGCATTGGTTTTATTATTATCATTATTATTTTCTTTTATCAATTCATGCACATATTGATGTTTTAAATGATCGTACAAAGAATGTTTATCCACTACCCTTGCAATTAAACCAGCAATCATTCCTGCCAGCATTAAATGAAAAATAAGATTATTCCTATCCGTCATTTCCAGTACCAGAATAGCACAGGTAAAAGGTGAACGGGTAACACCGGTTAAATAACTCACCATGCCACAAAGTATTATTACATTGGCATCGCTTGCACTTAAATTAAACCATCCTGAAATTAATGATCCGATGCTTGCACCTGCAGTTAATGCCGGTGCAAAAACGCCACCTGCACTTCCGGCAGTAAAAGAAAAAACTGAGCCCGCCATTCTCAACAAAGGCATATACCAGCTGGTATATTTATCTGAAGTAAATAAAGCTGTCGTCATTAAATTTTTGCCCGATCCAACAGCGTTCTCTCCAAAAAAGAAAGCAAAGCCGGCTATGATCAATGCACATACGATCAAATACAAAATATGCTGGTATCGGAACTTAAACGTAGATTTCCATCGTTGTAACGAAAGGATGAGCCTGCTGGTGAAACTTCCGAAAAAACCTGCAACAAGCGCAACCAGGATTATCGCAAAAAAAATCCACCATGAAAGCTTTCCTATTTGGGGGTAACCCAAATAAAGATAAGAGCCCAGGAAATTCTGTGCTGTTAAACCGGCGATAATAACTGCGGTAAAAATAGCTGTCTTAAAATAACTGATATGGGTTTTCGTCAATTCTTCAATGGCGAAAACAATCCCGCCAAGTGGTGTATTAAAAGCTGCCGCCAAACCAGCAGCAGCCCCTGTCATAATCATGTTACGTTTGGAAATCTTAGGCCACCATTCCGGCAACCACTCATTTACTTTTCTAAATATAGATCCGGCGATTTGAATAGTTGGTCCTTCTCTTCCAACTACGCCACCTCCGACCGCCATGATTAAAGACGACACCATTTTTACGATGATAATCGGAACACTCAGCAGCCTTTTTATTTTGGAATTGTATTTCGGTGTGGCGAGTTCAATAGCTGCCATCACCTGCGGAATACCGCTTCCCCTTGCATATGGAGCAAATTTTGAAACTACCCACCATGCAATTAGAAAACAAACGGGCGTTACAAGAAAGAACCACCATGTACTGGTATGAAATAAAAAGCCCTTTGCTTGCTCTGCCCATCCGAAAAGCTTGGTATATAAAACGGCGATCAGGCCTGTTAGCAAAGATGCGATCCAAAATGGGATCGCCTGTAACAGGTTTAACTTTAAGCGCTCATTGTGTATGGCATCGAATGCGCGTTTTAATTTAATGCGAATGTGGACATAAAATCTTCTTGGAGGCTTGCTCATCTATAACGATTACTTAGGCTTAAGCAGATAACAAAAATATGATGCGTTCGCAAAATTAATACCTAAGCTTTACGGAAGCTAAAAGAATATGATTTAATAAATAAAGGGATATTATATTTAAAGAGATGTGAAGACCAAAGATTGTTATTAGAGATACTCAAAAGGAATAAATATTTTTGCGCAAATAACAGAACGATGATAAAAGTAGAACTATCAAGGGTACATGGCGATTATGGTTTTGAAGTGAAAGATATGTACGGCCAATCGGTAAAGATCGATAACAGCCCTGATCACGGCGGCGACAATTTCGGCGTGCGGCCAATGCAGCTCGTCTTAATGGCTTTGGCAGGCTGTAGCGGAATGGACGTAATATCCATTTTAAAAAAACAAAGACAAGCAGTTACCGATTATAAAACCATAATATATGGTGAAAGAGAAGCCGGTGTGGAGCCGTCTTTGTGGAAGTTTATAGAAATGGAATTTATCATTTACGGCGATGTGGAAGAAGGAAAAGCGCAGCGTGCCGTGGAATTATCGGTGAATAAATATTGTTCTGTTGCAGCAACGTTAATGAAAGCCGGAGCGACTATCAAATGGAGTGTGAAAGTAGAGAAAGCTAACACTGCCACTAATTCATAATGGCCTTTAATCATCATCCCGACAAATTCTAAAAATTATTGATTTACTTCGCGCCTTTGTGTAAAGAAATAAATCAATAAAAAGGCTAATCGGCCAGGCAAATTGTTTTCACCAGCCCGGCAGGGAAAATTCAATAAATCAATTTTAGAAGCAACAACCAATTAAAATGAGCGAAGCAAATAACCAGTTACATCCAATCACTGAAGCGATAAGGATACAGATGCCGGTAACAGATGAAATGGAGCATTCCACTCCGATGTATTTGACCAGCAGTTTTCGTTTTGAAGAGGCAGAAACCATGCGTGCCGCTTTTGCAGATGAAAATGCGGAAAATATATATAGCCGTTTCAGCAACCCCAATGTTGATGAGTTCGTAAAAAAAATGTGCGTGCTGGAACGCGCTGAAGCAGGTTTTGCAACAGCAACGGGAATGGCAGCAGTGTTTGCTTCTATGTTCGCCTTGCTAAAACAAGGTGATCATTTAATATGCTGCAGCTCTGTGTTTGGAAGCACACATACAATGGTTACAAAATTTCTCCCGCGGTATGGCATTGAAGCAACATTAGTTCCTGCCAATGATAAGGAAGCGTGGGAAAATGCAGTGAAACCAAATAGCAAAATGGTTTACCTGGAAACACCAACAAATCCGCAACTGGAAATCATAGATCTTAAATGGGCTGGTGATTTTTCCAGGAAACACAATTTGATAATGAATGTTGATAATTGCTTTGCAACGCCTTTGTCGCAAAAACCAATTGAATATGGTGCAGACCTGGTTGTTCATTCGGCCACCAAATGGATAGATGGGCAAGGCAGGGTTTTGGGTGGTGTAATTGTTGGCAAGGCTGACCTGATAAAAGACATTTACCTGTTCAGCCGCAATACCGGACCCTCTCTTTCTCCTTTTAATGCATGGGTTTTAAGTAAAAGTCTCGAAACACTAGATGTTCGTTTACAGCGTCATTGCGAAAATGCAATGAAAGTGGCATTGGCTTTAAAACAGCATAAAAATGTTGAATGGGTTAAATATCCTTTCCTGGAAGATCATCCTCAGTATGACATTGCAAAAAAACAAATGAAAGACGGTGGCGGCATTGTTTGTTTCGAAGTGAAAGGCGGCATTGAAAGCGGCAGAAAATTTCTAAACAAATTGAAAATGCTGTCTATGACAGCCAATCTTGGCGACACAAGAAGCATTGCCTCCCATCCGGCAAGCACGACGCATTCAAAATTAACTGAAGAAGAAAGATTAAATGTTGGTATTACACCGGGCTTGATAAGAATTTCTGTTGGATTGGAATATGCAGATGATATTATTAATGATCTGAACCAGGCGCTGAATTGATGTCTGATCTATGATTTTTTGATGTCTGATTTAGGCGTTTTACTTATGGCAGCTTTGCAAGCCACAGCGAAGCATTAATAAAAAAGTTTGAGTGATTGTCCCCGGAAGCATTCCATCCATCATGCAGCTTATTACCTTTTGCACCAGTACCGTCGTCGGCCGGTGAGCTATCTCCTATTACAACAATTCGGCCTTTGCCAAACGTACTGTATGCGGCCATTACACGTGTATTATTTTGTGAGTAGTTATTCATCCAGAATAAACCTTTTGCTGCAGGCGATGTAAGTGTAATGGTTGCACCGTTATTAAATTGAAGAGAAGACACTTCTCCGGCTGAACCTTTTATAATTGTATTAGCTGATGTTGTTACATTGGAAGAAGCCTCGCTGATGTTTGTTTTATAAATGAAAAAGCCAAAAGGATCTTTTTGAATTGGATTGTTGCTCATTAAATCATTCCAGATAGCCGGGGAATCCCAACGGTCATTATTCCGGTCTGAATGATCATGATCAGAAATCATAAACAAGCCGCCACCGTTCTTTACAAAATTGATGATAGCTGTTTTTTCATCAACAGTAAACCGGATGTTGGGTTCGTCAACAATAAAAACATTATAGTGTGAAAGGTCTTGCGCATTCTTTGGATCGCCATAGGTAATGTGGCTGTTTCCCTGTAAAGTTTCTACGTGTTGATTTAATTCAACCAATGCAATGCCCCATGATGATAAAGCGCCTGTCCAATATATTTCAGGTGTTGAGGCACTGATGTTTTCCTGTGGCGGTGTAGGCAAACGTTTGGCAAGACCGTTGTCTTCATCGATCACCCAATCTGCATTGCCTGCAGTTTCTGCTTTTGTATTATCAAACAAAAAATTTTTTGCAGCAGTTGAATGGTCACCATTTTTTGCATCAACTATACTTTGTTGTAATGAAGCATGATTATTTGTTTCACATGCTGTAAAACCAACTATTGTGAACAGCAAAATTTTTATCTTCTTATCGAATAGGATCATTACTGATAAAAATAATTTTATTTTGGAAAGCATAAATAAAATGTGATGATAAAACTTCCTCCTTATTTAAAACAGGGAGATACTGTTGGGATGGTTTGTCCTTCCGGTTGCATGCCAATGGAAAAGATGCAAAAATGTATTGACACATTACAGTTGTGGGGATTCAAAGTGAAACAGGGAAAAACATTAGGCACGCAATGCAATTATTTTTCAGGAACAGATGAAGAGCGTTTGACTGATCTGCAATCGATGCTGGATGATGCTGATGTGAAAGCCATCATGTGTGGAAGAGGCGGTTATGGTTTAAGCAGGATAATTGATGCTGTCAATTTTGATAAATTCATACAAAATCCAAAATGGATAATTGGTTACAGCGATATTACACTATTGCTCTCACATATTTATTCAAATTATGGCATTGCTTCATTGCATGCGCCGATGGCTGCAGCGTTTAATGAAATGGATGAAAGTGAAGCATACATCCAATCCATTTATAACAGCTTAACAGGTATCCATCAGCGGTATACAATTAATCCACGTATTTTAAACAGAAAAGGAGTTGGTGAAGGGGAATTGGTTGGGGGTAACCTTTCCATACTCGCTCATATCATCGGAAGCAATTCTGAGATCAGCACAAAAAATAAAATTCTCTTTATTGAAGAGATTGGGGAATATTTATACAATGCTGACCGGATGCTGTTGCAATTAAAACGCGCAGGCAAATTAGATGAGCTTGAAGGTTTGATAATCGGAAAATTTACCGAAATGAAAGATACTACCATCCCATTCGGTCAAAGTATTGAAGAAATAATTTTTGATAAAGTAAAAGATTACAACTATCCTGTTTGTTTTGATTTTCCTGTCGGGCATGTGAATGAAAATTATGCGCTGAAAGTTGGGGTGAAATACGAGCTGATCACTACTACAGAACAAGCTATTTTAAAAGAGTGGTGAAATTTTTGGGAAGAAATTATTATGCGGGTAATTGAATCGGGTATTATCGAAGTTCCTATAGAATTTAAAGCAGTCATCAAACTTTTGCAAGCTGCAATTCTGAAAAAAAATCTTGTAAAATTTTATTATGAAAGCCGGAACGGAAATAAAGGTTTTCGAATTATTCCGCCATACATGATTATACCGAGAAAAGAAATCCTGTTTTGTCTTTCAATTACCAGTATGGTTTTAGAAAAGATTGCGCTGAATGCATAGATGAACTAACCGTGCTGGCTTCAAAAGACTGTGGCAAAACTTATCGTCCAATATTTGACAGAAAAGGGGAGGAACTCAAAACATCCGATGTGAATACATTTCATTATCCTGTAAGCGATGAATGGGGCACAAGGACAGTCAACCTGCCTGCTTACAAAACAAGTGTATTCATCAAGTTCAGAATAACCAACGGGGGTGGCGACCTTTTTTCACCTCGGCAATATTAAAGTAGCTGATGTTTCGGCTATATGCTAAACTCCGACAGATTTGGATGAAACACAGATAACAACTTCATCAGTAAAACCAAGTTGGAAACTCCAGGGAAATGCACAAGGCTTTGATCTATATTATCGTTCTAAAAGCGCTGCTTCGTGGATCCATAAAACAGTAGCGGGCGATAAAGAATCGGCAACTTTGAGCGGCCTGTTGCCTGGTACCGACTATGAGTGGTACATTACCGCGGCGTGTCGTACGGGCAATTCAATGGCTTCCCCCAATTCTTATTTCACCACGCAACCGGGAGCGGTTGCTGTAAATTCTCCGTCGAACATTCAGAAGCCAGTGCCCGCTTCCGCGTTACAATTAGCTGTATTTCCAAACCCAACGTCTTCCTCAACGACCATTTCATTTTCATTACCAACACCGCAAAAAGTATCTGTCAAAATTTTTGATATGAGTGGAAGGTTGATCAATACAATAACAGAATCTGCGTTTGCTGCAGGCCAGCACCAGCTACATTGGAATGCTGCATACGTTCATGGAGGGATTTACGTGTTGAGAATTGATGCAGGAAATTACAAGGAGACGAAAAGATTAGTTGTCGTGAAATAAATTAGGTTGGGAAATGAACGGCACAATTGAACCACATAGGCACAGAGAAACATAGTTTTTCACATAGAAGCTATGTGAGCTTCTATGTATTCTATCTTCCTCTGTTCAGCGGCACTTTCCGTATTCACTTATCCATCAAAAACAAAACATAATTATTAAAGGCGAAATAATAATTCAAATACCTGTTATTTCCGACAGCTACCCATTTCAAATTACATCTTACCCAATTGCTCTGTTAAACACTTTCATTGTGTTTTAGCTTAATCCATGCACTTAGCGAGATTCCTTTTGATTTATCACGTCAAACTATGCTATGGAATGAATAATGAGTAACTTTAAACAACAAATTTTAGCCATGACTGCAAACCAAAACCGCGGCAGAATATGGTCTTTTTATAAAGAAGCTCCTGGTGGAAAAAATTTTTTTACTGCCCTTTTTGTTCTTGTTGCATCTTCTGTTGCTTTTGGACAAAGCAAAATTGATAGTCCGAATCAAAGCAACGCTCAAAACGAAAACTTACATTTCGAGCATATCGGTATTGAAGAAGGGCTTTTGAATGAAAACATAACAGCCATATTCCAGGACAGTAAAGGCTTTATGTGGTTTGGTACATTTGACGGGTTATACAAATACGATGCTTATTCTTTTACCAAATACCAATTTGACCCATCTGATTCCAATTCCCTTTCTCAAAATTTTATCTACACCATTTTTGAAGATAAATATGGTACGATCTGGGTTTCAACATTCGAAGGTTTGTGCAAATTTGATAGATTCACTGAAAAATTTACGCGTTATAAACCGCTTCCTGATGCAAAGTTTTTTAATCCGAATATTTCCGCAATTAGCGAAGACATCTATGGAATGCTGTGGGTGGGAAGCACATCGGGTGAATTATGCCGGTTCGACAGGAAAACAGGAAAGTTTTTACAAGACTCGTTTGATTTCGACTATTGTATAAACGTTATTTATAGGGACAGTGCAGGTACATTATGGGTAGGAAGTGCGACTGGTTTGCACGAAATAAAACTAACCCCGGCAAAAGGCAGCCAGCCTTCGGATGTCCAGATAAAAAATCATGTCAATGATCCTGCTGATCCAAACAGTTTAGTCAGTGATACTGTAGCATCGGTAATGGAGGACCGGACTGGTATCCTGTGGATAGGAACCAATAATGGATTAAGCAGTTTTAATAAAAAAACAGGAACATGGAAACGTTATCAAAATGTTCGTGGAGATATTCACTCTATAAGCAGTAACAATTTGGCAGTTTTTTGGTTTGGAAATGGCATCAAGGAGGATCATGATGGAAATTTATGGATTAGCACGGCGAAGGGACTAAACAGGCTTAACCGGGATCGTACTCTTTTTACCTCGTATTTCCACAACCCTAACGATAATTATAGCTTAAGTTCTGACTATATAGTTTGTCTCCAAATTGACAGGGCGGGAATTTTATGGGCGGCCACGAAAGCCGGGCCTTCGATAGGCGCTTCGTGGGGGTCAAAACTTAATAAAACAAATCTGAACAGGAAAGCATTCGGACTTAGGCGCAACAATCCGACCGATATCAACTCTTTAAGCAATAACCAGGTTACGGCGATAGTGGAAGATTCAGCAGGTATAATTTGGATAGGTACTCATGCAGGAGGCTTGAACAAGTGGGACAAAAGAACTAATCAATTTACTCATTTCAGAAGTGATCCCGCAAATCCCGAAGGATTGAAGCATGATGCCATTGCAGCAATGTTAGAAGACAGGCATGGACACCTTTGGATATGCAATGGAGATGTTCTGTCGCGATTAAATAGGCAAACAAGTGAGTTCACTCATTATACTGGTGATCATCGGGTAATTTTCTCTATTACTGAGGATCAGCAAGGTCTTCTTTGGTTAGGAACAGCAAACGGAATCAGAAGTTTTGATGAGAAAACACGTGAGTTTGGCAATTATTATCGTTATGATCCTAAAAATCCCGACGGGATTAGTGATGGCACTGCTCAAACCATTTTTGCCGATTCAAAAGGCAATATATGGATCGGCTATGGCAGCATGGGAACCGATAAGTATGATAAGAAGACCAAACGCTTCAGTCACTATAAACATAATCCCCGTGATTCGTTTAGTATCAGTTCTAATATTGTATTTAGTTTTTACGAAGACTCTAAAGGAAATCTTTGGCTTGGAAGCTGGGCGGGCGGATTAAGTTATTTTGATTATAAAAAAGAAAGTTTTAAAACCTTTACTGATAAAGACGGGCTGGCGGGTACTACAGTTTTTTCTATTGTAGAAGAGAACAGCGGCTATCTCTGGCTGGGCACGCGCAATGGCCTCTCGCGATTTGATCCTGCTAAAAAAACTTTTACTAATTACGAATATAAAGATGGCTTGCAGGGAAATATTTTTGCCGCCGGTTACTTAGAACGGGGTGCTCGTTTTAAGGGCAGAGATGGTACTTTGTATTTTGGAGGCAGCAATGGATTTAACTTTTTCAATCCTCTTGAACTTAAGACCAATAGCTATAAAGCACCAATAGTAATTACTCAATTTAAAATTTTCGACAAACTGGTAAAAGGTGCTAATGAATCAAAAGAAATTGTTTTGAAACACAATCAGAATTATTTCTCGTTTGAATTTTCCTCTCTGAGCTTTTACAACCCCGCTAAAAATCAATATGCCTATAAACTCGAAGGTGTTGATAAAGATTGGGTGTTGAGCGGATCGAGGCGTTATGTTAGCTATACCAATATTGCCCCGGGTAAATATACCTTTAGGGTGAAAGGAACAAACAACGACGGAGTTTGGAATGAAAAAGGGACTTACATTACTATCGTAGTCAATCCGCCCTGGTGGCGAACCTGGCCGGCTTATGTTGTTTATTCATTGCTGATAGCTGTGGCGATCTGGGCCATTGTTCATTACCGTTCACGAAGTTTACGGCGTAAATTGGAACAACAAAAAAAGGAACTGCAAC
This sequence comes from Parafilimonas sp., assembly GCA_036274175.1. GTDB lineage: Bacteria > Bacteroidota > Bacteroidia > Chitinophagales > Chitinophagaceae > Parafilimonas. The sequence continues at coordinate 28,085 of DASUGF010000015.1, forward strand.
TTACCGAATTACAACAACAAAAAACCGAACTCGAAATGCAGGCCCTTCGTGCACAAATGAACCCGCATTTTATTTTCAACTCGCTTAACTCCATCAACATGTTTATTCTTGAAAACAATAAGCTGCAGGCATCGGAATATCTTTCCAAATTTTCAAGACTGGTGAGATTGATCCTTCAAAATTCACAGGAGAAATTTATTCCTCTTGAAAGAGAATTGGAAGCACTGCAATTATATCTTGAACTGGAGACACTGCGGTTTGAAAACAGGTTCGGATATAAAATTGTAGCGGATGATGAAGTTGATTGTACTGTGTTGAAAGTACCGCCGCTCATTATTCAGCCTTATGCAGAAAACGCAATATGGCATGGATTGATGCATAAAAAAGAAAAAGGACATTTAGTTATTGAAATATTCTTAATTGAGCCAATGTTGTATTGCAAAATTACTGATGATGGTATCGGAAGAAAGAAAAGTGCCGAGTTTAAGAGTAAACCTACATCTACATATAAATCAATGGGCATGAAAATTACAAAAAGCAGGTTGGAAATGATTGAGAAAACAAATGCAAATAATAACGTTGAAATAAAAGATCTGGTATATGCAGACGGTAGTGCAGCAGGAACAGAAGTATTGATTAAAATACCTTATTATGATTAATGCTATTCTTATAGATGATGAAATGCATTGTCTTAAAACACTCGACGCGCTGCTGAAAGAATATTGTCCTGAAGTGCATATAGTGGATAAATGCAGCGATGCAAAAACGGCTTTGAAAGCAATTGAAAAATTTAAACCTGAACTTGTTTTTCTCGATATTGAAATGCCCCACATGAATGGTTTTGAAATGCTGGAACAATTTTCTGAAATTTCTTTCGCTGTTGTTTTCACCACAAGCTACGACCAGTATGCGATTAAAGCTTTTCGTTTTAGTGCGCTTGATTATTTATTGAAACCTGTTGAGCCCAAACAACTCATTGCAGCAGTACACAAAATTCAATCTCAAAAAAAACTTCCTGAAGCGGAACAATTTCAAATGTTTCTAAATAAGGTTCACAATAAGGAAAATATCTTTCCCAAAATCCCTATCCCTACTTCTGACGGTTATGAGTTAATTCCTGCCGAGCAGGTTTTGTTTTGCGAAGCGGATGATAATTACACTTATTTCAATTTGAAAAACAAAAAGAAGATCATTGCCTGCCGCATGTTGAAAGAAGTAGAGGAGCAGTTGGAAAACTTTTCATTCTTTGTGCGCATCCATCATTCATACATTGTTAATATAAAAGAAGTAAGCAGGTATGTTCGTGGTGAAGGCGGGTATGTTATTATGAGCGATGGTTCTTCTGTAAATGTGTCGCGCAGCCGTAAAGAAACCCTTTTAAAATGGTTTATGAATAAGCAAGACTAAACATTCCCCTTCTATTTTTTGCTATTGCTAATTGCCTTTTATCTGTGTCAAATACCCAATAGGTTCTTTCAAATACCTATTTGCACTGGATTTGCCTTTAACGCCGATATAGTTTTATATCGTTTATAAAATTTCAAACAACCAAACGCATAATTATGAAACAGATATTTTTTGCATTTGCACTAATAAGCCTTGATTTATCAGGCACAGCCCAGTCTTTTTCGCAAGTTGCTTTACATAAATATGAAAATGCTACATCGACTTCAATATCACTCATTACAGACGCATCTGTTACTAACAACACTGCCGTCATTTTTAATTTAAAAACTGTTGCCTCAAGTATTAAAGTACAACGGTCTTTTATAACATATTTCGGCGAAAACGCAGAAAACAACTGGAGTATAGTTGGCAAATATTTTCTTAACCGGTTTCATTCAAACGGATTGCTCATTAATGCCCTGTTTACAAAAAATGGCAGGCTTATTTACACAATCACGTATGGCACAGAAAAAAATTTACCTGCAGACATAAGAAAAATCGTGAAACGTGAATACTATGATTACACCATCACGATGGCTATTGAAGTAAAAGAAAATGGCCGTGATATATGGGTTATAAAATTAGATAGCCCTTCAGAACAAATGACTGTAAGAGTTGAAGATCATGAAATGGAACAGGTACTGCAATTCGATAAAGCAAACTAATTTCAAAATAGCTATGTCATAATACATAGAGCAGTTAAAACGGCCTCGTTTTCTAACGGGGCCTTTGTTTTTCCGCGATGTAAATATTTATCAAAAAATTTATGCTTGCCCTGCAGAAAAATTAGGAGGTTCTTAAAAAAATAAGGCAGCTACCCGATTTTATCCCGATTATTCCGGGGCACCTGTCGCGCTAAAGCGCATAAGCATCAAGTTAAGAGTAACAATATACTTTGTAAATTCAGTCTATCAAGAAGCGTAGCTTCGCCTGATCTTACAACAACGGATTTCAATCCGTTGACTAAATGCATATGTGAACAGAGAACCGTAGGTTCGACACATGCAAATGTGTGTTACACCCTAAATATGTATCGTGCTTACAGCACTTTGTCTTAATCCATTGCCATCTGCAACGGATTAAAATCCGTTGCTTTAAAATGGATCGGGCCTACGGCTCTGTCAAATTAACTTGACGTGAATGCGCTAAAACCATAGGCAGTATCCCGCCCAAGGCGGGACCATGAGGGGCTTATCCGCCTCAGGCGGATCGGTATGGGAAGAGGCAGTTAAGTTTATGGGGTATATTATATAATCGAGTAGGAAGGTAGCCATTAATTGGCTACCTGTCCTCTCACACCACCGGACGTACGGGTCTCGTATCACGGCGGTTTGAATAAAACGTTTTACTTGGTTATACGCTTTTGCTGATTAAGCTCCTCTTACTTTTTACTTTCGGTTTCCAACCTATCCTTAAGTAAGTAGTTCTCTGACGTGGTTCGGCTTTAAACACCAGCAATCAAACCTTACCCGTTCTTGCATTTTACTCATTCAGTCCTTCGGCATTCGTGAATGCTTCCAGTTTTTTTTCTGGCTTCTTATCCTGCCTACTATGACCTCTGCTGACTTCTGATAATAGCACTTTGTTATGTTTATTTTCTAACAAGTGTTCCTTCGCCGATATTCGCTCATATCATTGATAGGTTATTATCAGATCTCACAGGGTAAGCATCTCCGCTTTCCATTCATGTAACCTCTGCATTTACGTGATTGTGTTTCGTACAGTATTGGGCTTTTGTATGTGTTGCTACATCACCCACACAATCCCGCCTTATATGCAGTTTCTGTTCGTAGGCCCGAGTGTTTACCGCCAGCTTTCCGCCACGGCGGACAGGCTCTTCAGATTCCACTTCACAGCGGACACCCTTGCTCTTGGCTAATGATACGCACTGTAACGCTCATTCAGGACTTCCACCCTATAGATAATAAACATGCCTGACACACAACAAAAAAGCCTCTCCGAAACTGGAAAGGTTTGTAATAAATACGGCAGCTACCGGATTTTATCCCGATTCTTTCGGGGCTCCCGCATTGTGGTGCAGTACCATCCGTCCGCCGCGGCGGATTAACTTCTCTGTTCGGTATGGAAATCTTAATTATTTCACATTACATGCAAACAACAAAAAAGCCTTCCCGCAATAAACGGGAAGGCTTTTTGTAATAAATACGGCAGCTACCTACTCTCCCGCATTTCTGTGCAGTACCATTCGTCCGTCGCGGCGGATTAACTTCTCTGTTCGGTATGGGAATCTTAATTATTTCACCTTACATGCAAACAACAAAAAAGCCCTCCCGCAATAAACGGGAAGGCTTTTTGTAATAAATACGGCAGCTACCTACTCTCCCGCATTGTGGTGCAGTACCATCGGCCATAAGGGGCTTAACTTCTCTGTTCGGTATGGGAAGAGGTGAACACCCTCGGCAAAACCACCATAAAGATGTAAGTTGATCGGTTGATAAGTTTATTAGTTGACAGGTTTTACCAATCAGCTTTTCAACTATTCAACACTTCAACTGAATAAAATACATATTGGGATTGCTTTCTCACAAAAGTTTGATTTGGAAAAACCAAATTAAAAAAAATTAAAGCTTACGGGTAATTAGTACTACTCGGCTTTGTTATTGCTAACTGTACACCTGTAGCCTATCAACGTCATCGTCTATAACGACCCTTAAAAGTAAACTCATCTTGAGGAAGGTTTCACGCTTAGATGCTTTCAGCGTTTATCCTGGCTGTACATAGCTACTCTGCATTGCACCTGGCGGCACAACAGATACACCAGCGGTACATGCGACCCGGTCCTCTCGTACTAAGGTCACGTCCTCTCAATTTACTAGCGCCCACCACAGATAGGGACCGAACTGTCTTGCGACGTTCTGAACCCAGTTCACGTGCCACTTTAATCGGCGAACAGCCGAACCCTTGGGACCTTCTCCAGCCCCAGGATGTGACGAACCGACATCGAGGTGCCAAACCTTACCGTCGATATGAGCTCTTGGGTAAGATCAGCCTGTTATCCCCGGAGTACCTTTTATCCTTTGAGCGATGGCCCTTCCATGCAGAACCACCGGATCACTTTAGCCTGCTTTCGCACCTGCTCGGCCTGTATGCCTCACAGTCAAGCACCCTTATACTAATGCGCTCTATGTACGATTACCAACCGTACTGAGGGTACCTTTGCAAGCCTCCGTTACTTTTTAGGAGGCGACCACCCCAGTCAAACTACCCACCATGCACTGTTCTCCGCCTCAGGCGGAGTTAGGTTCTAAGCAAACGAAGGTTGGTATTTCAACGTTGACTCCACAATGCCTAGCGACACTGCTTCATAGTCTCCCAACTATCCTACACATCGGTTGCTCAAAATCAATGCAAAGTTGTAGTGAAGGTTCACGGGGTCTTTCCGTCCCGTGGCGGGTAACCGGCATCTTCACCGATACTACAATTTCACCGGGCTCGTGGAGGAGACAGAGTTCAACTCATTAGACCATTCGTGCAGGTCGGAACTTACCCGACAAGGAATTTCGCTACCTTAGGACCGTTATAGTTACGGCCGCCGTTTACCGGGGCTTCAGTCAGGAGCTTTGTCTTGCGACGAACACCCTTCCTTAACCTTCCGGCACCGGGCAGGTTTCAGGCTCTATACGTCATCTTTCGATTTTGCAGGGCCCTGTGTTTTTGTTAAACAGTTGGTTGAACCAGTTTACTGAGACCCCCGCCTTGGGCGGGGGTACGCTTTATCCCGAAGTTACAGCGTCAATTTGCCTAGTTCCTTCTCCACGGCTCACCCGAGCGCCTTAGAATATTCATCCCGTCTACCTGTGTCGGTTTGCGGTACTGGCCGCTATACTCGCTTTTCTTGGAAGAACTTTCACCACTACGCCTCACCCGAAGGATCCGCTCAGCTATTCCGTCAGCTTATGTGGCTAGCATTCTCCGTCACTTTTAATGTATAGCAGGTACTGGAATATTAACCAGTTTTCCATCAGATGCCCCTTTCGGGTTTTCCTAAGGACCAGACTAACCCTGATCCGATTAACGTTGATCAGGAACCCTTAGACTTTCGGCGATGGAGTTTTTCACTCCATTTATCGTTACTTATACCTACATTTTCTTTTGAAATCGCTCCAGCATACATCGCCATACGCCTTCAATGCAGATTTCAATGCTCCCCTACCGCTCTCCGCCTAAGGCGGAGAACTTAGAACTTCGGTTCATGGTTTGATACCCGATCATTTTCCGTGCAAGACCTCTCGACCAGTGAGCTGTTACGCACTCTTTAAATGAATTGCTGCTTCCAAGCAAACATCCTGGCTGTTATAGAAGTCTCACCTCGTTTGATTAACTTAACCATGTATTAGGGACCTTAGTTGCTAATCTGGGTTATTTCCCTCTCGGCCACGGACCTTAGCGCCCGCAGCCTCACTCCCGGAGATATATGATAGTATTCGGAGTTTGTCAGGGTTTGGTAGGCGGTGAAGCCCCCTAGCCCAATCAGTAGCTCTACCTCTATCATACTTCTAATTCCGCACAAGGCGGAAAATCCGAGGCTGTTCCTAAAAACATTTCGGGGAGAACGAGCTATCTCTCAGTTTGATTGGCCTTTCACCCCTATCCACAGGTCATCCCAGAACTTTTCAACGTTAACGGGTTCGGTCCTCCAGTAGATGTTACTCCACCTTCAACCTGCCCATGGATAGATCACAAAGTTTCGCGTCTGCCCCCACTGACTAAGCGCCCTGTTTGGACTCGCTTTCGCTACGGCTCCGTTAATTAAGAACTTAACCTTGCCAGTGAGGAGCAACTCGTAGGTTCATTATGCAAAAGGCACGCCGTCATCTGTATCCCGCCGAGGCGGGACAAGACTCCGACCGCTTGTAGGCACACGGTTTCAGGTACTATTTCACTCCCTTATTTAGGGTGCTTTTCACCTTTCCCTTACGGTACTGGTTCACTATCGGTGTCTGAGGAGTATTTAGCCTTACCAGATGGTGCTGGCAGATTCATGCAGAATTCCTCCGGTTCCGCACTACTCAGGATACTGCTCGTCCTCATCAATTTACGCCTACGCGGCTATCACGCTCTTTGGCTTAACTTTCCAGAAAATTCAGCTTGATGATGATTTCTAAATGCAGTCCTACAACCTCCCGATAGCACGCTATCGGGATTTGGGCTCTTCCCTGTTCGCTCGCCACTACTTGGGGAATCATTAATTTATTTTCTTTTCCTCTCCCTACTTAGATGTTTCAGTTCAGGAGGTTGGCTTTCCGACTTTCATCGGAATGATACTTCTTCAAAGTACCAGGTTGTCCCATTCGGAAACCCAAGGATGTAACGCTTGTGTGCAGCTCCCCTTGGCTTATCGCAGCTTACCACGTCCTTCATCGCCTCTCAGACCCAAGGCATCCACCATGTGCCCTTATTAGCTTTAAAAAATTTGAAATTGTAGTGATGTTACCACCACTAATTAATT
>DASUGF010000016.1:0-42806 GCA_036274175.1 Parafilimonas sp.
ACTGACCACTGCAGCTATAACAGACTGCTTCTTGTGAGTCTGCAGCCTTATGCTTTTTTGCCTTACAAGTTTGATAAAAAATTGCAGCGGCAGATGCTGACTGCTAATAGGAGTTTGACCAATCTGTGATAGCAAAAAAAAATTATTTATGAAATAACAACATCATAAAACAAAACAGCGGGTTCAAAAAATTTAAACCTCTTGCAGCGAATTCCTTTACATAGGAGTTGTCAGTGGTGCGTAAATACTGCATATGCAGGGTGGATTACTCACCACGCACAGTTAACTTAACACTACAATTGAAAGCCTCAATTCCTATGATTTTGATCTTAAGCAATGCTGCCATATGGAAAAGTAAAAATAATAGTCGGTTGCAAATAATTTTTTGTTGCATTTTTATTGTTCCCTGTCCATGGCAAACCATAAATAATCACTAAAGGGGAACAGACTACTGTTAAAAACGGATACGCTTAAGTTTTTACTTTGCAATGTCGCCTGAAGTTGGGTACTGAATCCTGACTAGCCGGCATAAAACATTTCAGCATATTTTTTTGTAGCCATACAATACTGATGCTTTCATAAATCGTTTCTTTCAAACTTTCTCAGGCTAAGCCATGCAGGAGTTACTATCCATATCAATAAAACAATTGCCACAACAAGTACGCCTGTTTGTGAACCAAAAAAGTCTTTAAAAACAGCGCCGGTGTAACCCATCAGCGCAGAAGCGTCCATCTTTAATAAAATAAGGATGCGGCACAAATCGATTGGATTGAGAGCGCTTATACCTAACATGAATTTATCCAGCGGGTAGTCTTCAAATTGAAAAAGCAGGAACAAAATCAACCCGTCAAATAACAACGAAAAATAGAGCCATAGCAGCACAGACACACCGATACCTTTTGCTTTATCCCTGGTTAAAACCGCGGCGAATAAAGCAATGGCGACAAAGATGATGGATAAAGCAATACCCGTTGCCAGCATCATAAATCCTGTTGCGGTAGGCTGATATAAAATAATAGGAATGCCGGCACCAATAAAATAGGCAATGCTAAACGAAGATGCCAATCCATAAAATAAACTAAGCCAAATAGTTTTTCGCTGCAATGGCTGACTTACCATCAGCTCTATAAACTCTGCGCTGTTATACACATAAATTGTCGAAAAAATAATAGAAACCAGCGGCACAATGATAAGCGTAATATTAAGCAGGCTAAGCAAGCCCTTGGCAGTATTATCTTCCAGCATAAAAACGCTGAACGAGAAAGCAAGTAAAAAAACTGTATAAGCAAGTACAATCCTGTTGCGTAAAATATCTGCCGTTACGTACTTAATAATTTTTTTCATGCACCGTTTTTTTGCATTACATGAGCGATAACCTTTGCAAGTTTTTCTTCCCCTGTTTCACTGCGCAGCAGATCAATGTTTTTATGAAAAAGTAATTTACCCTCCTGCATGTAAATAACTTGTGTTGCCAGTTCATCCAGGTCACTTAATACGTGTGAGGTAACAAGAATGAGTTTGCCCTTTTTCTTTTCATCTCTTATCTTTTGTTTTAGTATTTCTGCTGACACCGGGTCTAAACCTGCAGTGGGTTCATCCAATATCAGCACCTCAGCGTTAAACAAAAAAGCCAGTGAAGCGCTTACTTTCTGCCTGGTGCCGCCGCTCAAAGTACGCATCCTTTTATTTAAAATTTTTTCCAGTTGGAACCGGTTAATCAGCTCTTCATCAAAAGTTTTATTATAAGGCTTACGAACATCCTTAATCATATTTATTACCTGGCCAATGGTCATGTTTTCAGGATAGTGCGCTATCTGCGGCATGTATCCAAGGTATTGTCTATATTCCCAGTCGTGAATAATATTTTTTCCGTTGAAAGTAATAAAGCCATTATTTGGAACTACCATACCCAGGATGCACTTAATAAGGGTTGTTTTGCCGCTTCCGTTCGGACCGATCAATGCAATACATTCACCCTTGCTGCAGTTTACTGAAACATCGTCCAGAGCCTTTAACTTTCCAAAACGCTTTGTAACATTAGTTATGATTATCACAATCGAAATGGTTTCATTGATGGAGAATTATCTTTTAAATTTTCAGGAACAATGCCCGGCAACACTTTTTCAGTTTTATCAAATAGTGTTACCATAAAGCTCCTGAACAACATCATTACCGTAGGATTTCTTTCCGCTATCATAGAATACAGGCTTACCGGCCTGTAAGGCACATCGCCGGTTTTATCCCTGTTCAGATCATATCCTTCGTATTTATCCCAGTAATTATGGTCAAAGCTGTTCAACACAAGCGATCCGTTGGTTCCTATATCGAATGTATTGCCCAGAAAATTATTATAGGAAATATCGTTGTCGCTGCAGCTTGCCATCACCTTTATAGCGTAACCGTTCTCGTTAAAAATATTTTTTTCGACCTGCATGCGGCTCGTTCCTTCCATATAAACGCCCACAGTGTTTTGCACGAAATTATTGTGGCTTATTTTACTGTCTGTTATTTCCTTCAACAATATTCCGTACGCAGCATCACCCCAGTTCGCTCTAAAAACATTATCGTGCATTTTTACACCATGAGAAAACATTACCGCCACACCGGCGCCATTTTTTTCAAACAGGTTTTGTGTATATTCATCATTATGAGAGAACATAAAATGCAAACCATATCGGATATTTCCAACAGATTTATTTTTAAGAATGGTTGAATTGGTTACAAATTCAAAGTAAATACCATCTCTGTGCCCCGTAATTCTGTTGTTGATAATATGCATGCTGTCGCATTTCCAGCAATGGATACCGTTCCCGTTTTCAGCTTCGCTGCTTCCCGACGCTTTCAGGCTATTATTAATAATGGTGCAGTTTATGCCATACAAAGTATAAATGCCCCAAAATGTATCTTCAAATGAATTGTTTGATATTACTACATTGCGGGCATTGTAAATTTTTAATCCGGCAATATCATCCACGCCTGACCGCCCCGAATGTTGCAAATGAAAACCATCCACGATTACATTGTCTGCCTTCACTGAAATGATTTCATATTTGTTCTCTCCATCCAGCACAGGCCGTTGCAGACCTTTTAATACAATTGATTTATCAATGACGATATTTTGTTCTTTATAAATACCTTTTTCAACCAAAATAGTGTCGCCGTTTTTACACAGTTGCAGCGCTTGTTTTATAGAAAAATGTTTTTGTTTATCCACCACATATGTAGCGGCAAATAATGTATGATGCAACAATATAAAAACCGATAAAACCGATATGGAGAAGAAAATTTTCTTCATTTAATTCTTATAAAACCGTGTAAATAATTCTTGTGTGGAGCTATTTATTACTTTATCAGTGCGTCCCAATTCAGGACATATCCGTTAAACTTTTTCATTATTACAGCGAGGCTATCCCTGCTGCTAAAGCCGGCGATGTTGCCGCCCATAGGACTGTGAAGCAAATCACTTTTATACATGAGCAAATTTTCATCAGCTTTTATCAACCCATGATTACTGTTGTAATCAACTACATACATTTCTTTTATGTCGCCCCTGGCTACCTGCCCTTCGCCTGTGAAGGATAAAAGACAGTGCATATCATCAAACTTATATGCTTTACCTTTTGCTGTAATTATTTCTCCGCCAAATCGCGGGTCAGCAATTGTCATCTTGCAATAACTGCACGCATCTTTACCAAGCTGTATGGGTTGAGGACCTTGTGCGCATGATGAAAAAAATATGGACATAAACAATAAAACTATCATGATGCCTGGTCGTGAAAAATCTTTTTTTGCATCTTTCTTTGCATGGCGTATTTCAATAAAAACAGTGAGAGCCAACAAAATGCCAACACTCACAAAAAGCCAGCCTCCGGCATCGGGAATAGAATAAGCCCCGAAATTTAATAATTGCTTATAACCAATTAATGGCGGCTGGTACGTCATACCCGGAACCTGGATCGGCGCTTCAGGATTCAATTCATGGCCATAATTATATTCCCATTTCCAAAAATCAATCATTGAAATAATTGAAAACAAAATGAACAAACCGGCAGTGACGTACAATAATTTTTTCCTGTTCAGAAAAGCAGTCACCAATATCAACACCGCAAAAAATAGGATACAATAAGGAAGAATTTTAAACTCAGGAAAATCTTCTGAATGCAGGGTTTTCATGCCGATGTAGTGATTGAGACCATTCACAACATCCACATCGCCGCCCAATTTATCCGGAAAGATTTGAAGCACCAATCCTTCGGGATATTGAGGTGCGGATAATTCAATGCGCCACATCGGCAGAAAAAACACCCCGATCATTAATAATGCTGAAAGAAAAACAATTACCCTTGTCCAACCTTTTAGCTTTTTACTGGTCATTATGATCATTTCATATTTTAAATAAGAAGAGTGAGAAAATGCTTATCAAAGCTCAAATAAGATTTATAACCGTAAATAAGTTTTTCCCTCACTCTTTTATGAACTACAGCTTAGCAGTACTGCTGTCTTTTTCAGGAGCATTCTTACCCGTGCTGAAAGTAAGCGGCACAGTACTGCCGGCAGGTGATACTCTTACATAACCTGACATCTCCTGGTGCAGGGCACTGCAAAAATCCGTGCAGTAGAGCGGGTATATGCCTACCCTGTCCGGTACCCATTTTAGTGTTTGTGTTTCGCCGGGTAATATTAACAGCTCACCGTTATTCACACCCTTGATGGAAAAACCATGCGGTATATCCCAATCCTGTTCAAGGTTGGTAACATGAAAATATACTTCATCGCCAAGTTTTATTCCTTCAATGTTATCCGGTACAAAGTGCGAGCGGATACTGGTCATATATACATCTACCCTTTTGCCATTGCGCACAGCCTTTGCCTCTGATTCGCCCTTGGTCAAATAAGGATTTTTGTTTTCGTTGATGTTATAAATTTTTGCGCTCTTATTTTTTATAAGGTCAGCGGCGACAGCCTGCGCATAGTGCGGTTCGCCAATGGTTGGAAAGTCAAGTATCAACTGCATTTTATCGCCCGAAATATCATATAACTGTGCACTTTGAGCCAGTTCCGGGCCGGTAGGCAGGTACCTGTCTTTTGTAATTTTATTGTAGGCAATCACATATTTTCCATTTGGCTTCCGCGTGTCGCCACCCGGAACACATAAGTGACCGATTGAATAATAGGTAGGTACCCGGTCGAGCACTTTCAAATCCTTAATATTCCATTTTACAATCTCCGAAGAAACAAAGAAAGAAGTGTATGCATTTCCTCTCTCATCAAATTCAGTATGCAAGGGGCCTAACCCCGGTTTCTGCACCTCTCCATATAACACATCTTCATATTTCAAAACAGGAATGCCGTAATAGTCTGCATCGAATTTTTTGTTAGTGATGGCATTCTGCAATTTGGTAAAACTAAATACAGGAATCAATGCGGCCAGTTTGCCGGAGCCGATAAAGTACTCGCCTGTAGGATCTACATCACAACCGTGTGGCGATTTTGGACAAGGAACAAAATAGGCAATGCCAGGCAGTTCTTTGGCATCAAGCACAGTAACATCTGTTTCCATTGTAGAGGTAGAAGTATGTGTTTTTTCATCATACACATTATGCGCATATTTCACTTTCTGCTTGGTACCTTTTCCCTGCTGCAAATATTCTTCCGCCTTTTTCCAGTTTACTGCCATGATAAAATCCTTATCACGTTGCGATGCATTTACTTCCTGCAACGTATTAGCCTGTTCACTGTTATAGCATGAGAAGAAAAACCATCCATGAGAAGGGCCTTTGCCGGCGTGACTCAAATCAAAATTTACTCCGGGCAATAGTATTTGAAAAGCAAGCTTCATATTGCCCGTGGTTTTATCAACGCTGACAAACCCTACGGTAGTTTTAAAATTTTGTTTGTAAGTGTTGATAGGCACATCTCCATTGGCATTATCCGGTGGTACGCTGAAACGGGTACCGGCGATCACATACTCTGTATTTTCCGTTATAAACGGAGAAGAGTGGTTACCTGCACTATTGGGAATTTCAAGCATTTCCACGGTGCGAAAAGTGGTAAGATCAACCCGTGCAATACGAGGCGTGTTGTTTCCATTTACAAAGATCCAGCGGCCATCAATTTCGCCGTTTGTTTGGGATAGTTCCGTGTGATGCAGGTCATCCCAGGGTACAAAGCCATGCGAAGTATTCAACATTGGTTTTGTGCCTTCATTATAACCATACCCTGCCTGCGGGTCTTGTGAAAATACGGGAATCACCCTTAACAAACGACCCGATGGTAAACCATACACACTCAGTTGGCCGCTAAAGCCACCGGAAACAAAATTGTAAAACTCATCATATTTGCCGGGAGCCACATAAGCTTTTTCAGCGGCATTGCCACTAACGGCAGTTCCGGCATTTTTTGGTTTGCATGAACTTAAAACTGCGATCGCAGAAAGCATAATTATAATCGCAGGCATACGAAGATCTTTCATAAAAAGTTTTTAAATGTGAAAGCAATTAATTTTCTGATTAACCTGAGTTCTTTCGAAGTGTTATTTTACCCCATCATTCTTGCGCATAAATTCCAATACGCTCCTGGCCTCTGCATCGCTGAGGTTCTGGTTGGGCATACGCACTAAACATATTTCCAGCATTGCCTGTGCCTTTGGATCTTTATTCAGCATTTCATCCGGATTGGTGGTAAAATTCATTATCCATACAGGCTGATGTCTTGAAGTTACACCCTGCCAGCCAGGACCCACTAATTTCTCATCGGTGAGTTTATGGCAGGCTGCGCATTTAACATCGAAAACCTTTTTCCCTTCATCAGCCATAGCCGCATCCAGGTGTTCGCCCACATCAACCGTTGTAAACCTTCCTGTACCCCGGTCAGGATCGTAAGAAGGATTATCGGCTGATGCATTGTCATCGGCAGTGCTTGCTGACGATTCGGTCGTACTGCTACTTCCGGCGCCGCCGCCGCATGAATAAATAAACAGAGATGAAATAATGATTGCACTAATAAACAGGATTTGTTTTTTCATAATGATATATTTAAAATGATCAGAGTGACGCAAGTTATCTTCGGGCAAGCCTTCCGAATATGATTAGGATCATATTTACATATGATATTTTTCAGCTTGAAAATATATGCCAAATATAAAGATTTGATAAAATTGATCATTGCTTATGATAATAATCATACCTCGGCAATGAATTTTTTTTTTCTTTTGCACATGCAAAAAATTCCGGATAGACTGGCCTTTTCCAAATGGTTCCGCATATCACTTTTAAATTTATTGATCGTAGCCTGCCTCGGCGTTATACTTCGCTATAAAATAGCCTTCTCACTTCCGTTTATTGATCAAAAATTTTTTTTGAATGCACATTCTCACTTTGCGTTTGCCGGCTGGATATCACAGGCGCTTATCACTTTTATTACTGCTAAAATAAATAAATACTCCCAAAATTTTTCTTCAAAAAAATATCGCTATTTATTAATAGCCAATTTAATTACTGCTTACGGCATGCTGTTAAGCTTCCCTTTTGAAGGATACGGCTTGATATCAATTATCTTTTCTACCCTCTCCATTTTTTCTTCTTACGCATTTACTATTGTTGTTTGGAGAGATCTGAATAGACTGCCTTTTAAAGCGGTGAGTCATAAATGGTTTAAGGCGGCGCTGATCTTTAATGTTATCTCATCCTTCGGCGCTTTCGGGCTTGCTTATATGATGGCAAACCATATTGCTCATCCAAACTGGTATCTTGCATCTGTTTACTTCTTCCTGCATTTCCAGTATAACGGCTGGTTTTTTTTCGCATGCATGGGACTGTTGACAAGCGAATTGGGCACAACACTGATCTCTGAAAAATTACAACACACCGTCTTCGGGCTGTTTGCCTTTGCATGCATCCCGGCTTATTTCTTATCAGCATTATGGCTGCCAATACCTGTATGGGTATATGTACTGGTTGTAATCGCTGCATTCGTTCAGCTAATTGGATGGATCATTTTACTGAATAAGATAATCAGGCATCGTACCAAAATATTTTCAGGGATGAACAGTGGCGTAAAATATCTTTTGTGCCTGGCCGCCATTGCTCTTTCAATAAAACTATTGTTGCAGTTGGGATCTACCATCCCGGCTTTGAGCACATGGGCCTTTGGCATCAGGCCTATTGTTATCGGGTATTTGCATTTAATTCTTTTAGGTGTTATCACGCTGTTTTTGATTGCCTATGCCATAAAAGAACAGTATATTTCATTTAATAAAAAAACTATATACAGCTTAGCCATATTTATCGGGGGAATAATTTTGACGGAATTATTACTAATGATACAGGGGCTCGGAGCCATTAAATATAAAGCCGTTCCGTATGTGAATGAGTTATTGTTCACCGCAGCATGTATAATGTTAATCGGTATAGGTATTTTGTATGTATCCAATCGTCGAACGATGTAGTCTTGCCTTTAAAAATTGAACATATCACTATTGATGTCGTTGATTTAAAACACTCAATAATCAATGTTCAATATTCAATGCTCAAGGGAATCCCCAACCTGAATATTGATTATTGTGTGTTGAATATTGAATATTTAAAATTGAATCTTAAGTAAACGCATTGACATCAAAAAACACTCAATAATCAATGTTCAATATTCAATGCTCAAAGGAATTCCCAACCTGAATATTGATTATTGTGTGTTGAATATTGAATATTTAAAAACTTCAAATTTTTCGTTTTATCCCTAACCGAAACACGATGCCCGACATTAAATAAATTCTACCTTTAAAGAAATACTTCAACAGGTTGCTCATGAAAAATGTTTTCCTCCTACTCTGTTTATCAGGATCTTCAATTGTCTTTGCACAAAATGACACAGGCATGCCCATAGCAAACGAAATGGAAACCACCATTGAACAAATGCTCAAAGCATGGTACCCAAAGAACATGGACACTTTGTATGGCGGGTTCCTCTCCGAATTCACCTACGATTTTAAACCAACATCCAACCAAAATAAATTCATCGTAACACAGGCGCGGCATACCTGGTCAAATTGTAAAGCCGCAACGCGATATCCGGATGTTCCTTACTACAAAACACTTGCACAACACGGTTATAAATTCTTACACGATGTAATGTGGGATAAAACCTACGGCGGCTTTTATACAATGGTCGACAGGAAAGGAAATGTAATTGATTCAACCAAGAATGCATATGGAAATGCATTCGGTATTTATGCACTCGCAGCGTATTGTAAACTCACCAATGATCCCGATGCGATGAACTTTGTACAGGAGGCATTTATGTGGATGGAGAAGCACAGTCACGATCCTGTGCATAAAGGTTATTTCCAGCATATGCAGCGTGATGGGACACCCATACAAAGAACGGCAATCCCGCACGTGAGGGAAACTGCCGAAACAGGATACAAAGATCAAAACAGTTCTATCCATTTGCTCGAAGCATTTACCGAGCTCTATGCTGTCTGGCAGAGCGCCACCGTTCGGGAACGTTTAAACGAAATGCTCCTGCTCATCCGCGATACCATGATTGGCAACAAAAGTTATCTCACCCTTTTCTTTCAACCCGACTGGACGCCCGTTTCTATCCGCGATTCCTCTGATGCATACATTATGGCGCATCACGGCCTCGATTATGTTTCTTTTGGTCATAATGTGGAAACGAGTTACCTGCTGCTTGAAGCCTCGCATGCATTAAGCATACAAAACGATACCACTACGCTGCGCATTGCAAAGCAAATGATGGATCATGCGCTGCAACATGCGTGGGACAATAAGCCCGGAGGCTTTTACGATGCCGGGTACTATTTCAGAGACAAGCCCGGGCTCACCATTATCAGTACGGAAAAGAACTGGTGGTCGCAGGCGGAAGAATTGAATACGCTGCTCATGATGAGCCGGCTTTTTCCCGGCGATCCCATGCATTATTATGACAAATTCAAACAGCAGTGGAACTACATACAAACTTACCTGGCAGACCCCACCTACGGCGACTGGTATGCAAACGGTCTCGACATAGAACCCGAAAGCAAAACCGCATTAAAAGGCCATATCTGGAAAGGCAACTATCACCAGTTTCGCTCGATGATGAATTGCGTGGACATGTTGAAGGGGAAGAATGATGAATGATGAGTAATGAATGATGAGTTTTGTTCAGCATCGTCCTCTGCGAGAAAAGATGCTTGACGGTAAGGATTGAAGTGTATGCTCCCTGCGTGCATTACCTCTTTAATATTCTTCTGAAATAATCTTCCAGGCTTTCACCGGGATTTACAGGTATCATTTCCAAACCGCTTGAGAACTTGTTTATTAAAGAGAACTTGTTTATTAAAGATGAATATTGTTTAAATCTTTCCTGTAGCATATTTACATCGCCCGTTTCCCAATACATGCCTTCGTCATCAACATTAAAATGCTGAAAATATTTTTTGCTGATGTATTGCAGGATGTGTATTATTTGCTGGTGTATTTGCCAGCCTGCATATTGCGTTTTAGTAAACGGCATATATAAATAATCCCGGCTGCCTTCACTGTCTAACCAGTTTAACCAAGCCGTATTACTCAGCCGGCCGTTTGATAAAAAGGTCAGGCAAACCGTTTCGCTATCCGGCGGCGTGAATGATATGCCATACACTTTCCCATCAAACGCATTATTTGTAAAATCATATTCAGGGAAATCTGTTTCATAAATATGATAAGGCCAGTTATGTGCTTCAGCAATATCTTTTACATCTTCTATCATGGCCGGGAAAGAAGCTTTGCTGTTGAATGTGCCGTTGTAGTAGATGGTGAGACCCATGATGAAGTTTTATTTTAGCTGCGCTTATTTACGCATAACTCTTCCAGTAAAGAAGCCTGTTCACTATCCAGCCATGTCGTCGTTTCCCGTCTTGTATGTAATTCCGTTAATGCAGGATACGCACTTATTTTGGCCAAAGGAATACTTATTCTTTTGATATCAGCGCAAACACGGTTTTCCGGAAGCTTATATTCTTCCTGTTTTTGAGGAGGCGCTTCTTTATAATCCGGATCATGAATACGCTCCACGTTTGAAGATGTTTTTCCATAAGCTACAAGCCCTAAGTTCCTTGTTCCTAATACATAAACCGGTATGCCTTTCCTGATTTCAGAAGGTATTCTCCGGCCTGTTTTAAACCATATTGATTTAAATGAATCTTCTTTTAAACGTTCTTGCCAAACAGGCCAATGATTTGGGTTAAGACGAAGTAACAATGCTGATTTTTTCATAGAGTTCATTATTTTTTAAGTTGTCATTTATAACCCATAAACTATTGAACGCTCTTTCCAAATTCTCAAGATGGTTTAAAAATCCCTCCAGTATTCTTTTAATTCCCTGGATAACCCGTTTAATTCCGGAAATAAAGTCGATTCGGTTATCCCGGATATTGAGAGTTCAGCTTTAACTAAATCCATGTAATAATACTCTATCTCAATTTTCTGCAAACAAGCTGATAAGCTTTCTATTTCCTCCAATGGATTTTTCTTGCTTCCATGTATTGTAAAACAACCTTTTTGTGCAGCAATTCTTTTAGATTTATAGGCCGGTTGAAAGGCAATTGGATTTTTGGGTAATGGTTCACCAGACCATATTTCAGATAGATATGGTTTCAATATTTGGTCGGTGAATAGAAATATCTGCGACTTTTTATGAAGTATTTTATTAAACCAGAATGGATTTAACATCCATATGCAAGGATTGGTGCTATCGCTCAAATCTTTATAAAATAAAGCAAAATATAAAGCAATTAAACTACCTTCTGTCCAGTCTAAAAGTCGTGTTGGCATACCGTAGTGTTGCATAATAAAATACCATTCCCAGTCAGAAACCGGCACTCCAAATGTTGTGTCAGTTAATAATGGATAGCCTTTCTGTTGAAAATCGTGCCTGTAACTGTCTTCATACTCATCTTGTCCTTCTTTTCTATAAATACCTGGTTGTAACTTGTGTGATGCTTGGCTCACCCCTCTAAACCATGGGAAAATAAACTCGCCTTCGAGTTCTGTCCATTGGTTTTGTATATCATTCACAATCTTTATGAAATCACTTAGTGACTTTGCTCGGTGATGTTTTTCCATTTCTTTGATCAATTTATTTATTAAGATTTTCAATGATTGTTTTAAAACTCTTCAGCGCACTCTCCAAATTCTCCACTATATCTTCTGCTAATTCAAACGATGGAGGATGTGCTGCTACTCATGTCTGAACTGTGATTTATTTGATTGTCTGAACTGTGATTCATTTGATTCTGGTGATTGTTATGATTTGCATTTACATCATAGTCCTCATTCTAATCACATCACAGCTCAGACTTTATATTTTTTATTATTAAGCCGTTTAAAGTTCAGGCTTGTTTCGCCAAAGTTTATTAATAACCCTATTTCAAGATTATATGCTTCAAGATAATTGATTGCCTGTGCAAGATGCACATCTTCCAGTTTTGTGATGGCTTTTAATTCAACTGAAATAATATCCTTTACAAGAAAATCTACGCGCCTTGAACCAATTTGTATATCCCTGTAATAAATAGGCATTTCATGTTCACGGGTGAAATCTATGCCTGCCAACCGCATTTCGATTTCCAGTGCCCGCTGGTAGATGACTTCCTGGAATCCATTGCCAAGCGTCTTGTGTACTGTCATAGCGCAGCCTATGATTTTGGCAGTTAAGTCTGAATATTTATACTGTTCCTTAATGATGTCTGAACTGTGATTCATTTGATTGGGTTGATTGTTTGATTAAAGGGAATGTAATTTATCATATAAATCATTTAATCTCTGTCCCACCGTCACAACTGCCTGTTTTTATAACTCGTGAACACGTAAACCCGTGAACCAATGCTCCCCTTTAGGGGCCCAGGGGCAAAAGCATCACTCAAAATCCGATTGGCCATAAAAAAATCCTTCACCTTCTTTCAGTGCGGGATCAATTTTAGCGCCACCGGATTCGCGCAGGTCAAGATCAATAGTATAGATGGTCATTTCCAAAAATGCTTTGATAATATCTTTCCCTTTTACTCTTTTTCTATCTATGCGCCAGTCAAACATGGCTCTTCTTGCAATGGCAAATTCAGGATGTTTTGTCAAATATTCTTCTAATTGTGCTTCAGCAAGGGCTATAGCATCTTCATCAGTTTCGGGAAAGGCAGGCATGGATATTTCATAACTGAATGCACCCACTTCACCTTTATTATCCGCGCCTATATCATAAGTGAATTTATCATGCTCTCCATCCCTGGTTTTTGTAACCTTGCCACTGGTAAAGACCCATCCTTTTTTACGGTCTTTCGCAAACCACAACGGCGCTTTTTTAAGTATCTCAGCTTCCGTTTGCGGAGGAAGTTTATCATCAAATAAATTTGCCGTAAAGGGCAGGATCACTTTCCTGCTTACACCCCTGGAACCTTTAGCCACATCTGTCTTTTTCTGCTCTTTGGCCGTTGTAGTGATACCGGCTTTTTCCGTTTCAGCTTCTGCTTTAAGGCGTTTTACTTCGTCTTTATAATCCGCTGCTTTTTTATCTAATTCAGCAAGGCTTGCCTTTAACCGGGTATCCACTTCTTTTTTGTCTGCTGCTGCTGCCGTATCTACCTTCTTACCTTGTTTCTTTACACCCAAAACAGCGATCTCCCAATCCTGGTCGCTGAACCCAAAATCAGTATATTTTTCTTTAAATGCATCCGCCAGTTCATCATCACTTTTAGTCGCATTTCCGGAGAACTCCACGTTATACGTATTGAAAAATTCCGTTGATACCACTTCTACTTTCTTGCCTTCCTTTTTGCTGTGGTATTCATAACCCTGCTTGTGCGTAGGCGCATCTACTTCCGTCTTTCCTCCAAAGGCTTCATCCAGCGCATTCAGCATGTCTTCATTTCTTCCAATATTACATCCTTTGATATGCACTTTAGTTTTTTCATCAATGCCACCTGCCAGCTCAAACAATTCGGGTTTGGTAGCCAATGCATTTTTTAATTCACCAAAACTTGTCTTTTTGTCTTTATCTTTTTTAGTGAGCCCGAATGATAAGGTGCCATCCACATTTGCATGCGATACAATGTAAAGATTGCCGACAGGGTGTTCATCTGAAGCAACGGCACGCAGCTTCGAAAATATTCCTGCCAGCGAATTATCTTTTAATGAAACGATCTCTGCTTCAGGATAATGTTGCCGGAAGAATTTTTTGGCGGCCACATAAAATCCGCCCGTACTGCCCATCAGGAACACGTAGTCTTTCCTGGCAGGTTCGGGTACATCATCCGCCTTCTGTATAAATGAAGGGAATGATTTTTTCTGTACAAACGTAACCGGTTCCTCTGTCGGGTTGATCGTATCATCACCGGTTGCGATTGTAGTAATCGCAGTTATATCTTCCAATGATGGAATGGAGTCATCTTTCAGCTCAATGATCTCTTCTGTGAATTCTATGCCTGTATTGGATGCAGCGCCGGCACTTTGCATTTGAATGCCATCTGACTGCTGCACCACATGTGTTAGTTCATGCGCTAATAATTTTTTCCCGGTCTCCGATTGAGGGCTAAACCGGCCTTTATTGAACACAATATTATTTCCGGATGTATAAGCCAGTGCATTGATGGATTGCGCTGATCTTGCCGCATCATTATCTGTGTGAATTTTTACATCGCTGAAATCATGGTCCATGCGTGTTTCAAAAAAATCCTTTTCATCAGGAGCCAATGATCTTCCCTTTCCTTCTAAAGAATGTATATAGTTTTCTGTTTGCGTTGAAGCTACAGGTGACGCATTGCCGGTTTCTTTCCGCTGCATTTGTTTTTCTTCTTCTTCACAGGCTGCACATTTGCGTTGAAGGACCGGTTTAAAAAATAAATTATCCTGCTTAGAAGGATCAGGCGCACGCATGACATTATCCGCCATCGCATCCGCTTCCTGTTCATAAATATCATTGGGCGGATTGATGCTGAGTTTAGGCTGAACGATGGGTGTAAAAAATGAAGCTTGTTTATTTTCTTCCAATGAATGGGATTGCCGGAGGTTTTCAGATGTATTTTGTATGGAAGACTTTTTCTGCATTAGGTTAACATCGATTCATTGATTAATAATTAAACGTGTTGCATTATCAGAGTTACAGCATTCTATATGAAATCCTATGTGCTCTGTCTGCCTATCCACGCATGAGCGGGACAAGTTGTGGTTAAAATTATCCTGAACCACATAAGAAACATTAGACACATAGGTTATCACATAGAAGTAATTAAAGAATATCAAATTGATTTCAATAGCGCAACACGTTAACTAAAGCGGCGATTCACTATGCCCGCGAACACATTCCTGCTTTGCTTTAAATCCAATACTGATAAGTTCGACGATATTCTTTTTTTCAAATACGCCACCGGTTCTCGCCATCAGGTTTCCTTCCCAACCTTTGTCTTCTGTTGATGTGCGCCAGTCCGGATTGATCTGTCCTTTTATAGAACTTGCAATGCTCTCCGAACAATGATCGGGCATTCCTAATAAATGACCGAATTCATGCGCCGGTGTCCAGTCATTTTTTGATGATCCTGTATAATACTGCATATTCGTCGTAGCGGGGTCTTCATTGCATAGCTAATGAGCGCGAGATGAAACCCCGCGTTTTAACACCAATAATCGCACATATAAACGCAGGGTCGCGTTATCCGTGTGCAAGCCAAAACCGCAGACCCTGCTAAGAACTGAACCTAATTACCTTATTTATTTTTTGTTTAACCTGTTTTCTAATTATACCACCCTTCAGTTCCTAATTTTTTGCGTCCCAGGTCTATTGATAACCATCATTGCTCAAAACGCATATCTACTATTTCTCCTGTTGCTGCAGAAATGATATAATGCGGACCTCCGCCATCAAGATGTTTATCTTTCAGGATATAGTCAACATGCCAGTTATCATCTTCTAATTTGATCAACACGTCATACACAGACAAATCCCTGTAAAACTTACCGGCATTTTCCCCTGCAATTTCCAAAGCTTTATTTTTATCGATCATGTTCTGTTTACTGTTAAGTTAAGCATGTTATTTCGGGATTTTTTCCTTCCCGACTGATTCACTGCCTGCGTGGTACAGTCAGGCAGGGGTCGACAGGGATTTCGTGATTTGGGATTAATCTCCAAAACTCAATCACAGCTTCAATTGCGAACTCCCGAAATCTCAAAATCCGCAATTCATTCCAGTAGCTCCCTTCCCGTTATATCCGCCTGCGGCACGAGACCTCCGCCCGCACCTGGTATTAACCGGCTGCCTGCAAGATGGTTACGCCTGGCTGGCCCTGTTGCAACCCGCTGTATATTGGCAATGGCCGGAAAAGCGCCTTGAATCAAATTCGGTAAACCTCTCGTCGCTGAATTAGCGGTATCCGCACCACTTGCAAAAACAGCTCCCCAACACGCTCCCACATTTGGATGTGTATGGAAAGTACCCACAATAACAGAATCTGTAACAAGCGGCGCGTTATCCGTAATATTGATAGCTGCCTGTCCGCCGGCAACTGCTCTCCGCGTAGTTAAATCTCCGGTGATAAGATTAAGATATATCCATCCACCTTCTTCGTGCGCCGCAGGAGCAGCCGCACCGGCCACGGGGTTACAGGTGGCAGCGAGTGCATGGCCGGGAATTGCTGTCGTCCACCTGGTTACGGCAGCATTAGACGCAGCAAATGCAGCATTCATGGCAACCAACACAGTCCGGTCTTGCAGCATATCGGCTGCAGTGGGTGGTATCCTGCCCATCAGTTCAACGCAGCGGGCAAAATTATTCCATGATAGTTTTCCTTTCAGATCCGTAAGCAATTGCTGGTTTCGAAGGGCAACATGCTGCCGGATCATAGTGGCAGCCTGGATAGCTGTTTTATAATCAGCATAGGTCCTGTTATTGGCTGTTATCAGCGCCTGGATATTTGTTTCCAAAGTAAACTCCGGCGCCACACTTCCGATGTTGCCGGTGGGCGCCAGGAAATCCCGGGTAGCGATTATTTCACGGGCAAGCCTGTCTGCCGTATCATGCCCGAGCCTGCCATCCTGCGTCAAACCGAATTGTGCCTGGTAACGGCCAACAGCATTTACAAAATCGTCATCAATTACCTGCGGCACTTTGCTAATGCCTAAAATATCACGGAGCAACCCAATTTCCGTGGGGTCTGTATGCCGCGCCTGGTTAAAAGTGATTGCAGTCTGAACTTGTTGGGCTGTTAACACGGCAAAAGCCCTGTTGGGTGTTGTGGGTTCAACTGCAAAATCGGCCTGGATAATATTTGAAGGAGCGCTTTTATGAATAGTATTTGCCGGTGCATTTTGCTGCACGACATGCGTTAGTTCATGGCCCAGCAATCGCTTGCCTTCGTCTGTGTTGCTATTATATTTTCCTTCATCAAAAACAATATTATTCCCTGATGTATAGGCCAATGCATGTATTGACTGTGCAGATCTTGCCGCCGCCGGATCCGTATGGAGGCGGACTCCGGAAAAATCATAACCTATTCCTGGTTCGAAAAAATTTCTTTCACTTCCCGTTAAAGCTTTTCCACCTGAAAGGGAGTTTACATAATCTTCTGTTTGAGTGGAAACAACCGTTGCTTCATTATTACTTTCTTTTCGTTGTAATTTTTTTTCATCTTCTTCACAATGCGCGCATTTACGTTGTATGGCTGACCTGTCCGGACTGAAAAATGCGTCATCATTTTCCGCCTGAAATGGCTTGCGCATTACTTTGTCCGCCATTTCATCTGCTTCCTGTTCATAAATGTCGTTGGGCTGATTGATCGAAAGTTTCGCCTGAATGACCGGTTTGAAAAAAGCGCCTTGTTTATCATGCCGCTCCCTGCCTTTTTCAGGTGTAGTATTTTTCGATATGACAGAAGAATAAGTCATCGTTTCTTGTAGTACAAACAGACCGGCAAATTGTGACCGGTTTAGTATGCAATGCCGGGCAATATTGATTTACCCGGCACTGCATTATTTTTTATTACGATTAAGTAGCTAATGTCTATGTCAACATAAAATTGTCGTGTCGCCCGCAGGTCACAGGCACAGAGAAAAATTTTCGCCCCAGTAGAGCTAACGGAGCAAACAGAGCTTTCTCTGTTATCTCTGCGTCCTCTGTGCGAGCATCACTGCGCTATAATTTAGTTGACACCACACTAGTTTAGGGCGTAGTTTTCTTTCTCCTGACCGCCCATAATATCAGCAGGATAAGGATAATGATCAGCCAGAACCACCACTGTTTAAAGATTTCGCTGCCACCACCGGTTCCGCCTTTACCGATATTGTCAAGCTTGCCCTTATAAATCTCGTCACCGCCGATGGAAATAGTTACGTCCTGTGTAATATCGCCTTCTATTGTCAGCACATAAGTGCCGTTACCGCTGTCAACTATGTTATTGACCTTAATATTACCGCCGCTAAGTACAATCCCTTTACTCCAGCCCGGGCCTACATAATTGCCATTAACCGCTATCGGTCGCATCGTAAGGGTTCCTCCATTCGGCGTTGCAACCAACACTGCATTCGATTTATTAAGGTCTATTTCAGGGAAGCGTATGTAAATACTTTCTTCTGCATAGCGGTGCAGCTCACCAAAATCTGCATCATTAGCTGTAATTACATAAGCAACCTGGTAAACACCGGAAACATCAAGCTGGTTAAACTCGCCAACATATGTTTTACTGGTAGCATTAAAGGTCAAATTCACGATATGGTTGCTGTCACGCATTTCTTTCAGGAAAGCTGAATCTTTTAATAATGCTTCCAGTTTTTGCGTACCAACGTTATTGGCATCAGCGCCTGTGTCAGCCTTAAAATCAGCATTAAGCGTAGCTAATTTATTACCAAGATCTTCTCCCGGTTTTGCAATAATGGCGAAGGCCGTTGCGCCGGTTATCGGTTTGCCGCGCCTGGTAAAATCAATGCTTAAAGGCAGCTTATCGCCAACGACCAATTCCTTAGTTTGCGTTGTGGTGGCGGTCATTTTTGTATTATGATCATCTACGGTAAAGGCCAAAATATAAGGCCCGTCATTTTGATACCCGCTGGAAATATTCACGGTCCACTTGCCTTCAGATTTAAATGCGGGTATTTTCTTTTTTAGAGCATCTACGTTGATGATCAATGTCTGCCATCCATTCCCGCTTTTTGATTTGAAGAAAGACGTATCATTAAAGCTTATCTGTTGTGAATCCTTTAGAATGCCGCCAATGCGACCCTGTGATTCATTTCTCTCCCGGCTGATAAGATTGATGAATATTTTACCGATGTTCTTGCTGACCACAAATGTTTCCAGAGCGCCATAATATGGATTGGCTATTGGTTTGAAATTACTACGCCTGATATCAACATTCTGCGGACTTGAACCGGAAAGCAACTGGGTGGTGATATCGGTTAGATGCATGCCTAAATTCAGATCGGGTGGTGTTGTGGAAAGCCCGTCCGGTATATTTGATTTTCCACCACTTTCATGCGCCATATTATATAAAGTCTGGGAAGAAGGGCCCGCTATCCCAAGACCGATCGTATGTATTTGCACCCTGTCGGCGTGGGTTACATCGTTACCCGAAACTGTTGGGTCCGATCCCGGATTGGCTACTACATCGGGAGGTACATTCTGTTCGCCGTCGGTAAATACAAGCAGTGCTTTTTTGTGCCCGTTATCCTGGCCTGCCGGGAATAAGAAGTTACTTCCTGTTAAGACACCGGATCCCATTGCAGTAGCGCCTCCGGGTGCATCACCACCCAAAATGGCTGCAGGATCAAATGCTGAAGAATTGATAGGCGTTGCCGGGGTTACCGGTATAAAATTATTTACGTTAAACGGGGCGTTCACAGGAGGAGCATCGGTACTATTGAACATGCGGATACCAATCTGGTCTCCATTCGCGCCTCCGGTTGTAAGCAATTGTGGATGATAGTTGGTCATAAACTGGTCAACGCCATCTTTCAACTTACTCCATCTTGTTGTTCCGCCGCTGATGATGGTACCCATGCTTCCGGAATTATCCAGCACCATTACCAGGTCTATAGCTTTTCTCGTAACGTTAAATGTATAAGTCCTGCTGCAGGGGCTTCCCGGGTTAGGTGTGGCAGTCAGGGTAACACTATAATTATAGCCTATTGATGCAGCGCCCGGAGTCCCGGTAATTGTAACATTTGTCCCTGAAGCAGTGAATGTAAGCCCTTGTATTACCTGCGGGCTTGTACAGGAAGTACATCCTTCCCCGGTAGGGAAGCCACCGCTGGTGACGTCAATCGTTTGGATAGACATCGTGAATGGCGCACCGCCCGGCGAATTGACTGCTGTTATTGTTGGAATACCGCTGACTGCCTGGCCCGAAACCTGGTCGGCAAGCGAAGTGGGAGCATTCGGGCAGCCGGTATTAAAGTCAATGTTTTGAGCAAACAGAAACCCATTCCACCCTATTAACAGAAAAAAAAGAAAACAATACTTTTTAAGAAATAAGCTGATTCTGAATGTGTTTTTCATATTTAGTAAAATTTAAAATGAAATTTATATTTGGTGTTTCCCACGCTTTCATAAGACTGTCATCCGGGAAGTTTAGTAATAGATATCCCGGAGGAAGACGGCTGAGTATATCCGGTGTTTTTGTTCAATGCTTAAATGCCAGCCTGGGTAATATGTTCAAGTTTACTATTACGTTGAAAAATCCTTCCTTTAATCCTGTGAGTGAAATTTTACGCCCGCCAGTGATTCTTAATATAACCGCTCTTTTATGCATAAGGCTCATCCGCACAATGCAGCTTAAGCTGGAACTTAAGTGGTCTTTCTAACCGCTCAGGTCCAAAATAAGCACGTCAATATTGTAAGAAATTATCATCTGTATTAAGGATTTTTCTTTTTCCTGAGCAATGCCATAATAATCCCGAGAATAATTAAAATCAACAACCAGAGCCACCATTCACGTAATATCGGAGGAAGTCCATTGGTACCGGTTACTATATGGGTTATCCCGAGGCTGCTGCTGGATAAAACCGGGCTTCCGGAATCGGGTATAAACCTGGCAACAATTTGGTGCGTGCCCACTTCAAGAGCTGTCGTCGTTAATACTGCAAGACCGTTTGCATCCAATTTCACCTGGTCTAATTTCTTGCCATCGGCAGTGAACTCGACAGAACCGGCCAGGACGTCTTTACCTGCTAAAAACTTTCGTGCAACAGCCGCTGTAAAGGTTACCGGTTCTCCATGCTTTGTTGTGTCTTTTCCGGCATCCACCGTAGTCGCTGTTGTGGTATTCTGTGTTTCTTGTGTGAGCAAATAGATTTTTGTAAACGTGGGTTCCCCGGTGACCATCACGTCGAAAATGGCATTTGCCTTCATGTTGGGATCGAGGATGTCGGCACATAGTTTCTGCGCCTCTTCAAGTGCAATCGGTTGTTTAGGAACCTTATTGCCAAAGATGCATGACTCCGGATTCTCGATGGGCCAGTTTTTATCCGTGAATGTTGACGTAGATGTTCCGGGTGCGTAGTCGAAAAGGCTCGTTTTATCGGTCACGCGCCAGGCATCAGCAAACTTCTGGTAGAGTATTGTGAAGCGTTCATGCAGGCCCTCCGGCATGGGTCCAACCGATGAACCGTCAGGCAGCAATGGTAACCAGCCTGTTTCAGAGATATGCGTAATTCCGGCAGTGATAATCGGTACACGGATAATGCCCATAATTCCTTTCGTTGCCCTGGTGCGGTAAACGTTCAGGTTGAGTAACCATACGTTATAATAAGACCACCAAAGCGGTGTGGCAACAAGGGATGCGCCGTCGGGAAAATCGATCTCGATACCGCCACCCGCTGAGCTCAGGATGCGGCCGCCGGATTCAAGATCAATTCCATTATCGCCGGGTGTTGTCAGCTTGCCGTCCACCCGAAGTTGCATACCGCTCGAATCAGGGTTTCCATTAATGTTCGGTTGGAAGCTCACGCGGTGTGTGCCAACGCGTGCTGCAACTGCAGTATTGACGCTTACACAGGTAGACAGGCCGGTATAGGGATTGGCCACTGTGCTGTTTGTAGCAACGGCTGTCTGGCGGGTCTGAATTTCAAAGGTAGAACCGCTGTCACCCCGCAGAAGGGTGAACTCGCCGGCACTCTGAAAATCATAATTTATACCATTGACAGTGGTCACGTGGGGATCGCCAGAATGTGATCCGCTCGCAACTATATTGAAACTGTAGGTGCGGTCACAATTTGTTCCCCCGGCCGAGGCTCGTATTGTAACACTAAAACTGTACCCCGCAGAAGTCCCGTCAGGTGTACCCGTAATTGTAAAGTTAGCACCCGATGTAGTAAAGTTTATACCATGTATCGTAACAGGGCTGGCACAGGAAGAGCATCCCTCTCCGGGTTGAGGTAACCCGCCGAAGAAAACGTCAATAGTTTGAATGGACATTGTTATTGCCGCCCCTCCGGGAGGATTAATTGCAGTGATGGTTGGAATAGCCCACATGCCACTGCTACTTATAGGAGTTCCTACTTCCTGCTCTTTAAGATCAGCGGGATTATTTGGACAGCCGGCAGTAAAATCAATATTTTGAGCATTTACATATCCGGTAAATCCCATTAATAAAAACAAAACGGGAAAATATCTTTTAAAGAAGAACCTGACCATATGCGTGTTTTTCATGTTGGAAAAATTTAAAATAAAATCTATACTTTGATGTTATTGCCAGGCTACCGTAAGTGGCTGCGTCATCCAGGGGAGTTTAATCATAGATATGCCCCAAGGCAAACGGCTAAGTAGTATATCCAGTGTTTTTTGTTCAATGCTTAAATGCCAGCCTGAGTAAATATGTTCCAGTTTCCCATTGCGTTGCAGGTAGGCTTCCTGTAATCCCTGTGGCGAGGTATTACGCAAAGGTTTCCAGTGTTTCAATACTTCGGCCAATAGCTCATTGCAGGCTGCCTGCTCCTCATCATTAAGCGGTTCAACAGGTTCCAACAGTGCTTCCCATTCCATCCCTGCCAAAAACTTTGGAAACATTAACTGGTACTCGGGCACATCAGTTTCGCCGGTAGCGAGATAATGAAGCGCATAAACGGCCATTGTTTGTGTGTACTCATTTATAAATTTATTTTTCTCAAGCCAGCCGCAATGCCGGAATAACTCAGGTAAAAACGGATGAAGGATTATCAGCCCTGCATTAGCTACAAAAATTGCTTCTTCATTTTCGGTTTTGTTTTTCTTATCGGCAAGCTTTGATAAAGTGTCGGGTTTGCCAATAATGGCATCATCTGCAGGTATCTGTAATAATGCTTCATTATTCTTACCTGCAGGTTGTATTCCTTCTGCAAAAACCGCTTTGTCTGCCTGTTGTATATTCTGTATTTCTTTATTGTCAGTCGCACTTATTCTTTTGTAGTCCTCCTTCTGTTTAATAATGGCGTCAATTTCTTTTTCCCACAAAGGCGGTATTTTAACAGAAAGCTTTGGATTATTGTATTTGCTTTTTATTGCCGAATAAATGATTTCCAATGCCTCCGGACGATCATTAAATAATTTATGTAAAGGAGGAATTTCTCTTTTGCCGACTGCATATAAGATCCAGGCAACCCAATATTCAGTGCGCGCAACAGCGGGAAGCAGCAATCTTCGATACGATTGAAAGGAATTATCAGCATAACTGGCAGGCCTTGCAACATCCTCCTGTAAATTTTTCAACAGCATTTCTAACCATTGCCAGGCGGTAGCGGCTTCATCAGTAATACCAAAGCGCTGTAAAAGTTGTTCAATAAAACCGTCATTAAACCGGATGGTTAAGCGGCGTATAGGTTCTCCATCACTTCGTGTAATAAAATTCTTAAACCGGCTTACTTCATTTTCTGTAAGTGACGTTAGCCAGGTTTCGTCCCAGTCAGCTAATTCAGCGCCCCACCAGGGTAATCGCCCATTGCTTAAAAAATAAAATAAAGCTTCCAGCCTTCCCTCCTGCCCGGTATAAAAACGATCTGTTGATGAGTCAGCATAAGTACGTTCCGCAGTTTCTGAACCGGCGTAAGTTGTCGTTTTGGAGTGTTCCTGTAAACGCTGGTAAAGCTTTGAATAAAGCCGCTCCGAAACTTCTTCCTGCAGGTTATTCATTGTGAATACGCCGAGATCAACATCCAGTTTTTCCATCACCAGGTGATCGCCATTTTTATCATAATCGTCAAAGCATCTTTCAAGCTGTTTGTTTATTAAAGCTGTAAAATCCCTGCGTTTGGTGGATTCCCATTCCAGCGCCGCCGTTGCATGGGGAAGCGTAATATCAATTAACTGCTTTTGAATAATATGTTTTTTGCTATTACTCATTCTTTCACACCGCGACAGCGTAAATTTTGTTTAAAATATCAACGAGGTCATTACGCAAAGAGCCTAACGCAGCTTCGGTGATTTCATCAGTGAGATAAGCGGCGAGCCATTGCCGGTAAAGTATTTCGAAGTTGTCAAAACTAGGCGTGCCTGCAGGCAAGGAAAGCCCGGGTATTGCGCGGTCAACCCATAATATCATTGGTAAAATATGGCCAGGACAGGTTTTCCTGATAGTTGCTTCAGCATAAGCCCTGTATTCTTCATCCCTGAAACGCGCCGGCCCGCTTTCCTGTCTTATCAGCAGCGTATTAAAATTCTGTTCATAACCGGAAGGAAATACAAACGTTAGCTGGAAAGAATAGGGATCTTTTCGTGTTGTCAAAACAGGCTGGCAGGGATTTTCGGAGTCAGTTATCTGCAGGAAAGAATCCGCGGTAAAAATAGGATTAAGCAAAATATGCTCGATCATATAAAACCCTTCTACACTGTAGTAGCGGTATAAATGCTGCCTTATTTGTTCTGCTTTTGCGGCGGCGTCATCCTCATCGGGAAAAGTGAGCGGCGAACGGGCTAAGATAGTTCCTGCCGGATCATGAAGCGTAATTGCAAAGGGACCGGAAATGGGCAGATCCGTTGTGTAGCTTTCTGAAAATATTCCATTTTGAATTGCACTATTGACAGCATTGGTAGCTGTTGCTACATCAGGAAAGTTTGTTTCGCTTTCCAGCAGAATATCGCCCAAAGCACCCGGCAATTGCCGGAGGCGGAATTTTAGGGTAGAGATTGTATCGTTAAATATCTCAAAGTACTCCGCAATGGGCGTTATTAATTGCCGCCTCTCATTCTTGGTCTGTATCTCCAGGAGATGATACAATTTAGCTTCCAACGTACTGAGGCTATAATTTACCCAGGCGTTTATAATGCTTTCGTTTAATGGTGCAATAGCGTTATTGGCATCGGAAAGGTTGGCAAAGGTTTGTACACTTGCACCCGAAAGATCTGCACTGTCTGAAGAACCCAGGTGCAGACGGAACACACCGCCACCTTCGTCAACAGCAGTGTAATAAGCAGTTGAGGTTGCCAGGGTTAAGGCTTCTTCTGCTTTTAACCTCGCTGCTGTTTCGGTCAATTCAATATTGCTTTGTTGCAAAACCGCGGTACCGTTACTATTTAAGATTTGCCAGCCGAAACCGGTGCTAACAGGTTGCGTGTTTATTAATGCTTTATTTTTTGATGAAGGAAGGCCGAAACTTTGCAAACGGCTTTCATGCAATGATGGAAGCGCGTAATAAAAATCTGACTTCTCTTTTAATAAACGCTTCGTTGTAGCAATACGGCGTTCTTCCTGCAATGCCTGTAATTTTTCCAGGTCAAGACCTGAAGCGTTTGGAACATTATAACTTTCCCGGAAAGCCATGGCTGCGAGATCATCCATGCTTTCTCCTAACCGCGAAAGCAGGTGGTCGAGCATCCTGCTCCTCCTGTCGAGAAACTGGTCTTCATTTTCCAGTGCACCGGTCAGGGCTTTCCTGTATGAATTATTTTCATCTGCAATAAAATCAGCAAAGCTTTCAACGGCTGGATTAAAGCCAGCAAAAAGATTTTCAACGCCCGGCAGGTTATAAACGGTTTGCTGGGATAAAGTGGAAGCAACAGCAGGATTGGCAGAAAAGAATGCGTTGATATTTGCGAATTGTGCAAAATGATTTGCCAGTATCTGCTCATAGAAAAATAAATATCCTTTTAATTGTTTTGCCTGCGCCTGGCGTTCTATGGAAGCTGTGAAGGGAAGGCCGCTTAATCCGACTCCATAAGTTACCGGCAAACTATTTTGTAACGGGTAATAATCCCCTGTTGAAAAGGCTGTGCCCTCAGGTACAGGGATATCAGGCGTGGCTGCTTCAATAACCGGGATCTCCGTTAATTTCTTTTGATTGAATAATTCTATCACCCTGTTGAAATCATAATTCACTTCAACATTATTCCTGATGAAGGTGATCTGGCATTTACCGGGGCTAAGCCTTGCCACATGGCGGATACTGTTGATCAACTGGAGGCAGTCTTTAGCATCCGAAGTGATAACACGGTTGTCTATGAATAAGGAGAGGCTCAGGTTGCGTATGGCAATAATTGACCTGTTTGAGATATCTTCTCTTGTTTGAATATCTCCGCCGTTAGGTTTTCTTAACTGGAGGATAAGGCGGATGATATCCGATACATATAATTTGTTGGCCGTTGCCGGATCAATATTTAAAGTTTCCTCCTGTATGAATCCATAGGCCAAGAGCGGGCCGTCAAAAATATCAGAGATGTCTTTTTCTTCTCCCTGCAGGCCCTCAAGCGTGGAAGCAGCAAATTCAGGAGATACATATTCATCAACCGCAAGGAAAATATTCGCAGCCAGGTCTTCGATATTAATGTTAGATGCCACTTCAATATTGGCTGTGAAGGCTACTTCCTGTATGCGGACAGCACTGAATTCAGGAAATGTTTCGCACAGGTTACGGTAACTTTTAATGTAACGGCGGATGATGCGGCTGGTTTCAAAAGCGCCGGTTACCCGCCTGTTGTATTGCTTTAAAAAAGTCTGGTCGGTATCGCTGTTGTCACCTGTTAATTTCACAAGGTTTGATACTGCCAGCAAGATGGGCGGCAAGTTTGTGGTTGGGTTATCTACTTCACTTACTATCTGCATTACCACCCATGCTTCAAAATTGAGCGTACCTCCTCCCTGCGGTTGATAATCCACCCTGATGCGGCCAAAATAGGCATCACCCCCTTCTATCAATTGCCAGGGATTCGTAGCGTTAATAAAGTTTACTGCCTGTATGGCCACATCTTCCTGCAACGCGAGTATTTCAGGATCGTCCCAATAAGGAAAAGCAATATCCACCCTGTAGTCAACGCTGGCGACAGTCACAGTTCCCTCGATTACATTTGAATTCAATTCTTCCTGTTGAAACTCGAGCAATACACTCATGCGTCCAAACGGCTCACCGAACAGTGTAGATACCCAAGCTTTTTTTACCAGCGGATGATCGATCAATACTTTTTGAAAATCCTCAAGGGAAACAGGAAAAGAAGGCAGCACCCTGGCCGCGGTAAAAAATTCCTGTGGCGCTTTTTTTTCACTGCTGGCCAACAGGTCAACCATGTCCAGGCTATTGATCAGCCCGGTTTCTGTGATCGCATAGGAAAGTGCTTCCAGCAAAGTGATCCCCGGGTCATGAAGATTATGATCCGTCCAGGTATCCGGCGCAAGACGGCGTATCACCTTCATTCCTTCTTCGCGCAGAAAAGCGAAATTCTGGCTGTCTTGCTGCGTATCTAAACTGATGGTTACAGGCGCATCCATAAATTTTCCATTCAATTCTGGTTATTATCCTGTGTTGTCTGCAATTGAGCTTGCTTACAAATTTTATCTACAATGCCAACTACCTGCACATAAGGCAATTGCCCTAAGGCAGTTAATATGAGATTGATCTCATCAATTGTCAGCTCCAACTGAACTTTTTGACTTACGTTTTGCATTCGATGTGTTTTTTTCCAGTTTATCAAGTCGTGCAGAAATTTCTTTTATGGCATTAACCAACACAAAAAAGAGCGGGCCCTGGTCATAAGTAAGTATATCGCTTTCGTGGGTATCGTCTTTTTCGAGCCGCACCCGGCGGGTGATTATTAATTCGGGAAAAGTTTTTTGAAGATCCTGTGCAATAAACCCTATATACTCCTTCTCATCTTCGGGCGTTTCTGCTTTACCGTTATACTTAAAGTTAACCGGCTGAAGCGCTGTTAACTTTTTCAATCCGTCTTTAAAAGGTGATACGTCTTTCTTTACCCTGGCATCTGAAGCAATTGCATTAAAGCCGCCTGCCACTAACTTAAAGGCATTTCCGAATACTGTCAGGTCCCTGTTGGTTACCAGGGTACCAATTGCTGTAGCTCCCGCAATAGAAACGGTTGGCGTGGGAGCATTTGCGGGTGTAAATTCTATAGCCCCGCTTACAAGCACCCTAATGCGGCTTGCCCCGCTTTGACTAATCATTAATTGCGTATTGGCAGAAGCGTTGATGGTTGTATTTCCCTGGCTATCCTGTTTTAATGCAAAGTCCGGGTCCCCGGTTTTTGCTGAATTGCTGATATAGGCAGCATCATTTGCAGAACCCGCATGCACTGCCAGGTTGCCAAACTTTACCCGCTGGTCAGGACCTGTGTTATTACCGAGATTAATTTCCAGGCGATGTGTTGGAGCAACTGCAAAGTTTCCTATGCCTACATTGCCTGCGCCAAAAGCGACACTCGGTCCGCCCGCAACGGGTAAAAAAGCACCTGCGCCTGCGCTTACATTCTTAAAAGATGTTCCGTCGTGAAACTGCAACTGGCCGCTGTTGAAGCGGAGCGTGCCAGCCTGCCCCGCGGTGGCGTCCTTTACGGTAATTCCCCTGTTTAATTCGAGGTTACCACTAACATCAACCTTTACACCATCATCTGATTTATGTAAAAAAGATAACCAGGCACTGGCAAAATCATCCCCGCTGGGGCGTTCGCCATCCCGAAACTCCTGGTTTAATTGAGCTCTGCTCAGTTCTGTTATTGCCATAAGTAAAAAGTTTTTAAATAATTAAAGAGTTTATGACACGGTAATAAAATCCAGTCCAATGATCATCTGCCCGATCCCGATCGTCGCTATTCCTGCACATTGAAAATCTGCCGAAGGCAACGCTTCAATGCGGTGTATTGCATTTGACACTAAAATGGCGTCAGGGCGTGTAGCCACTGCAACTTCAACAGGTTCGCCTATCACAAAATCAAGCCCGATCGTGCTCCCGGTAATAGTGCCATCATCACTGCCAATGGTGGAAGATGGCTGCGAACCAACAATAAAGTCAAGCCCGATCGTCATGCAGGAAACCCCACCCGGAAGCCCTTCTCCTTCGAACCGGTGAAACAATTGAAAATCCACCACATTGTCCACATAAGGCCGCCCTTCTATAAAACCTACGATTTCAGATTTGTAGATTTTCCCGCCAAAAACAATATCGCGCCCTTCCTCATACGCCCATGGACTCAGGAACCGGCGTATATCTTCCTGTAATTGCAGTGAATAAAAACCGGGATCAAAGCCCGGCATAAAGGCTATCTTACAATCTATCAGTAATGTTTCGTATTCGGGATTAGCTGCGTGCGGGGTTACAAAGCCGCCCAATTTTCCGTCCTGTAAAAATGTTTCCACCTGCCGTAAAAATGCCAGGCTGTTCTTAGGCTGCAACGGATCTTTTCCCTGGCGGAAACGCATATCAGGTACTAAGATCAATTTGATATGTCCCGGCGCGATCGTGTTGTTTTCATCAATATGCGGCAGGCATTTCAATTCAAACACTTCAGGAAAAGCTTCCAGGATCAACCGCTCATAATCCCAGGTTTGGGCAGCCCTGTTGCGGTGGCGTAATCGCTCACTGCTTCTGCGGAAAAAGTCGCTGTCGGTTTCAGGGGGCGTTCCATTGATGGAGGGATAATTTTGTTTGATCGACTTAACTGCCGGCACTTTATTCACCAGCTTCGAAATTATTCCGGCAGGGATGGAAGGTGTATCAGGAATACCCGAAACCAATGTTGCGCGAGCTGCCTGGGCCGCTATTTCAATAATGGCGCCGGCGCCGTCGGACCGCTGGCCGGCTGTTATTCTTACCCAATACTGATCAGAAGGCATCATCGTGCCGCCGGAAGTGGCATCACTGCCTATATTCAGCCGCATGATCCCCGGCGCCTGGAATGTATCAGTCGATTCTTCCAAAATATCGCCTGCGCTCAATGTTTTCCAGCTATTGCCTGCGAGGTAACTCCAGGTGAGATCGCTTCTTTCCAATAAAGCGCCACCGGGCACATCGCCTTTTTCTACCTGGAAAAGCAAAGACAAAATTTGTGGCGGCGTGGCATTTTTCAAACCGATATACAAGGCGCCCTGTTCAGGAATTAATGGAACCATGCGACCGGTATCGCTTCTTTGCAGTTCAGCATTTCCGAAAATGTCTGCCAGGAAAAATTGTTCGATACCGTTCGGAATGGACGGTATAAAACTTTCCCGCGCTGTATAATCAAGTGTAACACCTTGCAAAGTGGGCGTATAAGGCTGATTGGGCAACAAACCATCTCCCACGCCTTTACTGAGATCAATAGCCTTGTGTGTATAGATCACAGGAAATGCTTTATGACCAAATGCTTCAAACGGTGCATAGCCGGGTTGATTGCCTGCGTCTGATTTTGTAGGCGATGTGAGCACCAGTTTGATAAAGCCCTGCGTGGTAAAAATATCAAACTTGTCAAGCGTGGTTAAACCCGGATTTCTTTTAAAGGCTGAACCGGCAATACGGATATTGAAGTTGGTTTCATCAATAGCCATCACCTTTACATTATCCTGCGAGGTACTGTTGAAAAGGGACAGGTTATCAAATATGATGGTATCCCATGATCTGCCTGCAAGCAGGTAGGCATCTGCAATGAATTTATCGTAGGTTATAAACGAGGTATCATACCCCTGGTAGTACTGATTGAAATCTTCAGGCAGGTCTTTCCATTCCAGGGTCAGCGAAAGCGATTGAACCGATTTACTGAAAACTTCGGCGCTGCCTATATAAAAATTGCTGTTGATAGCAGGCTGGGAACCAAAAACCGATACAGGTTTGTCGGGAGCCTGCAGGCTTTCGTCATTTTGCAGCACCAGGTTCTTCACTCCTTTTACGCCAACTTCCACATCAACATGCTGTACAACAAAAGCTCCCAAGTTCTCCAACTGGAAAGCATCAGGCTTTACAAAAAAGCGGATTACCGGCCATTGGGTTTGATAGTTTGAGCCATGTAACGCTTCATTAAATGCAATTACCGCACCTTCCGTAGAGGGAATGGTTGCAATCAAAATAACCTGCGGCGGGTGTGAAAGTGTTGCAGCAAAATAGTCGGCTTTAAAAATCGTGGGGAAAATCCAGCCTTTTTCACCGGTGAGTGCCGTATCAAACACAAAGGTTAATCCCTGGTCAATGAGCGACGCCCCGGCTTCCTGCATGCTTAAAGTAACGGTGACGATGCGTTCTCCCTCAGCCATGAGTAATACGGGAGAAGCTATGGCGAAACCCAAATTAGCCTCAGACATGGCCCGGGTGGAGGGCGGCAGGTTTAACTGGCTGCTTCCGAATGGGCGCCATGTAGTTGTGTTGGTATTATCACCTGTTACCCTGGTTGCATCGTCCGCTTTGAATACGATTGCTTTTCCTTCAGAATTTAAATCCGTATAAGAGGATTTTAATGACTGAACAATGGTTTGATTAATGACAATCTCATTATCCAGCGCATATTGTTTGGGTGTTTTGCCGTCAGCCATTTTCCCGGCGTCCAGCAATGTACCCGCAGGCAGCAGAAATGATACAGTATTTTTTGAAGGTTCAATTACAATATTCACCTGGTCTGGCCGGGCTGGCCTGCGCTTTAACTGCAGCACATTTTCATAATAATACCGGAGATGCCGGCCGGTCATTTCATTCAGGTCGCGCTGCGCCACAACATAAGCCTGCAGAAAAGCCATGAACAATGCCAGATGCGGCGGCCAGTCAGAACGGGATAAACTACCCCTTAGATAGTTTATTGCCGAAGTGCCAATTACAGGTTGCGCCGTTTGTTGTGTGAAAAATCTTTTTGCCTGTTGCAACCCGCCTGTTACTTCCACTATTTGCGTATTGAGTGCCAGCGTGGTATCTGCACCGGGTGTACGGGTGAGTTTAAAAGGCGCTGAACCGGTTCCCTGGGTAATTGTATAAACCCCGTTTTGCAATGGATCTGCCTGTTGCCAAACCAATAAAAAGTCACCATTGGCTAATGTTAGTCCATCTTGTTGGGGAAGCGCGCCGTTGGCCAATGCAATAAGTGTTGCACCCAAACCAGCATCGCCGTTGTCGTACGTTACACGTGGAAGTTCGGCAGTAGCAGCCGCTTTAACAACGATCGTGCTGCCTGTATCAGGAAAGTTGAAAAATGATGTCCAGTTGCCATCAGGTGAATTGGAAAGATCGTAATACTTTACCTGGTTTGCCAAAGCGCGGACAAGGTTGATGATATCTCCTTTGCTGCGTTCATCCATACGCACGAAATAGGCATCAAGCGCAGGCAAACTGCGTTGCAACTGGTTGACACCATCGGTGCTTCTCAAATATTGATATATGTGATCAAGATTAACCATTATTAAACTTCAGATAGATAAAAAGGAAATACAAGATTGCCTCTTGTGTTGGTGCTTCTCACGACATAATTCACCGTTATGATCACTACGCCATTCAAATTATTTTGGGAGTCTACCTCTATTTTGTCAATGTTTATTCTCGGTTCAAAAAATAAGATGGCTCTTTCGATGAGGTTTTTCATTTCGGTTTTTAAAGTAGTATCCAATAACTCAAAAACCATTTTATCAAGATTGCATCCGAACAGCGGTTGCATTACCCTTTCACCCAGTTTTGTTGCCAGCAACACCCGCAGGCTGCTTTGAATGTCATCTTCGCCCCGGAGCATTTGTACTTCGCCGCTTGCATTATCAAATGTTGGCGGGAAACTCCACCCCTTGCCTAAAAATGAATTTTCTTCGTTCATACTAACCACCGATTAAAACTGTAAAACATCCTAAAAGAATAATACCACCATGCGCTGTTGAATCGCCCATCCTGGCAGCAGGCTTTCCTCCTATCATCACGGTAGCCGAGCCTTTTACAATGCTGTCAGGCGGGCCTGCGCAGGTAGCCATATCGCCAACACAGGCGGCAGGCATTCCGCCAATTAAAACTGTCGGAGTGCCCGGCGGCAAGATCGGTCCGCCTATATGCGGTACAACTCCTGTCACCATCGGGCATATATGAAAATCTGATACTCTTGCTGCGAAACCCATAGGTTAAATTTTGTTTATTAATGCCAAGTTAATTGTGAGTTGCCCCGATAGCTATCGGGGTGAATGGTGAGTAAAGCGACCTTAGATATGTCGGATTCACTCAGAACTGACCATTCACAACTCACTTAAAATGCAACAACATACCAGTGACATAACACTAAGTTATTTTTCTGCCGGCCTGGCACTTGTAAGTGTCTGACCATACCTGACCATCAATTTATCTGCACCAATGAACCTTTTAATTTAGCTATGGCGCTGCTGGTCAATTCTATGCCCGCAGTTCCATCGGCTTTAAAACTGGCCTGCGCCGTATTCTTGATATCCTTGCCCTGCACTTCAATATCGTCGTTTGTTTTAAGCGTAATTTTTTTTTTACTTTCTATAGTAATGCCATTGCTATCCATTGTGATTTTATTCCCATTCTCATCTTCCAGCTTTATTATTCCTGCATCTTCATCCATTGTAACACTTTTACCGGCAGGCGTTTCAATTGTCACCGATTTCTTATCATCGTTAAACACCATTTTCATTTTACTGCGGGATATATAGCCCTTCTCATTATTAGCGTCTGCGCCCGGTGTCGGCGAAGGTTTACTGCTGCTGTTCAGCCCGCCAAGAACAACGGGTTTACGCGGATCGCTGTTAAGAAATCCAACTACTACTTCATCGCCTATCTCCGGCCTGAAAAAAGTTCCCCGGCTGTCTCCGGCATCCACACACGCCACTCTTGCCCAAAGGCCATTTTCTTTATTATCAACGATGGGTATTTTTACCTGTATCCTGTCTTCTCCGTCGGGGTCGCTTTCCAGTTGTGTTACCAACCCGATCTGTAATCCCTGTACAGCAGGCAATACGCCTGTGGCCGGAAGCGCAGTTACAGGATAAGTCTGCGTGAACCAATCCGGTGAAAGGCCGAATTGAATATCCGTTCGCCAGGTGCCTTTACTTATTTCGTGGCGTACCGCTGAAACAAATACATTACCATTCATGCGATCACCCAATCCCGCGAGGCCAAGCACATCGCCGGTGTTTATAGCGGAAGAACCCATTATCCCGACACGCCCTCTTATTTTTGATAACTGGCTTTTTAACAATTGCGCATCGGCCCATGCCTGCAATTCTTCCTGTGGCAACATTCCGGTATGATTCAGGTTTAATGTTTCCAGCCCTATCACTGCAGCAAGGTCTGCCGGTTTAATATTTCCATTTCCATCTATGGCAGGGTCTGCTGCATCGGTTTCTAATACATCGAAGTTTACAGTATCCCAGGAAACAGCCTTTACTGCCTGGTATTGTGTTCTTGCATCCATGGCAGCATCAAAGTCCAAAATATCTGCCCCGTAAGTAACAGTTAAAGCAGGATCTCCGCTTATCGACGGCGCTTTCACCTGAATTGCACCATCATTCACTATACATACTTTACCATTTACTTCCAGCCTCGATAAAATAAAATCCCAGTCAGTGCAATTGAATTGCACCAATGCTCCATGTGTAACATTCGTAGCATCAATATCTGTGTCAAGGCTATAAGTCCCTATTATCTCTTCTATAACATCACTGTCTGTTTTATCTGTGAAATATTTGTTTTTCGGGCCAACAGTAAGCTTTACCGATTTATCCCTGCAATCCAGTAGCAGCATGGAGTTTCCATTCGGACTGATCTTAATTCCGTGTTTAATAATAATGCCTTTAAAAATGGTTGACTCATCTGAATGATATCCTACCAGAATTTCAATTTCTTTCCCCGGTATAAAAGTGTCTTCATTGCTTATCGTGAAATCCTGTTTGGAGGCGCTGCCGTCCAGAATAATTATATTGGCAGTAGGGATTTTATTGATCTCTTTGTTCACTACAATAGATTCGATACCATATATGGTTGATATGGCTGACCCATCAATCTTGATCGAAAAAGTTACCAGTCCGCTTGCTGAATTACCTGATCCTGATGTTGTGCTTACGGCCATTATTTACTTTTATTGATAGGTGGAAAAAAGATTTCAGTGCCCGGTACCAGGTTCCTGAAATTGACCAGTTTGTTTATCCTTGCCACTTCGAGATAGTAAGAAGAATCTCCGTAAATTTTAAATGTCATTAAAGGCAGCGTATCTCCCTCGCTTACCTTTCGGATATGTGTAAGATCAGGCGAGTTGCTTTTCTTTAATGCCTCTCTCAGGTTGTCTTCAATTGAACCAACAAAAGCTGCTGTTGCAATAACCCTTACCGGTGTGCCGTCGGGATTAAACAGTTTATAATTGAACTGCAGGCTCGTTAGTTTGCCCTCAAAAAAAAGTGTGCCCCATAATAACTGGACTGT
Organism: Parafilimonas sp.; assembly: GCA_036274175.1. Lineage (GTDB taxonomy): Bacteria > Bacteroidota > Bacteroidia > Chitinophagales > Chitinophagaceae > Parafilimonas. Next base: position 35,569 of record DASUGF010000016.1, read on the forward strand.
GCGCGGCTCGTGTATGTCGCCATCATAGGTGAGCACAATATTTTTAAAAGCTTCTATCTCAGCAAGGATATCATACGGCGGCTGATCTGAAAATGCTGCAGCAATAGCGCCTGCAACGGGAATACCGCTTAAGGCTCCTGCCAAACCATCCAATGGTTTCGGAATAACGCCCGTGCTGTCAAATATGAAATCAAACTGGATATCCGGCGGCGAAGTGTTCTTATACTGCTGGTCCTTACCGGGATTTCCCGGCGGAGGCTCTGCCGGATTATAATTTACCTTATTCTTTATGATATAAGTTTCCGGATTCACCAGTGCTGTGTACACCAGTTCTTTACCTGATTTATCCGTAGCTTTTATCTTCAGTTTTTTTAACTCGCCCGGCATGGTTTATCGCTCCTGTTTTTCTTTAATGATGTTCAATACCTGCTCTACGCAGGCTGCAACAATTTCGTCTAACCGGTTTGCGGCTGTAGCATCGATACTCATTGGTTCTGTTTGGGGCGCCACATCCTGCACAACTGCCTTTATATGCAGTTCTTTAATTTCAATTGGCATATTGTTTCATTTAAGTTCTATCATTACCTCACCCCCTGCCCTCTCCAAAGGAGGGGGAGCCAGAACTCAATCTGGAAAAGGGTTTCGAAGAATTAAAAAAATTCCAGATAATTAATCTAATCATATATTTCTATCTATATCAAACTAAGGGAGGCGCTGCCTGTGAGGCCCTGTACTAAATCCATCGCAAGGCTGGCAGGATCATAATACTTGAAGTATTGATAGCTCAACGTCATTGTCTCAATTACGATTTCACTTCTTTCCGCATTAAAACCTGATACTTCCAGTTTTTTGGGTATTGCATTTATAACATACCAGTTATATAAAGGCAGGTGGTTTTCATCCAACAGGGAAATGAGAATATTTGTTGGTTTGAACTCAAAATTCTCTATGGCATTCCTGCACCACTGCAATACAAAGGAGCCCATTATCCTTCCTCTTTTCAGCACGAGCTCACTATAGCTTGTCCGTCCCGGCAACTGGTGCACAAAACGGTTCTCGCCGCCTTCCTTTATAGCTTCCATTTCCATGGTAGCATTCAGCCCTGTTACTTCCTGGAATTTTATATCATTGGGCAATTGCGGAAATAGCTCAAACACTACCGAGAAGTGAAACCCGGTTTGCGGATATGACAGATCCATGTTTATTCATTTTGTATGGTGAAGCCTTCGTGCGCGAGGTCAAGCTGTTCTATGGCCACATCATTGCCGTCTGCTTTAAGATCAGTTGATGTAACCTTTGTAGGCCAGGCATTTTTCACCTTCCATACTATTACGGGTGATAATGTTTCATCCAGTAAGCTGATGGTGATATCGCGCCGTTCAACGGTATTCATATTGATGCTGTTGAACCATTCGTAAAATTCATTATCTGATTTAAAGATGCCCCGCTTTAAAACAATGTTGCTAAACTTACGTTGCCCCGGCATTTTTATTTTGTGATATTCCGGGCTTGAACCTTCACGGTATTCAATTACATCGTTGGTAATATCAAGACCGCTAACATCAGTGAAACCTATTTTGGTACCGCCCCATTCAACCTGGAAGTGAAATTTGGGAAGTGGATAGTTTGCCATAAGTTATTTTTTATTTAATAGAAGATAGTTTAATGTTATTGATTAATTAAGCCTGTTGTTGTATCTGTGAGAAACGAAGGATGATAAATTCCGCCGGGCGAACAGGCGCCATACCGATCTCTACTATCATGCGGCCATTCAGGATGTCATCAAATGTCATCGTTTGTCCAAGCCCGACCTTCACATAAAATGCCTGCTCCGGTTTTGAACCAGCCAAGGCACCCAGACGCCACAGGTTAGTTAGAAAGTTTTCAATCATGGCGCGCACCTTAACCCAGGTATTGCCATCGTTTGGTTCAAACACAAAAACACTGGCTGCTTTTCTTGCTGATTCTTCTACCATGATGAACAGGCGGCGGACAGAAATATATTTAAAGTCATTGCTGTTGCCATCGAGTGTGCGGGCGCCCCAAACCAAAACGCCTTTACCTGTAAATGAACGGATAGCATTCACAGATTTTCCTGAAGTGGCATCTATATTCATATCGCCTTGCAGGTCGTCTGAGATTTGTAATGTAGGTGCAATCACATCCTGCACGCCGATATTGGCAGGCGCTTTCCAAACACCGCGTACGGCATCCACCGATGCATACACACCGGCAACGGCTGGTGATGGAGGCAGCACAACGGGGAACTGCGTATTCAGCGCCTGTTTCAGTAAATTATATACCGCAAGGCTGTAAAAATTAGGAATGGGTGTTGGCGGAGAAGTAACCGGAGGCAGCGTACCTAATTGCGACAACGTTCTTGTATTAAACACGCCGGGCACACCGTTTACCGTATGAACGATCTTTGTTTTTGTTTCGTCATAATCATATGCGTACACGGTTTTTAAATTTGGAAAATACACGGCTCCGTAATTATTAAAGGCAGATGCAAAACCATTCCTGAAAGCCGATATTGCTGTAGTCACCTGGCTGCTTGTGATCAGGTTTTCACCAGTATTAAAAACATCCATTATGGTAAACCTGTCCTGTAAATTACCGCATTGGTTAAGCGCCTGGCCCAGCAAAGAATAATAACTGGCTTCCACCATATTTTGTCCTTCCGGGAAAACGAGCAGTGTAGGTTCGTCTTCCTTGGCAACCGCTTCAAGGCCTACCCCTGTTCCGGCATTAAAAAAGTCTGTCAGCACCAGCGCGTCGCCTACATTGGCTTTATAAGGTCCTACCGAAACAATGTAGCACGGGCCTCCGCCGTTTGCATAAAAGAACCGCACGGCAGAATGCATGTTGTGCCTTGATCTGGCGCCGTTAAATGCGATCGATATAGTATCCGTTGTGGTCTTTCCTGTTGTGTTTTGCGCATAGGTGATCTGGATATTAGCCTCCAGTTGTGCTTTGCCAAAATAAAGCTCATACTCCAGCATGGAGGTAATGCGTGTCGGCTTATTCGTCAGACTATTGCCCTGCAGATCTTTTGCTATTTGTGTATAGCCGATAAAGGCAGGTATTGCCGTAGCGACCTGGGCAATGGATGGCGGGAAGGAAGGAATTTCATTTACATAAACTCCCGGCGTTTTAATGGCGCTTTCATTTATTTGTGACATACGTGAGAGATTTTGTGTTTTTATAAATTAATAATTGAGGAATATTTCTGAACAGGCATATTTATCCGAGCCCTTTGTAAAACTGGTTAGCATCCGGGGGGATGCGCAGGCTATATCGTTGATGTTTACATTCACAGGTTTGTTATTTACGGTAGTTAATGCGAGACTAATATTTAATGCTGCTTCACTTAGCGGGATCGGTGAACCGGAAACGATAATATTTGCTGCAGGGCCCGGAAAATTAAAATCCGGCTGATCCGGGGGACTATTCGGCGGATTATCCGGGGGATTCACCGTGATGCTGCCCTTTGAACCGTTGTTTAAAATGTATTTCCATATAGTTGCACGGTTTAAAAAATTAATACTGTATAACGGTGAGTTTAAAGTAGTGCCGGTTAAAAGTTTATAGGCTGCAGGCAAATTGTTGTCATTAAATATTTCAATTACAGCAAATGCAGAGGTTGTACCTAATTCGTCATTGATATAAATAAATTGAGCAACATTGTTAACGACCAACCTGTATTTACCGGGAGATAATGCTGAAAGATCAAGTTTAAAACTTTTAGTGCTTTGTCCAAACTGTATTGTTTTAGATAATACACTGGTTGTAAAAGTGCGGTTGGTAGTATTAAATGCAAACACCTGAATAACTGCACTTGATTGCGCGGTATTAAAAGTAAATGTTGAAACCGATGGCATCCATTGCAATGCATCTGCTTCTGACGTGTACCTGTTTTTGTCAACAGGCATCCAGTTGGCGCTGTTGGCGTTTGACGGCACAATGCCTGTACAGGTGCTGATGCATTCAAACATTACACCATTGACATCAGGAGCGAGATCGCCGGGATGATATGTTGTGGTATTATTAAAGACGATTGCCTGTGAAAGAAAATTTTTGCTATTACTGACATTATTATTCCTGTTGGTAAAATAATATACTTTGCCTGACCGGAAAACAGATGGCAGGTTAGTGTAATTAAAAAAAACAGGATTATTTAAACGGAGAAAAAACGTGAGTTGTAATTTATTGGAAGGCTTCATAAAAGCTTTGCCTGCATCATCTACCTGCAATGCCGTATATAATGTATTGCCATATTGTTTTGCCAGCATTTTATTTCCATTTAAAACGGCCTGTGTCAGAGCAGACGGCGTAATAATAAAATCATTACAAACGTTGTTTGCGAAAAATTTATGCAGCAATTCAACCCTGAAAAAATAACCATAACCAATACTTGTCATTGCTGCAGGGTTTTGTCGTTAATAGTAATTTTCTGTATCAGGCCTGCGCCACCCAAAGCAAAGTCTTCATTAATTGAAATCAGCCTCATTTTATACATAACAGAAGGCAGGTATCTTGATCCTAATATTCCCCAGAGATTATTCAGGTCCTGGTAAGACAGAGACATCAGGTCCAGTATTAATTCATCCACTCCCTGGGGCAGGGACGGATAGGATACCGGCGTAAAAACATTTTGATATTGAAAGAACTGAATGATATAGGACAAACGTTTCAACGATTCCGGATAGCTTGAAAGATTTACAGCAAAGAGCACATAAATATTAAGAAATACTTTCGGGCTCTTATAAGTTATGGAACCATCTAATGCGCGCACAAAATTTTCCGGTGATTTACTAATGCGGTCTTCTTCGATATTTACAACGCTTATGAATGCATTCTGCGGATCCACATCACTACCGCCGCTGTTTGGTTGCGTCTCATTCAACTGCGAAACATTCGATAATATTATAGCATCCTCTGTAGGTAAAAGAGATAATTTATTCTGCAGGTAGGTGTTCAACTGTGTACGAACGAAATCAAGAACCCTATCAATCATACAATTGATTTTAGTTAGCTAAAAGAATAATATTAAATCAAGGTTATTGGCTAGCTTCTTTGCTTAAATTCTTTCACTAAGACGAAATCCGTGGGAGGTATGCAAGAACAAACTTAAAGAACTATTTTATATTTCCAACAATCAATTAAAAAAAATTTAGTTAAGCTTCTCATCAAAAAATAAAACTATTGACTTTATTAAAATCATATCAAATATGTTGAGCTACAACGTTCTTCAATTTTAGATCCGTGTCTAAACTTATTATTTTATTATGGTATCCTGATACAATATAATGATGTAAATACCTCCCGGTTTGTACTCCTTCAAGTACCGGCTTAAAAGAATTAAGCAAAAAATGAATTATCCATTTTTATTATCGTAAAACATCAACCGGAAGTGAACAAAAAATTATAAATAAGATTTATTTTGACGATCTCACTCCATGCCAGCTTACCTTTCATATTATTTTACAGTTTTCTTATCGTTTACTGCTTTAAGTTTAGCCAACCAATAAACAACAGTATGAAAAAATTCTCCCGGCGTTCTTTTTTATTAAATGCAGGCTTAACTGTAGGCGCGTCAACCGCTGCAATCGCATTACCTATCCTGATCACTGAAAAGAAAAAAACGTACAACGGTAAAAAACTCAATATAGCTTTAGTGGGTTTAGGCCGGTATGCAGGCATTCTTGCAGACGGTTTCCAGTATAGCGAATACTGCAACCTGACCGGCATTGTAACAGGGCATCCTGCAAAAGCTGAACAGTGGAAAAAACAATATACTATTCCTGATAAAAACATTTACAACTATCAGAATTTCGATGATATCGCACACAACAACGATATAGATCTTGTGTATGTGGTGCTGCCTAATTCCATGCATAAGGAATATACAATAAGAGCGGCTAAAGCCGGTAAGCATGTGATATGTGAAAAGCCTATGGCCACATCAGTACGGGACTGTGAAGAGATGATCCGGGCCTGTAAAGATGCGGGTGTGCAACTGGCTATAGGTTACAGGTTGCATTATGAGCCCTATAATCTTGAAATTAAAAGATTAGGCCAGGAAAAAGTTTTCGGGCAGGTTCGTTTAATTGAAGCCTCCCTCGGATACCGCACTTCCGATCCCAATGAATGGCGTTTACATAAGGCATTGTCCGGTGGCGGCCCGTTGATGAATGTTGGCATTTACTGTGTGCAATGCAGCCGTTATGTTCTGGGCGAAGAACCTGTTTCAGTAACGGCGCAGTTTGGCCCGGTAACTGACAGTAACTTGTTTGCTGAAGTGGAAGCTTCTGTAATGTGGCAGTTAGAATTTCCGAGTGGCGCCGTTGCCAATTGTTCCAGCACCTACAACTGTGGTGTGGACAGGTTTTTTGCTTCTGCAGATGATGGTCAATTCGAGTTAAGCCCTGCCATTAGTTATGGGCCTTTTGTTGGCAAAACAAGTAACGGCCCTTTACAATTTCCTGAAATTAATCAACAGGCGGCGCAAATGGATGGCATCGGAAAATTTATACTGGAGAATAAACCCCTGCCGGATCATATTACAGGAGAAGAAGGATTGAAAGATCTTAAGATAATGGAAGCGATCTATGAATCGGCGAATACGGGTAAGAAAATATCGTTGGTGTAATTGCAGATTGGCGATTGCAGATTGCAGATTTAGGTTTAGCAAATCGATCATCGTTCATAGTTCATAGCAGAAACTATTCTCAACCATGAACTATCCGCCATGAACTACCGGCTTAAATTGCAGATTGGCGATTGCAGATTTAAGGCATCTGCAAATATTCAATAAACAACACTCAATAATCAATATTCAAGTGAAAATGCTCCTATCATTGAGCATTGAATATTGAACATTGATTATTGCGTATTTCTGATTATCAATTGCAGATTGGCGATTGCAGATTGCGGATTTAGGTTTAGCAAATCGATCATCGTTCATAGTTCATAGCAGAAACTATTCTCAACCATGAACTATCCGCCATGAACTACCGGCTTAAATTGCAGATTGGCGATTGCAGATTGCAGATTTATGAAAATGTACGATGTAAGATGTACGATGTACGATTTGGCTGTCTTGTCCTGACATAGGTAGACAGATTTTTAAAACAAAAAATCTGAAATATTATGACAAGACAACCACGAACAATCATTCGGTACAGTATTAGCTTTAAGCAAAAAGTTGTTAAAGAGATAGAGGAAGAAGGGCTTGG
>DASUGF010000017.1:0-71208 GCA_036274175.1 Parafilimonas sp.
GCACTTATTGAAAATTGAAAAAGAAAAAAGACATAAAATGAAAATTTTCACAATAGAAATTAATAAGGAAGATCAAAAAAACATCCAATTAAATTTGTTTGAAAAGTTATAAAACTGTCAACCTATTTTAGGCATGCACAATTTGAATTTAACGCGTGAACTTGTAAACCTTAACTTTCGGGGACCCATTGCTCATCTCGCGTGGCTGACCAAATACGCAATATTCAATGTTCAATAATCAATGCTCATTGAAAGATGCTTACCACTTGAATATTGAATATTAAATTTAACTCGTGAACACTTGAACGCGTGAACTTGTAAACCTTAACTTGCACGCAGCTCGCGGCCAGTAGCTCGCAGCTTTCTTTTGTTATGAATCCACGGATAAAGATTTGTTGTATCAGCTCAATTGATGAAGCACATATGGCTATCAGTTTTGGCGCCGCGGCAATAGGTTTAGTGGGCAAAATGCCAAGCGGCCCCGGCCCGATCGCAGATGAGCTGATCGCATCGATCATACAAACCGTCCCACCGCCGGTCGCAACTTTTTTATTAACGAGTGAAACAACAGCGCAAGATATTATCGCTCACCAAAAACGCGTTCATTCAAGCACGATACAAATTGTTGATGCTTTAACAGAACGCAACTACAAACTAATCCGTGAACATTTGCCTTCAGTAAAACTGGTACAGGTTATTCATGTTACTGATGAAAGCTCCGTAGAGGAAGCAATAGAATTGTCTGAAGAAGCTGATGCTTTGTTGCTCGACAGTGGCAATCCCAAACTTGCCGTGAAAGAATTGGGTGGAACAGGAAGAGTGCATAACTGGAAGCTCAGCAAAAAAATTGTTGAGCAAAGCAAGGCGCCTGTTTTTCTTGCAGGCGGGTTACATGCAGCGAATGTTGCCGAAGCCATTGAAACGGTAAATCCCTTTGGTGTTGATATTTGCAGCGGCGTGAGAACAAATGGCAGGCTTGACGCAGAAAAGCTGGAAGCATTTTTTAAAGCTGCGGGATATTGATCATTCGATCTTCATTTTGGCAAACTTTAATTTACCACGTCTTATTGCAGGAACAATAAGTTCATCATTGCTTGTCATAACACAGTTATTCAGGTTATAAGTGTACTTTGAATTCCACGAAGCAATAAACCCCTTTGAAAAAGTTCCATCTGCATTTATGGCTATATGATCCAGCGTTGTTGTTTTTTTGCTGGTATGTACCTCATATATGATGTGTACCGCGTTATGACCTGCTATTGCTCTTGCATTACACAGGTTCGCCATAGTAATATTATCAACGCTGTCTTTAAAAGCACAAGACCAGGCAATTTTATTGTCACTGCTTAATTTAAATATTTCAATCTTATTGATCAGCGGTTTGGGCCAAAAATTTATATTGCCTGTATCTGTCTTTGCATAATCATCTGCAACCTTATTATAAGGAGGCGGTAAATAAATACTTGTACTGGCTATATATCCTGTATAATAGAAAGCATATTCTCTAAAAACAGGATAAACAAATTTGTAAGAAGCAAATTGCTCGGAAGCATTATACCAGTTATATATATCCTGGTTACTGTTAACACCGGGAACACTCCACGTAGCAAACACATTTGCCAGGTTATTATTATTTGAAATATTGGATGTAAAATTTATCCTGTCACCCGCAGCTCTATCATTCGTAATTGTATCCCCGGCCTGATCTTTTAACTCATTATTTGTCTGCCATACATACAATCTTGTTTGTTGCATGTGCCCTATGTCACCAGGTTTCCCAAGCCTTCCGAAGACCAGATAACCACCGGGTTTTTCTGCAATACGCAAAGAGTTCTCCTCAAAACTATAGCTGCTGATGTACTTTGTTGCAGCCGATGCAGGTTCGCCGGAAAAATTTATTTTTACCAGTTCCAGTTTTATCAACCCATCATTTTTAATACCCTTTAATAACAGGATATTTTTTTCATCATCTATTATTATGTCCGCAAGTGTTTCGCGGCTCTCATCAACTTGTATAACAAAATCTTTTTTCATAACCGTATCATCGCTGATAAAATGCGCATTCAAATTCAGAACACGTTTTATTGAATCGCAATTCATTTTTGCAAAACAAACAGTGCCGTTATTTCCGGATCGTAATATCTTGTAAAAACAAGTTTCCCTGACTATTGGGTTTTCGACCGTACTGAAGCTATCCAGGACTTCATCCGTTATATGATTTCCAAGCTCATCAAAGCGACTGCACTTATATAGAAATGTGTTTTGATATTTGCATTGGTAAAAGACGAGGAAAGAATTATTAAGCACTATAAATTGCAGGCACGGCTTGATATCAGACTGAAGCATATTCGTATTGATCGTTCTTAGCAGCTTCATTGAATTGTTATAAACAAAAATCTCCGACTTCAAATGCTCTTCCAGGTACGTCTTCCACACAATAATATTTCCTTTTACATTGCCTGCGATGTGATATTGATACCCGGTGGAATAGAACAATGAGTTATCTGAATAATAAATGGCCTGGCAACGTATTGTTACAGAAACGGGCAAAAGTACCACCAGGTATAAAACGTGCTTAGTCATACCAGGTAATTTTTTAGTAGTTGTGTAAAGCCGGTTAAGCAATCGTGATTAATACAACAAAGCTTAACACGATTTGTTTAACAGGGAAAGTAAATTGTTACAAGCGGAATAATTACTGTAAGAATGTTGCTATAGATCGCCCAATTGAGGACGCATGATAATATCTTCAACACATGCCTGCGGCGATAATAAGGATGCAGCATACACCATGTTTGCCACATCATCAACCTGCATGATGCGTTCGGGGTTTATGCCACTACCACTCCAGCTATCTGTATAAACAGCGCCGGGAATTACTGCGGTTACTTTTATATTATACGGTTTTAATTCTTCCCGGAGATTTTTTGAAAAACCAAGCAGGGCAAATTTGCTGATGCTGTAACTGCCTCCGTTTTTATAGGCAGCCAGGGAAGCAATGGAACACATGTTAAAAATGTGCCCGCTTTTCGATTCCATCATTGCCGGCAACACCGTTCTGGTAACATGATAAGCACTGTTAAGATTTGTTTTCATCATGGTTTCGAACACGCCGTCTTTTTCTGTATGAATAGTGCCGGGCAAAAAACTACCTGCATTGTTTATTAAAATACCAGGTGTAGCATGTTGCAGGCAAAAATTACCAAAGGCAATGGCATTTTCTTTTTTGCTTATATCGGTTGCGGATATTTCTATGTTCTTGTTGGAATATCTTTGAGATAATTCCTGCTGTGTTGCCTGCAATGTTTTTTCATTTCTCGAACATAAAATGAGCCGATGGCCCGCTGCAGCAAATTTTTCAGCAATGGCCTTGCCCAATCCTTTAGATGCGCCGGTAATGATTACGTTCTTGTTCCCATCCCCCCGACTTGTCGGGACAAGCTCTAAAGGGGAGTTAATAAAACTCATGATTTACGCTTTTGTTCAGAAATTTGCAGCCAAACTAAGCATAAAAAAATTAAATAAAAGCACGTGCCGAAATACAAACATTTATTTTTTGATCTTGATCACACTTTATGGGATTTTGAAGCGAATGCCAAAGAAACATTGCATGAGCTACACGGCGTGCATACTTTACAGGACAGAGGTGTGCATGATTTTGATCTTTTCTTTAGCCGGTATTCTTTTCATAATGAAAGATTGTGGGATCGTTACACGAAAGGTTTTATTAAACAGGAAGAATTGCGCTGGAAACGCGTATGGCTTACACTGCTCGATTTTAAAATTGCGGATGAAGGTTTGGCAAAACAAATGTCTGTTCAGTTTTTAGAGCAATTGCCTAACCGGAGAAATTTATTTCCTTACACCACAGAAATTTTAAATTATCTCACTGAAAAAAAATATGTGCTGCATTTGATCACCAACGGGTTTGATACTATTCAGCATAATAAACTTAAATACAGTAACCTCACCAGTTATTTTAATGAAGTGATCACCTCTGAAAAAGCCGGCAGCTTAAAACCGAATAAAGAGATCTTTGAATTTGCTCTGCAGGTAACCGGGGCTGATGTGAAGAACAGCATCATGATCGGTGATAACATAGAAGCTGATATTAAAGGCGCGATGAGTGCAGGGCTTGACACGATTTTTGTAAATCATTTACAGGTGGAGACAGATGTAAAACCGACTTACACAATTCATCATCTGAAAGAGCTGGAAGATATTTTTTAAGGATCAATCTACTGATAGATCGTAATTTTATAGAACGTTTTTAAGAATGAACTGGAAAGAACACATATTATCTGATCCTGAAATTTTGTTTGGCAAGCCCACAATTAAAAACACAAGAATACCGGTGGATCTGATCCTGGAAAAATTGGCTGCAGGCATTTCAAAACAAGAAATTCTGGAGGCCTATCCAAGACTCACCTCTGATGATATACAGGCGTGTTTGTTATTTGCTGCCGAGGTGTAAAACATGAAATTGCCACGACTTTTAAGTCGTGGAATTAAAATTCACAAGCCATAAATGGCTTTAGCCAAAATAAGTGTTTAGGCTAAAGCCATTTTACACAATTATTGATTATTCCACTACCTAAAGGCAGTGGCAACTGATCGGGGGTTGGAAATTGCTTGTTGACAAAGCAATTAAAATCCATTTTGATAACTTACTTAATAATTTTAGTGTCCTTGATGATCAAAAAATAAGAATAAGAAAATAATTTTTATGGCAGAAGACTTACATGTAATACAAGGCGCCAAAGAAGAACAATATGAATCTTTATTACCCCAGATAAAAGGCTTGTTGGAAGGAGAAACAGATTTGATAGCTAATCTTGCCAATGTTGCCGCAGCATTAAAAGAACAATTCAACTGGTGGTGGGTTGGATTCTATCTTGTAAAAAACAATGAGTTGGTGGTTGGCCCTTTCCAGGGTCCGGTTGCCTGTACACGGATAAAAAAAGGCAGGGGCGTTTGCGGTGCAAGCTGGGCGGAGGCTAAAACAATTATTGTGGCGGATGTTGAAAAATTCCCGGGGCATATTGCATGCAGCAGCTTATCCAGATCTGAAATTGTTGTTCCGGTTATAAGAAATAATGAAGTGGTTGCAGTATTGGATGTTGACAGTGAAGCGCTGGATCACTTTGACGAAACCGATCAAAAATATCTTGAACGGGTTGTAAACGAAATCAGCTTTATTTAAGTGAGGCAATGATCGTAACACCACTTTTAACCACCTGTCCGGGTTGTACTTCAATAACGGCATCCAAAGGCAGCAGCACATCAACACGGCTGCCAAATTTTATAAAACCAAATTCCTCGCCCTGCTTAAAAACTTTACCAGGCTCCGCATAATTGCAGATACGCTTTGCTAATGCGCCGGCAATCTGTTTTACCAATATGGCGCCATGTGTATTTTCCAACACGATGCTGTGTCTTTCATTAAGCGTAGATGACTTAGGATGCCAGGCAACGAGGTATTTTCCTTTATGATAATGATTATACACTACCGTTCCATCCATGGGCACACGGTTCACATGCACATTTACAGGGCTCATAAAAATGCTTACCTGTATGCGGTCGTCATGAAAATATTCTGCATCATTTACCTGTTCAATCACTACCACTTTGCCGTCTGCCGGCGCAACAATTTTACTTTCAGAAAAAGTAAGTTCACGTTTCGGTATGCGAAAGAAGAAAAGAATGAAAAAGAAGAAAACAATGCTTATTAAAAGTATGGAATAGGATATCCATTCCAGGTTGTCAGCAAAAAAGTAAAAACAAAGTATATTAATTACAACAACAATTAAAACGCTTACTCCGATTATTCTATATCCTTCACGGTGAATGGTCATAACAAAATTGAACTGCAAATATAGTCAGGCAAAAGGCTTTTGCAGCCTGTATCAGAGAAAGAGTTTTACATAAAGCCACACAAAAATGGTGGCAAACAACAGGGAGTCGAACCTGTCTAAAAATCCGCCATGCCCAGGCATGATGCTTCCGCTGTCTTTTACACCTGCCATCCTTTTCAGCTTGCTTTCAAATAAATCTCCAAGAATGCCTGTTATGCAGGTAAGTATTGAAATAATAATAAGTTGAGCAATATCGGCTTTAAAAAAAATGTAACCCAGGATGGTAACCGTTATAACCGCCATGACCACACCGCCAATTGTTCCCTCCCATGTTTTTTTTGGAGAGATGGATATAAGCGGCGTTTTGCCTATCATTGATCCGACAATATAAGCCATCGTATCGTTTATCCATAAAGTGATGATCAGGAGCAGGGGCAGGATTAAACCCAGGTCAATGCCAAACCAATTTCCAAACATCATTCCTTCAGAACGCAGGTCGATCATGCAGCCGCAGCTAAAAGATATATATAACAGCCCTCCAACTGAAATAAGCAGGTTCCTGAGGTTAAAATTTTTGCTTAGTAAAATTTCGGCCAGTGGCAACGCGAATAATGTAACCAACATGAGATACCAACCAGCCCCGCTTAATTTTGCTTCACCGATGGTGTAGGCATCATTTGTCATCCATAACATAAATCCCCAGCCAGCGAGCATCACGCAATAAGCATGTGCAGGAGAGATATTTTTATATTCAGGTTCAATTCTGCTCATGAGTTTTTGGTACTCGTACCAGCAACCAAAATGAATGATGGTGAACAGGATAAAGAACGTCCAGTGATTTATCAATAAACCACAAAGCATTACTATTACAAATACCAGAGAAGTGAGCGCTCTTACTTTAAATGTTTGCCGGTTTATTGCCATATGTGTAATAAAAAATGAAGATAAACGAAACTCGTATTATTTTTAATTCATGAATACAATCGGCAATTTGATCTGGCTAATTTTCGGAGGATTTTTTTCTGCGCTCGGATATTTTGTAGTGGGATTTATGTTTTGCATCACTATTATCGGGATACCTTTTGGGCTTCAATGCTTTAAAATAGGCATGCTTACATTATTGCCATTTGGCAAACAGGTTGTCACTACGCCATCTTCCGGCGGATGCCTCACGCTTCTGTTTAATCTTATATGGATCGTTACCGGCGGTTTGTACACGGCCTTCATGCACCTTATTTTTGCGCTCCTGCTTTTTATAACCGTTATCGGCATTCCGTTTGGCAGGCAGCATTTAAAATTGCTCGAACTAACACTCACACCATTTGGTAAAAAAGTGGTTGACAAATAAGATCAATTATTGATGGCATACATATACAGGCCATCTGATTTTAAAACATACAAACTATTTAACAGCTTCTGCAATTCCAGGGCGTCTTTCATCTCCGGATCCAGCAAATATTTATGTTCAGTAAACACAGAAAGATTATATACATAAATAGCACTGTCTGAAAAACCTAAAATTGAGTTTTTGATTACCTGTATGTTGTCGCGGCCCGGCAAAGGAAGACTTTGTTTTAAAGCGCCGTAATAATCAAATATTTTACAGCCTTTGCTTTTGTTATACAGGTAAACATAACCGTCGTAGTCTATTATTTTTTCCGGCAGAAAAGAGTCATCGAAAACCATTCTCAGGTCAGGCGTGGATAATAATATATTGCCATAGTCATCTATCTTTTTCAATTTATTTTCCACTTCATCAAATACCCAATAATTATTGTCGTAGCTGATAGCCACTGACCTTGCTTGTAATATTCCATATTTACGGAGATCAATGGTGTTTACATTCTTAAGAAACCTGTCCAGTACAACTATCGTAGTGAAATCTTTATAATAAACAACCACCTTCAAAGAATTACTTACATCCATTGAATATATATCGCCAAATCTCTTCAGTGCATTGGCAACAGCAACGGAATCGCCTTTATCATTTATTTTTTTTATCTGGTTATCCGTATTTAAGAGATAAACATTCCCGAGGTTATCAATATAAAAATTGGTGAAGTTGCCCTGTATAATTTGTTGCTCCGAAAGATGTATTGTTGAATCCGTTTGGGCTTTGGAACCAAAAGCAGCCAGGCAACCAAAGAAAATCACTATAAAATTTAATCTTCCCATTTTTTTAGTTCAACGGTGTTGCCATCAAAAACAGCATAGGTAAAATGTGTTATCCAGTCGCCGGTATTAATATATTCGGCATTGTCATTCAGCCTGATGATTAACGGCAAATGGCGGTGCCCGAAAATAAAATAATCGTAATGCTCTTTTGCCAGTACTTCACGGCTGTAAATTACCAGCCATTCATTGTCTTCTCCTAAAAAAACAGCATCTGATGCGCCGGTTTTTTGGCGGCTTTTGCGGCTGAAATAATTGGCCAGCGACATTCCGAGTGTTGGGTGCAACTGTCCGAACAGCCATTGGCAGAATTTATTTCTGAAAACCTTTTTAATGAATTTATATCCATGATCGCCGGGTCCCAATCCATCACCATGACCTACATAAAACTTCTTTTTATTCCATTCAAAAGTCCTGGGTTCAAAATAAACCGGGATATTTAATTCAGTCTGAAAATAACCGCGCATCCACATATCGTGGTTACCTGCAAACAATATAATGGGTATTCCGCTGTCTGTAATTTCTGCGAGCTTGCCCAGCAGCCGCACAAAATGCTTTGGCACCACGGTTTTGTATTCGTACCAGAAATCAAAAATGTCCCCCGCAATGATTATCTGCTGTGCATCCTTGCGTATATGTTCAAGAAAGGCAACGATTTTTTTTTCCCTGCTTAAACTGGAAGCAAAATCAGGAGCGCCCAGATGGAAATCGGAGAGAAAATAAATTTTTTTGCCCGGCGCTATATCCATTAAAATCAGTTCCTGTGAAGCAATCGATAAACAGATCAGTCAAGAAAATCTTCATCTTCTTTTTTTGCATGCTTGGCAAAAGCTTTATCAATAGCGCTGCCGAACATGGGAAATTTACTTTTTGCAAAATCTTTCACTATGGTTATTGCCTGCCATGCCTGCTTTTCCGAGAGGCCCGCTTCGTTCACTAATTTTTCAATAAGTTCCTTCATATTTTTTATTTGAGGAGCAGCAAATTTAATTCCTGTAACACAATATGCACGGGATTGCATTGAACATTTATTTTCAGGTTATACAGTTGATACTGCAAAAATCACAGTTGATACAGGAATTTATTGCCCGGGCAAAACAGTCTGCTGAGATTGCCGCGTAAAATTAAAGATCAAACTGCTCCGTTAATAAGCTTAGCTTACAGTATGAGGGTTTTGTTATCCATATTGGCACTATGCTATGTTGTTTGCGTTACTGCGCAAAACGTGGAAACTGACAGCCTGAAGCGGTCGCTTTCAGAAACATCCGATGACAGGAAACGCGTATATGTGCTGGAAGCTTTAAGTTATGCTTACCTATCTTCTTATCCTGACACCGCGCTGGAATATGCATTAAGGGGTTTACGGCTCGCACAGGACATTAAATTTCTTAAAGGGCAGGCCACCTGTGTCAATGCGATAGGCAATGTGTATTTTAATGTTGGTGATAATGCAAAGGCGCTGGAAATGTTCCTGCAATATTTAAAGCTCAAAGAGAGCTTAAAGGATTATAATAATATTTCGGTAGCCTATTATAATATCGCCGGCGCTTATACAGAAGATAAAGATTACGGGCATGCATTATTTTATATTTTCAAAGCAAAGGCTGAAGACGAAAAATTGAAAGACAGCCCGGCTATTTTATATGACCTGTATTCCCTCGGCAGTATTTATGCACGGATGGAACAGCACGATTCAGCGCTGTATTACATGAATAAATGTTATGCGCTTGTACAAAAGCTGGATGACAGGAATATGATCGGCGCTGCCCTGAACACGCTGGGTGAAATATATCTCGGCTTAAATAATTTGCCACAGGCAATAATCTATTACCGGCAAAGCCTTCCTTATGCGGAAGAGATAAAAGACTATGAAGTGATCACAGCCAATTATTACGGTTTGGCAAAGATCTATAAACAGGAATCTATGCTGGATTCTTCGGTGTATTATGCCAGGAAAGCCTATGCCTTATCCATGGATGGCCCTTTTTACAAACAGGCGCTTGAAACAAGCAGCTTTTTAAGCAGCCTCTTCAAAATAAAAAAAATATACGACAGCGCTTTCCATTACCAGGAAATGAGCATAACCATAAAAGACAGCTTATTTAGCCAGGAAAAGGTGCAAAAAGTACAGAACCTCAAATTTGAAGAGCAACAACGGCAGCAGGTAATTGAAACAGAGAGAATGAAATATCGCAGCACCGTTAAATTATCAGTTGTAATTTCTATAGGTGTTATTTTCCTGGTGATTGCCCTACTGCTTTGGCGCAATAACAGGCAAAAGCAAAAGGCAAATATGCTGCTGGCGGAACAGAAATCCAAAGTTGAAAGTACCCTGGAGGAATTAAAATCGGCGCAGGCGCGGCTGATCCAAAGCGAAAAAATGGCCTCGCTGGGAGAACTTACAGCGGGTATCGCCCATGAGATACAAAATCCTTTAAACTTCGTGAATAACTTTTCTGAGATCAATAAAGAATTATTGGAAGACCTTAAAGCGGAGATCACCAAAGGCAATATGCAGGAAGCAGCAGTTATCGCAGTTGACGTTCTTGCCAATGAAGAAAAGATAAACCGTCATGGCAGGCGTGCCGGTGCGATCGTAAAAAGCATGTTGCAGCATTCGGGAAGAAATTCGGGTCTGAAAGAACCAACCGATATTAATGCTTTGACCGATGAATATTTAAGATTAAGCTATCATGTATTAAAGACAAAAGATGATATGTTCCAGGCAGCCATAAAAACCGATTTTGATGAAACGCTGTCTGCCAACGGAATGGAGGGGATAGTAAATGTAGTCCCCCAGGATATCGGAAGAGTGTTATTGAATATTTTTAATAATGCTTTTTATGCCGTAAACGAAAAGAAAAAAACTGCAGGAGAAAAATATCAACCGGTTGTTTCAGTTACCACGAAGCTTTCTGACCTGCCCGTGTTCCAGGGCGATTTTGGAGAAACTGATTCCAACCTGCCGGAAGATAAGGCTGAGGTTATATTAAAGGTTTCAGATAATGGCACGGGTATTCCCAAAAATGTTGTTGACAAAATATTCCAGCCCTTTTTTACTACAAAGCCAACCGGCAAAGGAACCGGCCTGGGGTTATCACTCGCGTATGATATCGTTAAAGCACATGGCGGCGATTTGGAAGTGGAAACCACAGAAAACGAAGGAACAACCTTTACTATCCGGCTTCCTTTGCATTAAGCTAACCAGGAATCATCGTTAATGATAAACAATCCCTTATAGCATACCTGCCCGTTTTTTTTAAGCAAAAAATAAAAAATATTGCATCTAATCGTATATTGACTCCCTAAATTTAATCATCATAAAAAAAATCAAACCGCACAGCGATCCTGAGCACATACATCATTTTAGTATGCGGGATCTTTTATTAATGCTGTGCGGGTCAGCTGTTGCCGGCCTTGCGCTCAAAGGTTTTTTAATACCAAACGATTTTATTGACGGAGGTGCTACAGGGATATCACTGTTGATACATGCGCTGTTTAACTTTCAATTTTCAATTATAATTGTTGTAGTGAACATCCCTTTCATGCTTTTTGGCATGTATGCATTAAGCAAAGAATTTATATTCAGAACCCTTATTTGCATTGTTTGTCTCGGCTTATGCACAGCATTTATTCCTTATCCCACAGTTACTTCTGACAAGTTGCTTGCTGCTGTTTTTGGCGGCTTCTTTGCGGGCTTTGGTATCGGGCTGGCTATGCGGGGCGGCGCTTCGCTTGATGGAACGGAGGTACTTGCATTATACACATTAAAGCATAGCAATTTTACCATCAGCGAAATAATTATGGCTATTAATGTAATTATCTTTTCTGTGGCAGCTTTTCATTTCGGCATTCAAAATGCGCTGTATTCCATGCTTACTTATTTTGTTGCTTCAAAAACCGTTGATTATATTGTTGAAGGCATTGAGGCTTACACCGGCGTTACGATCATTTCCGGCAATAGCGAACGCATCAAAGAGCGACTGGTGAATGAGCTGGGCAGAGGCATTACTATTTATAAAGGAGAACGCGGTTATCTCCCGGGGAAATACAAAGTGAGCACAGAGGTAGATATTATCTTCACTGTTATTACAAGACTTGAATTAAGAAAAGTAAGGAACCTTGTGGAAGCGGAAGATCCAAAAGCTTTCGTGTTTGTAAGCACAATAAGGGAAGCTGCCGGAGGAGTCCTTAAACGCAAGCCCACACATTAATAACAATAAGTCTGCATGAAAATTGCTTATGAAGTCCGGTTAATTTGCACATTAATCACAGCTATTGTATAAATTCAATCACCAGGTATGAGTTTGCAGTTTGTAATAGTAATTATCATCGTAACCTATTTACGCAGGGCCTTTAAAACAAAGGAAACCATGCCGCTGTGGCATAAAAGGTTAATGACGTTCATGTTCATAGCAATAGGGTGCATGGTATTGCAGGTGTCTGTGAAACCGGTGTTTGTGGTAATGGATTTTGTTGGCGATATACTGGTTGCCGCGTTATTGTACATCATCTATAAACTGGAGGAATTCAAATCTGCCAAGTTTTTATTTGTTGCGATATTACCATATGTAGTTGCTTCTTTTCTCGACCAGCTTGTAAAAATTGCTATCCCCGACCCGCATGGCAAATGGAGTACGGTTACCGACTCTGCAAAAACATTTACGGTTATATGGGGCTTTGGTGTTTGGTTTGTAACAAGAAAACAACAGAAGGAGCTGGCAAAAGCCCGCGCCAAAGCTTTTGAAGAGGAGAAGAATAACATAGTGATCTCGGAAATGAAATCACAACTCGAAGTACAGGTGGCAGAGCGCACAGCAGAATTGAGAAAGCAGAAAGAAGAGCTGGAACACGCTTTGGATGAATTACGATCAACACAGGCGCAGCTTATCCAATCAGAAAAAATGGCTTCGTTGGGAGAACTCACTGCAGGCATAGCACATGAAATACAAAACCCCTTGAATTTTGTAAACAATTTTTCTGAGGTTAACAATGAATTGATCGAAGAGCTGAGATGTGAAAGACAGAAAGGGGAAGAAAGGGATATTGAAATTGAAAATGATATCTTAAACGATATCACGCAAAATAATACAAAGATCTCTTTTCATGGCAGGCGTGCCGATGCTATTGTGAAAAGCATGCTGCAACATTCCAGGAAAAGTACAGGGCAAAAGGAAGCGACCGATATTAATGAGCTATGTGATGAATATTTAAGATTGAGCTACCACGGGTTGCGCGCCAAAGACAAAAGTTTTAATGTGGATTTTAAAACAGATTTTGACAACAGCATTGGTAAAATGGATATTGTTCCGCAAGATATTGGAAGAGTGTTATTAAATCTCTTCAACAATGCATTTTATGCCGTAAATGAGAAAAAGAAATCTGCAGGTGAAGATTATCATCCAATGGTTATGGTTACTACAAAGAGCGCTCACGGCGAGGAGGGCGATGAAGTGCTCATTACTGTAAAAGATAACGGCAACGGCATTCCCCAAAACATTGTTGATAAAATATTTCAGCCCTTCTTCACTACAAAGCCAACGGGCAGCGGAACGGGTTTAGGGCTGAGCTTAGCCTATGATATCATTAAAGCACATGGTGGTGAATTGAAAGTAAATACAACAGAAGGGGAAGGCAGTGAGTTTACCATTCAATTACCGGTTTAATTACTACACGCCGGCCGGTGGAATTAATAAAATATATGTTCGTTACAACAGGATATTGAAAGAGTGCTTTTAAACTTATTCAACAATGCATTCTACGCAGTAAACGAAAAACTTAAAGCTCAGGGCTCACAGCTCAAAGCAGTACATATGTCCCAATAGTTACTACCCTCACTAAAAAACTGAACAATAACATTGAAATAAAAGTAAACGATAACGGCTCCGGTATTCCGCAGAATATAGCAGATAAAATATTTCAGCCCTTCTTCACCACAAAGCCAACAGGCAGCGGAACAGGTTTAGGTTTATCATTAGCTTGATAATTAGTATTTGTCAAATAAACAATTAGTGTTATATTTTCCCGATAAAAATTAATTGCATGAAAAAATTGAAAATTCCCAAATACACCAGGGTGTTACTCATTCTTACTGCAGCCAACCTGGCCATTCTTTTTTTTAGAAACTTCATCGTAGGTGATCATTTTTTCAATTTCCTGTTATCAAATCTTTTGTCGGGTATTATTCCATTTATTATCGCGGTAGCCATTCGTTATTTCAACCGGCGTTTAAGCAATTTCTTTTTTATTGTTGCAAGCCTGGTATGGCTGCTTTTCTATCCGAATTCGCCTTACATGATCAGCGACCTCATTCATCCCCACCAGGATCCCAACGACGCTACCAGCGAAAGCCTGATTATTTACGATACGCTCATCGTTTTTTCTATTGCCATGCTATCCGTATTTTATGGCTTTGTTTCTTTAAAGATCATGTTCAATCTTTTCCGCTCAAGGTTTGGAAACAAGTTTGCCCACACTGCTATTTTCATCAGCCTGTGTTTAAGCTGTCTCGGATTTTATATGGGCCGTGAATTGGTCTCTGAAATTAAAGCGGGTAACGGCTACCTGTATTCCTGGGAGATTTTTCTTGAACCCGGCTTCATTATAAAAACCGTATGGCAAAATTTATTTCCAATCCAGGATCATTTGCCTGTTTATTATATGATGGCACTGTTTGGCTTTGTTCAATACCAGTTGCTTATAATGATGAAAGACGTAAGTGATTTTGAAGCGGCAGAAATTGTTACCAAAAAAAATCCGGTACTACAAACCAAAACAAGTAATATATGAGCAAGACCAAACAAGTTATCTATATACTTTTATCTTTTGCGGCTATTATTTTTCTGCCATTGCTTGGCGCTTACGTATATTATGAGCAACATCCTCCTGTTCCTCCTCCCGGCCATCCTCCCATGCATTTTCCTGAGCATTTCTTTAGATACCCTATGACTGCTCCTATAAATAAATTGGATTTTAGCTGGACGATATTTGGCGTGATTGCAGCCGGTGGATTAGTGATCATCTGTCTCTATCTTTTTCCGCATTGGTTTGGCTTTAAAAGAATGCCAACTCCGCCTGCACCAAAAGTGAGAAAAGTAAATTGGCCCTGGTGGTTTTGGGCAGGCCTTATTGGTTTTGGTTCCTGTATTATAATGCTCTGGAGAGGGCGGCAGGGTGGCCCTTCATGGTTTTTGCATTGGTCAGACTTTCCTTTGTTTTGGGGTCTGGCATTAATGATCGACGGCTGGGTATATGTGCGCAACGGTGGACGCTCAATGGTAAGCGACCGGCCGCAGGAGTTGGTCGGCATTGGTGTTTCTTCCGCCATGGGATGGATGCTGTTTGAGTACCTTAACTTTTTTGTTGACTACGACTGGTTTTACCCATTCGGAGACCAGGTCAGCAATGAACAATTCCTGTTCTATGCCATTATTATTTCTACAGGGTTATTACCCTTATCTTTTGTATTTTACGACCTGTTTAATACCGTTCCTGTTTTGAAAAAAAGATTTTCGGAGGGGCCGAAATTTATCATGCCTGGAAAAGTAAAAACAATGCTGCTTTTGCTTTCCATACTGAGCTTGTTTGCAGCAGGCTTATATCCCGACGAGTTGTTCTTTGTACTTTGGATTTCTCCGGCCATTCTGATTGGAGTGGTATTAGACAAGTTAGGGATATGGACGCCGTTAAGAAGTATCGGAAAAGGGAACTGGCGGCCTACGCTGGTTTTTGCACTTACGTACCTGGCAGCCGGTTTATGCCTCGAATGTGAGAACTACTTCTCAGCAGCCCGCGCAAACGGTGTACCCACTTATTCGCAACAGCCGGCTTTCTGGCAATACAATCTGCCTTATGTAAACCGGTTTCATCTTTTCGAAATGCCCGTTCTCGGTTTCTTCGGCTACATGCCGTTTGGTATTTACTGTTGGCTTTGGTGGATCGCTTTTGCTTACATGCAGGGTATCCCTTCCATGTTATTCCAGGAAAAGCCACTTGATCCTATCATAGTTGATAAATGAAAACCAGGATACTACTTCTTCCGCTATTATGCTTGCTGTCTGTTACTGCGATTAGTCAACAGGTAGAATGGAATTCCGGCAAAGATTTCGTGGATATTACTCCAGACATACAGGTGCTGGAAGATCCCGGTGGCAAACTGAGCTTTGAGCAGGTGCAGTCCGCATCATTTCAAAACGCTTTTGAACCGTCAAACAAACCCATCCTGAATTTTGGGTTTACCGAATCGGCATATTGGCTGCACTTTAGATTTAACAACACTGCTTCTGAAAAACTGGTATTGGAAATAGCACATGCATTTCTGCCGGAAACAGATCTTTACTATAAAGATTCCGCAGGTAAAACAATAGAAATGCGGGCAGGCTATACCATTCCGCTTAACGAAAAGATCATCCGCCACCATTTCCAGGTTTTTCCATTACTAGGGGGTGATAATGATTTTTATGTGCGTTTAATCTCCAACTCACATCCGATCAGGGCTAGAATATACAAAGAGTCGGTATATGATGTTAAGACCTACCGGCAACGGCTGGTGTATGGCTTTTTTATAGGCTGCATGTTCTTTGTTATTCTTTCCAACCTGTTTTTTTACTTCTCTCTCCGTAACAAGCTTTACCTTTTTTATGCCGGTATTGTGCTGGTGTACGTTAGCTATGCATCGGCTGTTATGGATGGTTTCATTCTGTATTTCATACCGCATATCGACCTGATGTTTTGGTACATTACCATTCCTACCATTGGCGTTCCTCTTCAAATGATCTATGCACTCGTATTCCTCGAGGTAAAGAAATATGCGCCGAAGCTTCAACGGTTTACTATATGGCTTATCGCCTATTTTGTGCTGTACGCGATCATTAAATTCTGGCTGCCGCTCACCACAGTTTTGGCCATGAACACCGTACATGCACTGATCTCCTTTTTCACCATGGGATATCTTGGATATAGTACAGGTAAAAGAGGCAACAGGCTGGGACATTATTTCGCCCTGGCCTATTTTATTTATTTCGTGCTGGTACTAATGGAAGCCACTTATATACAAGTAGGTAAACCTGCTTACTTTTTTGAACTGAGCCACGTGTCGCTCGCCACATTGATAGAAGCATTCATCTTGTCATTCCTGTTGTCAAAGCGGTTTGAGTTTGAAAAGCAGGACGCCGAAAAACAACGGCATGAAGCACAGGCACAATTGCTGGAAAAAACCATGGAAAATGAACGGATTGTGAAAGAACAAAATATTACGCTGGAAAAACGGGTGGAGGAGCGAACAAGGGATCTTAATAATACAGTGGAAAACCTCAAGCAAACGCAGGTCAAACTCATACAATCAGAAAAGCTGGCCAGTCTTGGTGAACTCACTGCCGGCATCGCACATGAGATACAAAATCCTCTGAATTTCGTCAACAATTTTTCGGAGGTCAGCAACGAGATGCTCGAGGAAATGAGGACAGAACTGGAAAAGGGAAACCTGCAGACGGCAACCGAGATCGCAGAGGACATCAAACAAAATCTTGTAAAAATAAATCATCACGGTCAACGTGCTGATGCAATCGTAAAGGGTATGCTGCAACATTCGCGTACCGGCACCGGCCAAAAAGAACCAACCGATATTAACAAACTCGCTGATGAATATGTAAGGCTTGCCTATCATGGCATGCGTGCAAAAGACAAAGATTTTAATGCAGAAATAAAAACTGAGTTTGATGAAAGCATTGGAAAAATAAATGTTGTTCAGCAGGATATCGGTAGAGTGTTATTAAATCTGTTCAATAATGCCTTCTACGCAGGAAACGAAAAGTTGCAATCCGCCTCAGGCGGACACAAGCTCGCAGCTCAAAACAGTTTATATGTCCCAATAGTCACTATAGTTACTAAGAAAGCCGGTGATAAGGTAGTTATTACTGTTGAAGATAATGGCAATGGTATTCCGCAAAACATTATTGATAAGATATTCCAACCATTCTTCACCACCAAACCAACAGGACAGGGAACAGGCTTAGGATTGAGTTTGGCTTATGATATTATTAAGGCGCATGCTGGGGAGATAAAAGTTGAAACTAAAGAAAATGAGGGAAGTGAATTCGTTATTCAGTTGCCTTATAATCCATAAATCAGTGAAATCCTGTAAATCATGGCTCAGACAATCATTCGGGATATATATCATACAGCATTGCAACAGTCGATGATACTTCCGAAGGAAAAGCGATGGTGGGCTGATTATCAGTTTCGCTACAGGTGAAGCAACCATAATCACAGGCCAAACCGAAAACTATTTTGTGAAAGCAACAGCAGGAAAGAAAGACCAACAGAATATAATAACATCCTTAAAGCGCTATTTATAAAGATGAAAAATATTCAACTGTTTTTGAGAACCGGCGGCAGGAATTGGAAAATATTATTGCTGTCATTCTCTCTGATTATTGTATCCGTACCGGCTGGTGCACAAACGGATACCATTGTTTTAAGAGATATACAATGGGATACTGCAGCACGTGCAGGCTCAACAGAATTATTCATACCTTCTGAAGGCGCCTTGATGGCAGGGTTTATTTACAGGGCAAACGGCTCGCAAAAACATCCCACGCTTATATTGTTGCATGGTTATCCCGGCAATGAACGCAATCTCGACCTTGCCCAGGCTATACGTGTGCATGGTTGGAATGTGATTTATTTTGATTACCGCGGCTCGTGGGGAAGCCAGGGGCAGTTTAGTTTTGAGAACTGTGTACAGGATGCTATAAATACAGTTGCCTTTTGCAAAAAGTACACTGATTCATTACGCATTGATACTTCCAACATCGTATTGTTCGGGCATAGCATGGGAGGCTGGGTATGCCTGAAAGCTTTAGCTGCATTGCCAGGTATTCAAAAGGGCTTTGCCTTATCTACCTGGAATATTTATGGCGATTTTAAAAATGTAACACCTGCACAACTTACGGCACTGGCGGCCGATCCCGGTAACGGCATGAGCTATTTTGTATTAAATACGCCGGTTGAAAAAATTTTTACACCTGTACTTAATAACCTTTCTTATTATAACCTGCAGAATGAAACCGGCCTTGTATCCAAACAAATTATCATGCTGGATGAGCATACCGGCAATAAACATTTAGCGGAAGCCTTGCGCAAAAACAATCAAAAATATTTTGAGTATGAAGTATGGCCAACAGACCATGGCTTTACCAATAAAAGAATATCGCTCATAAATAAAGTAATTGCATTTCTTAACAAGTGACCTTGTAATTAAAACTATAAAATGCCAATGCCATTGATGAATAAAATAATTATGAAGCATAGTTTATTGCTCATTGTTGTCATCATATCCCTGAAAGCTGATGCGCAATCCTATAAAAAAATACACGGGAAAGCTATTGTTGTAGATACACACAATGATATATTGATGCGGGCTGTTGATTTAGGTATTGCGTTCGACCAGGATCTCACCGGCAAAACCCACAGTGACCTGGTACGCTGGAAAAAAGGAGGACTGGATGTACAGGTATTTTCTGTGTATTGCGATGGCGACCAGCAAAATGCGTTTGCCTATGCCAACCGCGCCATGGATAGTCTTGATGCTGTGGTAAAACGCAACCCCGATAAAATAGTAAAAGTGTATAATTATGCGGAACTGATGAAGGTTGTACATCAACATAAAATCGCTGCCATGTTTGGTGTTGAAGGAGGCCACATGATAGAAAATGATCTCGCTAAGCTCGACTCATTATATAAACGTGGGGCAAGGTATCTTACGCTTACACATAATATTGCTCCTTTATGGGCTACCAGCGCAGCAGATGAGACAAGTGGAAAAGAATTGCCACACAAGGGACTTAACGATTTTGGTAAACACGTGGTGCAACGCATGAATGAATTAGGTATGATGATAGATGTAAGTCATGCAGGTGAACAAACCTTTTGGGACGTGATAAAGCTTACAACAAAACCAATTATTGCATCGCACAGCTCAGTATATAATCTTACACCGCATCGCCGTAATTTGAAAGACGACCAGATAAAGGCCATCGCAAAAAATGGCGGTGTTATACAAGTGAACTTTAATCCCGGGTTTATCGACAGCAGTTTTGATAAAAAGGAAGCGGTCTTTTTAAAGAAACATCAATCAGAAATAGATTCTCTTGTTAAAAGCGGCCTGAATGAATATTATGCTGTGGATTACCTGTATTACAAGTATAAAGATGAAGTGAAGCCAATTCGTCCGCCCTTATCCATGCTCATCGATCATATTGATTATATCGCAAAGCTGGTGGGTGTTGATTATATTGGCCTGGGTTCCGACTTTGATGGCATTAATGTTACACCACAGCAGTTAGATGATGTTACAGCTTATCCATTAATTACAAAAGCATTGGTAGAAAGAGGTTATAGCAAAAAAGACATTATAAAAATACTGGGCGATAATTTTTTAAGGGTGTTAAAGGCAAATGAAGAAAAAGACAAATAAAAAATCAGTAAAAGATGTCTTAAACACGCCAGCTTGCCACTGTTGCATCTCTAATAGTTAAACTGTGAAATAAAATATGATTTTGAAATAAAACTATTTAAATAAACAATGAAACAATTACCAAAACTCATCGGCTTTGCATTCCTTATTGCACTTTGCATACAAAGCTGCAATACCGCAACAAACACAAATAAACCAGTAAAAGATTCAGCAACCGGCAGCAGTGAAACGCCCGAATACTTTAGTCTGCGCCCTGCTTTAGAAAAGCAATATGGCTATACGCATGCTGTAAAAATCGGTAATGAGCTTATTATTTCCGGTGCTGTCAGCATGACTGATTCAGGCGTTGTAATCGGCCCCGGCGATATGGAATTGCAAATGAAAAATTGTTACAGTGATCTTGGTAAAATTCTTGAACATTACGGCTACACTTTCGATGATGTATTTAAAGAAAATGTTTACACAACAAATATGAAAGAGTTTGAACGGGTGGCAGGTTACCGCAATTCAATTTATAAAAAACAATTTCCTGCAGGCACATGGCTGGAGGTAAAAGGTCTGGCATTAGACAACCAGCTAATTGAGATTGATATGGAAGCAAGAAAATAAATGCGGTTGAAATATTTATTCACTATGGTCTGATTAACGTCATAAAAATCATGAAAGCAAAATCAATAAAAGGAAAATCTGCAGAAGAAATCCAGAATGCTTTACAACAAAGTATGAGCGATGGATTTAAGCCAACGCTGGCTATAGTATTTCTTTCCATCAGCCAAAACCGCGATGCTGTTTGTAAAGTTTTAGATGATGCCGGTATCACGATTTATGGCGCCACCACTAACGGAGAGTTTATAGATGAAGAAACAGAAAAAGGTTCTGTTGCCATTTTGTTGCTTGATATCAACAGAGATTATTTCCGCGTTTATTTTGAAGAATACCCGCACAAGAATTACCGTGAAATAACAAAAGCCATTGCGCAAAAAGCAAAAGATGAATTTGCTTCGCCGGCTTTTCTTATTGCAGGCAGCCAACTGGAAACCGATGCAGAACAATTGCTGTATGGCTTTCAGGATGTAATTGGCAAACATGTAAATGTGTATGGCGGTATGGCGGGCGATGATTACAGCTTTACAGAACAATTTGTATTCACCAACGGCCGCTCAACTAACAAAGGTATTGTTGCTGTTGTCCTTGATGAAGATAAACTTATTATAAAAGGCAAAGCCACCTGCGGATGGAAACCCGTAGGCACGCTAAAAACAATTACCAGAAGCGAGGGCAACCATGTGTTTACGGTTGACAATGTTCCCGCGCTTGACATCGCTGCTAAATACGGCGGCATTCAAAACGTAACACCTGAAAACGAAAACCTGCTTATGGAGCTGGCAACCAGTTTTCCTCTGCAATTGCAGCGCGAAAAAGGCGAGCCTGTTATGCGGCCGGGCCTTGTGGTAGATTGGAGCGACAGGTCGTTTTATTGCAGCGGTTCTGTTCCGCAGGGAGCGCAGGTACGCTTCTCCCTTCCGCCTGATTTTGATGTAATGCAAAAGGTAATTCATGCCACAGAAGAAATGAAAGCAACCGAAATGCCCGAGGCTGATGCGTTGGTTGTTTTTAGTTGCGCAGGAAGAATAATTGCGCTCGGCCCAATGATGAGCGAAGAAATTGAAGGCGTAAAAAAAGTATGGAATGTGCCTATGGCGGGTATGTTCAGCAATGCAGAACTGGCAAGGGCCACCGGCGGCAATTTAGAAATGCACAACTTAACTACCTGCGTAGTGGCATTGAAAGAAAAATAAGATTTTTATGCACCGGTTTTTGTTATCGCCGTGGATTAATGTTTAACGAATTGTACAAGCCATATTAATCAATACAAACCCTTTTTATGACAAACAAAATACAACTATTCGAACAGCAGAAAGTAAGAACCCATTGGGATGAGAAAGAACAGAAATGGTATTTTTCTGTTATTGATGTAATTGAAATATTAACTGGTACAAGCAGAAGCCGGAAGTATTGGAGCGACCTGAAATCGAAACGAAAAAATGAAGGCAGTGAACTGTCCGAAAAAATCGGACAGTTGAAAATGCAGGCGGAGGATGGTAAATTAAGGATGACCGATGTAGCCGATACCGAGCAACTGCTGCGCCTTATTCAATCCATTCCTTCACCCAAAGCGCCGGAAAATAAAACAAGAAAAAAAGTTGTAACCGGTGAAAATTTTCTGCCGCCATCAAAAGAAAATAAAAAGCTGAAAAAATGAACCCCCATCTTCAAAGCATTTTTAATTTTATTGAGCAAAGCGATAGTTTATCTGCCGAAGAAAAAAGCAATATCCTGAAATCTTTAAAAGATGCCAATAAAGAATTGGAGATAACAGCCTTCAAACTCGACCGTACCGAAAAAGTAAAAAAAACCACAGCAATTTTACTGGAAGAAACCATTGAAGAGCTCGAGCAAAAACGCAAAGCAGTAGAAGCGCAAAATCATGAACTTGAAATTGAAGCGGCACTGGAAAGAGTGCGTGCAGTTGCAATGGGCATGAAGCAACAGGCGGATATGCTTGACATATGCAAAACCATTTCGCAGCAGTTGGCTTTATTAAATGTAAAAGAGATACGCAATGTGCAAACAGCCATCTTTTATGAAGAGAAGGGCACTTACATGAACTATGAATATTATGCAAAGCATGATAAGACTTTTATTACTGAAACATCTTATACAAATCATGAAATTCACCAGTCATTCGCCAGCCAAATGCTTAAGGGCAATGGCGAATTTTATATTACACATATAAAAGGCGATGAAGTAAAAAATTGGATGGCTTATCAAAAAACAACCAATGTATTTATAGACGATTATATTAATACAGCATCATCGCTAAACTATTATTGGTATTCTTTAGGGCCGGTTGCATTAGGCATTTCAACCTATGAGCCATTAAAAGAAGTAGAAACAATTTTGTTTACACGCTTCTTAAAAGTGTTTGAACTTTCATACACGAGATATCTGGATATTGAAAAAGCTGAAGCACAGGCAAAAGAGTCTCAAATTCAACTGGCATTGGAAAGAGTGCGTGCAAGAGCAATGGCCATGCAACGAAGTGATGAACTTTCTGAAGCTGCAGGTCTGCTTTTTCAGCAGGTTCAGTCATTGGGAGCTCCATCATGGACAGCGGGCTATTGCATTTTTGATGAAGATAAAAGAGCAATTAACTTATGGATGAGCAGACCCTGGGGAGATATTCAACCATCTTTCCGAGTCCCGCTGGATGAAAATCCTTCATTCATCCGTTACCTGGAAGCATATAATAAAGGCCTGGAATTGTATGTAGAGGAAATTAGTGGTAAAGCACTTGAAGAGAATTACCAATACCTGCTCACCCTTCCTATAGTGGGCGAACAATTGAAATCTATCATAGCAGAAGGTCATTCACTTCCTACTTATGAGGTCGATCATTGCGCTTATTTTCCAAAGGGATTTCTGCTTTTCATCACCTATCAGCAGGTACCGGAACTACACAGTGTTTTCAAAAGGTTTGCTGCAGTATTTGATCAAACCTATACCCGGTTCCTCGATCTTAAACAAGCAGAAGCGCAGGCAAGAGAAGCCCAGATTCAATTAGCATTGGAAAGAGTGCGTGCAAGAACCATGGCCATGCAAAAAAGTGATGAATTGGCAGATGCTTCTTTTGTTTTGGATAGCCAGGTAAGAGCACTGGGGATTAAAACCCGTGGTTGTGCGTTTAATATTTATGGCGATAACGAATCAACTGAATGGTTCAGCTCAGAAGCAGGCACGATACCGGTTTATAAAACACCAAGAGAGAACGTTTTTCTTCGTTATTATGAACATGGCCTGAAAGGCGAACCTGTTTACGTTGAAAGCTTTGAAGGCGAAGCTTGTGCTGCCCATTACGAATATTTAGAATTGCTGCCCATTATGGGCGATGCAATAAAAAAATTAAAAGAAACCGGTGGCATTCCAACAACGCAGACAGATCAGGTAGCCTATTTTAAATACGGCTATTTACTGTTCGCCACTTTAAGGCCGGTACCCGAAGCGCATGATATTTTTATTCGTTTTGCACAGGTATTCGAACAAACTTATACCCGTTTCCTTGATCTTCAGAAAGCCGAGGCACAAGCGAGGGAAGCGCAAATTGAAGCTGCATTGGAAAGAGTGCGCAGCCGTTCTTTAGCCATGCATAAGAGTGAAGAGTTGCAGCAGGTAGTGCATACAGTTTTTGAAAAATTGAGAGATCTGAATGTCGATTTCTATACAGTGATCATCATTATTTTCCAGGAAGCTTCAAAAGATATTACATGGTGGATGGAAAACAAGGAGAGTCAGCAATACCCCAGGATACTTATCAGGTGTGCAGACATTCCATATTTCAGAGACCTGTTTGAAGCAAAAGAAAGCGGAAAAGAAATGTTTTCAAAATGCTATTTCTCCGAAGAAAAAAATGTCCTTTACAAATACCTTTTTGATGACACTGATCTCAGGCAGGCTCCGGAAAAGCAAAAAAAATTCCTGTTAGAAAGTGAATTTGCTACGATGTCGGTAGCATTCGCAAAAAACACTGCCATTCATATCACCAGCTATTCAGAAAGATCATTTTCAGAAGAGGCTAACGAAATACTTAAAAGATTTGCAAAGGTTTTCGATCAGGCTTACACCCGCTTTCTTGATCTGCAAAAAGCCGAGGCACAGGCGAGGGAAGCGCAGATTGAAGCTGCATTGGAAAGAGTAAGGGGAAAGGTGATGGCCATGCGCAGTTCGGAAGATATGAATGAAACGATCAAAGTTTTTTATCACCAGTTGGAATCGTTGCGTTTAACGCCGCGCAGATGCGGTGTGGGTTTACTGAATAAAGAAAACCGTACAGCCGAATTATCCACCATAAATACAACAACTGACGGGCAATCAATTGAACTCATCGGAAAACTGGATATGACAATGCATCCTGTGCTCGAAGGTGTATATAATGGCTGGTTGAAACAGGAGGAATATCATCCCGTTTTGCTCGGCAATGAAATAAAAGAATATTATAAAATACTCAGGCCGCAAATACAGTTTCCCGATTATCCTGATGATGCAGTGCAATACGGATATTTCTTTTTTTTCGATGAAGGCGGCGTATATGCATGGACAGAAAAGCAAATGGAAGAAGCGGAACTGCAGATCTACCGCCGGTTTACTTCAGTGCTAAACCTTACCTATAAACGTTACAAAGATCTGAAGCAGGCGGAGGCTAATGCGAAAGAAGCTGTAAAACAAGCCGCACTTGATCGTATTCGTGCAGATATAGCTTCCATGCGCAGCGTAAGTGATCTTGACAGGATAACGCCGTTGATATGGAATGAGCTTACTGTGCTCGGTATTCCGTTTATACGTTGCGGTGTATTTCTCATGGATGATGCACAACAACTCATCCATACCTTTTTATCTGCCCCTGACGGAAGGGCGATTGCCGCTTTCCACATGCCTTATGATACGCCCGGAAATCTTGGTAAAGTATTAAGCCATTGGCAGAGAAAAAAGAACTATACAGATCATTGGAGCGGGGATGAATTTATCAGCCTTGCAGATACTTTGCTAAAGCAGGGATCTATCGCCAATAAAGAAGAATACTTAGGCTCATTGCCACAAGGTGGGTTTTACCTGCATTTTCTTCCATTCCTGCAGGGTATGTTGTATGTGGGTAATACAAATAAGTTGAGTGAAGAAGGAATAAAATTATTGCAGTCCGTAGCAGATGCTTTTTCTACTGCATATGCCCGTTATGAAGATTTCAATAAACTTGAAGCCGCCAAAAAACAGGTTGACGTTACATTAAATGAATTACAGGCTACGCAAAAACAGCTTATCCAGTCAGAAAAGATGGCATCACTTGGCGAGCTCACTGCAGGCATTGCGCATGAGATACAGAACCCGTTGAATTTCGTGAATAATTTTTCTGAAGTGAACAGGGAGTTAATAAATGAATTGGTTGAAGAAGTTGATAAGGGGAATACAGAAGAAGTAAAAGCAATAGCAAAAGATATAAGGGATAACGAAGAAAAAATAAACCATCACGGTAAACGTGCAGACTCTATTGTAAAAGGCATGTTGCAACATTCAAAAACAAGTACTGGCGTTAAAGAGCCAACAGATATTAATGCCTTGTGTGATGAATATTTAAGATTGGCTTATCATGGATTACGTGCAAAAGACAAAAGTTTCAATGCAGA
This sequence comes from Parafilimonas sp., assembly GCA_036274175.1. GTDB lineage: Bacteria > Bacteroidota > Bacteroidia > Chitinophagales > Chitinophagaceae > Parafilimonas. The sequence goes on from DASUGF010000017.1 coordinate 26,739, forward strand.
TTTTAAAACAGATTTTGATGAAACAATAGATAAAATAAATATTATTCCGCAGGATATCGGAAGAGTGTTATTGAATCTTTTCAATAATGCTTTTTATGCCGTTAATCAAAAGCAGAAAGAAAGCCGCCATCTCCTAAAGGGGAGTGAACCATACGTCCCAACAGTCACTGTAGTCACTAAGAAAGCCGGCGATAAAATAGAAATAAAAGTAAAAGACAACGGCAACGGCATTCCGCAAAAAATTGTTGATAAAATCTTTCAGCCATTCTTCACAACAAAGCCAACCGGCCAGGGAACAGGATTAGGTTTAAGTTTGGCTTATGATATTATTAAGGCGCATAGTGGGGAGATAAAAGTGGAAACTAAAGAAAATGAGGGAACTGGGTTTATTATTCAATTATCGGTGGTATAAACGACGAGTTCGGAGATTTCAATAAAATGTTGCAAAAAATCAGCGCAATCCGAAAATCCTATACATCATGGTTCAGACAACTTACCATATTATTAAAGCGCATGGTGGCGGGATAAAACCGGAGCGGAATTTACTGTTGTTCTACCCCTATAAATACGCTCTTTTTAATCATGGCTCTACAGCATAGAATTTATTATCTTACTATCTCCTAATATTTAAATTATTTGATAAAATAGTTGATATTTAAGCTCGAAAACTTTACTGTGTGAATTTTAAATTATTCCTGCACAGGTTAAACCCGTTTTTTACAGGAAGACCAAATGGAGGATGAATAGCTTGTCAACTAAATAAAGAACCGGTAATTCTTTGTGCAACCAATAACTACATAAAAATGAGAAAAATTTTATTGCCGCTGTTACTAATAGTGCTTTCTGTAAAAGTAATGAGCCAGGTTTCGATGGTTGAAAAATTAAGTGATCAGATAAAAAACCATCCGCAGCAGGATACGGCGCGTGTAAACCTCCTGAACCAAATGATCATATTGAATGCTTTGCCTGCCAGGGAGATAGAAGTGCTGGCAAAAGAATCGCTTGCTATTTCACGCAAAGCAGGCTATACGACGGGGGAAGGTTATGCATTATTGGGGCTCGGAACCATAAACACCGCCCTGGGCAATTATGACGTGAGCGCCAGGTACCTTCAACAAGCCGATTCAATCGCCAATACAACGGTGGATGAGGAATTAGGTATATATGTACTAGCGCAACATGCACGTATAAAAACTTTAACCGGCGCCAGCAAAGACGGACTTGCTGATTATTTACGTGCCGAGCAAGCTGCTATGAAAACCGGGAATAAACAATTGCTTTCGTACTGCCAAAGAATTATTGCCGGAACCTATCAAACTTCATTCAGCAATTTTCCAAAATCAATGGAATATATTTTAAAGGCTATTGATAATGCAGAAGATGCAGACTGCGCTAATTGCCTTGCGGGTGCTTATTCTAACCTGGCAGCATTATATAACCTCATAGGCGACCAGCCCAATGCGCTTATTTACTATAAGAAAGCCGCTGAAATAAATGAAAGGGTTGGCAACAAACAAACAGAAGCCACCTTAACTAATAATATTGGCGAACGTTACAGGCTAATGGGTAAATATCCCGAAGCAATAGCCTCCTATAAAAAAGCAATAACAGCCGGCCCCACTCCATATAACACTGAATTGAATGAAAGCAATATTGCCGATGTGTATGTGCGTATGGATAGTCTTAACGCGGCATTCTACTACCTGTTTAAATCGCTCGCAGTTGCCCGGCAGCTTGAGGATAAAGAGGGCATTGCATGGATAGACGGAATTTTTTCCCGCGCCTACCTTAAGAAAAAAATGCCGGATAGCGCTATTTACCATGCCCTGCGTGGTTTGAAGGCTTCGGAGGAAACAGGAACCATTGAATTTATGCGGGATAATGCAGGCGCCCTTACAGATGCATATGCTTATAAAAAAGATTTTGAAAAAGCCTACGGCTATCACGTTCTATATATCAGGTACAGGGATAGTATGCTGAATGCTGCAATAACCAATAAAACAGCACTGCTTCAATACAATTATGATCTTGAAAGAAAACAGTCGGAAATTACATCGCTTAACCAGCAAAAAAAGATACAACAGAATTTTTTGATAAGCGCATTAATCGTACTTATATTAATAGTAATTACAGCAATCTTACTGCTGCGCAATAACCGGCAAAAACAAAAGGCGAACCTGCTGCTGAAAAAGCAAAAGCAGGAGATTGATAAAAAGGCAGATGAGCTCACCGTTCAAAAAGCCAATGTTGAATTATTGGGCGAAATAGGCCGGAAGATTACTGTTTCCCTCTCCGTAGAAACAATCATCAGTACAGTATATGATAATGTGAATTTGCTGATGGATGCAAATATTTTCGGCATTGGTATCTATAACGAAACACTGGAACAGATCGAGTTTCCTGCCACCTATGAAGAAGGGCAGGCGTTGCCGTTTTATGTAAATTCAATTCACGACAGAAACCGGTTCGCCGTTTTGTGTTTTAAAGACGCAAAAGAAATTGTAATCGGTAACCTGGACAAAGAATACCTATTGCATATACAGGAAGTATTAACTCCCCATGAAAGCAAATCGCCTGTTTCATTAATTTACCTTCCGCTTATAGTAAAGGAAAAAAAACTGGGTGTTATTACCGTGCAGAGTTTTCAGCAAAACGCCTATTCTGATTATCATCTTTTTATGCTGCGCAATATTGCCACTTACACAGCCATCGCTATAGAAAATGCGGAATCGTTTGAAACATTGAATGAAACTGTTTCAACCCTCAGATCAACCCAATCGCAGCTTATTCAAGCTGAAAAAATGGCTTCGCTTGGAGAGCTTACAGCAGGCATTGCGCATGAAATACAGAATCCATTAAATTTCGTGAATAATTTTTCGGAAGTGAATACCGAACTAATCGATGAGTTGGAGCAGGAAACAGGTAACGGGAATTTGAATGAAATAAAACTGATCGCAAAAGACCTCAGGCGGAATCTGGAAAAAATAAACCACCACGGCAAACGTGCCGATGCAATTGTAAAAAGCATGCTTGAGCATTCCCGTGCCGGTTCGGGTCAAAAAGAACTAACTGACATAAACAAACTCGCAGATGAATATTTGCGGTTAGCTTATCATGGTCTGCGGGCAAAAGACAAAACGTTTAATGTTAACATTAAAACAGAATTTGATGAAAGCATTGGAAGGATAAAGATTGTGTCGCAGGACATTGGCAGGATGTTACTCAATTTATTCAATAATGGTTTTTACGCAACCAGTCAAAAACAAAAGACGCAAAGCAATGGCTATGAGCCAAGCGTTTTAGTACGTACAAAAAAGCTTAATGGAGTAATTGAGATCCAGGTAAAAGACAATGGTAACGGCATCCCTCAAAATATAGCAGATAAGATCTTCCAGCCATTCTTCACAACAAAACCAACAGGGCTGGGAACAGGATTGGGTTTGAGTTTAGCATATGATATTATTAAAGCGCATGGTGGCGAAATAACAGTAAAGAGTGAGGCAGGTGAAGGTTCAACGTTTACAATTAATTTACCCTTTTAATATTTAACTTACATTGTTTAAACAAATGCAGCGTTATGACTGAACTGAAATTTCCGCTTACTAATATTCAGATAGAGTTAATGAAATTGTACAGTACTAATCTTTCAGATAAAGATTTTGAAGAACTTAAAAATGCATTGGCAAAGTTTTATGCTGATAAAGCAATAGCAGGCGCCAATGAAGTATGGGATAAGCGTGATTTAACTGATGCCGATATGGAAAATTGGTTAAATGAAAAATCATGATCATTGCTTACTGTAATTGATACAAATGTGTTGCTTGTATCTGTGTCAGACAGATACAGGTTTCATTGGCTGCATAAAGTTATAATCGAAAAGAAAATTGATATTGCTTTTACAAACGACATGCCTGCCGAATATGATGAGCAGATTGCAGCCCACTGGCATGTTGAAGTCGCTGCAAATGTTATAAGGTCTTTACTTGAGCTTTCCACTGCAAAACTCACTGTCGCTTATTTTAATCTTAACCTTATTACCAATGATGCGGATGATAATAAATTTGTTGACTGCGCCTTTGCCGCAAACAAACGATAAAGACTTTGATGTACTAAAATCTATTGAATTTCCTTCAATCAAAGTTGTAACTGCAGATGAGTTTAAAGAAGTTTAATAAGTATACCATTTCGTCATTCTTCACCACGAAACCAACAGGGCAGGGAACAGGACTTGGTTTGAGTTTAGCATATGATGTTATTAAAGCGCATGGTGGAGAGATAAAAGTAGAAACTCCGCCTGCCGGACGGGCAGGAAGAATGGTGAGGGGAGTGAGTTTGTGAATCAGTTGACTACATAGGTGTCTGACATTTTTGAAATGTCTGACACCTGGCGGTGAGATAAAAGTGGAAACAAAAGAAGGTGAAGGAACCGAGTTTATGATTCAGTTGCCTTATAATCCATAAATCAGGAAAATCCTATAAATCATAGTTCAGACAACTTATATAAATGATATCAAACAAAACCTTGAAAAAATAAATCATCATGGCAAGCGTGCAGATGCCATTGTGAAGGGTATGTTGCAGCACTCAAGACAAACTTCAGGCACAAAAGAACCAACCGATGTTAATGCATTATGCGATGAATATTTACGACTCACCTATCATGGCATTCGGGCAAAAGACAAATCCTTCAATGCAGATTTTATAACTGACTTTGATAAAAGCATTGGAAAAATAAATGTTGTACCGCAGGATATCGGAAGGGCGCTTTTAAATCTTTTTAATAATGCTTTTTATGCAGTGAATCAAAAGAATAAACAGACAGCAAAAGACCTGACAGGATCTTCGAACCTGTCAGGTCAGCAAGCCTATGTCCCAACAGTCACTGTAGTCACTAAGAAAGCCGGCGATAAAATAGAAATAAAAGTAAAAGATAACGGCAATGGCATTCCGCAAAATATAGTTGATAAAATATTTCAACCATTCTTCACTACAAAACCAATAGGGAAGGGCACAGGCTTGGGCTTGAGTTTGGCTTATGATATTATTAAAGTGCATGGCGGCGAAATAAAAGTAGCAAGTAAAGAAGGTGAAGGAACAGAATTCATTATTGTGTTACCTACTTGATTACTCCCCGCCGCGGCGGGGATGGGGGCTTACATTCTCCGGGCGCCTTCTATAAAAACACTTTTAACCTGGTTTTTATTATTGATCGTTTTATAGAAGTCGTCGAGGTATTGAATGATCTCGCCCCTGTTTCTCTCCGTTAGTAAAGTAAAATTCTTTATGAGCGAATAGATCGAATCTTTCTTATCATTAAAAACAGCGATGGCAGTGTTTAGTTCATCCGGTGTCCTGGAAAATCCGCGGTACAATCGCTCGCGCACACTTTCAAGGCCAAGATCTTCAGTGGGCACAGCATACTCTGCATTTACAAGCCCGGCATAATCAAAATCATAGCCGACAACAAACGGCCTTGCTGTTGAATCTTTTTTTAGCTGCATTAAAACGATATTATGGCCGCCGGGTACGCTCCAGTCTGTATTGCCGATCATGTATTCGAATATGGCTACAAGTGTCATTTGCCCGCGGTTTGTATTCTCTGTATTTATTTTTGTATTCTTAAACGCTTTGCACGCACTTCTTTTTGCCATCTCTTTTGTGCTTTCTATCAGGAATGCATGTTGGTTGAAAGATTTTTTGTTTCCTTTACTGTCTTCGAAACGCAGGTTTAATAACCGTACACGAAAACTTTTTTCAGTAAGCAGGTTATACATTTTGTAGATAAGATATTCTTTCAGCACCAGTTGATCATGCTCTTCGTTCGTTTTACATGGGCCAACCATTTTAAGCGTGTTAAGCGGGTACAGTTTTGGCGAAGCGGGGTTATGAAAATTCATCTTTATAGGCGGCATGTAACAAATCTGCCGCCGCACATTGCCTCTTGCTTCTATACGTATTTCTTCAGAAACAATACTGTCTCCGATAGTACAGGTGAATGTGGCGGGCATATAGGCAGGCTTTGAAGAACTCTTTATGAACTTGCTGATATCCATCGACAGTTTGGCATTGATGATAGAATCTTCTTCAAAGAATTTCACTTCATCGATCTTCTGTGCCCGGGTTCCCGGCAAGAAACCTGCATACAATACGGTAACAACAATCAACAATATCCTTCTCATAAGATAAGTTTTGAAAAAATCAACAGTAATAACATCAAAAAGCAGTATTCAGAATTGATTTTTTTGAAAGATTATTTCGCAATTTCTTTGATCACATGGCCAATGCTGCCATTCGGCATTTGTATCTCCAGCATAGCCGCAACGGTGGGTGCAATATCGGTCATGTACACTTCGCGGTTAGTTGTACCCTGGTGAATATTCCATCCAAACCAGATGAGCGGAATATGCGCATCATAGGGATTCCACACGCCATGTGTAGTTCCTCTCTTTAAAAATCCGTCGATCCACTGCGATTTATAAATAAGTTGAATATCGCCGCTCCGCTGCGGGTAATAGCCATTCATAACAGCTTCCTTTATCCTGCTGTTGAGCGTTACGTTGGCTGCATCATCAATAGCAAATGCCCGTTCAATAGCTTCATCCTGCAACAGGTAATTTATTACAGTTGCATACACGGAATCTTTATTCAGTTTTTTTGCTGTTATGGTATTACGGTCCAGGTAAACCTGGTAATTTATGATGCCGTGTATTAATTCCGGTGTATGAAATTTTTCAGAAAGCAATTTATTCAATGCAGCAGTTACATTTTCATTGTCAAAATTCCCGGCAGGAATTTTATGCGCTTTCAGGAAAGCAGGCACATGTGCAGCACCATGGTCAGCCGTTAAAAAAACCAGGTATTGACCTTTGCCGATCTTCGAATCAAGAAAACCGATGAAGTCACCAAGATCTTTATCAAGCCTTAGATAGCAATCTTCTGTTTCAGGTGCATTAGGCCCGTTGGCATGGCCGATGTAATCGGTTGATGATAAACTCACGGTCAGCATATCCGTTGCAGTATTGTTATTTCCAAGTTCCTCTCCCGTTATAGCCGCTTTTGCCATATCAAACGTTAGGCTGTTGCCATAAGGCGTGGCCGCAATGACCTGGTAATTTTTTCCTGCAAACTGTTTTAAACTGTAAGGCAAACCCGTTCTCGAGAGATCACTTTCTGTATAAGTATTTATTGGATACAATGTATTCCAATCCATACCGTAATACTTGTCGGGAAGCTTTTGAACGTTTATTGCTTTCACCCACGCGGGCAGAGAATCCCTGTAGTAAGAAGAGGTTATCCAGTCACCGGTATTGTTGTCATACCAGTAAGCGGCGTTTGCATTATGACCGGCGGGCAGAATAGCGCCACGGTCCTTTATGGCAATGCCGATCACTTTACTTTGAAAATTTGTTGCAAGCCTGAGCTCATCGGTAATGGTTGTTACCAATAAATTACGCGGGCTCATCTCACCTGCTGTTGTATTGCTGCCTATAGTTTTCACGCTGTCATCCTCACTGCAATATATTATCCTGTTCTTAGCGTAATCAAACCAATCATTCCCTGTAATGCCATGTATTGCCGGAACAGAACCGGTATAGACACTGGTATGCCCGCAAGCTGTAAGGGTAGGCGTATAGGGGATCATTGTATTCTCACAGGAAAAGCCTTCGCCGAGCAGCCGTTTAAACCCGCCGCCGGGCAGGTATTTGTCGTAATACCTGTATAAAAAATCCCAGCGCATTTGATCAACCACGATGCCAATGACAAGTTTTGGTCGCTGAACGGAAGTAGCCGGTTCATTTTGCGCTGCCACAACAAGCGCAAAAAAAGTGAAGAGAATAAAAGTTATTGATCTTTGCATATGCGATTGCAAAAGTTATTTTGATGGAGAGAAATTAAACTGCCCTGTTACAGTTTCAATAAAGATATTTAATAAACCTATGTGTAACGCAGGCAAAGACAAATTAGGCGAGCCGTCGCAGGGGGTAACAGGTTGCCGGATGGGCGATGGCGTTTACAAACCTCCCATCAAAGAACATGGCGACGGAATAAAAGTGAAAAGTAAAGGAAGTGTGTTTGTGATTAATTTGTGTGTGAATAGCGACTATAAATGACAGAGGTGATTATAACCTGAAAGTTAATTGTAAAGAGAAAGAATACGTTTTGGTCAATGCTAAAAAGCTTTATATAATTGCCTGTACCCGCTATCCATCGGGCAGGTCAAACATGCATTCAATGACAATGCCGAATCGTTTAGGCTTATGATCTTCCATTTTTCTGTCCGGGGAACGCTTGTATCTCCATAATCCGGAAACCTGCCAATTATATTATTGTAAACGCCGTACCGGTCCTCATAGGTTAACCGGGGAAAACCCCATGAGTAACAGTAAAATCCCGCCAAAAAACCCTTTCGTAAAGGCCGGGAAAAATTTACTATACAAATTTTTGTTCCAAACTAACAACTGTTTGCGATTAATAGGAAAACAAAAATTTTTAACCAAAAAAATCAACAAATGAAAACATCTATGTCGCTTGCATTATCTGCAGGCATTGCCGTTGCACTATTTTTCACAAGCTGTACAAAAGACAACCTGAATCCCGCGACTCGCGTGGATGCAGATAATTCAAGTAACTCAGTAGCCGGAGAAGACCGCATTGACCTTATTGTAAAGGACCTGAGCGCTGACAGCTATTCACTCAAATTCAACCAAACGTATCTTGACTTTGGTATTACAAAAACCGCATATGGTACTGATAATTACCTTGCTTTTGCAGATCCGCAGGATGTGATATGCGGAGATCCCATACGTCTCCGATACAAACAAATCCCTATCTGGAGAAGGCCCAATATCGTATGGCCCACCTGCCCAGATATGACACCTGATATTTACAAGCTCGCGGAGATACAGAAATTATTGATAAGTGCTGATCCGGCACGATACAAAACTTTAAAGCAGGTGAAGTTCATCAACCAGGAAGGCGGTTTTTTGGGAACAAAAGCTTTCTTCAAACAGTTCCCCGCTATGCAGTATGATAAGATCGATGACGCTACTGCTAATCTCAGCCTTGATAAATTTTTAATGCTGAATGATCCGCGCAAACTTGGCCCGGGCGCTACCAGGAGTTTTTATGGGTATGCCAATCTGAATGATATTGTGTTGAAACCTTACAAAAAATCACTGAAAGATATTTTGAAGCCAACACTGAAGGGCTGTTTTGATCCTGAAACATTGAAAATATTAAGGAGCAGGTTACAGAGCATCGACCCGGTTTATTACAAAAGCCTGACACTTACTTCACTTCCTGAAAATAAAAGTATCGGCCTGTTGTCTTTCGCACGATAAAACAATAAAAATAAAGCATTGCAAAAAGCACCTGTCTTTAAGCGGGTGCTTTTAACCTCCTCAAAAATTCTTTATGCCGCTAAAACATAAAATATATTTCGCGCTTGCCGCAATTCACCTGGTGATGATCGCTTTGTACTCCACGCATTTTGCAGATTGGGGAAATATGGATAACCCTGCCTCCAAAACACTGGCAACTGTTGGCCGTTATACGGGCAGCAACAACATCTTCAGCTTTTTTGCGCCGGGGCTTTCTGACCAGCCTTATGTAGTGTATAATGTAAAATTTAAAGACAGCAGTGAAAGGTATATTGATCTCACCGGCAAGTCGCCTGACTTTACCAACCGCATCAATAATATTTACGGTTATCTCACCATACCGGAAGCAAGAGCCGTTTTGTCTGCAAGCCTTGCACAGAATATAAAAGAGCGCTATCCCGGTGCCGCCAAAATAAGAGTGGCTATGGTGGTGCAACAAATACCTGATATGACAGCATACAGGGCCGGTAAACGCAGCCACTGGAAATTCTGGTTTCAACGCGATTTCAGTGTAGACAGCACAGCAAACTCCCAACAATAAAACTTATTTATAATGAAGAAGACATTCTCCCATATCAATAATTTATTCTTTAAACCTGAGGCGCCGGAAACGCTGGCTTATTTCCGTATTGCCGTAAGCGCCTTTGCGCTGATACAGTTATTTGTTTTGCTGCCCGACTGGATGTGGCTGTTCGGACCCAAGGGCCTGCTGCCCTGGGAAATCAGCGACGCCTTAAATACATCTAATACGCCCTCATTGCTTTTTGTATCCAATTTACTGGCGCACCTGCATATTTCACCGGATACAACGGTGTACCTGCTTACCATAATTTATTTTCTTTCTTTAATTGGATTACTTCTTGGTTTTAAAACGAGGGCAATGGCTGTAGCCGCCTGGCTGATACATCTTATGCTCGACACTACCGGGCATTTCACCGCTTATGGTGTGGAAACCTTTTTGCATATCGCCTTATTCTATTGCGCCGTTTTGCCGGTTGGTTATCGCCTGTCATTTGATGCACGTAAAAAACAAACACTTTTTCCTTCTTATCTTATCACCTTAAGCGTACGTATTATTCAGTTGCATCTTTGTATCATGTACCTGGCCTGCGGGATAGAGAAATCTATGGGTGGGCAATGGTGGAATGGGGAAGCGGTGTGGATAGCTTTGCAGCAGGACCAATTTCATAAAGTAGATACGGGTTGGATGGCACAAGTACCTATCCTGCCTAAATTACTTTGCTGGGGTACTTTGCTGGTAGAGACATTTTACCCGGTTGGCATTTTTTATAAGAAAACAAAAAAGATATGGCTGATCTGCATTATGAGTATGCATGCGTTTATTGCGATCTTTTTAGGCCTGCAGTTGTTTGGCGTTTTGATGATATTGCTTAACCTTACCGTGTTTGGTAATTATTGTTTTGAGGGATTGTTTTTGTTGCAATGGAAAGATGTGGTTGGGAAATTGAAGTTAAGGAAAGCTGCTGTTGCGGAGGAGTTGGTGCAGTTGTGATTTTTCTCTTAGCATGAGTATTTTTAGGGACTGTAGCGACGTTGGGATGATGGGGATTCTGAAGATTAAAAATATTTTTGATCAGAAAAAAAAAGTAATAGTATTAGAAAACAAACGGCGGCGAATACTAATTAAGCTGTCATTTTGAGCTTTCGCGATCTGCATGGAAGCAATGACGCAGACAAATAAATACAGGTATCGGGTCATCACAAAAAGAGTTTTAGCGTGAGCCATTTTAAATGCTCACATTATTTATGACTTAATAAAAACTCCAACTAAAAAATTAACAGGATTCAGTTTAGGGATTTCAAAGGATGGGTTCACTCTCATCACAATTGGTCGGAAGCATAACTAAAGTAGTTTTCAGTAAACAAAAACTTTTTGTTTATTTCTATTTGAGTATTATAAATCATTGTTGTCCGACTAAAATTTTAATTCTTGGGCTAAAGCCCTTGATGGGCTTGGTTTTCACTAGCCCCAGGCTTAAGCCTGGGGTTACATAGCTGAAACCCTTATCCAACGGGCTTTAGCCCAAGTTAACCGGACAATACTGATTATAAATATTATTGTATAGATAATCATTATAGTGCTTGAAGCGGCTACTAAGAAATTTTTTAGAGGGCATAAAAAAAATTAATGCCTGGCTATATAGCAATAATCACAGTTGGTTCGTTCGCTGCCCGTTATTATTGATCTGCAGGGGAAACTCATTTGTAAATTGTATCATTTATCAGCCATATCAACCAATTTCTCTTTTGTTTCTCCCATGTTTCTTTCCCACCCCAATGGCAGCCAAAGCAGGTACCAGTGTTTTATCAAAATCAGTAAGAGAATATTCAACACGAACGGGGAGGCTTACGCCATGCACTTCTCTTTTAATTAACCGCCTGCTTCGAGTGCTCGGAGTTATATGCTCAGCATCCTCTCTTACCGAAAAGCATGGCCGGAAGCAAGTAATCCTGACAATAGTAATTCTGTTAAGCTGCACATCCGGCGCGACGTACGCTATTGAGCTATTATTTTTTACCTTCAACTTTTGTGTTTTAATTTGGCTTTAGTTAGCGAACTGCCGGAAATGTTTATAATTACACCTTCAGCAATGCTTGTTTTGGTGCGGGCAACAAAACTCGGATGTTTTAAAAGAAAGAGTAATGAAAATGACCTTATTAACGGGTAACAGTCTATAATTTAATTCTGTCATGGATTTTAATTGGAAGCTTGAATAACTTTATCTTTCACTATACAATAACTCTATATGAAAAAAATTACACTATTATGGCTTTGTTTTTTTATCGGCCTTTCATGTATACAACTTAAAGCAAATACAGTTATGCAAAACGATACAACTATCAACCAGTTGACGCAGCAGGAAAAAACAACAGGGTGGCAATTGTTGTTTGACGGCAAAACGTTGGATGGATGGAAAACTTTTAAGAACCAGCCGGGTTCATGGAAAGTAATTGATGGAATGCTTTGCAGTGCAAGTGCCGATGCTGGCAATGCAGACCTGCTGACAAATGGGGTGTATGAAAATTTTGAACTGGATATTGACTGGAAGTTATCACCGCAAGGCAACAGCGGCATTCTGTACCTGGTGAATGAAGACTACGACCAGACTTTTTTAAGCGGGCCTGAATACCAGTTAATAGATGATGATGACTTCCCGGAAAAAATAGAAAGCTGGCAGAAAACCGGCGCTAATTATGCCATGAATCCGCCGGCTGGTAAAGCAGCTAAAAAGCCCGGCGAATGGAATACGACAAAGATTATCGTGAATAAAGGCCATGTTGAACATTGGCTCAATGGGAAAAAAGTTGTCGAATACACTTTATGGAGTGATGAGTGGAAAAAAGCAAAGGCTGCAGGTAAGTGGAAAGATGCAGCAGGTTATGCAGCCACAAAAAGCGGGCACATTGCCCTGCAATCTTCACACAGCCAGGTTGAAACAAGCGGTATCTGTTTCAGGAATATCAAAATACGCCAGCTTTGAGAAGCTGTTTAAAATGAATTTCCCGGGCGCTCCTGCAAAAGCATACATTGTTGTGAATTAAAATATACTCATCCGGCATAGCAAAGTATTCCCGGAATTTTTCGCACAAAGATTAAAGGATAAAAAATCGCACGAGCCAAATGAGTTAACAGAGAATAAACATTGTTCTGTTATCTCTGCGTTCTCTGCACGAAAAAATGTTTTTATGGCGCGGAGCGAAGAAACAGGTAGATAAATGGCGGATGGTAAACATTTTACACAATGCAAATAGCCATTGACTGTGGACGGTCGACCGTTGACTGTAACAATATTGTGAATTTTATCAACACGCGTGCATAAAACACATATTTTAAATCATGTTGTCTTTTATTTGCAGTTTTAATTAATTACTGAATCAATAATTATTTCAACATGGTACAGAAAACCTATTTCAAAACAAAAGATTATTCTAAAGTAAAGTTCACTGTGAATTTTGATAATGCTGAAACAGTTGAAATATTGGGTTTGAATGGCGACTGGCAAAATGCAGTTATTATGAGTAAGAAAAAAGATGGCAGCTTTACCTGTGATGTTAACCTTCCTAAAAACAGCTATCACGAATTTAAATATCTTGTAAATGATAACACCTGGCTGAATGAACCTGAAGCCGATGGTGAGAATCAAAATGTTTTTGGCGGAAGCAACAGCGTGATCAATATTTAAGTTGCATTTATTTAACTAAGCCTTATTTAGCATATTAAGCAACCGTAACTGGTTTTGATTGGTTTATTATAATCATATAAATCGATCTAAAAACCAGTTTATGCAGGTATTGTTTGTAGTGTGTGCTGTAACAGGTTTATTATTAGCTGCGTGTACAAAAACCGAAATGAAACCAGAAACAAGTATAGTTTCTGCCGGCACTGCTGCTAACATTTCCATTATAAAAAAAAGGTCCAACTTGCTTGTATCGCATTCGTGGATCTACCAGGGATTTTATTTTCACTATGTAGATAAACGGCATAAAGGCGATCCGCAATACGTTCGTGGCGCTTCCAATAATGTAATTAACCTGGATGATACTAAATACATATTTAGCAAGAACGGAACGTTCGTTGAATATGATGGCGGCTACACTTATCCTGGTACCTGGAAGTTTTTCGATACCGCAGCCTCACTGCTTATTTTAAATTATCAATACCGGAACGATAATGACAGTATACAGGTTTTAAATAACAGTCATTGTAATTATACGGCGTCTATGGGCTATCACAGCAAATCCTATACGGAGCTGATACCCGCATTATAAGTTTTTTTTGCGCATAGGTTTTGTTTTAAGTCATCTGTTGGAATCATTGGATTTAATTTGAATTCATTAATTTCAACGGATGATTTTTTATAATGAAAGAAAGGGCTCCTGCACAATTTTATTGTGTTTCATTTTTTTTATTGCCTGTCACTCCAACAAAAGTGAAAGTACCGAAACACAAAATATTACGGATAGCGCCTGGCTACTTCCTTTTAATAAACTTGATTCTGTAAATCCCGTTATGCAACCGGGCAATTTAACTTTCCAATGTCCTGTACAAAACAAGTTGGTAAAGTGGGAAGCAAAAAATGTTTATAATCCTGCGGTTGCTGTTAAAGATGACACATTGTTCATGTTGTACCGTGCACAGGATAGCGCAGGCTGTTCACGTGTTGGCGTAGCGAAAAGCGTTGATGGCATTCATTTTACAAGACATCCTTTACCTGTTTTATATCCTGATAATGACGCTTATAAAAAATATGAATGGCCTGGTGGCTGTGAAGATCCGCGATTGATACAGGACAGCGCCGGAACTTATTATATAACCTACACAGCATACGATGGCAAGACGGCGAGGTTAATGATCGCCACCTCAACCGATCTTTACCACTGGCAAAAACATGGCCCTGTTTTTACTGATGCGAAATATGAAAACATGTGGTCAAAATCGGGTTCAGTTATATCAAACTATACAGGCGATAAAATTGTTGCTGCAAAAATTAATGGCCTGTATTGGATGTACTGGGGCGATAAATATATCTGGACGGCCACTTCACCGGATCTGATCCATTGGTCGCCCGCACAACAAACACCTGATAAAAATTATGATTCTGTTTATGCTCATTACAATATTTCATCACTACAGATTGCTATACCAACACGCAGGCATAAATTCGATTGCGACCTGGTTGAAAGCGGGCCGCCTGCAATGCTTACGGCTAAAGGGATTTTGTTGATCTACAACAGCAGGAATATCCCGGCAATTGGCGATACAAGTTTACGGGAAGGCACTTATACCGTATCGCAGGTTTTGCTTGATAAGAATGATCCGTCAAAAATTATTGACAGGATGAATGGTTACTTTTTAAAACCTGAACAGCCTTATGAGTTTTCAGGAGAGGTAAATAATGTGTGCTTTGCAGAAGGGTTGGCTCTTTATAAAAACAAATGGTGGTTATATTACGGCACGGCAGATTCAAAAATTGCGGTTGCCCAAAAAACTAAATAAAACATGGCATTTACAATCGATATAAATGAGAAAGAAATTTTTCCGGTAATTCATTTAACGAATGACGCGGAAGAAGCATCAGCAGAAATATATGCCTTTGGCGCCTTGCTGAATAATTTCAAAACAAAAAATTCAATTAATATTATTGATGGGTTTGCTTCACCACAAGATGCAATGGATAATATTACAAACGGATTCAAAAGCGCCAAGCTGAGCCCGTTCGTATGCAGGATCGCTAATGGGAAATATGTTTACAATAATCATCAGTACACGGTCAATAAATTTTACCTGGCCGGTGAGGCCATTCATGGTTTGTTGTTTGATGCCATTTTTTCTGTCACTGATTCCGGCGCCAATAATGATTCCGCTTTTGTAACACTGGATTATAAGTATACAAAAAAAGACGAAGGTTATCCATTTGATTATACATGTACTATAACCTATCGGCTTGAAAAAGATAAGCGGCTTTCCATTGAAACTTCGTTAAAGAATAATTCCGATGCCGCTATACCAGTATGCGATGGATGGCATCCATATTTTACGCTGGGTGTAAAAGTAGATGATCTGCTTTTTGAAATGAACACAACAAGAATGGTCGAGTTTAATGATAAGCTTGTTCCAACCGGAAATATTGTTGCTTATAGTAAATTCCAGCAGCCTGAAATTTTTGGAAATACCTTCCTTGATAATTGTTTTTTAGTGAATGAAAATAATAAACCAGCCTGTATTCTGACCAATACAAAAACAGGCTTGCAGGTTATCATCAATCCTGACAAGTCATACCCGTATTTGCAGGTATATACACCCGAACACCGCAACAGCATTGCCATAGAAAATTTAAGTGCAGTGCCTGATGCATTCAATAATAAAACAGGGCTAACTATATTAAATGCTGATGAGAGCATTGCATTTAAAACAAGTCTCAGTATAAAATCATAACTGCACAACAGCGGTTATGCTGATCTCAACATGTACATTTTTAGGGAGGCCTTTTACTGCTACAGTTTCCCTTGCAGGAAAATCGCCGTTAAAATAGCCTGCGTATATTTCATTCACTTGCGAAAAAAGACTCATGTCGCTCAAAAAAATAGTTGTTTTAACTACATGCTCAAAAGTAAGATTGGCCTCTTTTAAAATGGCCTCAATGTTTTTCATTACCTGTTGCGCTTCTTTCACTGCACCACCGCTAACAACTTCATTTGTTGCCGGGTCTATCGCAACCTGCCCGCTTATAAATAAGAATCCATTGGCTTTCACTGCCTGGCTGTAAGGCCCTATTGGCGCCGGCGCTTTTTCTGTTTGTATAATTTGTTTAGACATGGTGTGATGTTATTCAATAATAAAACAAATATAGTTGAAGCAAGAATGCTTAGCCCATGTTTGCAGGCTGATTGTGTATAGATATTATTTTTGCAAGCTGGAAATTTATGAACATTGCTATCCGCGCAACAGAAGATCAGAAAAAAGAACTGATTGAAAAAGGGTATGGTAAAAATGCATTGCTACAATGGATCGGGCCCGGCAATAAGCTTTCGGGTATATATGCCGACGCCATATTTGATCTTACATTTAATGATGCAAAACCTGCAACCAATGAATTCATTGATGACAAGCCGGTTTTTGCACATGCAGTTAATTGCATTGGTCGTGAAATAAATAAACCCAATTACATAAGAATAAATGCATGGAATGGTTTTCTTAGGCGGCCTGTAATTGAACTTGTTTGCAGTAATGATGAATACAAAAAAAAAGCAGAAGAAATTTTACAAGATCTGGAATGGCAATTCGTATGGGTAGCGGATGATTATGGCTTTATTGCAGCACGCGTAATCGCGATGATAATTAATGAAGCTTATTATGCATTGGAAGAAAAAGTGAGTACAAAAACGCAAATTGATATTGCAATGAAACTTGGTACAAATTACCCATACGGGCCTTTTGAATGGAGCAAAAAAATTGGTTTGAGAAACATTTTGTTTTTGCTTCAGCGATTATCCGGCCTTAGCCGCCGGTACACAATATCTGGCTCACTTGTACAGGAAAGTCAACAATTTTAAAAAAAAAAGCATTGGCGCTCATCCTTCATATTAACTCGGCATTTGAAACTGCTTCTGTTATTTTAAGCAGTGATGATGAGATAATTTTTGAAGCTGAGAACAATGTCCGGAAAGATCATGCCTCATTCCTGGAACCTGCAATTAAAAGAATTTGCCATGCTGCCCAAGCCAATTTAAACAATATTGATGCCATTTCGGTAGTTAACGGTCCCGGAAGCTATACCGGCTTACGGGTAAGTTTATCTTCAGCCAAAGCCATATGCTACGCTTTACAGAAACCGCTTATTCTGCTTAATACGCTTGACGTGATGGCCTATGCGTTAAAGCTGCAATCGCCTGTTAAGCAGGAAAATATACTGTTTTGTCCGTTAATAGATGCCCGGCGAATGGAAGTATATACCGGGCTATATGATTACGGCCTTAACCTTGTGAAGAGCTATTCTGCGGAAGTAATAACTAGCGATTTTCTTAAAGAAGAACGCACCCGGGCGATTGTTGTTGCCGGTGGAAACGGGAGCCAGAAATTGCAAAAATTAACACAAAATAAAAATCTTATATATATAAACCGTCTTTTTCTTTCAAGGCCTTCGGTAATTTTGGGAAATAAGGCTTGGGTTGATCAAAAATTTTCAGATATTATTTATAGCGAACCTTTTTATCTAAAACAGGTTTATTTTAAAAAATAGTTACCGTAATTAAAACAGGCATAATTTTTTGTGTATCAAGCCTAATATTAATAATTCTTAATATTCTGCAAAAATCATGTTTATGAATAACACCTCAGTTCAGTTTCTTACTATCCATGACAAAACGAGCAATGAAAGCCTGAAGTTGGATTTTTTGCGGCTAAAAAAGTCAGCCATGATCCTGCGTGCCTTAAATCATAAATTAAGGCAACAACTGTTAAAGCTCATTGATGAACAACAAAAAATAACGGTTACTGAAATTTATATTAACCTCAGGCTGGAACAATCCGTTGTGTCGCAACATCTTGCCATATTGCGTAGAGCAGGAATTGTGGCTACCAAAAGAGAAGGAAAATTTATCTTTTATTCTTTGAACTACAGAAGGCTACAAGAGATAAACAGTTTTATAGAACAATTGGTTAGTTAAACCTTTATTGCTTTATACCGGGCATTGTATTTTTGCAGAAAAATTTTATGTATATAGAGCAATTATATACTGGCTGTCTTAGCGAAGCGGCTTATTATGTGGAAAGTGAAGGAGAAGCTGCGATTATTGATCCGTTAAGAGATATAGAAGAATATATCTCGCTGGCAAAAAAAAGAAACGCTGTCATTAAATATATATTCGAAACACATTTTCATGCTGATTTTGTAAGCGGGCACATAGACCTTAGTAAGGCTACGGGCGCTCCGATAATTTATGGGCCCGAAACAAACACTGCATTACCTGTTTACATAGCAAAAGATAACGAGCAATTCAAACTCGGTAACCTAACGATCGAGGTGTTACATACGCCGGGCCATACTTTGGAAAGTGCATGTTATCTTTTAAAGGATGAAAACAATGAAGACTATGCTGTGTTTACAGGAGATACTTTATTTGTGGGTGATGTGGGGAGGCCTGATCTTGCGCAAAAAAGTGAATCTTTAACAACACAGGATCTTGCCGGAATAATGTATGACAGTTTGCAGCAAAAAATTCTGACACTGGCAGATGATGTTATTGTATTTCCCGCGCATGGCCCCGGAAGCAGTTGTGGAAAAAACCTTGGTCCGCAAACATCAAGCACAATTGGCATTGAGAAAGAAACTAATTACGCCCTAAGAACAAAAAACAAGGAAGAGTTTATAGAAGCCGTAACCGAAGGGCTAACAGAACCGCCGCACTATTTTCCCGTGAATGCAAGAATAAATAAGGAAGGCTATGAAAGCCTGGATGCCGTTTTAAACAAAGCGCTTAAACCTTTGAAAATCGTACAGGTAAAAAATTTGATAAAGGATGATGATGTTATTTTACTCGATACCCGCACCGCTACTGATTTTACTGAAGGGTTTATTCCGGGATCTGTATTTATTGGCCTGGAAGGAAGGTATGCTGAGTGGGCTGGAAGCCTTTTACCATTTGATAAAACACTTTTGATCATTGCAGAACCCGGCAGCGAAAGAGAAAGTATTGTAAGGCTAACCCGTGTTGGCTTTAGCAAATTTGCAGGTTACTTAGAAGGCGGGTTTGCATCATGGAAGAACGCCGGTGAGCCAATTGATATGATCATCAGCATAGAATCGGATGAACTGGCAATGGATATTCCGCACGATGACAAACTTGTTGTAGTTGATGTAAGGAGAGAAGCTGAATATGCGGATGGCCACGTAAAAAACGCCGTGAATATCCCGTTAACCAATCTTACTGATCCCGCAAGTATGGTAAATCTTGAAGATGATCAAAATATATATGTACACTGTGCGGGTGGTTACAGAAGTGTTATTGCCGCGTCGCTATTAAAAAAGCAGGGTATTCACAATCTCTATAATATACTGGGAGGGTGGGACAAAATAAAGCTTGAAGAAAAAATAGAAACAGAAAAAGAAACCAGCGTGCTCAATTAAACGCCGGTTTCATAAAGCGATATTGAAGTTTATTGTTAAGAAATAAAAACAACTGTGATAAAATAAATTACCTATCGCCTAAACCAATATATTTGCACCTCAATTTGAGTTTATAAACTTGGTAACTGAACAAGGTTTTTCTGCTACAGATATTTCTGCTAATGGTCACATTCCCTTCTTTACAACTTTATTTTCTCAGAAATTTTTAAACAAAAATCAAATTCAAACATGAACATTTATGTTTCAAACTTAGGTTTCAGCGTACAGGATGAAGACTTAAGAGAATACTTTGAGGAGTATGGAGAAGTTACTTCCGCCAAAGTTATCACTGACAAATTTACCAGGCGCAGCCGTGGTTTTGGCTTTGTTGAAATGCCCGACGACAATGCAGCACAAAAAGCCATCAAGGAATTAGATGGCGCTGTGGTTGAAGGCAGGTCTATCAGCGTTAGCGTTGCAAAACCCCGCGAAGAAAGATCAGGCGGCAATAATAACAGGCGGTCTTTCAGCAATAGCAATTCCAACAGGTGGTAATTGATATCAGCTTATTAAAAAAAGGGTTCATTTATATGAGCTCTTTTTTTATGGGTATACGCGGGAAAATTATTATTGCTTCAATAATTTAACCAGTTCGCCGATGCCCTCGGTTGCAGGTTTTTCAATAGCCGTTACATTGTATAAAGATGAATATGGAATGCTTTTATCCACGATGAATTTAGGAATACCATGTGGAGCATAATCTATTAATCCTGCCGCGGGATATACAACAAGGGATGTTCCAATCACCACAAAAATCTCTGCATTGTACGCAATTGCAGCAGCTTCCTCAATCTTAGGAACAGGTTCTTCAAACCAAACAATATGGGGGCGCAGTTGTGCTCCGTCTTCCGCAACATCGCCCAATAAAATATCTTTTCTTATTTCATAAATCAATTCTTCATTCAATTCGCTGCGCATCTTAAAAATTTCCCCATGTAAATGCAGCACTTTTGTGCTTCCCGCACGTTCATGCAGGTCATCAATATTTTGTGTGATGACCTCAACATCAAAATCTTTTTCAAGCTCAGCTAAGCCGCTATGCGCTGCGTTAGGTTGAGCGTTTAATACATCGCGCCTGCGCATATTATAAAAATCAAGCACCAATTGTTTATCCTTTTTCCAGGCCCGTGGTGTTGCCACATCCTGAATGTTATAACCATTCCAAAGACCATCACCATCACGAAAAGTTTTTAACCCACTTTCTGCGCTGATACCAGCACCTGTAAGCACCACTAATTTTTTTTTCATAGCTGCAAATTAAATTAATTAAAAAACCCCTTGCTTATGCAAAGGGTTTTAGCTATTGGTTCTGTTGATTTAAAATACATTATACGCAATACTTGCATAATATAAGCCGCCGATGTAAGGATTACCAAATCCATTGCGGTAATAATGATTAGTAATATTGGTGCCGCCAAGTTTAAATAATAGCTTTTGCTTTGGAAGTTTGTAACTAACCTGGGCATCCAATGTGCCAAATGCAGGTAAGTTTCCTTGCCTGAAATCACTTTCATAAAAGAAAGCATCCTGCCAGCGGTAAGTAATATTAAATCCAAGGCGTTTTTGTTTATCGATACCGCTATTTCCGAAACCTAAATTGTAACGATATTTAGGCGCGTTAAAATATGTGATAAAATTTTCAGGAACGTTAGTCAACACATCGGAAAAAACATTGGCATTAATAAAAAAGCCACGTGGTAACAAGTATTGTAATGATACGCCCCATCCGTTGGCATTCACCTTGCTTGTACTGTTTACGGATACTGAGTAAATAGTTGGTGTGGCAAGGCCCAGGGGTGTGCCATCACTTGATTGAAGCACAACGATACGGCCTAGAAAGTTTTCATATGTAGCCCAATAGCCATACGCGTCAATCAAAAGCCTGTTGTTGATTAAGCCCTTGTAGCCAACTTCAAACGAATTGGATGACTCAGGTTTGTATTCATTAAACTGCTGTACTACTAAATCTGCGGGATTGTGTGATTGCGCAAATTTGCCAAAGCTTTCTTCTGTATAAACAGGATTAGTATCAAAATGATATTTCTTTTTTAATTCCGGCAGCCCGCCAATTAAACGCACACCTCCCCCAATGGTCAGATCGATCCATTGGTTTTGTGTTGTCGGAAACCGGTAAGCAGTCTGATAAGAAAGGCGCAAATTATGGTTCTTTGCGACAGTAACAACCGCAGACACTCTTGGTGTAAACCTGTCTTTGAAATTCTCGTTTTTATCATACCTGCCCGACGCCGTTAACTTCAAAACATCATTGAAAAATTTTCGCGACAATTGCACATAACCACCCCATTCATTAATCTCTATAGGATTACCTACAGTATCTGCAAATACAGTTCCCTTAGAATCTAATACATAGAGCTTGTAATTTGCTCCAACAAGCACTTCCAGCCTTTTGTTCTCTGCCCCAATGTGTAAGGCATCAGTTAAGTTATATTGGCCTTCCACCATATAAAGATCGGAGCGGTCTAAAAATTTTCCGCCATCTGGTATAGGAAGCAATCTTACGGAATCAAATATCCGGTTAAAGGCGGCAGATCCGGGCACGGGCCTGTTTGCATCGGCATAGGCTCTTGCTCCATTTAGTAAAGCTGTTTGATTGGCGACAACTGCTGCCTGAGCTTCTTCCGGTGTTCCTCCTGCCATTATTACACCTAGATATACGTTCGTAGCACCCTGTACCAATGCACCTGAATATTGGGGATACCAGCTACCTGCAGAATTAGCGGGGTTATAACTTGGCTTCCAGGCTTCATTAAATAACCGCGAGGTGACTGTGGCGTTATAAGATTCCCCGGAATTTTCCTGCGTGGTATATGCCCGCAGGAACCAGTTCTTGCTTCTGAATTCCAGTTTATATTGACCAATTTTCAGGTCTTTGAACACATAACGGTCACTACCAGTATAAACTGTATTACCGGTACCCCAGTTTCCTGTAAGGGATGCTTCAAGGTTTTGGTTTAGCTTATAGTACAACCCGCCTGAAAGCTTAAAATTAATAGTATTGGGAGGCACAACATCCGCTTCGTTATAACCGGTTCTTGAAACCGGTAAAGGCCCCGCCAGAAAGGGGGCAGTGGCAAGTAGTGCATAATGCTGCGCAACAGGATCAGTTATCGTACCGATAACACCCATTAAAAATGGAGTGTTGGGACTGGTAATATCCAGTGATGTTTCATCGCCATACACATTCACCCCGTTGTAATTTTGATCAGTGGTTCTTGTTCCGGGAATTACTTTCGAATCATAAATATTGGCATCTGCATAATAGTTAGATGAGTCCGCAGCCAGCCAGTCTTTCGCCCAAACGTATTGGGCGCCTATTTTAAAGGCAAACTTATCTGATACCTTTTGCCCCCACCTGAAGGAAAAATCATGATAGGGAGATGTACTTCTGTACTTCTCATCTACATTCATTATCCCTTCTCTCACCTGTATACTAACACCCTGGTATTTGAACGGGCTTTTGCTGTTTATTAAAAATGTTCCGTTCATACCCCCCGGCCCATATAATGCGGAAGAAGCGCCCTCCAGCAACTCCATATTATCCACATCAAGATCAGTAAGGCCAACTACATTACCGACCGAAAAATTCAACCCGGGGGCCTGGTTATCCATGCCATCAACAAGCTGGTTTAACCTTACATTTCCACTGCTGTTAAAGCCGCGTGTAGATATGGATTTGAATGTAAGACTGGCAGTAACCACGTCCACGCCTTTAAGATTTTGTACTACATCATAATAGCTTGATGCGGGGGATTGCAGTACATCTTTTGCACTCACGCGTTCAATAGAAACAGGCGATTCCAAAATGCGTTCAGGTATCCTTGATGCGGCGACGACTATTTCCTGGCCCAAAGCATAACTGGCCTCAATCTCGATATTCAAAGGCTGGCTGATGTTTTCGACATTTACTTCTTTTGATGTATAACCGATAGAGCTCACAACTATTGTAAAAGGCGGGTTTTGCGTTGTAACAAGTTTAAAGTTGCCTTTATCATCTGAAAAGGTTCCTATGCCGGTACCTTTTATCATTACGGAAACAGCGGGTAAATTTTCTTTGTTTTGGCTGCTTTTTATATTACCGCTAAGAACATTTGATTGCTGGGCCAATAATTTTTCAAGAGCGAATGGACTAATGGTTGTGCAGAGCAAAACGAGCATTAACTTTCTCATGGGAAGCGTTTTTAGAGGTACATTAATAGCATATGTCAGAATTAGCAATAATAATGATGCGCATAACAGTGTATCATTATTTAATAGGAAAGTTAGAACAAATTTTTTGAATGTTTTGCCTGCTTCAACATACTCTTGTAGGTTTGTGCGCATGAAAAAACAGCCATTCCATTTTGAAGGAGAAACAAATTTTTACAGCGGCAAGGTTAGGGATGTTTATACTGTCAATAATGATATTCTTGTAATGATTGCCAGCAACCGCATCTCTGCTTTTGATGTTATCCTGCCAAAACCAATTCCATATAAAGGACAGGTGCTTAACCAGATCGCGGCGTATATGCTCCATGCAACACGGGATATTTGCCCCAACTGGCTTTTGCAAGCGCCCGCTCCAAATGTTTCTATCGGGAAAAAATGTATCCCTTTCAAAATAGAAATGGTTGTAAGAGGTAATCTTGTCGGCCATGCATGGCGCACTTATCATAGCGGCAAAAGAATTTTATGCGGTGCTGAAATGCCTGAAGGGTTGAAAGAAAATGATTTCTTTCCAATACCTGTCATCACGCCGAGCACTAAAGCCGCGGCAGGACATGATGAAGATATAAGCCCGGACGAGATCATTGATCAACATTTGGCAACTAAAAAAGAATGGGAAACTTTAAGCGACTATGCCTTAAAATTATTTGTACGCGGAAAAGAAATTGCCGCTAAACATGGTTTGATACTGGCAGACACAAAGTACGAATTTGGAAAAATCGGCGATGAGATCTACCTGATGGATGAAGTGCATACGCCTGATAGCTCACGATATTTTTATGCGGATGGATTTAATGAACGCCAGCATAACGGCGAACGCCAGAAACAATTAAGCAAGGAGTTTGTACGTGAATGGCTGATTGAAAATAATTTCATGGGTAAAGAAGGACAAACGATACCTGAAATGACGGATGAATGGGTGAATACAATCTCCCAACGTTACATCGAATTATACGAAACTGTGATTGGAGAAAAATTTGTTCCTGAAGATTTAAGTGATGAAGAAACGTATAGCCGTATTGTTGATGCACTTCCAAAGTTGACAAGTTGATCCGTTGATAAGTTGACAGGAGGTCGACTTTCTTACTTATCAACCCTTCAACTATCAACTACTCATTCAGCCTTGGCCGTAACCGGGCTTTACTTTTATTGAAAACATTTCTTCCCCTGACTTGTCCATTTTAGTGCAGCTTCCAAAATTGCCTTGGACTTTTTAAATCAATTGAAAGCTCTCAGAATGACGTAAATAATTTCAAAGAAATTTTGTTTAGAATAATTCGATTCTCGTAGCCAATTCATTTCAAAATCTTGTGTGTGGCTCATAAATGATAGTTAAACGAGTTAGTGCAGCAGAAAACGTATTTTTGGAATTCAAATAATTGATAATCAAGGCCAATATTTCTGTTTCATTTTTACCCGGACAAGTTAGGAAAAATTTGTTCCTGAAGATTTAAGTGATGAAGAAACGTATAGCCGTATTGTTGATGCACTTCCAAAGTTGACAAGTTGATCCGTTGATAAGTTGACAGGAGGTCGGCTTTCTTACTTATCAACCCTTCAACTAATCAACTATCAGCTACTCATTCAATCTCCGTCTTAAACGTGATTTGCTTTTATTAAAAACATTTCTTCCCTTATCAATTCCTTTACGGATTTGTTTCTGCCTTTCTGATGGAAGATGAATAGTTTCCTTACATTCTATGCTGCAGCAACCGGCAAACTTCTGTTTACATTCTTCGCATTGAATAAACAAAAGATGGCAGCCATTGTTGGCACAATTGGTATGGGTGTCACAAGGTTTGCCGCATTGATGGCATTTGGCAATGATATTTTCTGTGATCCTTTCACCAAGGCGGTTATCAAACACAAAATTTTTACCAACAAACTTTGAAGGAAGGTCCAGTTGCTTTACTTCTTTCGCGTAATTAATGATACCTCCTTCCAAATGAAAAACGTTTTTGAAACCATTATGCAGCATGTAAGCGCTGGCCTTTTCGCAGCGAATACCACCGGTGCAATACATGATGATATTTTTTTCTTCATTGCCTTTCATCATGTCAACCGCCATAGGCAATTGTTCGCGAAAAGTGTCTGAAGGAATTTCAACAGCATTTTCAAAATGTCCCACTTCATATTCATAATGGTTGCGCATGTCAATAACGATCGTATCATCCTGGTCAAGCAGATTATTCATCTGCCCGGCCGTAACATAGTACCCTTTCTTTTCCATGCTGAAACCAGGATCGGTGATGCCGTCCGCAACAATTTTATCACGCACTTTTACAGACAATACCCAAAAGCTTTTACCATCATCATTCACAGCAGTATTTAACCTGATGCCGCTTAATTCATGTATAGAATAAAGGAAATCTTTAAATGCTTCAAAATTGGAAACAGGCACACTTGCCTGCGCATTAATGCCTTCTTTGGCAATATAAATCCTTCCAAAAACTTTTAAATTATGTAAGTGCTTATATAAATGATCACGGAATTCCTGCGGGTTTTGAACAGGAAAATATTTATAAAAACTGACAGTGATACGCGGTTCAGTCTCTTCATGTAAGCGACGTTTTAATTCCTCGCCGGAAATGCGGTTGTGTAATAGTGCCATCAGAATAAATTTCAGACCTCACTTCAAGTAAGATTCCATTAATAAATATGGATTCCGTTGCAGGCGGAACAAAATTGGCTGCAAAGATAAGCGCGCCATTATAAGTTTATAGCTACAAGTTGTTAATTACTCAACATGCATAAATCTCAAAATCAGGAAAACTCAAGATCCCGAAATTTGATTTACATCGCGGCTAACTGTACTTTCTGTGTGAGTTCCGCAACATTTTCCCTGAAAAGGCTATCGGTATCCATCAGGTCTTTTACAGTCTGGCAACTGTGTATAACAGTAGTGTGATCTCTTCCGCCAAAATGTTCACCAATTGTTTTGAGTGAATTTTTGGTAAAGGCTTTTGCGAGATACATAGTGATTTGTCTCGCCTGTACTATTTCACGTTTGCGGGTTTTTTGAAGCAGTTTGTCATAAGGTACAGCGAAGAAATCACATACCATTTTTTGTATGGCATCAATGGTGATCTCTTTACTGCTGGTACGTATAAAATTGCGTAATACTTTTTTTGTAAGATCGAGATCAATTTCTCTTTTATTGAGAGAAGACTGGGCCAGTAACGATATCATCGCACCTTCCAGTTCACGAACATTGTTATTGATATTATAAGCTACATATTTTACAACATCTTTAGGTAATTCCAGACCGTCATTCTTCATTTTACGTTCAAGGATCTCTATGCGTGTTTCATAGTCGGGAACCTGCAGGTCTGCACTTAAACCCCAGCGGAAACGGCTCAGCAAACGCTCCTGCATACCATCCAGGTCTTTTGGCGGTTTATCAGATGTAAGTACCAGTTGTTTACCGCTCTGATGTAAATGATTAAAGATTGCGAACAGTGCATCCTGTGATTTTTCAGCCTTGGCAAAGAACTGTACATCATCAATGATCAGTATATCTATTAACTGGTAGAAATGAATGAAATCATTAATCGCATTATTGCGGCTGTGGTCCTGGAATTGATTGATAAATTTTTCACTGCTAACATATAATACAAGCTTGTTTGGATGAAGGCGTTTTACCTCGTTGCCAATGGCCTGGCCCAGGTGTGTTTTGCCTAAGCCAACGCCGCCGTAAACTACCAGCGGGTTAAATGAACTTGCTCCCGGTTTCTCCGCTACAGTTCTTCCTGCGCGGCGCGCTACACGGTTGCAATCACCCTCAATGAATGAATCAAAAACATATGCAGCATTTAATTGCGGATCGATCTGCATTTTCTTTAATCCCGGAATTACAAAGGGATTTTTTACTTCATCATTAATGACAAGCGGGAAACTCATTTCGTTATTATTATAAAATTTTATGTTGCCTGCAGGTATATCCATGCTGCCGTTTTTGCCTTTGCTGCCGCTATCAACCATTATCCTGTATTCAAGCCTTGCTGATTTACCAAGCTCTCGTTTTAGTGTTTTGGCAAGCAGGGTTATATAATGTTCTTCAAGGTATTCAAAAAAGAATTGACTGGGTACCTGGATCAATAATACATTTCCGTTTAGTTCTAAGGGTCTAATGGGTTCAAACCATGTTTTAAAATGCTGCCACTCTACAATATCCTTTATAATCTTCAAGCAATTATCCCATACTTTATCTGCGTTTTTAGTCATAGCAAATGTCAAACGTTAATTGGAGTTAGTAGATTCTTAAATCCCGATAAAAAATCCCAAAAACAGTTCCATTTTTTTTATGGAAAAATTTTTGGGGACAGAAGACGAATATCAAACCTTATATGTTGAAAAAAAAATTTTTTTAAGCGCAAATTTTTTACATCATGGGGTGCAAATTTTTTTTTTGGGTGCAAATATTTATAAATGAATAACATCAGCAGAAAGACGATTTTTTAATGTTTGAAAAAAAAATTTCCCTTTGTTTTTTTCAAAAAATTTATGTAGCGAAAAGGAAATTCTTAATATAAAAAAGGTTCATGAATTTTATTGATCATGAACCTTTTCCTGAAAGCCTTTCACAGCTTGCGTTTGATGAAATCCTGTTGAAAAAATTTTTATATGATCACAAAAATTTTGCCTTATATCCCTGCAAGCTCCAGGCTTTTCTTTTTTAACCTCCTTATTTCAACATCCTCAATAACCGGTTCCGGTGCAAGTATTAATGAAGTGTTGTTTTCTCTCCACCAATTATTATTTTTCAGTTCGGAAAAAGGCAACACACCAACAAGGTATTTGCGGTCAGCTTCTGCATGCCATTCTTCGATCCATTCAAATTTTTCTTTGGGGATAAATTGCCAGTCATCGAAGCTTACATAAGCCTTAATATAAAAATCGTTACTTAACTCGGGGATAATATGATGATACAATTTTTTGTATTCGTATCGGTAATTATAGCGCAATGCAGATATATCGCTTAACACGGCGGAAGCTGTTGGAAAACTCCCCGCACCCTTGCCATAGAAGAATTGTTTATCTGCAAAAGAGCTTTCAATTACAACGCCGTTATATTCATTTTTTACAAAGTACAAATGATCATCCTGCTTTACAAATTGCGGCAAAACAAACGCAGCCACTTTTCCATCCAATAGTTTTTTTGCCTGTGCTACCAACTTGATATCATAATGCTTTTCCTTTGCAACCAGCGCATCGCTTAATTGTATATTTTGAATGCCGTTGAATACAAGATTATCAGGATGTTCAACGATGCCGTAAGCATGTGCGAGAAGAATGGTCCATTTATTTACAGCGTCATAGCCTTCTATGTCCAGAGAAGGATCGCTCTCAGCAAAACCCAGTTGTTGCGCGAGCAATAACGCATCTCTGAAGCTTAAGCTTTCTTCAAACATTTTCGTGAGAATAAAGTTGGTTGACCCGTTTACAATTGCTTTTAATGAATGTAAGAGGTCATTATCATAATACTCTTCAAGATTCCTGATAACAGGAATGGAAGCGCAGGCCGCAGCTTCGCACAAAAAAGATTTGCCGGTTTGCTTTTGCAGTTCCAAAAGCCTGGGTAGATGTTCAGCGATCATCTTTTTACTGGCGCTTACTACATGCTTGCCATTCAGCAAAGCAGTGGATACAATTTCAAAAGCCGGTTCCGTTTCATTAATAACTTCAACAATTACATTTATATCTTCATCATTTAATATAAGGTCTTTGTCTGTAGTAAATAATTCTTCAGGCGCATTTCTTTTTTTGCCGGGATGTTTGATACAAACTTTTTTTATAGTTGCGTTTAAAGAAGATGTTTGCTGCAGCGCTTTATACAAGCCTTCGCCTACCACACCAAAACCAAATAAACCTATAGTTAGTTTTTTGTGATACTTTCCATTGTAGTTAATTGCCTTTCCCATGTATTTATAATTAATTATTTGATGTTGTTATGCCACCAGATCTTCACTTGACTAAAGCATTTAATTAACTGGCGATTCTCCTATCGCCGAATAAACATGCCTTACGCATTTACCAATGCTTTTTCTTCTACGTTATCATACAAAAATGTTTTGATAGCTTCCTCTATCTGCTCATATTCCAATAAAAATCCATCATGCCCGTATGGCGAATGAATGGCCCTGTATTCTGCATGCGGGATGTGTGCAGCTAAAAATTCCTGTTCTGCCGGCGGGAAAAGCAAATCGCTGGAAATGGCTATCACCAATGCTTTCGCATGAATCTGCTCCAGTGCTTTTACAGGGTTTTCCCGGTTGCGGCCAACGTTGTGCGCATCCATGCCTTTGCTTAAAAAATAATAACTGAATGCATTAAAGCGCTTACCTAATTTTTCACCCTGGTAATGCTGATAAGATTCTGCGCCGCGTTCAGCACTGTTCAGATCATCAGAAGTTATTTTTTGTGTGAGTTTGTAGGTGTCATAGCTTCTGTAGGAAAGCAATGCGATAGAACGTGCCGTTTTCATGCCTTCCAAACCGGCATCTACCTGTTGCTCTTTCCAGGTAATGTCATTTTCAATTGCGAAACGTTGCGATGCATTAAAGGCAACACCCCATGCGGAATGAAATGCATTGGTGGCAATTGGAAAAATGAATTCAAATAATTTCGGTTCTTCTATTGCCCATTCCAGCAACTGTTGTCCTCCCATACTGCCGCCAATCCCAATATGAATTTTTTGAATACCCAGGTGATCTTTTAGATGGCGGTAGGCACGCACCATATCCCTTGTGGTGAACCAGGGAAAATCGTGATACCATGAATTATTTGTTTCAGGATTGATATCAAACGGACCGATGCTTCCATAGCAACTGCCGGGTATATTTACGCACACGATAAAATGTTTTTTGGGATCAAAAAATTTATCGTTGCCAACCAACCCGCCCCACCATTCTGCAGGGTCACTGTTGGCAGTTAGAGCATGGAATATCCACACCACATTATCTTTTGCTGCATTTAATTTTCCATGCGTTGTATAAGCAAGGTGAAAACCGTTTAGCACAGCGCCGCTTTCCAGCTTAAATGGTTTGTGGTATATAAATGTTTTTGACATCAAATTTTAGTTTAAACGTTCACGAGGTTCACAAGTTCACAGGTTAATTACTACTGCGAACTTGTGAACATTTAAACTTGTGAACTTTTTTGATCTTGTTAAAAATTACAACACAAGTGATTTTGCAAATACTTTTTCAAAAGCCTGTTCGAAATCTTCTTTAATATCATCAATGTGCTCAATGCCTGCACTTATACGAACCAGGTTTGGCAGTACGCCTGATGCTGCTCTTTCTTCATCGCTTAACTGCTCATGCGTAGTGGATGCAGGATGTATGGCCAATGTTTTGGCGTCGCCCACATTTGCCAAATGGCTGATGAGCTTTAATGCATCAATAAATTTGCGCCCGTTCTCAATACCGCCTTTAATGCCGAACTGCAAAACGCCGCCTGCGCCATTCGGTAAATATTTTTTTGCAAGATCATAATAAGGACTGCTCTTCAAACCAGGATACCAAACAAACTC
Organism: Parafilimonas sp.; assembly: GCA_036274175.1. Classification (GTDB taxonomy): domain Bacteria; phylum Bacteroidota; class Bacteroidia; order Chitinophagales; family Chitinophagaceae; genus Parafilimonas. Next base: position 58,565 of record DASUGF010000017.1, read on the forward strand.
AACCTGTGGATGTTCCTCAAGCCATTGCGCTAATGCCAACGCATTGTCCACTGATCGTTGTACACGCAGGCTTAATGTTTCCAATCCCTGGAGAAATAAGAACGAATTAAAAGGGCTGAGTGCAGGGCCAAAATCACGCAGGCCTTCCACTCTTGTACGAATAGCAAAAGCTACATTAGGTAAGCCCAGCGGATTACCTTCACCAAAAACTTCCCAGAATTTTAAACCATGATAACCTTCACTTGGTTCAGTAAACTGAGGGAATTTTCCATTGCCCCAGTTATAATTACCGCCATCAACAATTAAACCGCCTATGCTGGTTCCATGACCACCGATCCATTTTGTTGCAGATTCGACAACTACGTTGGCGCCCCATTCGATGGGTTTCACTAAATAACCACCCGCGCCAAAAGTATTATCAACAATCAAAGGCAGGTCGTATTCTTTTGCCAATGCGGCAAATTTTTCAAAGTCAGGAATATTTAATCGCGGGTTACCGATTGTTTCCAGGAAAATAGCCTTGGTGTTTTTGTCAATGTGCTTAACGAAGCTTTCAACGTCATCACCATCGGCAAAGCGCACATCAATGCCTAATCTTTTAAAGGAAACCTTAAATTGGTTATGAGTGCCGCCATATAAATAAGTTGTGGAAACAAAATTATCTCCCGCTTGAAGGATGTTATTGAGCGCAAGAAATTGTGAAGCCTGCCCTGAGCTTACTGCCAACGCCGCTACACCGCCTTCCAATGCTGCGATGCGTTGTTCAAGCACGTCTGTTGTCGGGTTCATGATGCGCGTGTAAATATTTCCAAACTGTTTTAAACCGAAAAGATTGGCCGCGTGTTCAGTGCTATCGAAACCATAAGAAGTGGTTTGATAAATAGGAACCGCTCTTGATTTTGTGGTAGGATCAATTTGTTGACCGGCATGCAATTGTAGTGTTTCAAAACGATAACTCATAGAAAAGTGTTTTTTTGTTAGATGAAATTTTCAAGATATAAGCTCCGGGGACTTTTTTTTGTAATGTAATTGACTGAAATAAAAAAGGGCGATGCCCTATTGTGGGGGAGTTATATAGTTATGCCTTGCGGCATACAACAACAAATGCAACAACAACCACAAGCAATTAAATGGCTGGTCCTGTTTGCAATATTTTGTTGTATTTGTTTCACTATTGAGGTTAATGCTTCGCAAATGTACATTTGATTTGCTTTCATCAATAAAAAAAAATTTAATTGATTGTTAAGTGTGCGACAAGCGCATGCTTTTCTTTTAAAGACTTACTACAGCAGCAGTGGAATAAAGACGCTCTTCACAATAAGACCAGAAGAACTGTAGGATATGATAAAGATATTTTGAGCTGGTATCTGACTTATCTCTCCGCATGTGCGGGATGGAGTTGGCACCTTTTCCATTATTGGAAGGTTGCCAAGGCTTCACAGGGCCATTCCCTCTGCTTTCTTGATAAGTAATTAAAAGAACCAGGCGCAAAAATATAACGGCTTGCAGGGATCAGGCAAATTTCATTTGTTATGAAACTGTTGGAAAAACCCGGTGCTCACACTTACGTTTGGTAATTCCGAAAACTTGCGGCAAGAATTCTCACTGGTCAACTCTTTACATCAATAGAACTACTTTTGTTGTTTATTATCTCAACTCACTGTTATGAGAAAGTTTGTATTATTCTTTATCAGCTTATTTACAGCGGTTTCTCTTGCTGCCCAGGAGAATTTACCAACAGATTATTTGCCCGCTTCCTTTCATGCGGGACGCAGGCAGGCATTGCGTGAATTGATGCCATCAAATTCTGTCGCGGTGATCTTTGCCAACCCGGTTCATGTATTTTCAGAGGATGTTGATTTTTCTTATCACCCAAACGCTGACCTGTATTATTTTTCCGGTTATAAAGAGCCTAATGCTGTATTGCTCATTTTTAAGGATATGCAAACCAGCGGCGACAAACAATACAACGAAGTTTTCTTTATACAAAAAAGAGACTCAGCGCGTGAGAGCTGGACAGGCAAAAGGATGGGTATAGAAAAAGCGAGGTCACAACTTGGTTTTGATATGGTGTTTAATGGCGCCGACTTCAAGACTTTCCCGGTGGATTTTTCCAAATTTGATAAGATACTCATCCCGGCGCTGCCCACAACAGCTGAAGACTTTCCTGATGATGCAGCAGATTTACACGACCTGGTACAAACTTTTAGAGATAATGCGGGTACAGATAAATTCATCGATGCAAAGGATGATTATTTTCTAAATGCATTTACGACCTACGTAAAAATGAGCAACCTGCCACGTTTCAAACAGTATTTACAAAATCAGGTAGACGCAAAAACACTCGACCCGGCCCATTTATTTGTAAGGGAAATAAGTGTACAGGATATTTTAAATATCAACGATAGCGCGGCTCTTGAAGATATAAAAGCGCAGCTGGATGGCAGGCCAGTCAGCACAAGCTTGTACAATCATTATGTTTCAATATTGCGCCAGATAAAAACACCTGAAGAACTTGTGCTGCTGAGGAAATCTGTTGCCATCAGCAGCATAGCGCATGCAGAGGTTATGAAGGCTATTCAGCCCGGTATGTCTGAAAAAGACCTGCAGGCCATTTTTGAATTTGTACATCTTAAATATGGCGCGGAAGAAGAGGGCTACCCGCCAATCGTTGGCGCAGGAAACAACGGTTGCACATTGCATTATGAAGAAAACACCAAAATGAATTATGGCACTGATATGGTTTTGATGGATGTCGGATCTATGTATCACGGTTATTCGGCCGATGTTACGCGTACTGTTCCTTCCACCGGCAAATACACTACCGAACAAAAAGCAATTTATGATCTTGTGTATAATGCACAGGATTCTGTGTTTAAACTTTGCAGGGAAGGAATGACTTTTGATTCCACTGAAAATACGGCCCGAAAAGTATTGGCAGAGGGGTTGGTGAAACTGGGTATTATAAAATCAAAAGAAGAAGTTAGCCGCTATTATCCGCATGGTTGTTCCCATTTTATCGGCCTTGATGTGCACGATAAAGGCATTTATCAAACGCTGTTGGCTAATATGGCTATTACTGTTGAACCGGGAATTTACATTCCTGTCAACAGCCCTTGTGATAAAAAATGGTGGGGCATTGCCGTGCGCATTGAGGACGACATACTCATTACTAAAAACGGTTATGAGTTATTATCGAAAGATGCACCCCGTAAAAGTGAAGATGTAGAGAAAATGGCAGCGAAAAAGAGTGTATTGAATGATTATGTATTGCCGAAACTGTAAAGGGATTTTGCCTTATGTTGAATCAGGGAAGGCTTCATCAATAGGCATGTGTGGGTTTCGAAGTTTTCCGTGAATAGAGGTTACCGGCTCACCATTCACTATTGACCATTCACTATTCACACATTGACTATTCACCATTCACCACCCGAATTAAACATTCCTTTACAAACTTTACCTCTCCAGCATGCAGTTTTGAGTTAATTTCGCAACGAAATTTTTTCCATGAAGAAAACGCATATTGTAGCGCTGGTGCTGATTGCCGTTGCCATTGCAGTACTTATCAGTTTTATGGGTGATGTTACCACCTATGAAACTATCGCCTCTGCCAAACAAAAGCCCGGCAGGTTTGTAAACCTGATAGCGAAGATGGACAAGAATCAGCCCATGAATTATGACCCGGTAAAAAACCCCAACTATCTTAGTTTTACCGCGATCGATACATTGGGGAACTCCATCGAAGTTGTTTATCACAATGCAAAACCGACCGATATGGAAAAAAGTGAAAGGCTGGTGCTGAAAGGAAAAGTGGAAGAAGGCAAATTTGAGTGCAAAGACATTTTGCTGAAATGTCCTTCAAAATATAAAGATGATCCGAATGCGAACGCCAAAAGTGTAGGCGCATCCGTACAATAAATTAGCCGATGGAATGCCACGATTATTTACTCACCCGCTAAGTGGTATAAACGGCATTTCATTCTCCAATTAAAAACAGATTATTCAGAAATGAAATATAATGGCGAGCATCTTTTTTACGGCGAATTAGGTCATTTCTTAGCCGTACTTTCTTTCGTTGCTTCCCTTGTTGCCACCATTTCCTATTTTAAGGCTTCACGGAATTCTTTACAGGATGAATACAGGAGCTGGTTAAAACTGGCGCGCACCGCTTTCCTTATTGAAACGGTATGCGTACTCGGCATTTTTATTACGATCTATACCATCATTTCCAACCATTACCATGAATATTATTATGCATGGAATCATTCATCGCGCAGCCTGGAAAAGAAATATTTATTCGCCAGCTTTTGGGAAGGCCAGGAGGGCAGCTTTATGCTTTGGAATACCTGGCATTGCATCTTGGGATGGATATTAATATGGCGTAGTAAAAAATGGGAAGCGCCGGTTATGACCGTTGTAAGCTTTGCCCAGTTTTGCATCTCCACCATGCTTTTGGGTATTTATTTCGGAACCGCCAAGATCGGAAGCAACCCGTTTGCGTTATTAAGAAATGAATTGAATGCGCCGGTTTTATTTGCCAATCCGGATTACCTGCAGTTCCAAAAAATTTACGACGGCAATGACCTGAATACCTTGTTGCAGAACTACTGGATGGTGATCCATCCGCCGGTTTTGTTTTTGGGATTTGCTTCCACGATAGTTCCTTTTGCTTATGCTATGGCAGGACTGATAAAAAATGATCATTCCTGGACAAAGGTCGCGATTCCCTGGGCAGCATTTTCAGGCGCAGTTTTAGGAACCGGTATTATGATGGGCGCAGCCTGGGCCTATGAAAGTTTAAGTTTTGGTGGTTACTGGGCCTGGGACCCGGTTGAAAACGCTTCGCTAGTGCCATGGCTGGTGATGATCGCCGGTTTGCATACGAACCTCGTGTACAAAAGCAGCGGTTATTCCTTAAAAAGCACGTATATCTTTTATATTGTTTCTTTTTCCCTGGTTTTATATTCAACGTTGTTGACACGCAGTGGTATTTTGGGCGATACCTCGGTGCATGCATTTACCGGGGCCGATATGACTGCACAACTGGTTTGTTTTGTACTGATATTTTTCCTGCCTGCGATGGGTTTATATTTCTACCGCCGCAAAACAATTCCTACCATCACAAAAGAGGAAAGTAGTTATAGCCGCGAGTTCTGGATGTTTATTGGTGCATTGGTATTGTTTTTATCAGCCATTATCATTACAGCAAAAACTTCTGTTCCGGTGTACAATAAGATCTTCGGCACCAACATCGCTATGCCGGAAGACACGGAATTTTCTTATAACCAGATACAGGTTTTTATTGCGATCATTATTGGTGTGCTTACAGCCATCACGCAGTATTTGAAATACAAGAATACCGACAAAAAGGTTTTTTATAAGAAGCTATTAACGCCGACTATTATCTCGCTTGCAATTAGTTTAAGTATCAGTTTAATTGGCAATATTAACTATGAATCCAAGGGCGCCGGTTTTATGATCGCCATTCACATTGCCATGTTTGCTGCAGTATATGGCGTGGTGGGTAACCTGTCGTACATCTGGATAGGGTTAAAAGGAAAATTAAAATCGGCAGGCGCGTCTGTGGCGCACATCGGATTTGCATTGACGTTGGTTGGCATCCTGGTTTCCTCAAGCCGTAAGGCAGTACTCAGTGAAAATACGACCGGCATTGCTTTATTACAGAAATCAAAAGAGTATGACCCCGCTGAAAATATCACCTTGTTCAAAGGCGTAAAAACAGACATGGGCAAGTATGATGTGTTGTACACCCGGGATACTTTAAATGAATCCAACCATAAAAAATATTTTGAGCTGCAGTTTGCCAGTAAAGACGGAAAAGAACAATTCAACGTATACCCCGATGTTTTAAAAAATAATAAAGGACAGGAGGGTTTTTCGCCTAACCCTGATAAAAAGCATTACTGGGACCGCGATGTCTTCGTGTATGTATCGGCTATGCAAACCGGTGAACAGGATGATACCAGCCGGTACAAGCCTGTCGAAATGAGACCGGGCGATTCTGCGTTTTATTCAAATGGCATTATCGTAATGACCAGCGTGGTTAAAAACTCCGATTCATTAAGCAAAAAGCTATTACCGGGCGAGGTGGGCATTGGCATGAATATGACAGTGATCGCTAAAGACGGGATGCAATACAAAGCCATGCCGGTTGTTGCGTTGAAAGATAATGTAATAAGGCAGGTTCCTGATACGGTAATGGCGCAAAGCCTTATCATCCGTTTTAATAAATTAGCTGATGCCGACGCGGGAAAAATCGAGCTGGGTATAAAAGAAGACAAAAGCATCCAGGATATCATCACCCTGAAGGTTTACCAGTTCCCTTTTATTAATGTGCTGTGGATTGGAATTGTAGTGATGGTAATTGGATTTGTAATGAGTATCGTGCAACGCGTCCGCACAGGATTAAAGGGCATATAATCCTTCCCATTTCCCCTGCCTGGTGAAAGCGGTGGAACGCATAAAATAACATTTTTTAAAGGTTACTTTTATTACCACGCAGCATAAATTGCCGACAGTAGTTCTATATTTACATACGCTTTATGCAACGGCAAAAACTTTTACCTGCTTTACGACTGGCTGCAGTTTTAATATGTGCCGGTTTTGCGTTGCATACTTCTGCTCAGAATACCCCTCCACTGGTTAACAAGGATCATCTTGGTGCAAATGACACCGTAGTTGTACAGGCTTGTATTGAGATGAATGGAGATACAATACCCTGTTCGTGGCTGGATGATGTTTACGTGACTACGAAACTCACCAAAGAGCAACGGAAAAGATATGTTGCCTGGACGCGCCTGCGCAATGCGGTTTATGTCACCTATCCTTATGCTATCGCGGCGTCCAAAGTGATGAATGATATTAATGCACAATTGGTTAATGTTACGGATAAAAAGAAACGCAAGGCGATCATCCTGTCGAGGGAAAAAGAATTAAAGAAAGAGTTTGCCGATAAGCTTACACAGCTCTCCGTTTACCAGGGCAAAGTTTTAATGAAACTGATCTATCGCCAAACCGGTAACAACTGTTATGAGATAATCGAAAATTACAAAGGCAAATTCAACGCGGGATTCTGGCAAACCGTGGCTTTGATTTTCGGCTCCAACCTCCGGCAGAACTATGATCCTTCCGGCGATGACCACGATATGGAAATGATTGTGCTGGATGTGGAAAGAATGTATGGGATGAGGAGAAGTTAAACCCCGTCCAAGCCCCCATCCCCTAAATGGGAGTAATACGCTCTACCTCTCAACTTATCAACCAATCAACTTCTTCCAGCTTTCCGTCTTCCGGACTTCCCGACTTTCGGTCTTCTCCATTACTTTTGAATTTATGAAAATTGATATTCTCGCCTTCGGCGTGCATCCGGACGATGTGGAATTAGGATGCTCGGGAACCTTGGTGGCCGCAGTTGCGCAAGGGAAAAAAGTTGCTGTAGTTGATCTGACCCGCGGCGAATTAGGTACGCGCGGTAGTGCCGATACGAGAGATACAGAAGCTGCCAATGCGGCCAAAGTAATGGGCGTACATGCCAGGGAAAATTTAAAAATGGCGGACGGCTTTTTTCAAAACGATGAAAATAACATCCGGAAAGTGATTACTGTCATAAGAAAATATCAGCCTGAAATTGTTTTGTGCAATGCTCCTGAAGACCGCCATCCGGATCATGGCAGGAGTGCGGCGCTTGTGGCTGATGCAGCCTTTCTTGCCGGCCTCCGGAAAATTAACACGGAATATGAAGGCAAAAAGCAGGAACACTGGCGGCCATCCTATGTTTTTCATTACATACAGGATCGCTATTTAAAGCCTGATTTTTTATTTGACATATCCGCATCCTTCGGTCAGAAAATAAATGCTATCCTGTGCTATACAACGCAATTCAATACCACTGATACCAGCGAACCCCAAACCTATATCTCCAATCCCGATTTTTTAGATGTAATTAAAGCCAGGGCATTGATGTTCGGCAAACGCATTGGCGTAAAATATGCGGAAGGCTATTTAACTACAAAAATGATCGGTGTAAAAAGTTTCGATGCATTTATTCAGCAAGTCACTTAAACAATCAGCATGCAGCATTGCTTTCACGGAATTTCTATTGCGTTTGCTCCAATAATTTATATATCTGGTCAAGCTTTGGTGAAAGAATGATCTCTGTGCGGCGGTTTCTTGCACGCCCTTCCGGCGTAGTATTAGTATCAACAGGATCAAACCATGCGTGGCCGGATGCAATCACACGTGAAGGATCAACTTTATAATCATCCACCAGTATTCTTACAACACTGGTGGCCCTTGCCGTGCTTAATGCCCAGTTATCCTGGAACTTGGTGCGGATGGGAATGGAATCCGTATGCCCTTCAATATTTACAGCAATATCGGGATTGGCAATTAATACAGTAGCTAGCTTATTCAAAGCTTCCTTACCGGTTTTATTCACTATTGCACTGCCGGATGGGAATAAGAATTTTTCGCTAAGGCTAACATATACTTTTCCATTTTTTTGGGTGATAGTCAGATCGCTGTCGTTGTAACCCACCAATGCGGCGTTCATCTTGTTTTTTAGATCCTCTGTTTGCCTGCGCTGCTGGTCGAGCAGGTTTTGCAGGTCCTGTAAACGTTTTTGCTGTGCCTGCAAATTTTGCTGTAATGAATTTACCTTATTGGATGCATCGCTGCTAAGTTGTGTGTTTTGCTGGTTGAGTGCGGCAAGATCTGACTGGAGTTTATTAATGGATGCCTGCTGATCGGCAAGTTTAGAAGCCATAAGCGCACTGTCATTTTGAAGCGTACGGTATTGCATTTGGGCGTCAACCAACTTCCGTTTGGAGACGCATGATGCGGATGCCAATAGTAAAAATGCCATCAGCACATAAAAGACTTTTATTTTCATATGAAAGATTTCTTTATCCTGTTTAAAAATTATGCCAACTAAAAGCTTACTCGTAAAAAGACAGAGTAGGATTATAGTTTAAGTTGCGGTCAATTAAAAATTGTCAACATCCAGCGGGACAACAAGTTTCTTTATTTTTAGATTTTAAAGTAATGTTTATGAGGAATTCTTATCCGTTTAAACTTCTTAAAGCATTAATTTTTATTTCGTTGTTGTCTGACTGTAACAAAGATCTAAAGGAGATGCAACCGCAAAACGCTTCTTCCGCCGACTTCAGTACATCAGCTATAAGGCCTAATATAATTTTAATTATAGCAGATGATGTAGGCAGGGAGATACCAACCTATAATGGCGGCCAAAGCTATAACACGCCTAACCTGGATTATTTGGCCGCAAACGGTAAACAGTTTTCCAACTTTTTATCACATCCGGACGGACCGCCCTCCAGGCTTGCTTTAGTGACCGGGAAATATAATTACCGCAACTGGGTTCAGTTTGGTTACTTGCCTCCGTCTTCTTTAACGTTTGCCAACATGCTGCAAAACAGGGGTTATGCCACCTGTTTCACAGGCAAATGGCAATTTGATGGAGGTGATATTTCTATCAGGAGCCATGGTTTTAAAAAATATCTCGTCTTTATGCCTTTTAACCCTGATGATAATAATGGGCACGACCAGTTTTACAGGAGATACAAAAATCCCTATTTGTACACGGATGCGCATTATCTGACAGATGCGCAGGTAAAAAATAAATATTCAGAAGATATGTTTCTGGATTATGCAGGTAAGTTTATTGATAGCAATAAGAGCAAGCCTTTTTTGCTGGTGTATTCCCATAACCTTGTACAAAAACCCTGGGTGCCAACGCCCGATGATCCCAATTACGCAGCCTGGAATCCTGCGGTTGATGATGCTACAAAAGCGGATACGGCGTATTTCCCCGGCATGGTAGCCTACATGGATAAAACAATTGGTAGACTGGTAACCAAAGTGAAAAACGCAGGTCTTTTGCAAAAGACTGTAATTATTGTTATCAGCGATAATGCGACAAACGGTGTTATCCGGTCAAAGTATAAGGGTAAGATTGTAAAGGGCGCGAAGGACCAAACCATATTCGATGGGATAAATGTGCCTATGATCGCGTATTGCCCCGGGAGTATTGCTGCTGGCACAGACACATCATTAGTAGATATGACGGATTTTTTTCCAACTTTCGCAGAAATAGCCGGTGCTGCAAAAACTCCATACGAACCACTTGACGGGGCTACTTTCTACGACAATTTGAGGGGTGCAATTTTACCTTCCAAACAAAGAAGCGAAGTATATTGCTACTGGCCAAGAACCTACCAGGGGAAGATAGACCTGAGCTATGCAACAGATTATAACTACAAACTTTACGACTCTTTAAATGGAGGCGGGTTTTATAATATCAGGAAAGATATTTACGAAAAAAGCCCGATACCCAACAAACAGCTCACCGATGATGAAAAGAAAATAAGAAACAAGTTCAGGAAAATTTTAAGACAGGGTTTTGAAGGCCAGTAAGTGGTTTTCGCGCACTTCGGTATTTCTATTTTTTCGAAAATGTTAGATTGCCAGGGATAACACAGAAACACAAGGAAATAAATGTTGCGTTTGTTTATCAGTGGCGAATCAATTTTATCCTGTGTCTCCGTGGCAGTGTAATACAAGAGAATTTACTATTACTGGTTTCGTAATAAAGATTTAAGATAGCTGATAGATTTTTATGTAATCAAGTATCCGGACTATTAAAGCAACTTTAGTCGCATGGTTTAATTAAAGAGCACGCAATTTATTATAAGTATTATGTTTCAAGATTTGGCAAAGAAGCAATTATCATGCAGAAAAATCAAAAATATTGTCTTGATTCCGGCTTTAATTATTCAATAATATCGGGCCATATTATTTATTAATTTATGAAGCACAGTATTAGTAGCATCGCCTTAAATTATCAGTTGAAACAGTAATGAGCCTCATAAATTAAATAGAGGTGATAAAAACTTATTATACGAATATTCTGAAAATTCATGCCGGTAATTATATTTTCCGCATTGTTTCACCCATCTTATACCCTGTGCCGCATTGGTGGTGAATACTTCGTCAGCTTCGGCTAAATCTTCCTTCTCTATCATTGTTTCTTCAAAAGGAATATTTTCTTTTTGCAATGCTTTTAATAAATATCTCCTCATTACGCCGCTTATGCAGCCTTCACTCAGCGCCGGTGTTTTTATTGTTCCATCTTTCACCAAAAAAATATTGGCAATAGTGGCATCGGCAATGCGATCATAGTTATTCAATACAAAGGCATCATCCAGTTTATTTTCCTTCGCCCATAATGCGGCCATTAAATAAGCCAAATAATTATTGGTTTTGACAGCAGAAAAACCATCGCAGGTTTTGCGTGCGTTTGTATAAATGCCGGTTATCAATCCTTTTTTATTAAAAGAAAAATTACCCGGACTTAATTGCCAGCTTTGAATGATATAATGCGGTAAATTATTTTCAGCATCATAAAGTCCGCCATCTCCGCGGAAAATTGTTAACCTTATCCTCGCATGTTCCGCATGCTTATTTTTCAAAACAAGATCATTTATTCGTCCCGATAAATATGCAACGGTAAAATGAGCAGGCTTTTCAAATTTAAGTAACTGCAAAGAAGAGAACAACCGCTCAAAATGATAATCTTTTAAAACGATATTTCCTTTTATCATCTTCATGGTTTCAAAAAAACCATCGCCATAGCGGAAAGAACGGTTATCGGCCGATATCACGGCTTTGCCTGTTTTAAAAACCTTTGCGTTATAACAGAAATACCGGCCGTTTTCCATCAAACAAAAATAAAGAGAGCTGTTTATAGAAAACTTGAAGGTTTTTATATAGGTACTGCTGCATTGCTTTGTGACGTTATATGCTTTTGTTTTTAAGGTGACTTTTGTAAACACAGAAATGTTTTCTCGTATAAGCTTTACCGGCAAAACAGCCATACTAACAATAATTTTTAACAACAGCCCAGTTGATTGTTTTTCACAAACGCTGAAACGGTTAATCGGTGTACATTCAATATTCTGCCGATGGCGCTGTAAGACACTTTTTTATCCAGCAGTTCTTTTATTTTTTTTTCTTCGCCGGTAAGTTTTGTTTTGGATGATTTACGGCCTTTAGGACGGCCTAATATCACGCCTTCCGCTTTTTTACGCGCCAATGCTTCCTTTGTACGCTGCGAGATAAGGTTGCGTTCTATTTCTGCTGAAAGGCCGAAGGCAAATGCGAGTACTTTGGAATTGATATCGCTGCCAAGCCTGTAATTATCTTTGATGGTCCACACCTGTATATCGCGGTTCATACATTCATTTAAAATACCCATAATCATTAGCAGGTTCCTGCCAAGCCTGGATAATTCGGAGCAGATAAGAATATCGCCTTTTTTCATTTTTTTGAGGAGTTTGCCGAGTTGCCTGTTTTCAACTTTTATAATACCGGACATTGTTTCTTCAATCCAGCTATTAATCACCATCCCATTTTTTGTGCAAAAATTTTTGATTTCAAATCTTTGATTTTCGACAGTTTGTTTATCGGAGCTAACCCGAACATAACCATAATTCATAATTTATTCATTTTGTTAGCTGATTAATATAGTCAGTTATTGATGACATTAAAAGGGTTAATTGACATTTATAAATACAGAATATATTAAAAGTTTGAGGACTTTTAAA
>DASUGF010000018.1:0-12341 GCA_036274175.1 Parafilimonas sp.
AAAATCAATGGTTTCAGAGGATATCCACAATTAAAATGTGGAAACTAAAAAGAAAAAAAAGTAGCAAAAAAAAGAAAAAGGTAATAGTAGTAATACTGTCTACTTTTTTTAGGACATGACAGAGGAATAAGAAATGAGGAACTGGGATTGACGCTATGAACCATGAACTATGAACCATGAACTATGAACCATGAACTATGAACCATGAACCATGAACCATGAACTATGAACCATGAACCATGAACCATGAACCATTTGCGCGTAGCTCGCAGCTTTACATCATACATCATCCAACATCTAACATCGTACATTTTGTAAATCGCCAATCTGCAATCGCATTACCGCATCAAATACATCTTTCCATAACCTTTATTAAAATATTTATCCGTGTTCACCTCGCCGCCATCTTTTCCATAAGTCGGGAATTTATCAAGAGATTTACCATTAAGATTGGTCAGCACGCGATATAAATAAACGCCATTGGCAAGCTTTTGCCCGTAATCATCTTTTCCATCCCATTTATAATCTGTGATATTCCGGCCAATATGCAGCGGACCTAATTCTTCTTTTGTGATCTCTCTTACAATCTTACCGGTGATAGTAAGAATTTGTATGCGGATATTTTGCGGCACCTCACTTCCCGTTATAGTAAACACAAACGCTGTTGATGTGGTAAATGGATTTGGGTAATTGAACATGTTCGTGATCATCGGTTTGTTATATACTTCAAACGAAACCATATAGTCAACATTGCCTGCCGTATTGCCGGTCTTATCCTTGCCATGAACGATCAGTTGATAAGTGCCGTCATCCGTTAAATAAGGCGTGAAATCAACGGAGGCGACATTATCCGTTCCGGTTGTTGGGGCCGTAAATAGCAGGGTGTCTGTATTAAAATAAAATTGTCTTAATGATCCATCCGGGTAACGAAGCTGTACTGTTACCAATGAAGTATCATCCAATAATAAATAGCCCGATTCATCTTTCAGCTTGATAAGCACATGCGGCCTGGATGCAACAATATCATTGTTTAGAATATGCACGCCGTCAAAAGTCACATCGAGCGTTGGTTTATACTGGTCGGCATTTACAGCAAAACCCTGGTACAGGAAATTATTGAAATGTGTTTGTTCAGGCTGGTCATTAGCCGGGTTTACGTCAAGGTATAAATTATTCAGACCGCTTAAAGCACTGGTAGAAATAGTAGCCCTGATCACTGCCGTATCGCCGGTATTCAGCGCTTTTAATTTTTTAATGGCTATAGGATTGGCGACATTGTTTGCATCAAATACAGTAAGACGCACAAGAATACTATCGGCAAAAGGCACTTCGCTTACATTTTTAAAGGCGATTACAAGGCTGTCTGTTTCGCCCAATGCAACTGAATCTTTGAAATTATATAGAAGGTTCGGAGCCAGTGCACCTTCCGGAACAGGATCATACAGGATCATCCACCATCTTAATTGATAGGGTGTAAAATTCAGGCTGTCTGCATTACGCATACGTAATTTCAAATAAGGATATTTTGAAACGCTTATGCTGCTTATATCAAAATTTTGTTGCGCGGCACTCAAATTATATAATACTGTTTCATTGCCTGTTGTATCAACACCAATTACGTCAACTGTTGATTGGTCCCCCGGTTTTGCATCAACGCTATAGCCATTCCATAAAACCTTTTTCCATGCTTTCGCCGGCCCGAATTTCGGCGACGTAATAAAGCCCAATGTATCGGAAGAATTAAGATACCGGCGATAAGTAATTAAGTCAGTAAGGTTCTGAGAGAATTTCCATTCCGGTGTGAAAGAAGCATTATTTTTTTCATAGTTGAAAATCCAGGTACGGGGATAGCTGAAGGAATCAAGTTGTAAAAAACCATTTTGTTTAAGCCGGTCATAAAAAGTATTGCCCACACCATACACCGTTTGATCCGCCTTCCACGTAGCGGCAGTATGATCATAAGGACTGTTATTGATCAGCCTCACGGTTACCAGCAAACCATTTGGAATCCAATCCATAAAATCACGCATTTTACGGCGGCTGGTTGTATCCAAATAAGAGAATTGAAAATTATACTGGTTACCCTGCTTTGAACATGTTCCGCCATAACTTCCCATAAAACCGCCATAAGTCCCGCTGCCTGTTGTTGATGGAACCGCCTGGTTATAATATGGCTTCAGTGTTACCGGATCAAATAAATTAAAAATTACAGAGCTGTTCAAACAGGAACCGGAAGTGACTGTGCTGTTGTTCACTGATATGCGGAAGGCTGCATCCTGCGGAAAATACTGGAATACCGCATTGTAGATATCGAGGATAGCGGTGATGCTGGAGTAGTTCCATTTGCGGCTGAAGCTGTCGATATAGATCCTTTCCCCGGTAGATTTCAGATGCTGGTACACATGCGACTGGTTATAGCCAAAACCGGCACCAGGCAAATACACAAAGCTGGAAGTGTTCCAGTGATAGTCTCCGCTGGTGGGTACCGGCGCCACACGCCAGTAATAAACCGTGCTGTCTGCAAACGGAATGGTTGAATTGAATTCGATCACGCCGCCAACAGAAGCTATGGTCTGCGTTGTTTTGATGGATGAAGTAAACAACTCGGTCGTATCCATTTCCATTACGTAAGAACGCATGGGTAATATCGGGTTGGCAGTAGAAGCGTACAACTTTATGTTGCTTTTATTAACGATGGAAAAGTCATAAGGATATACCGGCGTCAGTTCATCCTGGTAAATAAATAGTGTTTTGGTGACGGTATTGTTCAGCTCGCTCAGTTCATCGTATTCACCATTGTTATCGATTGAAACCGTTAATGTGTTTTCGCCTTTATCGCGTGATGCAATGATGGGAACAGTGAGCTCAACAGAATCCAGGTAGCGTACCGATCTTATTTTTTGAGAGAACAGTATGCCTGAAGAACCGTCAGGATATTTCCTGGTGATCAAAACCGAAACGGAATCCCCGGTTGCTTTACCGAGGTTATAGAAGTAAACTTTTACTTTAAAATTATTATCCGCTACAGAAACAAATGTCGGGTTGATAATAACGCCCGGCGATTCTACCGCAAAATCAGGCTTGGGATGCGCATTTATTTTTAAAGCAGGATCGCCGTGCAGCACATTTTCTTCCGCATGTAAAGTGCCTGCATAATCGCCGAGATTAGTGAAGATGTACGACACCGCATCTTTTATATTATACCCAAGCGGCTGGTTATAATTGGTGCGGGACAGGGAATTATAAAAACCTGTGTTGTATGCATCAAGATAGCCTTCTATTCCATAATGCGTACTCGCCACATAGGCAATGCTTCCGCGGTTTGGCGCCAGCACCCATGTTTCCGATAAAGAATTCAACGTGTTGAACCTGGCCGTATCAAAAGAAAAAATATTCCCGGCATCACAGCCATTTACCATGAATACAGGATATTTCCCCGGGTTATTATAATCCTGCGGCTGGTTTAAATTATAATCAAGAATGGAAGCAGATGAATGCCCGAAGTAATTGATAAGGCTAAGGCCCGTGCTGAACAACTGCGTCATCAATGCATCGTCTGCATTAGCGCCTGTTGTACTCGTGGTCTTGTTAAAAGTGTACACATCAGCGCCAAATAAAGTGTCGATCGCAATAGCCTTGTAGCTGTTCATATCACTCGTCAGCACATTATTTAATCCGGGGTCGTCGGCGCCAATCACATGTATCATGTTTTTCATCCACGCTTTGTTGGCTATGGTTTGCGTTGTATTTTCCTGTGCCGCTTCATATTCTTTTATTTTGGAAAGATAGACGGATACTTCATTTTGTGTCACCGCCGACAGCCTGCCGATCGGTGTTGCAGGCACGGGGTTAAGATCGTTCGAGGCCAGCAGGTTATCGGAAGCAGGCCATCCGAATGTGGGAACAAGGTTAAGCTTATCTGCATAAGGCGAAGACTGGTTCAAACGGTACTCGTCATAGCTAACCGCCTTGCCGATCATGAATGCAAATTTTGGAGCTGCCGTGAAAGTATTCCGCGCATAGCGTAAAAAATTTTTTATGGAAAGCGGGTGCTGCTTAATGCCATAAGCAAACTGGTCAACCAGTTCATCTATATCATACAGTTTTGTAGCATAGCCACCTCCTGCCGCACTATTGCGGTAACCGGCATATTGTTGCACCGGCCCATTGGCCTCCGTACCGATCAATACTTTATTGGAAATGATAAGATAATTTCCCTGGTTGGATGCAGTGGCGAAATTCAAAAAATTGCGTTGGGTAAAATTCGTTACCAACTGAACGGCGGAAGGGTCTTCACTCAGCAGAACAAGATTCCTGTCAGTAGCCGAAGGCGGTAAAACAAATTGTAATGTGCCGGCAATGTCCATATTGGCGGCGTAACGTTTGCTGTTGGTGAGATCATACAGCACAGGGGCAGCACTGCCTGCGCTGAAGTTTGATATCTTCAGATAATTACCTGCGCTGGTTGCCGGCAGGGAAAAAGCAAATTTTGAAGTGCCGTCAAAAATAAATTGCCTTGCATAAGCGAGGTCAACAAAGCCAACCACCACGTGATCATTCACCATATTGTTGATGACAGAAAACGTGAAGGTGGTGTTGGCGGTATTGATCAGGCTGTTATTAACGCTGCCGCTTAACACACCTGCATTCATAGTTAAAATCGTGCTGGTGCTTATCACCGTTGAGCCGTTGACAGCAACCGTGATGGTACGGTTGGCGCCATTCACAACGGATGTTCCGGCAACAGACACATTGAGCTGCGGCGTTACCGGCGCATTCGCTGCATATAAATTTCCCGCACTCAGCTTAAGCGGAATGTTAGGGAAAAAGTTACCGCTGCTCCACCATTCGCCGATATCGTACGTGGAGGAATACACATTCGTGCCATAATAACCGGCGCGGCCGCGGTTGATCGTGGCCTGGTAGTCGTAGCGGTAATGATACACAAAATAAGGTTCGGCCGGCAGCGTATTGCCGTTTACGTTGTTGGCATCATCCGCCAGGCGTTGATTAATCCCGGCATTCACCGTGAGAAAATAAGCGGCTGTATCTGTTTCGAGGCTTAAACTGGTGGAAAGCTGGTTATTGGGGTCCTTGTATAAATTTTTATCGGGCAGACCATCGTTCTTTTCCCCGTAAAATTCTATGTAACCATTGGCAGGCAATGCCCCTGAAATCACGCTGGTATAAATGGCAATTTCCTTACCATTCCGCCATAACTGGAATTGCTCTGCCGGAACATTTTGCAAAGCAGCAGGAAGATTGTTTTTATTGATGCGGTATAATCCTGTGGTGGCCAGCTTGAATTTGTAGTAGGTTTTGGAATAGTCTATCCATTCGTTGAAATACTGCTGTGCAACAGCATTGCAACAAACAACAAAGTTTATCCATATCAACAAAAACTTCCTCATGGTACAGGATAACTGCCTTTTACTTTTTTAGGTTTTTCCGCTTTGTCCAGTTGCGGAACATGGCCTTTCCCGGTTCTTTCCTTTGACCGTTTCCCCAGGTCTATCGTTACTGAAAATACATTCGTATAAAGCGGGTTGCTCTGGTTGGCCAGGTTAGTGAATGCATAATCTATCGCCACATTACCGGCCCTGAAACCCGCACCTATGGACGGCTGGAATATCCACACCCGTTTTTGGTTCAATGTATCGCCATCCGCCAAAGCCCTTTGAAAATTCTGCGCGCCGGCCCGCACAAATACCACGTTGGCAATATTTACTTCTGCTCCAAATTTAGGGTCAATGCTGATAGGGTCGGAACTGATGAGCGTATTGCGTTTGCCATCGAAGGTGATGTCAAAATCTGCTTCCGCCAGCACATGCAGTTTTTCCGACAAGGTAAAATTATAACCAACAGCCGGTACCAGCCTCGGCGCCGTGATCTCTGTTGACTTAACCGGAATATCATTGTTGGTGAGGTACAACACCTGTTTTTCCGCTTCTGTAAAAGAGAAAGACCAGGCATTGAAGGTAGTGGTTACATCCCGAATCGCCACGCCAAGGCGCAGGCCCGGGGTGCGGTATAAAAACCCGGCGTCGAAGCCAAATCCCCAGGCATGGGCAAAATGGCCCACGTTGCGGTAGATGATCTTTGTATTGGCGCCCCAGCTTACCTGCGCAGCCTCATCATCCTTTATCACCTGGGCGTAGGAAATAAGAAAGGCATAATCCGCCGAAGAAAAGCTTTGGATATTATTGTAATTCAGTGAGCCATCCGGCTCTACGAGGAATAGGGTGTTGGGAATATCATCCACGCCAAACCGCAGCAGGGAAAAGCCCAGTGTGCGGTAACTGCCCGCCACCGGTATGGCCGCGGAGAGATAATCGTATTTGCCGATGCCGGCAAAATACTCGGCGTGCATAAGGGAGAGGTTCGGGTTATCGATCACATTTGCCAATCCCGCCGGGTTCCAGTAACCCGCATTACCGTCTTCGGCGCTGGCCACCTGTGCGCCGCCCATCGCAAGGCCGCGGGCGCCGGCGCCTATGTTCAGAAATTCATTGGAATATTTACGAAACTGGGTATGTCCGCAAAGGGTGCAGCAGGCAAACAGCATCAGTATAAACAGCCGTCCACAAACATTCATCGCGCAATAGCAGCCTTTACGGTTCAACAAGATACAAGTTCGTTTTGCAGGTTTAATACGCAAATAAAGCGGTATTTATTTTAAGGCGCGAATTATTTTGTAAGAGAGATTTCAGATTGCAGATTTCAGATTGCAGATTTCAGATTGGCGATTTCAGATTGGCGATTGCAGATTGGCGATTGCAGATTTCAGATTTACTCATTACTCATTATTCATCATTCATTTCTGATTCCATTGACCATTGACCATCCGAGCCATGAGCTGCGAGATTGTCGATTGCAGATTGGGGATTTTTACTCATTACTCATTACTCATCACTCATTTGATTTCATTGACTATTGACCATTGACTATTTGTATTCGCCGATTCACCACTCACCTCTACCAATTTATTCACCATTTACTATTCACCCCTGAAGGACATATAAAATGATTAAATTAGCTCCTCAAAACCTAAACCTGTGCCTGCCATAACTTACCGATGCGTATATCACCGCGACCGCCATATTATACTGGTGCAATTTGAAGACAATGCCGCCTGGAATGCCCGTATGAAAAAAGTGCCGGGTGTTAGATGGAGCAAAAGCCTGAAAGGCTGGACGATACCCGATACGCCGGAAAACAGGAAGAAGTGCGGGTTTCGCGTGGATGCTCCTGGTAATACAGAAATAAATGTGCAGATTCATCCCCGGAATCAGTCTATAGTTCATTCATCAAAAAACGCTTTGTATAGCATAAGTGAAAATAACAGGCAGCAGATGGAAAGATTTATAGAGCAGCTTACATTAAAAGCCTATAGTCCTTCTACTGTACGTACCTACCGATTGGAATTTGCACAATTACTGCAGGTTTTAGGTGGTCATAATGTGCAGGATCTGCAGCCTGAACATTTAAAACGTTATTTGTTGTATTGCATTAAGAATGGATTAAAAGAGAATAGTGTGCATAGCCGGCTTAATGCTCTTAAGTTTTATTTTGAGCAGGTATTGCACAGGGATAAATTTTTCTTTGAAATACCAAGACCGAAAAAGCCGCTATTGCTACCAAAAGTATTTAATGAAGATGAACTGGGCAGGATGTTCAGAGCTATTAAAAACCTTAAACATAAGGCTATAGTGTTTACTGCATACAGTGCAGGCCTGCGGGTAAGCGAAGTGGTGAATCTCAGGATAAACGATATAGACAGTAAAAGGATGCAGATATTCATAGAAAGGGCTAAAGGCAAGAAGGACCGGTATGTAAAATTAAGTGTGCTGCTGCTGGACATATTAAGGGCATATTTAAAACAATGCAAGGTGAAGCCACAGCAATATTTATTTGAGGGGCATCCGGCAGGAACGCCGTATTCAGTGCGGGCGGCCCAATTGGTGTTCGAGCAGGCAAAAGCCAATGCAGGAATAAACAAAAACGCCGGTTTTCATGCATTAAGGCACAGTTTTGCAACACACCTGCTTGAAAAGGGCACTGATATAAAATATATAAAGGAAATATTAGGTCATTTCAGCATAAAGACAACTGAACGGTATTTGCATGTAAAGAAGGAAGATCTGATCGCTGTTGACAGTCCTTTAGATGATCTATGGCGGCGCGGAGAAATAAAGTGGTAATTTGATTACTGAAGTTATAATACAAAAAACGAAAGAAGCAGGCATTTAAAATCAATGAGTAAATTTCTTTGGAGATGCATATAATAACAGTAATCTTTGCGTTAGTGGCAAGGCTATGACGACACAACCGACAGACAAAATCGGGTTCTTTTTAATATTTTGTATTTAAGTAGTTGCTTAAATAAACAAATTGACTAACTTTGCAATATGGACAACATTTCTTGCATAAGACAACAAGCAGACATTAAGCAAATAAACCGTTGCAAAGACCGAGTTTCAGAACTGAACGGTTCATTTGACTATTTATCGAACGGACTTGAATTGGCAGGTAACAACGTAAGACTGAAAATCCTGTTCCTGCTTTACGAAGAAAAACAACTTTGCGTTTGCGACCTGAGCGACATTCTCGGAATGACCATTTCGGCAATTTCACAACATCTGCGAAAACTCAAAGACCGAAAACTCATTGAAACAGAAAGGCAAGCACAAACAATTTTCTACTCATTGACAAAAGAGTATGAAAAAATGCTCAAACCGTTTTTCAAAATACTTGACGAAAACAAAATTTTGGAAACAATATGAAAACAGACAAAAAATTAATCGGTGCAGGACTTTTGACAGCAATTGCTGCATCACTTTGTTGTATCACACCTGTATTGGCTCTTGTTGCAGGGACGAGCGGACTTGCTTCAACCTTTTCTTGGCTTGAACCGTACCGACCGTATTTAATCGGTTTGACAATTTTGGTTCTTGGTTTTGCTTGGTATCAAAAGTTAAAGCCCAAAAAGCAAATTGACTGCAATTGCGAAACGGAAGAAAAACCAAAATTCATTCAATCGAAAATGTTTTTAGGCATTGTAACAGCATTTGCAATCGTAATGCTTGCCTTTCCTTATTATGCTCACATTTTTTTTCCAAAGACAGAAAAACAAATCATTGTGGTTGACAAATCAAATGTTCAGACAGTTGAGTTTTCCATTAGCGGAATGACCTGTGCAGGTTGTGAAGAACACGTAAATCACGAAGTGAATAAACTTTCGGGAATAATCAAATCAACCGCTTCATACGAAAACGGAAATGCAATTGTAGAATTTGACAATTCAAAAACTAACATTGCAGAAATTGAGAAAGCAATAAACGGAACAGGATATACAGTAACAGACAAAAAGGAAAAATAAAATGGAAATCATATTACAATCAACAATCACTTGCCCCAACTGCGGACACAAAAAGGAAGAAACAATGCCGACAGACGCTTGCCAATATTTTTACGAATGTGAAAATTGCAAGACCGTTTTAAAACCACAGCAAGGCGACTGTTGTGTTTATTGCAGTTATGGAAGTGTAAAATGTCCGCCAATTCAACAAGACAAGAAATGTTGCTGACAAAAGACAAAGAAGCCCAGCCACTAACAGCGGCTTGGCGTAATGGCGGGTGCAGTGCTTCGTATGACAGTTTTGTGGTAGGTTCAAGTGCAGTTCTTCGATTGAACATTTGTGCTAAAAATCCGCCACTACGCCAAGCCGCAAAACGTTATGTGCCATACTGCCCAACAGTTTCACCAGCGTTGAGGCGACAATAATGAATGTTCTTTATCATTTAGGTTTGACTTGATCCAAAGCCCACATCGGCTTGACTTTATTAATTTAGCTTTTGTACATTTTTTGTTCTTTGGTTTTTCAATTTGACATTTGTATCGGGTGGACTTTTGTTCAAGTCATAAGCAAGTGGACACAGTACACGGTTTGACAATCACTGCAACCTTGACAAGAACTTTTGAACGGCACGACACATAACGACAAAAAAATAAAATATTGAAAAGTATTATTGACAGAACGCTATTTCACGTTTCATTTTATTTGTTGGGCTTTTTATTACTGTATGTTTCTCACAAATTAGCGCCAACTAATATGGCTGGACCTGGACTTGATATGTTAGTGTTACTATTACTTTTTATTTCAATTCTGTATTTATTCATTAGAACTTTGGTGAAGAAGGAAATAACAGTATTGTCAAAAATTAACATTACAGTTGTTCATATTTTAGGAATAGCCGTAATAATCTGGTGGATGAACCAACGGTCTTGACAATATAAAGGTGTGACAAAGTACGGCACATAACAGGCGGTTTGGCAATATGGCGGGGCGACGAATATATGCTCAACTTTTTATTCATTATTCGGCTTCATTTTCAGCCGACGAATAACGCCAAACTATAGTTCTAATCATCATCTTTTGTAATTTTATTCAGCAGCAGTTGCGGGCTGACGATTTTCAAATGCCGCCACATCGCCAAGCCGCTATCGTTGTACGGCATGCTAACTTGAGGCTACCATCCTCAACGGTATCGAGTTTTTTTAGAATGACAATAACAATTTATCTAAGCTGTAAAATATGAAAATTGCACTGCTTTTGCTTTTATTACCGATGACCGCAAATTCGCAAAAGGATTACACTGTTTTGATCGACAGTTTTATGAAAGCAGAGGTTGAAGTAAATCACTTTAACGGCAATGTTCTAATTGCGAAAGAAGGAAAAATCATTTATAAGAAGTCATTTGGATATAGTAATTATGACACGAAAGAATTGCTTAACAGCAACTCTATGTTCGAAATTGGATGTTTATCCAGCCAGTTCATAGCGATGGGGATACTGCAATTACAGAAAAAAGGAAAATTAAGGCTTTCTGACTCGTTAACGGAATTTTTTCCAGAATTGCCATATGCGAATGTTACTATTCATCAAATGCTGACACATACATCTGGTTTGCCGGATTATTACGGTGCATTTGAAGAAAAATGGGACAAGAAAAAGGTCGCCTACAATAAAGATGTGGTTGACTTTCTTGCCAAAGAAGACTTACCGGCAGAATTTGAACCGGGTAAAGGTTGCAATGCTTCAGGTACAGATTATGAGCTGCTTGTTGCAATCATAGAAAAAATATCCGGTCAATCGATCTCTGAATTTCTGCAACTGAACATCTTTGACCCATTGAATATGAAACGCACAAGAGTTTATAACACAAGGCGGGCTTTTAATGAAGTAATTTCAAATTATGCCTACGGTTATGTTTATGATAAAAGCTTAAGCAGATATGTTCTACCCGACAGTATTAACGATAACAATTACAATTTTGTTAGCTATACTGATGGGATTTGTGGTACGGGAGGGATTAGTTCTACAACCGGTGATTTGTTTATTTGGGACAGAGCGTTAAAAAATTATACGTTGTTGAATAAAAATGTGCAAGAGATCATGCTTTCTCCATATTCATTATGGGATACAGCATCTAATGAGTGGCGTTGGGCTTATGGCTCAATAAGAGTAGGCAAAAATGAATTGGGTGAATATATTCACCCGTGGGATGTCTGGGTACCTGGCTATCGATGCGATATGATTCGATATGTAAAAGATGATATTGCAGTAATAGTTTTATCAAATAAGCAGGAATATGTAAGTAGACTTCTTTCGGGCACATTGGTTTCTATCCTTAAAAATAAGACCGTAATAAATCCTTATGTGCATAAGGAAATAACAATTGATACTTTGTTGCTTTCAGCATATACAGGAAATTATCTTCGTCCAGATATATCCAACCCACTTATCATAAAGTTCTTTTTGCAGAAAGGAAAGTTGACATATCAACACGAAAGACACACCACATTAGACATAAAAACTGAAACGAAGGGATTGCTTCCTGAATCGGAAAGAAAATTTTTTGCAGCTGATGGTTCTGATATTCAGATTGAATTTGAGATTGACGAATCAGGAAATGTCTCAAGAGCATTTTTTATATTTAAAGGTGTAAAAAAAGAAATGAAAAAGTTAAACTAAAATATTATTGTAGAAAGCACGACCGCACAACAATAATATTTGCAACAGCAGGGCAGGCAAACCTCACTTCAGCACCAGTAATTCTATTCATCTCCAGTTAATTGCTGACAGTACGCTGTTGAGCATTTGTAGTTATCTTCGGCAGCAAACAAAAATCAACTTCGGTATCGGCTGAGTGTGTCACGAGAAACTCTTTCAAAAGGTTTTGCAATTGTATAAATGATGGCAGTAGGACTGCCGCACACGCTTTACAGCAGGAGTGTGCAAACCGCCCAAAGGTGCTGTGTTCAAAAGGCATGGTATTGA
>DASUGF010000019.1:0-8073 GCA_036274175.1 Parafilimonas sp.
TCAATACCATGCCTTTTGAACACAGCACCTTTGGGCGGTTTGCACACTCCTGCTGTAAAGCGTGTGCGGCAGTCCTACTGCCATCATTTATACAATTGCAAAACCTTTTGAAAGAGTTTCTCGTGACACACTCAGCCGATAACTGAAGCCAAATTAATGTTTTATTGTTGATGTTTACTACTACTGCTCACCTGCGTTCCGTCGCGCTGGAACTAAAAGCTGAACAACGTTACTGCTGCTGCTGCGCCGTGTCAGCCCCGCTTGCAGCAAGGATACTTTTGTTGTGCGTAGTCGGATTACCTTTATCTACGAAATTAAATATTATCGTCCCTAACATATTTTCACTATCCTCATAAGCTTTTATCAAGGTTTTCGCATCAATAACTGAGGCTTCAAATTGAATAACAGCGTTGTTCAAATGCTTCCAACCATTTCTTGTGTCATTTGCCTTTGATGGCAAATTGAATGCTCCAATAAGAGTAATGAAAAGTGTTGATGCGAATGCAACTATTTTAATGGCAAGAATGTCTACTGTGTCAGCAAAGGCAGTTATAAAAAGTGAAGAAACAATGGCTAATGCTCCAAGTGCTATTAATAATCCTCCAACCCAATTTGCTGTCGCTTTCATTTTTTTTAAACGAGTTTTTATTTTCATTAAAAACTCTGCATCCACTTGTTGATTATTAGGTGTCATAATTATGCTTTTATCGTGAGGAATATAATTACTGAATCAAAATACAGATTTTAATTTGTCTTACAAAAGGCAAGATACTTTCTTGATTGATTACTAAAGAGTAAACGATAAATTAGTTTTGTCAAACAAATTCTGATTAACATTTTTTTAAATGTATGGAAACTGATGGATTATTTTTGGCGATTAAACGTATTTATTTTTGCTCTTTTGTATTGCAATAGTCTAAAAATTTAATTATAGTGAGGCCGCCTACTCGATTAGTGGCTGGGCTTTCTTCTATCAAAAGTGTATTACGCATTTGGGCAATAATTTTTTAATTCTTTCTTTCTCCTTGTCGCTTAGCTTATTTCTCTCAATATGCAATTCCTGAAGGCTTGTCAAATACTTAATTTCTTCAGGTAATGTAGTTAATTGATTATTTCCGATTTCTAAATATAGCAGGTTTGTCAACTTACCAATTTGTTTCGGTAATTCTGTTAATTGGTTATTGTTCATTATTAAAATTCGTAAATTTTTAAGATTACCAATTTCTGGTCCTACGTATTTTAAACTGTTTGAACTTAAAGATATTTCGTCTAAGGTTGTCAGCTTGCTCAAGACGGTTGGAAAAGATTCAAATTCGTTTCCTAAAAGATTAATTGAAACAATTTTGTCAAGTCGAGAAAGTTTTTTGGGTAGCTTTTTCAGTCCTTGACTTGCAACGTCAATACTAAGCACTTTTTCTTTTTCCTTAATTGCCGTTTTAATATTGGTGTATTCAAATAGAGCTCGATTTTTTTTAATGAAGTCCCAATATGACTTTCCAATTACTTGATTTATTTCAAAAGTACAAGTTCTACTTTTTTGTCCATCTGTCCATTTACCTGTTGCTTTTTTGAACTCAGTTTCAAGCTGTCCGTTAAAGTAACCTGTTATGCTGTCTGATTTATCACGTTCAATTAAGTAGAATGAATTGGCCGCATTTAATTTCCCGACTAATTTTAGTGAACCCCAATTCGGAGTGTAGTAATATGAACCTACCATTGTCGAGTCAAGGAGAACTAAAAAATTAAGATTTATTTCAAGTCGTTTGTTTTGGTCTGTCAAGATGTAGCCTTCATAAACGTATGTGTCACAACATTTTTTGTCTTGCCCAAATGAGGTCAAAGCAGTAAAAAGTCCGATTAAAATTGTCAGTATGTTTTTCATTGTCTGTGTCGTCATAGCCTTGCCACTAACGGTTTGGGTATTGCCGAAGGCGGAGATTTTTAGCACAAAAGTTCAATCGAAGCCGTTCAGCCCCGCTTTTGGATACCTTGTTACCAGCATGTGTTTTCATTTTTGTTAATCCCGTTTGTTATTTGTCAGTCCATTATGATTTAGCCCGCGGGTCGCAGTTTATAATTTCAGTCTTAGTGGTATCATATTGGATTTCGTAAAACCAAGTTTTGTGTAAATGTGTATTGCTCTCTCGTTGTCGTGATCAGTCAGCAAGGTTATGCGTTTGTGTCCTTGTGATTTGCAAAACTCAATTGCGTGCTTAAGTAAGGCGGTTCCAATGCCAAAACTCCTATAGCCTGGATTAATAATCATATCTTCTAATGTTACAACTTGTGCACCTTCAACTGTGCTTGATGTGTAAATTAAATTTACTGTTCCGACAATTTTACCACCCATTATTGCAACAAGAATATGTCCATTTTTGCCATAGTCAGGATTATCAATAATCATCTCAAGTCCTTTTTGTTGCTTGTCGTTGTCAGGTTTAAAGTCTGCCTCTTGTGTAAAGAGTATTTCCAATAAAGACACGAGTTGTGGAATGTCCATTTTTTGTGCAATCCTAATTTTTGTTTTGTCCTCCATAACTTTTTAATGTCTTTTGTTTTCAGTCGGAACGGTCGAAATTTTTATTGTCAATTGTCAGAACTGCGTAGTGTCTAACATTGCTGGTAACGTTGAAGCATTTGTGATGGCATGGCAATAGCGTACTGTCAGCTTGGAACAAATGTTAAATTGAAAAACTGATGTTGAAATTAAGAACTAATGACCAACTGCGTAATGTCTGCCGAAACTAAAGCTGAGAAAAGATTTGTAGCCGAAGTTTCAACGTCCAGCCATGCTATTGCAAATGCACTGTTAGCGGTTGTTTATTGTCTTCTTTGTTTTAATTGTGTCCTTATAAAACTTAATACTGTCTGCGTTGATTTTCAAACTTGAACTTCTAAGTTTGCTCCACAGGATTTCGTCAATAAGTCTACCAGCACGATAAGTCAATTTGTGTTTATATGTCTTGTCGCCTGAATTGTAAACAACAAAGTTGCACTCATATTCTTCATTAGTATCTGTCGTTGAAAATTCGGCTGTGAAAATTTTCTGTCCTTGTGATTTGAAAATTATTTGTCCAGCAGGTTTGCAACTGTCGCCAATTGGGTCTTGTTTGTCAGATATAAGTTCAGTGAGAATTGCGATTTCTGTCGTGTCGTTGGTATTGTATGTTAATGTGTCATTATGATTGTAGTAAATCATAGTCACTTCATTGCAGTTTTTTACGCTTTGAAAGTCCTGTTTGTTGTCATTGTTATGAGAGCAAGATTGAAAAAGCAAAAGTGTCAAGAAAAGTGAAGCAAAAAATCGCATGAGGTGTCAAATTAAATAACCGCTAACGAATGTATTTCCGAATAATACGAAATTCAAAAAATTGCATTACTGTAAATCAATACTCTTCTATTCGCTTTTTTGTATTGTCAGTGTCGGCAATACCTCGCCATTTTACAATGGTAAAACGCTGTTATGAAAATCATTCCATTGCAATGCCCATTGTACGCTGTGCCTCTTTGTAATAGCACGATTATTCAGGCTGCTATAATTTAAAAGCTTTATCACCTGCCATTACTTCCTGTGTTGCCGCATCAAACGTTACCTTCAAACCTGTATGCACAGCAGCATTCGTCATAATCGTAGCAATAGAGTGGCTATACCCTGCTTCCACGGGTGCGTTGGGCTGTTTGCGGCTGCGTATGCATTCCATCCAGTTGCGGATATGATTTGAAGTAAGGTTATCGCCACCCGTATTAGCAGAAGCCACTACATGCTCCGTTTGTTCCAGGCTTATTTCAGGTAATAAATTCGGTTGCATATGCATGGCATCGGCGGCCCTTTTGGTAAGCCCTCCTGTTGGCGATACTTTATTCGTGTTAAGATTTAATTCGCCGCCATTGGAATAATAAATTTCGGCGGGATTCTCTTCACCGTTATGCATGCGGGACGAAAAGGTTACCTGGAATCCTGTGGCAGGATCATTTTCAGGGCCATAATCAAAAACGGCGCTTATGGTATCCCAGTTCCTTCTTCCGTCTTTCCACATATAAATGCCTCCGTTCGCCACCACGCTCCGGGGATGTTGCAGGCCGCTGAACCAATGTACCGTATCTATCTGGTGACTCATCCATTGACCCGGCAGACCTGATGAGTAAGGCCAGAATAAACGGAACTCCAGGTATTTTCTTGGATCGAAAGATTCAAAAGGCCGGTTCAATAAATATCGTTTCCAGTCTGTATCTTCTTCTTTTAACAATGGCACTACATCCGGTCTGCGCCAGCGGCCGGGTTGATTTACATTCCAGGTCAATTCTACCATAGTGATAGGACCAAACTTCCCTGATTTTATAAAATTTTCTGCCGACTTGTAGTTGCCCCCGCTCCTTCTCTGTGATCCGATCTGCACAATTCTGTCTGAAGCCTTTATGGCTTTGAATGCGGCACGGTTATCTTCCATGGTTTCAGCAAAAGGTTTTTCACAATAAACATCGCAACCTGCTTTTACCGCTTCGGTAGCATGCAATGCATGTTGAAAATCCGCAGTGCTGACAAATACAGCATCTACTAACTTTTTATCATACAGCTCCTCATTATTCCTGCAAGCCGTTATATCGTGCCCCATTTTTTCTTTCCAGGTGGCGGCTCCTTCTTCCCTGCGTCTTTTCCATATATCTGATACCGCAACTACATCAAAATTCAATTCTTTATAATGATTCATAAAACAAGGAACATGGGAGCTGCGATGACGGTCGGAAAAACCAACAACTCCCACCCGAACCCTGTCATTAGCCCCGATGATCCGGTTATAACTCTGTGCAGTCCATGCAAGCTTTGATGCTACCAGGCCCGCCCCGGTAAACGCTGTTTGTCTGATAAAGTGACGACGTGATTTTTTCATATTGCAATATTGATTGATTTAAGCCTTAAAAATGAGGAAACTTCTCCTGTTTTGAAAAAATTTCTTTGCTATTATCGTCGAGAAGTTAAGAAAAAATTTTCTCCTTATCCGAATATTTAATCAGAAGCCCGGCATTGTATTCAAATGCTTTTTGCGTTTTAACTATGGGTGATTGGCAAAAAAATTATACATCGCCCTAAAAAAACAAAAGCACCCTTGTTCAGGACGCTTCTGCACAGGTTAGCGAAAAATTTTTCAATTAATGTTTCGCCGTATAAAAAACATACGTAGCAGTATATGGTATGCTGTCATATACGCCAAGATGCGCTTCATCTGCTCCGCTTGCCGGGGCCAAACCTCCCGCAGTGCATACACGCTGTATAAAAGTTACTTTATTATTTGAGCTGCTAAGTGAATCAATCGCAGTTAATAATAACCACGGAATAGCTGTTGCATCCACGCTGGCTTCCTGTGATTTTTTTGCTACTGTTTTTTCGCCTTTATTAAAACCTTTTTTGAACTCCCATGTTGGACCGGCATAATGGCTTCCTGCGGGATTGGTATGATCTTCATTATTGTATAACGTGGCAAGCGGCCCTACAAGAACCCACTTAAAAATAGCGGGATCCGTGGTACTGCGTTGCACCTGGTAGATCTGCACCCCCTTTGCATAGAGCTGTGCGGCCAGCTTATTTCCCTTTGGCACTTTCAATATTCCGGGAATATTATCCGTGCATTGAACGGAGCCATGCATTGTAATCTCATCCGCTGTGCTGTCACGCAAAGGCGTTTGTGTTTTTTGACAGCCGGTAACAATAATTGCGAATGCCGCTGTTCTGATTGTAGCACTGATGATTTTTTTGATTGGTTGTTTCATGTGTTAGCGTTTAATTGTTTTGTAACAGGACGCAAATAACTCAAAAAGAAACCCGGTGTTGCATAAGAACTGCCCTGCGGCTGCTTTGTGATAGCAAGAGGTGGGATAAATCTTATTAATGGCAGCAAACAATTCTTCCCGTCAACTTTCATGTCTGTCCATACCGTTGCTTTTTGGTATGGATGATTTTAAAAAATACTGGTTAGCAACTTTGACGAAATACGCAAAAGCATTTGTGATTTAATTGCAATAATTGCCGGAATAAAACATGTCAGCTTAATATTTAGTATTAAATCCTACAGGTGCTTAAACTTTATAACCGGTTTTGCAAAATCCTATACTGGTGTAACTGAATCAGGTAATAATCAATTCGCATAAGGGTACAACACGATATTACTTTCGATAGAGAAAGAAAAATAAACATCTATGCAGCGGTTTTTATTCTTGATTCTATGAACCTTTTAATTCTTTTGTTATGAAAAATTTTTCGCTTTTTTTTATCCTGTGTTTCACCGGCTTCTCAGTTGGCTTTATCCATAGCTGCTCCAAAGACGCTGGCATGCCTATCCCCGGGGATACTCCTCCCGATTCAGTGATCACTACGTCTTTTATAGAGGAATTTAGAAATGTTCCTATACTTACAACAACTACCGGCTGGATAACCAAGAGCGTTCCGAACGGTAGTACGGGTACAATTACCGGGATGTGGGAGCAAGGACAAATTGGAACCGACAAATCAGGCAATCCTTACGGACTCCAGGCGTTTTCCACTTCGGGTTCCAAGGATGAGTACATCTATTCCCCGGCAGAATATAGCTCTCCTATCAACAATTGGCTGATCACTCCCGTGTTATCAGTTAAAAATGGAGATAAGATATCCTTTTATACCTGTGCTTATGAACAAGGGTATTATACAGACCGCATGCAGGTGTTGATGAATAAATCAAAATCGACCGATGTGGGAAGCTCACCCAATTCAACGGGCAGTTTCACCCAGGTTTTGTTCGATATTAATTCCAAGCAGGAGTCAGGGGGCTATCCTGACAAATGGCAAAAATATGAATATACTTTCTCAGGTATTTCCGGCACGATGAATACGAGAATTGCTTTCCGGCATTATGTTAAAGATCCGGCATGGCCGTACCCGGGTGGAATTGGTATAGATGTGTTCAAATTCGGGGTTAAGTAAAATTATTCAGTGATGAAACAGCTCGCAATAATACTACTCACGTTTTATTTTTTGTATGAAAGCTTTGGCATTGCACCGAAACAAACTGCAACAATTATATCAGGGCATACATGCGTAGGGCCTTATGCGATGATCAGGGAAGGACAGTCTTTGTTGAAAGAAGGCGACCTTGTTGTAAGGCTTAACCGCGATCCTGCCAGCAGGTATATAAAAGATCTTAATCCGCACGATAAGAAGTATTCCCACTCAGGCATTGTGTTATTTGAAAATGGACATCCGTTTATATTTCATATGGTGAGTGGCGAAGGAAATCCCGGCAACGAGTTGAGAAAAGATCCACTTAGCCGGTTTTGCGACCCAAGGAAAAATATTGCTTACGCTATATTCAGGTATGACATGAATAGTGATGAAATTAAAAAATTAAAAGATTGTATCAACACATGGTATAAGCAGGAAATCAGCTTTGACTTCTCATTTAATCTTCAGTCAAACGACAAAATGTATTGCTCGGAAATGATCAGTAAAGCGCTGACAAAAGCTACCAATAAAAGGATACAAATTGAAACGATGAAATTAACAACCAACCAGGCGGCTTTGTTTTCAGCTTACACCCATCTTTCTTTTATATACACAAGCAAGCTTCCAATTATTCCGATAGATAACTTATATACCAACCCGTTCTGCCATTTGATAAAGGAATACAATTATTCAATCAAGTAGTTTGTTTTTAAAGGAAAAAATAACGTGCCCTGGTTGCCGGCTGTCGTGCGCCGCCTGTACTTTTAATAAACCCGCGCCTGGAAAGCTGATTCATGTTACTGGATTTATTTACAAACAAATTTTATGCTGTAATAAAATTACAGCATAATGAAGTTCTGACAGATGTTGCGCACTAAGCAATAAAAACCAAACAATATCTTACAAAATTCAAACAATGCTAAATTGCGTTAGAACTTCACGGTAATAATTAGTTGTTTAGAAAGTGTAAGGAAATAACTTTGACATTATTTGGTTAAAAAATATGATAATGCTTACTTTTATAATATGGAAGCATTAAAGAAAAAGATCAAGAAGTTATTACCTCATCTTAATGAATATCAGAAAAGAATTTTTTTAGC